>JABXHY010000004.1 GCA_013373375.1 Gammaproteobacteria bacterium
CCAACGACCTTCGGGTTATGAGCCCGACGAGCTACCAGGCTGCTCCACCCCGCATCATCAAAGTGGCGAAATTTTAACGAATACGGGCAAGAATCACAAGTATCATGCATAATAAGTATTCAGAAAATACAAAATGATGACAATATCCGGTCGTACAGTATCTCCAAAGGTATTCATGTTTTTTAAAAAGTTACTGTTAATAGTCAGCACACATATAATAGTATCGCTCAGTTTCGCCGATAGCACTGATGCTTTAAAACCTGTCATTCAAGAGCCTTATTTCCGGCAAATATCAGTGCCTAACGGTTTACAATCTCGGTGGGTCAATGCGATAGCTCAAGACAATAATGGGTTCATCTGGGTTGGTTCAGCCAATGGTTTACAGCGTTACGACGGCTACGAAATGCTCGATATCGCTGGGCCGAATGAAATCCTGACTGGCACCGAAGTTTACGATTTATTTTTCGATAACCTAAATCGACTTTGGATCGCCAATGAAAAATCAGCATTTCAGATCGACTTAGATACTTTGTCAGCAACGCCAGTTACGTTCGCAGGAGACCAGTTTAGTGAGTCAAAAATAAATCCGGTTATCCAAATTAAACAGTCGTCGGACGGAACTCTCTGGTTTGCTCGCTGGGATGGTGTCTTTGCTCTACAACCAGGAGCGACCGTTGCGCAACCAATCACAACTTCGTTTGCCGATTTGGATTTTACTGAAGATGGCATTTTTAGTTTAGAAATTATCGAAGACACCTTATTCGTCGGAACAAGTAAAGGCCTCTATATTACCGACCGTCAGAATCGATTTATTAATCGTATTAACTTACTCTCGGAAAATCCAGGTTCTTCAATAACTATTAGTGACATTGCCAAACATGGCGAACAAATTTGGCTGGCGACTGATAAAGGCTTGCTCACCATCGAGGGGTGGACATCACAACAACAAGACTATCAAATCAAAACGATACACCCACACAAAAGCAATCGCTTCACCCAGTATGATAACAAGTTATGGGTGGCCACCACTGACGGTCTTTACAACATTGATTCATCCCAGCAAGTATCCAAATTTTTTAACTTGAATATTGACTCGCGTAGCAACAATGCTATTAAGCAAAGTTTTTTTGATGATAATGGATTTCTATGGTTAGCAACTTCAGGTAGCGGAATGTTGCAATGGTCTCCGATCAGTACTTCCATTCAACATTTTTTGGGCAATGATCAAGCTTCGTCTAGATACGGCCAATTCTCAAATATTTGGTCAATAAAAGAAATTGATCGAATACTCTGGGTCGGCACTGAAGCTGGACTATTCAAACTTGACAAAGAAACAGGAAACATACTCGACAACTTTGTGGTAACACCAAAGAGCTGGCACATGTCAGAGAGGGGAATATTTGACATCATCCCGGTAAAATCAAAACTTTGGTTAGCGACTTACTTTGACATTCGAGAATTTGATCCTGCAACTGGAGAAACGCGGTCTCTCCCGAACGCCCATAAACAATTGGTTGACAGCTATAAATTTAAAATAGCAGCGACACGTTTAATTGAAGATAAGCTATGGATTGGCTATCAAAATGGTTTAAAAGTTTACTCGCCTTCAGAGGAACAATTTTCAGTTAATCAATTTACTTTCGAAAACGGCATGCCATTTAATGACGGAATCAGTTTTATTAAACAAGATCGGCTGGGTGACATTTGGGTCGGTTCTAAATCTGCGCTTTACAAGGTCAATTTGTCAGAACAAACCGTTTCTCTTACTTTCAAGCAGCAGTTTAAAATTGGAGACCCTTTTCTTTCTGTTTCCGACATACACAGAATGAATCAAGATGAACTATGGATTGCTTACGGTGGAGCAGGACTTTTTCAGATATCGTTAAAAAACAACTCCGCAACAAACTTAATCCGACACTATTCATCTCGTGATGGACTTGAAGATATGAATCTTTATAGCCTTTACTACCAAGAAAATCATTTCTGGATTTCAAGCCATGATGGAATATTACTCTTCGATCCCAAAAACTTTCACTTCTTAAGACTGGCTAATTTTCATGGTGTAAAGGAAGAGGAGTTTAATCAGTTTTCACATACCATTTTGTCTAATGGGAACTTAGCTTTTGGTAGCGTCAATGGACTATTTAAACTTAAAACAGAAGACATTATTCATAAACTACCTAAGTATCGAAACATTGCCATCAGCAAGATTCAAGCTCTTGGTCAAAACCAGAGGTCGACATTCTTCTCAGGCAATATTGATAAGTTAACCTTACTTCAGAATAATTTCGGCATAAAAATTCAAGTCACAGATTTTAATTTTTTTCGACAAATTAAAAGCCAATTTAACTTTTCACTCACAGGCGACAAAAAACTTGCTCTATCTCCATCATCCATTAATAGCGTTACCATTGCAGGGCTGCCCTATGGTGACTATGAGTTATTAATCGCACCAACATTAGTAAACGACGAAACTCAAATTATTAAATTACCAGTAAAAATCGAACCACCCCTTTACTTAACACAGGCTGCGTATTTAGCTTACGGGCTAGTTCTCTCACTGCTAACACTATTGATATTTATGTGGCGAAACCGAAGTCGCGCGATTAAGCAGCGTCAAATTGAACTTGTTAAACATTCTCGGGAACAGCTTCAGCTAGCTCTCGAAAACTCTAATTCTGGTGTTTGGGATTGGCGTAAAAACAATGATTCCATCGTCTATTTTCGTAGTTCAAAATCAAACAATGCTAGTACCGACCAAATTGATTTTGTTACTTTTATAGAACGAATTCACGAAGACGATCGAACAAGATTTCTCTCTATCTGGTCACAGTTTTTAGAGAGTGAAACTAATTCTTTCGATTGCACATATAGAATTAAGTGTTCAGATCATCAATATTGCTGGGTGAGAGATGTTGGTAAGCCCGTCACTACAAAGCAAAACCAAGTAACCCGTGCAGTTGGCACCTATACTGACATTACTACTACTATCAAAAATCAAGAACAAGCTCTGATTTATGCGCAAACATATCAGGCAACGACCGATGCAGTCGTAATTCTTGATGATGCTCTCAATGTTAAGTCTGCTAACCCAGCTTTTTTTAAACTTTCAGGATTTCAAGAAAGCGATATTATTGATTACAGTGTCTCAAAACTTTACTCAGCGCAATTAAGAGTCGACTTTTACAATCAAGTGATAGATGCCGTAAACGAAACCAACTCTTGGGAAGGTGAGGCTTGGCTACCGAGAAGCAAAGGTAAAGATCTACCTGTACTTTTAAAGGCAGGAAAAGCAATTGTCGGTGATTTACATTATTACTTCTTAATATGGTCAGATATTTCAGACTTAAAAGAAGCCGAAATAAAACTTGAGGAAATAGCCTACTTCGATCCGCTGACAGAGTTACCGAATAGAACTTTACTCACTGATCGGTTAGAACACGCTATTGAAAGAGCCACACATTTAAGACAAAAGCTCGCTTTACTCATCGTAAATCTCGATCACTTTAAATCTATCAACGACTCTCTTGGCCATGCATCAGGCGATAAGTTACTAATAAAGGTAGCACAGCGATTACGAGAATCGATCGATCGAGATGAAACGGTAGCACGACTGGGTAGCGATGAGTTTATAATATTGCTGGAAAACCATATCGAGTTTGAGTCTGTTAACTTGCAAGCACAACACTTATTAGAAGTTATGGCTAAACCGATTAATATCAATTCAGAAAGTATTGTTATATCCCCTAGTATTGGCATCAGCATTTTCCCAGAGGACGGGCGAGATAAAGAAAGCTTACTGCGGCACGCCGATCTCGCCTTGAGCTATGCCAAAAAACTTGGCAAAGCACAATACCAATTCTATACCAAAAAACTCAACGAAATGGCCAAGAGCCAACGAGTTATGGAAGAAAGCTTACATCAAGCGGTGAAAAATCAAGAGTTTTATCCAGTATTTCAACCAAGATATGACCGCGAGCGAAATATTGTTGGCTTTGAAGTATTGCTTCGCTGGAAAAATAAGAATGGTCAGCATATTTCTCCTGATATTTTCATACCAATCGCAGAAAAGCTAAACTTAATTTTACCTATTACCGAGTGGTTATTTGATAAAGTTTGTACATTCCTAACTGAGAACGAAAACTTACTGAATCAGTATGAGTTTTCAATTAACCTCTCAAGAAATCATTTTATTAATTACAATTTAATTCATCAAGTTAGAAAATGCTTAAGAGTGCATGATCTTAACTACTCCAACCTCGAGCTGGAAATTAACGAATCCACTTTGTTTAATGAGCAAACCAAAACACAATCCATCATTAAAGATTTAAAAAGTCTCGGAGTGAAAATTGCCGTTGATAACTTTGGTACAGGCTACTCTTCATTAAGTCAATTAAAGAACTATGATGTTGATAGGATCATTGTCGATCGCTCTTTTGTGTGGGGTACAGATCAAGACTCACATAGCAAAGCTATTGTTGAATCAATAATAAACATTGCGAAGAGTTTACAACTTGAAGTTATCTCTGAAGGCATTGAAACTGAAAATCAATTACAGTTTTTGATTTCAAGTGAGTCAGATTATTTTCAGGGTTACTACCTTTCAAAACCTCTTGGTCAAGATGAACTATTGAAGCATTTAAAATCGAAGGAAAATTAATCCACACGATGCAAATAAACATCAGTCTGAGGAAAAGGAATAGATAACCCATTTTGGTTTACTGCGTCATACACTTGCTCATTCAGTTCATCAATTAGTTTTCCTCTCAACTCTGGGTTGGGCGACCAACATAACAAGTCAAACATGAGAGCAGAGTCACCAAAAGAACGAAATCTTACGCGTGGCTCGGGCTCTCGACATATTGAAGTATTGTTGTTAGCGACATCCATTAATACTTTTCTGATTAACTTTACATCGCTGCCATAAGCAAGACCGATTTGAATTTTAATACGGTACTTTTCATGAGGGCCTGACGATTCATTCGTTACTTTACTGTTACCCATTATTGCATTTGGAATCGTAACTTCAACATCGTCCCGAGTTAATATACGCGTACTTCGAATTCCAATATTGGTTACTTTTCCACGTTCGCCAGAATCGAGGACAATATAGTCACCTATTTTATATGGCGCATCCGCCATTATAAAAACTCCAGCAAATAAATTTGCCATAGTGTCTTTTGCTGCCAAAGACATCGCCAAACCTAGTATACCGGCTGATGCAATGATAGGGCCTACGTTTATATCCCACACAACTAAAATAAAATAAGTACCCGTTGCGAGTGCAATAATGAGCAATAAGTTTTCAAACAGTGGAAGTGTTCTTACTTGGATAAAACTGGACTGCAAATTACGCTGCGCCGTTGAGTTAAGAATAAACTTTAAAACTCGATATACAAAAATACCCCACAAGAAAATAACAAAGGTTATTTCGATAGATTTAAAAGTTGTTAACCATATTTCTTCAAGTTTTAGGCTTTTAATTGCGAAGTAAATAGCAATAAAAATAATACTCCATCGTACTGGAGCTTTTATGTTAGTTAATATTAAGTCATCAATTATATTCTTAGTTTTATTGGCGCCCCAAAAGTGCATGTGTTTTATCAAGAATGTTGCAATGTAAGATATAACGATACCAAAAAATAGCCAAATCCCAGCTTGAGCCCATTTATTCGGCAGCCAGTGAGCAATAAATTGTGCTATAGGTTCAATGGATTCCATATATACTCATTTTTTCTAATTCATTTAACTTTAAAGTTTTAGGTGAATGCATCTAAACAAAATTGATAGATAGTATCGGGAACTAAACCAAACAACAGAAGAGCTAAACAATTAAATGTAATCGCAAATCTAATACTACGACTTCTTACAAACTGAAACTCGTGCTCCGGCGCATCGAAGTAAATAAGTTTGATAACTCGCAAATAATAAAACAAACCAACCACTGAGAATATCACAGCAAATACCGCAAGTTGCCAGTAACCATTTAAGACAAGACTGCGAAATATTTCGAGTTTTGGCCAAAAACCTATAAACGGAGGAATTCCTGCCATCGACAGCATTACAAATGACATCATTAAGCCATACCAAGGATTTTTTCGCCCAAGGCCTTTAATTTCATCTAACGTTTCGTAAATATAACTTTCGCGGCTTAGGAAAATTATTAGCCCGAAGCCTGCAGTCGTCATTAGAGCATAGGTGATCACATAATACATTGCCGCAGAATGCCCGACAGACCCACCGGCATAAATTCCGAGTATCATATAACCCATATGAGCAATTCCAGAGTAGGCGAGTAAGCGCTTAAGATCGGTTTGCGCAATAGCAACCAAGTTGCCTATCGCAATAGACAAAACACCCGCCACTAAGATCAAAGGTTGCCAGGCTTCTGTTAAATCAGAAAATGTTTCCACCAGTAACCGCACCGTCAAGCCAAACACGGCTATTTTAGGCGCACTAGCGATGAAAGTTGTAATGGCCGTCGGCGAGCCTTGATATACATCCGGTAGCCACATATGGAATGGAACTAGTCCCAATTTAAAAGCAACGCCAGCAACAATGAAAATCATGGCGAAACTAACTAATAAAGGATGTTCAGTCACTGCGATGGCTTCGGCGATAGCAGTTAATCCTAACTGTCCTGTGATTCCATATATAAGTGAAATACCATATAAAATAAATCCCGAAGCAATAGCTCCCGTAATAAAATATTTAACGGCAGCCTCGGATCCGATACTGTTACCCCGCTCCATGGCAATCATTGCATACATGGTGAGTGATAAAAGCTCCAATCCTAAATAAAGTGTAAGCAAGTGCCCACCCGATACCAGTATGCACATTCCAAGAACTGCAAAAATTACCAATGCGTAAAACTCTCCGCGCAAGAACTTTCGGCCTCTAATAAATACTCGACCATACACAACGGCCAATGTACTGATAATGATGAGTGCGATTTTAAGTAATTGACTGAATATATCGACACGAAAGGTATCCAGATAATAATCGAAAGCCTTAATTGGTAAATGAGTAGCGAGATAAATGGCAATACCGATAAGCCCAAGTTGAGTAACCAGGTAACAGCTTTGCTTTTCTCGATCAGTAGTAAAAAGATCCACCATCAAGACTAGGCATCCTAGGATAAGTAAAGCAATTTCCGGTAATAACGGTGTTAACTCTATTTCAGTCATAGCGTACAGA
This sequence comes from Gammaproteobacteria bacterium, assembly GCA_013373375.1. GTDB lineage: Bacteria > Pseudomonadota > Gammaproteobacteria > Enterobacterales > Kangiellaceae > Pleionea. The sequence goes on from JABXHY010000004.1 coordinate 7,198, forward strand.
TTCCACCATCAGTAAGCTTACTTTGAATCCCGCATTTCAAAAGATACTCAATGCTGGAGTGGGTTAATTCTAAAATAGGTTGAGGGTAAATTCCGAACAACAACACAACAACCGCCAAACTTAATAAAATAAATATTTCTCTTGCCGAAAGGTCATTTAACACAGCAACTCTTTTTGACTCAACTTCACCAAACATAACTCTTCGGTACATCCAAAGCGTGTAAGCTGCGGCTAAAACTAAAGTGGTACCAGCCGAAATAGATAACCAAGGACTCACCTGAAACGCAGCAAGAATCACCATAAACTCGCCGACAAATCCCGATGTTCCAGGAAGACCCGCATTTGCCATCGAAAATAACATAAAAAAACCAGCGAATTTTGGCATTACATTCGCCACACCGCCGTAATCGGATATTTGGCGTGAATGCATGCGATCATACAGAACTCCAATGCACAGGAACATTGCACCTGAAATAAACCCGTGAGAAATCATTTGAAAATACGCGCCTTGTGTCGCGATTATCGCGGCATCAGTCTTAGTGTTACTCATCAACGAGAACACTAAAAAGATACCCATAACAACGAATCCCATATGGGCTATCGAAGAGTAAGCAATTAGTTTTTTCATATCTCGCTGCACTATTGCCACAAAACCGATATAAACGATTGCAATAATTGCTAAAACTAACAAAGTTTCCGACCAATATAATGAAGCATCAGGCACTATTGGTAAGCTAAACCTTAAAAATCCATAGGCTCCCATTTTCAACATGATCGCAGCAAGCACCACAGAACCTCCTGTTGGAGCTTCAACATGAGCATCTGGAAGCCAAGTGTGCACTGGCCACATCGGAATTTTAACGGCAAAAGCAATTAAAAAGGCCCAAAAAATCAAGTGCTGCGTTGACATATCAACCGGAAGAATTTGTAGGTCCTGAATCACAAAAGAATCTGCTTTTATACCCAAATAGATTAATGCGACCAGCATTAAAACAGACCCGATAAATGTGTACAAAAAAAACTTAATTGTCGCGTAAACGCGATTAGGACCACCCCATATCCCAATCACGAGAAACATTGGGATTAACATCGCTTCCCAAAAAACATAAAACAAAATTGTATCCGCAGCTGCAAACACTCCATTCATTAACCCTGTCAAAAGCAAAAATGCAGCCATATACATGTTGACGCGATGCTCAATATTGCGCCATCCAGCGATAGTCACAATAACACCAATGAAACTCGTCAGAATAATTAAGGGTAGAGAAAAGCCATCCACTCCGAGATGATAGTTTACGTTTATTGACTCAAACCAAACTGAACGCTCCACAAACTGAAGAGCGTGCGTCGATGGATCGAACTGCATATACAAAGGGATACAAAAGAAAAGTGTTACTAACGAAATAATTAACGCCAACCATTGACTCAATTTCTGCTTACTTTTGCCCACACTGAAAAGTAAAAAGGCGCCTCCAATAACTGGAAACCAAATGAGCAGACTAAGCCATGGAACTTGATTAGTGATGGTCGTATCCATTTAATATATTTCTTTTATTCTAACTTAATGGTTGTAAAGGCCAGAGTAGCCAGCCCAACGCAATTAACAATCCAAGGAGCATTAACAAGACATAGTGATACAAATAACCCGACTGTAACTTGCGAATAATCAGCGCAGTTAACTGAGTAAATCGAGCACTACCATTTACCGCAAGCCCATCAATTAGTAGCTTATCTCCTATTCGATAAAATAGTTGACCAAACCAAGTGCTCAGCTGTACCAACACCGTCTGATTGAACTTATCAAAGTAATAGTTATTTTCGAGAACTTTCAAAGGAATTTTTAATTTCCGTTGGATTACCGTTACAAAAGCAGGGTTCGCTTTGTACACATAAATAGTTAACATTACACCTGATAACATTAACCAAAAGGGAAGCGTCTGCAGAGCGTGTAACGTAAACTCGCCAACCGAAGTAAAACTACGTGAAAAAATAGCTAACCCATTTTGATCGGGTAATACAAAAATAGATGAAGCGAAAAAGTCTCCGAACAGTAACGGCTCCATAGTTAACCAACCGATACCAATTGACGGAATGGCTAATAAGATCAAAGGAACAATAATGACTCTAGGTGACTCATGCAGTTCTCGTTTTGTTGATGGAGAAAACCGCTCTTTTGTATGAAACACCAACATTAACAGACGAGTCGAATAAATAGCTGTAATGAAAATACCGATTAACAAACACCAATACGCAAATGAACTGAACGTTTGCTCTGAGTAATGCACCGATTCTATTATCGCATCTTTCGAATAAAACCCTGAGAATAACGGCATACCTATTAGAGCAAGACTTCCAATCAGCGAACAAATATAAGTGATTGGCATATACCTTCTCAAACCACCCATTTTTCGAATATCTTGAATATGATGCATGCCTATAATGACAGAACCAGCAGCTAAAAAGAGTAAGGCTTTGAAAAATGCATGAGTCATTAAATGAAAAATACTTGCGGCGTAAGCAGAAGCGCCTAAAGCTGCGACCATGTAACCGAGCTGGGACAAGGTCGAATAAGCAATAATTCGTTTAATGTCGTTTTGGATAATCCCAAGTATTCCCATCGATAATGCGGTAATGGCACCAATAAATAAAACAAAAGATAAAGCTGTATCAGACAGCTCGAACAGAGGAGACATTCTTGCGACCATAAACACACCTGCGGTTACCATTGTCGCAGCATGAATTAAAGCCGAAATAGGCGTCGGCCCTTCCATAGAGTCGGGTAACCAGACATGCAAAGGTACCTGAGCTGACTTCCCCATCGCGCCAATAAACAAGCAAATGCAAATAAACGTTATAATTGACCAGTCGCCGAATCCTATATTAATCGTTTCGATTGAGTCTGAAGATTGCGACACGGTTTGAAATATAGTTGCGTAATCCAACGAATTAAATAAATACAAGATGGCGGCTATACCCACTAAAAAACCAAAGTCACCCACTCGATTTACCAAAAAAGCCTTTAGGTTTGCAAATACCGCAGAGTCTTTTTTAAACCAAAACCCTATCAATAAATAGGATACTAATCCTACTGCTTCCCAACCAAAAAATAGTTGAAGAAAGTTATTGGCTAAAACCAACATTAACATCGCAAAAGTAAAGAGACTGATATAACTAAAAAAGCGATGGTAGCCTGAATCATTCTTCATATAGCCAATGGTATAAATATGTACCATTAACGAAACAAAGGTAACAACATTGATCATAATTAACGACAAACCGTCGACTAAAAAGCCAATCGAAAAAGTTAAGTCACCAAAAGATGCCCAGTTATAGAGTGTGAAATTTAGATCAGGTGCTGCGTGCAGTAATTTATCGAATAGTAATTTAGCTGAAGCAAGAAAAGAGATAAGCACACCACCAACAGCAACCCAATGGGAAATTCTCTTGCCTAATTTTGCTCCCAAAAAACCACAAAATAGAGCGCCAATTAACGGAGCAAAAACGATGAGCAGTATAGTATTTTGCATATCTATCCTTTCAGTTGACTTAAAGATTCAACTTCAATAGATGATCGAGCACGAAATAAAGCGACTAAGATCGCCAAACCTATTGCAGCTTCAGCAGCTGCGACCGTTAATATAAAAAACACAAATATTTGCCCTTGGATATCGGACAGGTAATAACTGAAAGCAATAAAATTCAAATTTACTGCTAGCAGCATTAATTCAATGCACATCAATAAAGTGATTACATTTTTTCGGTTAATAATGATTCCTGCAACACTGATTGCAAATAAAATGGCGCTTAAGGTTAAATAGTCCGATAACTGAATCATGCTTTGGGTTCCTTATTAACTTCCTTTTCAAAACTGATGATTCTTAATCTTTCTGCCTTAGTCACTTTTACTTGCTTATCGATATTCTGACTTTTTCGATTTCGCTTACCTCTGAAAGTTAAACTTATTGCGGCCACCATTGCGACTAACAATATGACGGCGGCTATTTCAAAGGGGTAAAAATAATCGGTATAAAGTAACAGTCCTAACTGTTCAACATTGTTCACATTGTCACTAGCGCTCACTGCGCTGGGTAATTGATTAAACACTTCTGCGTTAAAAAATTGCTTCATTAAAGCTAAGAAAGCCAAGGCGATTATCAGTGCCAGAGGAAGTACTTTAGTAAATCCCGCTTTCTTTGTGGCAAAGTTGACATCCAGCATCATGACAACAAATAAAAACAGCACCATAACGGCACCGACATATACCAGTACTAAAGCAACTGCCAAAAATTCGGCTCTTAACAATAACCATAAACCTGCGGATGCAACAAAACATAACACTAGGAACAACACCGATTTAACCGAGTTTTTACCAAGAACCACCATTAATGCTGACATTATTAATAAACCGGAAAAACCATAAAATAAAAGCTGTTCGAAAGTCAGGCTACTCATCTGTATTTAGCATCCCTTGTGCGATCATCGGCAATTTGCTCTTCTAACTTGTCTCCTATTGCGAGCAACTTGGCCTTAGTCATAATCTGGTCGCCTCGTTTTTCAAAGTGATAGTCAAAAACGCGAGTTTCAACAATTGAGTCCACAGGACAAGACTCTTCACAAAAGCCGCAATAAATACATTTAAATAAATCAATTTCGTATTTTGTTGTGCGTCGAGTTCCATCATCAGCACGAGGACCGGCTTCAATCGTTATAGCAAGTGCTGGACAAACGGCTTCGCACAATTTGCAGGCGATACACCTCTCTTCACCGTTTGGGTAACGTCGTAGTGCGTGTAAGCCTCGAAATCTTGGTGACTGAGGAGTCTTCTCCTCAGGGTAATACACCGTTATTTTTTTCTTCCACAAATGTCTACCAGTAACTCGAAGTCCTCGAATTAATTCAGTTAGAAAAAATGTGTCAAAAAACTGTTTTAGCTTAGTCATTTAATGCCCTAAATTTTTTATAAAACTTACCCATTAAATGGCCACCATTGAAGTTTTAGAAACAACGCCAACACTACGATCCAGACTAGCGTTACAGGAATAAAAACTTTCCAACCTAAACGCATTATTTGGTCATAGCGATATCTAGGAAAAGTTGCTCTCAGCCATAAAAGACCAAATAAGAAAAAGCTCGCTTTGAACAACAACCAAAAAGTGCCGGGAATCCATTGAGTAATGTCGTCAAGAAATGGTATGCCCTGAAAAGGAGATAGCCAACCACCAAAAAATAACAACGCAGTTAAAACAGATACCAATATCATATTGGCGTATTCCGCAAGGAAAAATAGCGCAAACGCCATTCCGGCATATTCCACATGGAACCCAGCGACTATTTCTGATTCACCTTCGGGTAAATCGAATGGTGCTCGATTGGTTTCTGCAACACCGGATATCCAAAATACAACGAGCATGGGAAACAAAGGAATAAAGTACCAGTCTAGAATGCTACCTGACTGCTCACTTACAATAACGCCTAGATTCATACTGTTGGCGCACATCAAAACACTCACCAAAGCAAAACCCATTGCTAACTCATAGGAAATCACTTGAGAGGCTGAGCGTAACGCGCCTAAAAAAGCATACTTAGAATTCGATGCCCATCCTGCAATGATAATTCCGTAAACACTGATGGACGTCATTGCCAATAGAAAAATTATCCCAACATTAATATCAGCAAGCACCAATCCAGCATCAAACGGTATAACTGCCCAAGCAGCAAAAGAAGGTCCGATAAATAAAATGGGGCCCAACATAAAAAGGGCTTTGCTTGCGCCACTGGGCAACACAATTTCTTTCATTGCCAATTTGATTACATCAGCAAATGGCTGCAACCATCCGCGGGGCCCAACTCGATTGGGTCCGACTCTTAATTGCATATACCCGATCAGTTTTCTTTCGGCATAGGTCGTATAAGCAACAGCGAGAATTAGCGGCGTTAAAATAAAGCCGATTTTCATCAGAATCCAAATGAATTCATCTAGCCAATCAAGCATCAGCCACCTCTTTGATATCGATGACCTGACGCTGCTCGAAAAAAGCGAGTTCCTGAATTTGATCTCGTCGCCAGTTAGTCACTCCTTGCGGTGATAACTGTAAAGAAGGCGAACGTCGAACTAACATATCGCTGTCGTAAATTGTTAATACACGTGGGCTTTCACCACCATGCTCGAGTTTATCTGGATTATGCAAATGTCCAACGTAAGCTTCACTCGCGTTATCTAATTTATTTCTCAATTCATCACGAATTTCTTCAGAGGAGTTGTAGTCGAAACCAGATATATCGCATAAGTTCGCCAATACTCGCAACACTTTCCAGCCAGGACGTGCTTCTCCTTTTGCTTTTACGGCCGCAGTAAATGACTGCCAATGTCCCTCAACATTTACAAATGTTCCGGATGTTTCTGTAAAGCCAGCGATAGGTAATAATACATTCGCATATTCAAGAAACTCTCCCTCTGCGAACGGAGAACACATAACGACTAAATCAGCTTTTAGCAGGGATACTCGAGCTGCATCGCGATAACTCGAATCAAGTTCTGGTTCAGTATTAAATAAAAAATATCCCGGAAGACCCTTTTGCAACATTTGCTGGGTATTCCATCCGCAATGATCACTGTCTCGGCCGACAGTTAAACGATGCGGAATAGCGCCTGCAAGATAAGCGCCTGCAGAATTTGCTCCATGAGTCAGTTCACCATATTTGCAACCTGACAAACGACTTATCGTTCTTGCCAACCACCGAATATGTCCACTGTTAGAATGTTCAAGTGCAGATTGACCAACCAATACGCAAGCGTTGTCGTTAATTCTCAGTTCATTGGCAATCACTCGATGATCATTCGTCGCCGATGTCTCAGCGAATAAATCTTTTAAAGTTGCGCTGATTGGCTCTTTCTGTTGCTCAATTAAAGCCGCAACTACTCCTTGCAAATGAGTTGTTAACTCAGAAGAATGCATTGAAATTTGTGGATGAATACGAAAATTTTCGTTCAGTTCGAATGGCGCAATTGACATCACTCGACCATATCGAGTGGACTTTCTAAGGCGAATGCTGAGTAGAGGTTGTTCTTGTCTGGGGTTTGCGCCAACCAATAAAGTAGCGTCCATATCTTCAAGATCTGCAATCGCAAAATCAATTTTGGGATAAAAAGGATCGTCATGCTGTGTTGAAAAATCGATTTGGCGTAATCGATGGTCGATATTATGACAGCCTAAGCCTCTTATAAATTTTTGAGTCAAATATAATTCTTCTAAGGTTGAGTTAGGCGATACCAGCGCACCTAACGATTCTTTACCTTTATTTTTAACCATTGCTTTTAAATTATCTGCAGCAAAAGTTAACGCCGTTTCCCAATCACATTTTTGCCAATCACCATTTTTTTTAATCATTGGTTGGGTGAGACGTTTTGATTTATTTAAACTTTCATAAGAAAACCGATCACGATCGCTAATCCAAACTTCGTTAATCGATTCATTCTCACGAGGAACGACTCGTATAACGTCGCCGCGACGATGATGCACTTCTACATTTGTACCTAAACAATCATGCGGAGATATTGATTCTGTAGCAGCGAGTTCCCAAGCACGAGCTTTGTACCGAGATGGCTTTGCCGTTAATGCCCCAACAGGACACAGATCAATAACATTACCAGCCAGTTCAGACACCAGGCTTTTCTCGACAAAGGTGCCAATTTCCATATGTTCGCCACGACCGGTTGCACCAAGTTCTCTTAATCCAACCACTTCTGTTCCGAAGCGAACACAACGAGTACAGTGAATGCATCGAGTCATATCAGTTTCAATAAGAGGGCCAATATTTTTATCTTTCACCACACGTTTTTGCTCGGTAAATCGAGAAATGTCCGAGCCGTAACCCATCGAGATATCTTGAAGTTCGCACTCTCCCCCTTGATCACAAATAGGGCAATCTAATGGATGATTGATCAGTAAAAATTCCATAATAGATTTTTGTGCACTGATTGCTTTAGGGGATTGAGTCAATACTTTCATCCCATCGGCAACTGGGGTTGCGCAAGCAGGAACGGCTTTCGGCAAATTACTTACATCGACTAAACACATTCGACAATTAGCCGCGACCGACAATTTTTTGTGATAACAAAAACGTGGAATCGAAACTCCCGCAGTATCTGCAACTTCAATAATCATTGAACCTGATTCTGCGATAAGTTCTTGTCCGTCTATTGTAATTGTTACCGTACCCATAGGAATCCTATTATCAACTAAGCCGCTTTTGCATGGTCATCAACCCAACGCCGCCCGGTTTTTATCATATGCTCGAATTCGTGCCGATAATGTTTTAAAAATCCACCAATTGGCATGGCAGCAGCATCGCCTAATGCACAAATGGTTCGTCCCATAATATTACTTGCTATATCGTCAAGTTTACTTAAGTCTTCCGCTCGCCCATCACCTGCTAAAATTCGATGTAATACTCGCGACATCCAACCCGTTCCTTCTCGACATGGTGTACACTGACCACAAGACTCTTCGTAATAAAAGTGCGCAGTTCTTGCGGCTAACTCAACCATGCAAGTACCTTCTTCGATCACCATAACTGCGCCCGATCCAACCATCGATCCAGCCTTACCTATCGCATCGTAATCCATAGTTAAGTTCATCATATCGTCACCAGGAATAATTGGTGAGCTCGAGCCTCCTGGGATCACAGCTTTTAACTTATGGTTACCTCTCATACCACCGCAAAGATCCAATAATTCCGAGAAAGGAGTACCCATGCCTATTTCATAGTTCCCAGGTTTTGCCACATGACCAGAAACGGAAAATATTTTTGTGCCTCCATTATTTGGAATTCCCAGTTTTAAAAACCACTCTCCTCCATGTTGTAAAATCACTGGGACAGAGGCGTAACTTTCTGTGTTATTCACATTAGTTGGACGACCAAATAAACCATAATTTGCAGGGAAAGGAGGCTTAAATCTTGGTTGTCCTTTTTTACCTTCTAACGATTCAATTAATGCAGTTTCTTCGCCGCAAATATAAGCACCTGCACCTAAATGGTTGTACAAATCAAAATCAACACCCGAGCCAAGAATATTATTCCCCAACAAGCCAGCGTCATAAGCTTCCTTTAATGCATGTTCAACACGCTCGAACGGCTCGTAAAACTCTCCCCGCATGTAGTTGTAACCCACAGTTGCCGTCATGACATAACCAGCGATTGCCATTCCTTCAATAAGTTGATGAGGATTAAAACGTAAAATATCTCGGTCTTTGAAGGTACCAGGCTCGCCCTCATCAGAATTACACACAACATATTTTTGGCCCGGCATTCCACGTGGCATAAAACTCCACTTAAGGCCCGTCGGAAAACCTGCACCGCCTCGACCTCTAAGAGCAGAGGTTTTGAGTTGTTCAATAATATCGTTAGCCGGTATTTTATTTTTTAAAATATTCTTCCATACTTGATAACCGCCAACACTTTCGTAGCTTTCCATACTCCATGGTTCAGATAAGTGTAATGTTCGAAAACAAACTTCATTCGCCATTGCTGGAACTCCTCAAGCCCAAGTCTTGAAGTATGGTGTCGACTTTTTCTGTTGTTAAATTTTCATGAAATATTTCCCCGACTTCTAGCATCGGGGCTCCTGCACAAGCAGCCATGCACTCAACTTCTTTCAGCGTGAAATTTTTATCCGATGTAGTTTCACCCAGCTTTATATTCAATCGATTTTCCAGGTGCTTCACAATTTCTTTTGAACCACACATCATGCAGGAAAGGTTTGTACAAACGGAAATAACATGCTTACCAACAGGCTTTAAATGATACATGCTGTAAAAAGTAGCGACTTCAAAAACGGCAATGTGGGGTACGTCCAAATAATCAGCGACAGCTGTCATTAACTCTTCGGTTAAAAAATTATTATTTTCTTTTTGAACAATATTCAAAGCCGCAATAATTGGCGGTCGCTTTCGATCACTCGGATATTTTTTACGCCATAATTCGATTTGTTTAATCGAATCGGAAGAAATCAGTTGTTCAAGTTTTAACTTTTCTTCATTTACATTATTTTGTGTTATGGAAGTCATCGATCGATCTCCCCAAACACAATGTCCATAGTTCCAATTACAGCAACGACATCCGCCAGCATATGTCCACGAATAATTTCATCCATTGCTGCTAAGTGTGCAAAACCAGGGGCTCTGATTTTAACTCTGTAAGGTTTGTTTGCGCCATCAGACACTAAGTAAATTCCAAACTCGCCCTTAGGGTGTTCTACAGCAGCATATACTTCACCTTCGGGGACACAATAACCTTCGGTAAACAATTTAAAATGATGGATAAGAGCTTCCATTTCTTCTTTCATCTGTTCACGACTGGGCGGCGCTACTTTGAAATCTTTTACCATCACAGGTCCAGGATTTTTCTTCAACCACTCTATGCACTGCCGAATAATTTTGTTCGACTGCCGCATTTCTTCAACTCTCACCAAATAACGATCGTAACAATCGCCGTTTTTTCCTATCGGAATGTCAAAGTCGAGTTCATCATACACTTCGTATGGTTGAGTTTTTCGTAAATCCCATGCAACGCCAGATCCTCGCAACATAGGCCCAGTAAAACCAAGTTGAAATGCACGCTCAGGTGACACTACACCTATGCCGACCGTGCGCTGTTTCCAAATTCTATTTTCGGTAAGCAAAGTTTCATAATCATCGACATGCTCAGGAAATGTTTCTGAAAAGTGCCAAAGAAAATCCAATAAAGAACCTTCTCTCCCCTTATTGAGTTCATCCGCGCTTTCTTTGCTGCGCCACTTTGACGACTGATACTGGGGCATTTCTTCAGGTAGATCGCGGTAAACACCACCAGGTCTAAAGTAAGTCGCGTGCATGCGAGCGCCCGACACGGCCTCATAGGCATCCATTAAAGGCTCTCGATCACGAAAACAATACAAAAACATTGTCATGGCGCCAATGTCCAAGCCATGAGCGCCTAACCAAAGTAAGTGATTTAAAATGCGAGTTACTTCCGAAAATAAAACACGAATATATTGTGCTCGCTTTGGGGGAGTGATCCCGAGTAGCTTTTCAATTGCGAGGACATACGCATGCTCGTTACACATCATGGAAACATAATCGAGCCGATCCATGTAACCAATACTTTGATTGTAAGGTTTGCTCTCGGCAAGTTTTTCAGTAGCGCGGTGAAGTAATCCAATGTGGGGATCTGCACGCTCTATTACTTCTCCATCCATCTCCAAAATTAAACGAAGCACGCCATGAGCAGCAGGATGCACCGGACCGAAATTCATAGTGTAATTTCTAATGTCGGTCATGACACGCTATCCTCTTCATCATGGTGATAACGAGCATCGTGCCGAATTACTCTTGGAACTAATGTTCTTGGCTCAATTGAAACTGGCTCATATACGCATTGCTTTTCTGTTGCATCATAACGAATTTCAACTTTACCAATTAAAGGAAAATCTTTGCGAAAGGGATGACCAGAAAAGCCATAGTCTGTTAGCAAACGCCTTAAGTCATCGTGTTCAGAAAATCGAATTCCAAATAAATCAAAAGCTTCACGTTCATACCAATTCGCGCCAGACCATACACTGACAACCGAAGGGATCATCATCGTTTTTTCTGGCACAAAGCATCGTATTCGCAAACGCTTGTTATTAGTAATTGAAAGTAAGTGATAAACCACTGCGAAACGAGGTTTTCCCCAAATGGTCTCAGGATCGGTTGGTTGCGACTCGACCGCTCTTGAAAAACCATTGCCAGAAGCAGATTCTGTTTCCCAGTCGCTTTGACCGTAATAGAGGTAGTCTACACCACATAAATCAATCAGTTGCTCAAAGTGAAGATCATCATCGTCTCTGAGTTTTCTGGCAACTACCAACAAATTCGATTCTTCAACTTCGAGGGTGACTTCATTAACGGAAAGTTGAGCATTTGCAATAAGATCGCCGAATGACTGTTTAAGTGTCGACAACCAAGCTTCCACTTCATTTGTCGTCATAAGGTTAAACCCGCCTTGCGATGGTATTGGTTCGCTTAATTTTATTTTGAAGCTGAATAATTCCATACAATAATGCTTCAGCAGTGGGAGGGCATCCAGGAACGTAAATGTCGACAGGAATAATTCGGTCACAACCTCGCACAACAGAATAGGAATAGTGGTAGTAACCGCCACCATTTGCACAAGAGCCCATTGATATTACCCACTTAGGTTCCGGCATTTGGTCGTAAACTTTTCTTAAGGCAGGCGCCATCTTATTGGTCAAGGTTCCTGCTACTATGAGGACGTCTGATTGACGTGGTGACGGACGGAAAACGACACCGAAACGGTCCATGTCGTAGCGCGAAGCACCAGCATGCATCATTTCTACTGCGCAACAAGCAAGTCCGAAAGTCACAGGCCACATACTTCCTGTTCGAGCCCAATTAATAAGACTGTCAGCCGACGTTAGAAAAAAGCCTTTTGGTTCTGCTACTCCCATTCCAAAGCTCCTTTTTTCCACTCATAGATAAACCCGACAACCAGCAAAGCTAAAAACACAGCCATAGTCGCTACACCAAATAAACCGATCTCGTCGAAAACGACAGCCCAAGGGAACAAGAACGCGACTTCTAAATCAAAAATAATAAATAGGATAGCTACAAGATAAAATCGAACGTCAAACTTCATGCGGGTGTCTTCGAAGGCTTCGAACCCACATTCAAAAGGAGAATTTTTGGCTTCATTGGGTTGCTTCTTACCTAGTACAAAGCCAACCAATTCTAAGCCCACACCCAGAGCAAGCCCCAGAACAATGAACACTAAAATTGGTAAATAATTTTCAAGCATACAGTGGATAGCTCTTTTTTGTTTTAAGACTAGTCGCCAGAGACAGCTTTGTAAACACGACTCAAATGCTGTATTGCAAAAAAATATTCCTTGCATCAACGACTTAGCAATTTCAGTCTACACACTTTTAGAGGTATAAAAAAGTGATGTTTATTAACTTTTTTATGGATTGAGATAAATGAAAGGTTTATTTGGTAATGTCGAAAAATTATCTACTTCAATTGCCGAAGAATAAGTGTGTCGCCACGTTGTGTAAACTCAAGATCTTTTAACACACTCATGCCCAGCAGCACCAAGTTATCTGGCATATTTGGATTAATGCCGGCTTTAAGAGGGCCCACCTCAAGTGAGCCAATGGTTATCTTATCAACTTCCGTCATGTAACTGGTGCCGATACCATTAGCCGTTAATGTTTGAAATGCCTGCCCCTTTCTCAGGCCGATTGGCTTGGCCACTTGCTCAGGAATTGAAATACCACTCGCACCCGTATCGACCAAGAAAATAACATCTCGATCATTTATTTTTCCTGATGTTACATACTGGCCGCCTCGATTACGCTTTAACACGACTTCTACGTAACCTGACTCGACGAGCGACTCTGGTTTTTGGTTAGGATTAAACTGCTGCTCCAACCGATCTGCAAAAAATAAATAAAGTAATAGCAGAGCGCATCCCCAGGCAACGATCCACATTCCTTTACCCATACTATTTATTTGTTGATCGTGTTGATTATCTGACATGACTTAATCTTAATTCGTTTTACTAATGTTTCATCCGCAACAAGATATCATCTAAAGAGGGACACCACTGAAATACTTTAAGATCAACACGGTTGTTCTTAATGGATATATTTTCTGACAATAATAGCTCTTTTTGCTCTTGCGCTTGCTTACTGAATTTTTCGAAAGCCAACTGGCCATTGGAACGCAACACTCGATGCCATTGAAGTTGATGCTCTGGTGATGATTGTCTGAGTACTTTTCCCACTAATCTTGCTCTACCGGGTAATCCAGCCAAATCCGCGACTTGCCCATAGCTGGCAACTCTTCCCTCAGGAATCATCCGAACGATCGATATGATTTTTTCGCTTGTTTCCAATTAATACTTTTTCAAATACTTCAAAACTTTATTTAGCCATAAAAAAACCCGACTGAAAAGTCGGGTTTTCAATATGGTGCCCAGAGCCGGACTTGAACCGGCACGACCTACGGCCACTACCCCCTCAAGATAGCGTGTCTACCAATTCCACCACCTGGGCATAATAAATCACTGGCCGTCGCCTTCTTCGCTTTCTTTATCCGCAGAAGTGTCCGCTGTTTCTTCATTGGCAGCGGTAGGCTCTTTTGAATCAGCAGAGTTTGTTTCATCAACCGACTTTACGTCATCTGTTTGACCTTCTGGCTTACTCGCAGCAGGTATATCAGATTCTGCGTCCGGAGTAGAAGTTGTCGGAATATCCGTTTTAGCTTTTTCTGCTGCTTCAATCTGTTGCTGTGCCGCTTGATCAAAAATGTCTTTAGGCGTTTCACCGTCTGAATCGTTCGCCAAATAACCCAAGGTTAATGCGATGCCGAAAAATATAATAGCAAGCACCGTTGTGAGCTTGGTTAAAACGTTTCCAGAGCCTGGCGCACCAAACACCGTTCCGGAAGCTCCGGCACCAAAAGATGCGCCCATTCCGGCACCTTTACCTTGTTGAAGCAAAATTACTCCTACAAGAGCAATCGCGACCACTAAAAATATAATTAACAATACTTCTTGCATGTTTATTAACCTGCAGATTGGCAAATCTTAAAAAATTCTTGGCTGTCTAAAGACGCGCCACCTATTAAACCACCGTCTATATCGTTTTGCGCAAACAATTCGGCAGCATTACTACTTTTGACACTTCCACCATATAAAATGGTCACTGAAGCGGCAATGGATTCATCAGAGGAAGCCATCCATTGTCTTATGTCCGCATGAACTTCCTGTGCTTGTTCTGGCGATGCCGTTTTTCCGGTTCCTATCGCCCAGATTGGCTCATATGCAATAACCACTTTCGCAAATGAGTCAATACCGATCACTTGTTTGACAGCATCTAATTGAGCGCGTATCACGGATGATGTTTCATCTTTCTCACGCTGCTCAAGCGATTCGCCAACACATAGTATCGGTGTTAAACCTTCTTTGATGGCTGTATCAACTTTGTTTGCTATCAGCTCATCGCTTTCCGAGAACACCTGACGTCTTTCTGAGTGCCCCAAAATAACATATTCACAACCCAGCTGCTTGAGCATACGAGGCGAAATTTCACCCGTCAATGCGCCTTCAATTTTGTCGCTGCAATTTTGACCGCCAACCACCATTTTAATACTGGCCTGCGACATAACTTGCGAAACAAATAAGGCTGGAGGACAAATAACGACCGTTGATTCCAACTCGCTCAGCGGAAGGTCACACAATTCGGTTACCAGTTTATCTACGCTTTGCGGCGAGCCATTCATTTTCCAGTTGCCCGCAACCAACTTTCGTCGTGTCATCTTACTTTCCTACATCCTACATCCTGCAGCGGGCGCAAATCTTACACAAGCTGACAATAGGATACAAGCAGAATCAACACAAGTTGGGGTTAAAAATTGACCTTTAAATCAATTTAGAGGAAGCAATTAATCAAAACAAATTGCTTATGAATAAAATTAAGCTCAGATGCTGGCATCATTAGCCGCTAGTTTGGCAGTAGAAAAGGTTCGAATAAACTTCATGTATTCACTTGGTGTAATGCCCTTGCTGACCAGAAAGCCTTGAACCTCATCGCAGCCATGTTGACATAAAAAGCCCCATTGTTGCGTGGTTTCTACGCCTTCGGCGATAACCTTGAGCCGAAGTGATTTTGCCATAGAGATAATTGCGAGTGTTATCGCAGTGTCGTCTGGATCAACGCACACCTCATCGATAAACGTGCGATCGATTTTCAGAGAGTCTAGAGGAAAACGTCTCAAATAACTGAGTGATGAATAGCCTGTGCCAAAGTCATCAATGGCAATTTGCAATCCCATTCTCTTCATTCTTTGAAGTGTCTTGATTGCCTGCTCAACATCACGCATTAACATGCTTTCGGTAATCTCAAGCTCTAGTGCTTTCGGCGGTAAATTGTGCTTTTTAAGAATCGTACTGATTGACTCAGGCAAATCTGACTGGCGAAACTGAAGTGGAGACAAATTAACAGACACTTTCATATGCTCGAACCCTTCATCACGCCATTTAGCGGCTTCCGAGCATGCAATGTCAATCACCCATAAACCAATTTGCTTGATGAGTCCGGTGCTTTCTGCAATCGGGATAAATTCGCCAGGCGATATAAATCCAAGTTCAGCATGAGTCCAACGCAACAGTGCTTCCGCACCAATAACTTTCCCTAAAGCTAAATCGACTTGTGGCTGATACACCAGGCTGAGCTCACCTTTGTCAATCGCACCTCTAAGGTCATTTGCTATTCTGTGACGACGCAAAGCAACTTCATTCATTTCCGACTCGTAAAAGGCGTATGTATTCCGCCCAACCTCTTTTGCTTTATACATTGCGGCGTCAGCTGCTTTCATTAATTCATCGACGTCATTTCCATCGTTTGGATAAACACAAACCCCGACACTGACGGTTGAATTAACCACATAATTCGATAGATTAAAGTGCTCATTAAAGTTATCCACGATTTTATCGACGACGTTGATAATGTCTTCAGTTTCTTCGACTTCATTCAAAATGATGACGAATTCATCGCCCCCAAGTCGCGCCAAAGTATCTTCGTCACGCAATAAAGACTTTAATCTCTTGCTTGATGCCTTAAGCAATTCATCTCCTACTGCATGTCCGAGTGAATCGTTAACATCCTTAAAGTGGTCGAGATCAAGGAATAAAATCGCTGCGTAAGTTCTTGTTCGACTGGCTCTTTTTAGGGCGTAGCGGATTCTGTCCATACACAGCGCACGGTTAGGGAGTTGAGTTAGAGAGTCATAATTTGCCAGATACTGTAAGTCTTTAACCGCTCTCTCCAAACGTCTCTTGTTGAGCTGTAACGCTTCTTCTGCCGCATCTCTCTCACGCTGTCTGCGTTCAATTGTCTCTAACATATCGTTAAACGTTCGCGATAACTTACCAATCTCATCGGCAGACACTACTGGCACGCGTAACGAGTAGTTTTGGCTGTGACTAACCTGATTACTAATACTTTCAAGATTAAGTAGTGGTTGTGAAATATACTTTTGCATTACTCGCGCTAAACCAAACGCTATCGCAGTCATCACAACCAATAAAAACAATAGAGTTAAAATAAAGGTCCTTAACCTTTCCGACACAGGTTCGGTAGACACTTTCATATAAAGAGTACCGAGCTGATCACCCAACGAATCGACAATTGGTTCGTAAATATGCAGCCAGCGACTGTCCCAAATGATTTGATGCTCTTTTCGATAATCGGTCGACGATATATACCCGGCTCCCTGTTCCCTTTTTGCAAAGGTTTCTCCGACTCCCTGAAAAATAGCAATACTGTGCTCTGCGTTAAGAGATGTACCTGACAAAAGTTCTGTTTGAGCATCTTCGGAGCGATCGTACAGCAGATAAGGTTCGGCGTTGTCGGCCAATAATTTAGCTTGGGCGACAGCGTCGTTTTGCAAACTTTGCTTCATATTTTGATAGAAAGAAATCGAAACAAAAACTAGCCCAATACTCACAGTTAGCATGGATATACCAGCAATTAGCAATGTGAGTTTTGACCGGATAGAGGCATCCCAACGCATTACGAACTCCCCGGATTATCGTCGCCAGAGTAAACTTTTGACGCATGTTTGAGGAATTGAACCGTCAGTTCAGTCTTCGACTTATTAAAGGCTGCCTGATTAACTTCGATATCAAACTTCTTTTTTTCGCTGACATACAATCGAATGTGCAGTCCGCTCGCAGCGCTTTCTTCACTTGAGCCAACAAAAATTGTTTGGCTTAAGAGGCCTTTTGATAAAATGGTTTTAATTTCCCGGCTACTGACATCACCCACATAAGCGATATGGCATTGCGTAAGTTCTTCTAGATCACGGGTAAATTTAAACTCTATAGGAAGTCCTCTAACGGTCTTTTCGCCTAAGTACTCCCGAATAAAGTTAAAATAATCTCGATCACGAAAAATACACAATCGATAGGCTGTATTCGTATCATTAAAGTCCGACGATTTAGGCCAATGAACGAATCCGGGCAATCGCAACAAAATACTTGAGCGCACACGCTGCTCTGACTCCACCGCCAATAGAGGCGTCACTGCCATAAAAATGATAGGAATTAATAACCGGACTCCGAGTTTACTCACTCAATAATTACGCCTTTCCCAGAAGGTCTATTGCCCAAAATCTATTTTCATAACCCATGCCACTCCCTCGGTATTCTTAGCTCGAAACCAGAGCGACTGACACCGACACCGTACTTTTGCTTAAAATACAATCAATTGCAATAAGCAAACCATCTCGTTTATTAAGTTTGGCAGCAAATTCAGTGGTGTCAAATTAGCGCTCTTAAACTTTTTATAATAAATCGGCGTGGAAACTGGCGATCCCTTAATCAAAAACAGTATAATACGGCGCCCTAAATGGAGGGGGTCTCCATTAGAGGAATTCTCGTAGTTCAAGCGTTCAAGATTCACAATCAGTATCATGCACTCAGTGCAGCATTAAGTGATATTACCTCACTAAGCAAGAGATGCGAGTTTGAGCTACAGTATTCGGTTTAAATTGGTAATCAAATAAAGTTCGGCGCACCAGTATGATAAAGATTAAGAAAGGTCTCGATCTCCCAATCAAAGGGGAGCCAGAGCAAACAGTCAAAGAGTCTAAGTCAGTAACACAGGTTGCTGTCCTGGGCGACGATTACGTTGGTATGAAGCCAACTATGGCAGTCGAAGAAGGCGATACGGTCAAGCTTGGCCAAGAACTCTTCTCTGACAAAAAGAACGAAGGTGTTATTTACACGGCGCCAGCCGCCGGTAAAGTCATCGCCATCAATCGAGGCTCAAAGCGAAAATTATTATCGATTGTTATTGAAATCGATGGCGACGATGCGATTGAATTAGAAAGCTTCTCGACTGACCAAATTAAAACTCTCGACCGTGAAAAAATTGTTGAGCAGTTAGTAAAGTCTGGCATGTGGACTGCCTTAAGAACGCGTCCCTATTCAAAAGTGCCTGCAATAGACAGTACTCCTGATGCCATATTTGTCACCGCAATCGACACACATCCGCTTTCTGCCGATCCTGCAATTGCGATTTGTGACAATCAATCAGCATTCGACCAAGGTTTAGAACTACTTAGCCGGCTCACTGAAGGTAAAGTATTTGTTTGTACAGCACCATCTCCACGCTTTGAAATAAAAAGTGGTGAGCAAGTTACTCTCGAAGAGTTTTCCGGCTGTCATCCTGCAGGCTTGCCAGGCACTCACATTCACTTTTTGCACGGTGCAAGTAATCAACACCCCGTGTGGCACATTGGTTACCAAGATGTCATTGCATTTGGAAAACTGTTCAGCGAAGGCAAAATTTTTACTGATCGAATCATAGCGATTGGTGGACCTAGTGCAGTAAACCCACGGTTGGTTAAAACTCGTATTGGCGCTTCGCTCAATCAGCTACTCGATGGAGAAGTAACTGCTGGCGATAACCGACATATCTCGGGCTCAGTGTTTAGCGGTTTTTCGGCAACTGGCGCCCGTGCGTTTCTTGGTCGATATCACAATCAAGTTAGTTTATTGCCAGAAGGACGAGAAAAAGAGTTTTTTGGCTGGCTACATGCAGGAACCAAGAAACACTCAGTAACCAGAGCCTTTATTTCACATTTGTTTGGAAATAAAAAATTAGACATCACAACCACAACCGGTGGTAGTGAACGAGCGATCATGCCAATTGGTAGCTATGAACGCGTCATGCCGCTCGATATTCTAGCTACACAATTAATTAGAGCTCTTGTAAGTAAAGATACTGACACAGCACAACAGCTTGGCTGTCTCGAGCTCGATGAAGAAGATTTAGCTTTGGCGACGTATGTGTGTCCCGGCAAATTTGAGTATGGTCCAATTTTGCGAGATGCACTCGTCACGATAGAGAAGGAAGGGTAATGAGCAAGCTTCGAAACTTTTTCGACCACCTCGAACCACATTTCGAGAAAGGTGGCAAATACGAAAAATGGTACGCTCTATATGAAGCAGTAACCACCATTTTCTACACCCCAGGTCATGTCACTAAAACGACCGCTCATGTACGCGATAACATAGACTTAAAGCGTATTATGATATTCGTCTGGTTTTGTACGTTCCCAACCATGTTTTGGGGTATGTACAACGCAGGTTTCCAAGCCATCAATGCCATGAATGCTGTCGGCATGACAGAAATTGAAGGCTGGCGCGGAAGCATAATGAGCGCATTTGGTATCGCTTACGATTCAGGTTCTGTACTGAGCAGTATGTTTCTTGGCGGTCTTTACTTTGTGCCTATTTATGCAGTTACTTTTATTGTTGGTGGATTCTGGGAAGTTTTATTTGCCAGTGTGCGTAAACATGAGATTAACGAAGGTTTCTTCGTGACCTCTGTTCTTTTCGCTCTAACTCTTCCGCCAGACACGCCACTTTGGCAGGTAGCTCTTGGTATTAGCTTTGGTGTTGTTGTCGCGAAAGAAATTTTCGGTGGTACTGGAAAGAATTTCTTAAACCCAGCGCTTGCAGGTCGAGCATTCTTATTTTTTGCTTACCCCGCAGAGCTTAGCGGTTCAACAGTGTGGACTCCGATTGATGCTTACTCTGGAGCTACTCCACTTGCAGCTGCGGCAGTCGGGCAACTGGAATATGCGTTCAATAAAGGTTGGTGGGATGCATTTTACGGTCTAATTCCTGGTTCATTTGGTGGTGTGTCTACATTAATGATTTTTATTGGTGGATTCGCATTAATGTATTTCAGAATCGCTTCGTGGAGAATTGTGCTTGGTGTTTTCTTAGGAATGGTAGGTACAGCAACACTATTTAATTTGATCGGTAGTGAATCAAATCCAATGTTTGCAATGCCCTGGTATTGGCACCTTGTAACAGGTGGTTTCGCATTCGGCATGATGTTTATGGCGACCGATCCAGTATCAGCGTCTTTAACTGACACAGGTAAATATTATTACGGTGCGTTAATTGGTGTTATGACGGTTTTAATTCGAGTCGTAAATTCAGCGTATCCAGAAGGTATTATGTTGGCTATTTTATTTGCTAACTTGTTCGCTCCGTTTATCGATCACTTTGTTGTACAGTCAAACATTGCTCGGAGGGTAAAACGTCATGTCAGCTAGTAACGACTCGTTTTCAAAAACCATTATTGTCGCCGTTGGTCTTTGCTTATTCTGCTCATTAGTTGTATCAGGTGCTGCAGTAATGCTGAAAGACGATCAGCAAGCGAACAAAGCAGCTGATGTTCAACGCAGTATTTTGATCGCAGCAAAACTTGTTAAACCTGATGAGCAAACTGACTTCACTAAGCTTTTCAATGAAAAAGTGGAAGCTAAAGTGATTGAACTATCAACTGGTAAAGAAGCTTCACAGTTCGAAGCGGCTAGCTTCAATCAACGTCAAGCGGCTAAAGATCCCGCTACCAGTGAAAAATTGGCAAAAAAAGAAGATCCTGCCAGTATCAAACGTAAGTCAAAATTTGCAAAAGTATACTTGGTAAAAAATGGCGACAAAATCGAATCGATTGTATTGCCAATTCACGGATACGGATTATTTTCAACATTGTATGGATTCATCGCTTTAGAAGCCGATACTCGAACTGTCGCCGGTATTCGCTTTTATGAACACGGTGAAACACCAGGGCTTGGTGCCGAAATTGAAAACCCTCAGTGGGTTGCCAAATGGCCGGGTAAAGTCGTGTTGAGTAAAACTTATGAACCATCACTTGAGCTCGTGAAAACAGGTGCTCAGGACACCAACGAGGTCGATGCCCTCTCAGGAGCATCTTACACCAGCACTGGTGTTGAAAACTTAGTGAATTATTGGCTCGGTAATAAAGGCTTTGGTCCTTTCTTAGCAAAAGTACGAGGAGGCCAACATGGCGTTTGATAAAGCAGAAGCAAAATCGGTTATTACAACACCGATTTTCGACAATAATCCAATTGCCTTGCAAGTACTTGGAATATGCAGTGCCCTTGCTGTCACCAGCAAAATGGACAAAGCATTGGTCATGAGCATTGCTCTAACCATCGTGGTTGCTATGTCAAACTTACTGATTAGTTTAATTAGACATCACATTCCTTCAAGTATTCGAATCATAGTTCAAATGACCATCATCGCCTCTTTGGTAATTGTGGTTGACCAAGTATTAAAAGCTTATGCTTATGAAATTGCCAAGCAACTTTCTGTATTTGTTGGGCTGATCATCACCAACTGTATTGTTATGGGACGTGCTGAAGCATACGCCATGAAAAACGGTCCAGGAATGAGTTTCTTAGATGGACTAGGCAACGGACTTGGCTACTCAGCTTTGTTAATGTCAGTTGCCTTTATTCGTGAACTATTTGGATCCGGTAGCCTATTCGGTTACACCATTTTAGAACCTATACGAGATGGTGGTTGGTATCAAACTAATGGATTATTAGTGTTACCTCCTAGTGCTTTCTTCATTATCGGTATGTTGATTTGGGCGCTTAGAGCCTGGAAAAAAGATCAGGTGGAGGCAGCATAATGGAAGCTTATATCAGTTTATTTGTTAAATCGGTTTTTATCGAAAATATGGCTCTGTCCGCGTTCTTAGGAATGTGTACTTTTCTTGCTGTTTCGAAAAAAGTCCAAACGGCCATGGGATTAGGTGTAGCCGTTATTGTTGTGCAAGCTATCACCGTACCGGTCAATAATCTTTTATTTAACTATGTGTTAAAAGAAGGCGCTCTTGAGTGGGCAGGATTGTCTCAAGTGGATCTTAGTTTCTTAGGTCTTATTTGCTACATCGGCGTTATCGCCGCGATTGTACAAATACTAGAAATGACCTTAGACAAATTCTTTCCAGCTCTATACAACGCGTTAGGAATTTTCTTACCATTAATCACAGTTAACTGCGCGATTCTCGGTGGTACCTTGTTTATGGTTGAGCGAGATTATCAATTCGGTGAGTCCGTAGTTTACGGATTAGGTAGTGGATTTGGCTGGGCTTTAGCTATAGTTGCTTTAGCCGGCATTCGAGAAAAAATGAAATACAGTGACGTTCCTGATGGTTTACGTGGCTTAGGTATTACCTTTGTTACCGTAGGTTTAATGGCGTTGGGCTTTATGTCCTTCACTGGTGTATCACTGTAAATAAGGAAGGTATTACCCATGCAAGAGATTATATTAGGCGTCTCAGTTTTCACCGGGGTTGTCCTTGCGCTGGTACTGATAATTTTGTTCGCAAAGTCGAAACTGGTCCCCAGTGGTGACGTGAAAATTAGCATTAATGACGATGAAGACAAGGCACTAACCACAAAAGCGGGCGGCAAGTTGCTTGGCGCTCTAGCGGATGCAGGTATATTTGTATCATCAGCTTGTGGTGGTGGTGGTACTTGCGGCCAATGTCGCTGTAAGGTTCTTGACGGTGGTGGCTCAATCTTACCGACTGAAGAATCGCATATTACTAAGCGCGAGGCAGCTGAAGGAGTTCGTCTTTCATGTCAGGTTGCTGTTAAGCAAAACATGAAAATTGAGCTAGACGAAGAAGTGTTTGGCACTAAGAAATGGGAATGTGAAGTTATTTCAAATGATAACGTCGCTACTTTCATTAAAGAGCTTCGGTTAAAGCTTCCTGAAGGAGAAGAAGTTCCTTTCAAAGCTGGCGGATACATCCAAATCGAGTGTCCACCACACGTATCGAAGTACAGTGAAATGGATGTTGCAGAAGAATATCACCCAGATTGGGATAGATTTAAAATTTGGGATTTAGTGTCTGAAGTCAAAGAACCGGTTATTCGTGCTTACTCAATGGCCAACTATCCTGAAGAGAAAGGCATGATTATGCTTAACGTGCGGATTGCAACACCTCCACCGAATAATTGGAGTTTAGCACCGGGTGCTATGTCGTCTTATATTTTCAACTTGAAGAAAGGCGACAAAGTGACCATCTCTGGTCCATACGGTGAGTTTTTTGCTAAAAAGACAGACAATGAAATGGTATTCATCGGTGGCGGTGCCGGTATGGCGCCAATGCGCTCTCACATTTTTGATCAACTACGTCGTATTAACACCGATCGAAAGATTTCATTTTGGTATGGAGCTCGAAGTAAACGAGAAATGTTCTATGTCGAAGATTTCGATATGTTGGCTGCAGAAAATGATAACTTCGTTTGGCACACGGCACTTTCAGATCCAATGCCAGAAGACAATTGGGATGGTTACACTGGATTTATTCACGAAGTACTTTATGAGAATTATCTTAAAAATCATAAAGCACCTGAAGATTGTGAGTACTACATGTGTGGACCACCGATGATGAATGCGGCAGTGATCAAAATGCTGGAAGACCTTGGCGTTGAGAGAGACAATATTTTCCTTGATGACTTTGGTGGATAATTCAAAAGCGACCTCCGGGTCGCTTTTTTTATAGCTGCAATTCAATACAAAGAGGTTTTGTCGTGCTGGATGTTGTTTTTTTGATTGTCATTCTTTTACTACTGATAAGTATTGCGTTTTTGTTAATCCAAAACCACAGACAAAGAACGCTAATAAAATCCATCTCGACTCTGGACTCCGTAACTCAATTAAAAAGCTCAACATCAGTAATTGAAGAGCTCGACATAATGTTCCAATCAGCTAAGCGTTATCATTTACCATTAACGATTATTATGCTGAAACTCCCAAAACTAAAATCTCCAGATGATGAGCAGTCTCTTGAATCAACGAACAAAGCATTACAGTTTCTTGCAAATAAAGTAAGCCAGCTATTAAGAACAACGGATATCGTTGGCCGGTTTTCTTACAACTGCTTTCTGATTGGGCTCACACATACAAATACACACGATGCTAGAGCAGTTAATGAACGCTTGCTCGAGCAAACCAATAACGCCAAAATTTTTGATACCCTCGGTCCAAGCTTGATAGGAGTGGCACACATAAGTAGTGAGAGCAAATCTTTGAAACACTCTCTTAAATTATGTGTCGATGCTATTAAACCTTTTGAAGACTCATCAGAGTCTCATGTAGAATACGCCCATGAGGCGATATCGAAAAACTAACTCGATTTTTGCCGACAGCAAAACTTTTCAACCTAAGTTTCAGTCTATGACCAGAATGACATTTCGAATATTTTTCATATCTGCCCTATTACTTCTAGCTGCTTGTGATGAGCCACAATATCAAAAAATAAATGGCTTTACGATGGGAACCAGTTATCAAGTCGTTTTTAAGGGCAAGAGTAAAAATACAAAACAGCTGAAAGACGACATAGAACGTCGGCTTGATGAACTAAATCAAAATTTATCGACCTATATCGACGACTCCGACTTGATGCTACTCAATTCTTATCAGTCAACAGATTGTAAAAAAGTAACCACAGATACCCTTGAAGTAACTAAAACGGCGTTATATGTTTACACCCTGTCAAATGGAGTATTCGATCCTGGTCTTGGTCCGTTAATCGAATTATGGGGCTTCGATCGCAAAGATACACATCAAGTGATTCCCTCTAAAAATCAAATTAATGAAGAACTGTCCCAATTGTCATTTCGAAGCACTAAAGTTGATGTTAGTGAAAAATGCATAGCAAAAGGATCTGAAGATCTTTTTATCAACCTGTCAGCCATAGCTAAAGGCTATGCAGTCGATGAAATAGCCCAAATCGTAGAGGGATTCGAGATCAACAACTATATGGTTGAGATTGGTGGAGAGCTCAAAACTTCAGGCAATAACCCCAAAGGGCACTCTTGGAACATAGCGATTGAGAGCCCTACTTCAGAATCAAGAACAGTGCAAAAAGTAATCAACCCGGGTATAATGTCGGTCGCGACTTCCGGTGATTATCGAAATTATTTCGAAAAAGACGGAAAGCGGTATTCGCACACGATTGATCCAACAACCGGTTATCCGATCGATCATAAACTTGCGTCAGTCACTGTCATAAATGAATCGGCAATGTTGGCAGACGCTTTAGCCACTGCCATTATGGTAATGGGACCGGAAAGAGGCTTAGAGTTCGCTAACGCTAATCAGATCCCGGTTTTTTTGATCGTGAAAGGTGCCGATGAGTTTATCGAAGTCCAAAATAAAGCGTTTGAACCCTATTTAAAAAATTGAGAAATTGCTCGCGATGGCTGATGTATTTTTAATTACGTTTTTTCTGATGTTGTTTGTCATAATTATTATGGCGGTTGGTTATATTTTTCAGCGCAAGACGATTACTGGTAGTTGTGGTGGATTGACAACTCTTGGTATCAAAAAAGCGTGTGACTGCGACGAGCCATGCGAAAAGCGAAAACAAAAAATGCGTAAAGAAGCAGCACGCAATCAATTAGAGATTAATATCAAACAGCAATAATTAAACTGTCCAGTATTAATTAGTCCCAGTTAACACCAATTTTTTCGAGAGCTTGTAGTACATTAGCTCGAGAGATCATGCCTACTAAAACATTGCGTTCAATGACTGGGAAACAACGACAATTTGATTTTAAAAACTTTTCCGCAACATCAGCAATACTGTCATCAGGATGCACTGACATGACGCCTTTGCTCATTCTATCCATCACTCGATCACCTAAGTCTCCATTGTAAATGGCGCTTAGAACCACGTGTAAACAATCTTTTTCAGATAAAAAGCCTATCACCTCTCGGTGGCCATCAACGACAGGCGCGCCTGTTAACCGATACTCAAGTAAAGTTTCAGCCGCTTCCAATATATCTTGCTCGGGCTTTAGAACAATCGACGCTGATGTCATATAGTCACGTGTCGTAACAGATTTGAGCATCCAATTTCCTCCCCAACCAATACAAAGTATTTACGATTTCGAATGTAATTATTTAGCTTCCTAATATTAAGTAAATCACAAAGATGATGTTTTCACTAGGAGTTGATTAGATTTTTTTTTGCTGCAAAGCGCAATGAAAGTCACTTTGCAGCGTTAGTTATTCGAAAAAACCTTAACAACTTTCTTCGACAACTGTAGCCAGTCGCTGAGCGCTCTCTTTTACCTGCGCTGCGTCTTCGCCCTCAACCATTACACGAATTAGAGGCTCTGTTCCGGAGGCTCGCAACAAAACGCGACCACGATCGGCCAGAATTTTTTCTTCAGCTTCAATGGCTGACTTAACTTTTTCTGAGTCCATTGGCTTCGCTTCTCTGGAAGGCAACCTCACATTAATCATAGTCTGAGGATATTTGCTCATTCCCGACTTTAAATCATGCAGAGACAAACCTGCTTTGGCCATTACAGCCAGAACCTGCAATGCAGCAACAATTCCATCGCCAGTTGTCGTTGCTTGCAAGCAAATAACATGGCCGGAAGATTCACCACCAAACTGCCAATTATTTTGTTTCAGCATTTCCATAACATAACGATCACCAACCTTCGCGCGAGCAAATGGAATGTCATGTTTTGCGAGGGCTTTTTCCATTCCCAAATTTGTCATTAGAGTTCCAACGACACCACCTTGAAGTTTATCGCGCTTTTTTGCATCTCGAGCAATGATAAAAAGTAATTGGTCCCCGTCGATTTGCTCACCTTTTGCATCAACCATCATGACTCGATCGCCGTCACCATCAAAAGCAATACCTAGGTCGGCTTTTTCGGCCAACACTTTTTCAGCAAGCTTACTGGTGTCTGTAGCGCCACATCCTGCATTGATGTTTCGGCCGTTTGGCTCAACACCTATCGCGATAACTTCAGCGCCCAGTTCACGAAATACATCGGGTGCAATGTGGTATGTTGCTCCGTTTGCACAATCAAGTACTACTTTTAAGTTAGATAAACTGACAGACGATGGAATGGTTGCTTTGCAAAATTCTATATATCTTCCTCGAGCATCTTCGATCCGCCTTGCTTTTCCCAACTCAGCTGAGCTGACAGTATCCATTGGTTGATCAAGCATTGCTTCGATTTCAAGCTCGACGCTATCTGGGAGTTTATAACCGTCTTCAGAAAAAAACTTTATTCCATTGTCATCATATGGATTATGCGAAGCCGAAATGACTATCCCAGCATCAGCTCTAAAGGTTCTAGTAAGATAAGCAATTCCTGGTGTCGGCATTGGCCCCAGCTGTAATACATCAACCCCAGCAGCAATTAAACCCGCCTCAAGAGCAGACTCGAACATATAGCCAGAAATACGAGTATCCTTACCAATAAGAACTTTTCCACCGTGCCCTTTTCCGAGCACCTTTCCTACCGCCCAACCCAACTTAAGAGCAAAGTCTGCAGTTATCGGGTATTCGCCTACTGTGCCTCGAACGCCATCTGTTCCAAAATATTTTCTTTGCCCCATTTTGGATCCTCTTTTGTTAATTTATTGCATTAAATATTTTTAATGCGTCCACTGTCTCTGCGACATCGTGAACGCGAATAATACTGGCTTTCTTACCGACTGCAATTAATGCGGCAGCAATACTTGCTGGTAATCGTTGATTTATCTCTCGTCCAGTAATTTGTCCGAGCATCGATTTTCGCGAAATTCCAACTAATACTGGGAGTTGTAATTGGTTAAAATGTTCCAAGCCACGCAAAAGCTCGATGTTATGTTCGAGCGACTTACCGAATCCAAATCCGGGATCGACAGAAATTAAGTCTCGCGAAATGCCGGATTGCTCACACAACTGCACTCGCTGGGCAAGAAATGCCATCACTTCGAGTACAACATTTTCATAACTGGGTGATGCTTGCATGCTTCTTGGTTTACCTTGCATATGCATCAAACAAACCGGTACCTGCAACTCAGCAGCGGTTTCAATCGCGCCCTCCTGCTGTAAGGCGCACACGTCATTGATCATTTGAGCTCCCGCTTCAACCGCAGCTTTCATAACTTCGGCTTTGCTGGTATCAATAGAAATTGGAGTTCCAAGAGGTGCGATAGCTTCTATTAACGGAATAACGCGTGCTAACTCCTCTGTCTCGCTAACAGGTTTTGCTCCAGGCCTAGTGGACTCACCACCAATATCGATAATATCAACACCCTCTTTTATCATTCGCTCTGCCTGCTTAACGGCAGCACCTAAATGATTAAACTGTCCTCCATCCGAGAAAGAGTCTGGCGTAACATTTAAAATGCCCATTACTAATGGGCGAGATGATTGATAAAGTTTATGCATTAACTGAAGAGTTACGATTTTTGTATGTCGATTATTATCCCAAATAGCAGAAGGACTTCACAAGGCGTATAAACCTTTAAACCTCAAGAATAAAAAAGGCACTCTTGATTGAGTGCCTTAATAATTTTATTTCAAGTTTAATGTTCGCCAGCAGGCCCGCCTATTGGACGTGATTTGGGATCGCCAGAGGTAGCCTTACCTGATGGATTATTGTCTGAAGGACCGCCTCGGTCATCCCACCCTTCAGGTGGTCGAGGATCTTTTCCAGACATAATGTCATCGATTTGCTTAGCGTCAATAGTCTCATACTTCATCAACGCTTTTGCCATTGCATGAAGCTTATCTTCGTGTTCTTTCAATAACTCTTCCGCACGGGTGTAATTGCGATCAATGATATCTCTCACTTCTTCATCGATGGCTTTCATTGTGGCACCAGAGATCGATTTGTGCTGAGTAACGGAGCGACCCAAAAATACTTCGCCTTCGTCTTCAGCATAACTGAGTGGTCCCATGCGATCAGATAACCCCCAGTGAGTGACCATGTTTCGCGCAATCTCGGTTGCTCGTTGAATATCATTTGAAGCGCCTGTCGTTACGCCCTCTTTGCCATTAATCATTTCTTCTGCGATTCGACCGCCAAATAATGAGCTGAGCATACTTTCCAGCTGTTGTTTGCTTTGGCTGTACTTGTCTTCCTCTGGCAAGTACATGGTTACTCCAAGCGCTCTACCTCTAGGAATGATGCTAACTTTGTAAACAGGATCGTGTTTCGGAACTAATCGTCCAACAATCGCATGACCGGCTTCGTGATACGCCGTGTTGAGCTTTTCATCTTCACTCATCACCATTGACTTGCGCTCTGCGCCCATCATGATTTTGTCTTTAGCTTTATCAAACTCTTCCATCGAAACAGTTCGCCGATTTGCTCGAGCGGCAAACAATGCAGCCTCATTAACCAGGTTTGCTAAATCGGCACCAGAAAAGCCAGGTGTTCCACGTGCGATTACCGAGGCTTCTACATCGTCTCCCAAAGGCACTTTACGCATATGAACTTTTAAAATTTGCTCACGGCCACGAATATCAGGTAAACCAACGACGACTTGACGATCAAAACGTCCGGGACGTAATAGGGCTGGATCCAATACATCAGGACGGTTAGTTGCAGCGATTACAATTACGCCTTCGCCGCCTTCAAAGCCATCCATTTCGACAAGCAATTGGTTGAGTGTTTGCTCTCTTTCATCATGTCCACCACCAAGGCCAGCACCACGATGTCGACCAACGGCATCGATCTCGTCAATAAAAATAATACAAGGTGCATGCTTTTTCGCTTGATCGAACATATCTCGAACTCGTGAAGCACCGACACCCACGAACATCTCAACAAAATCAGAACCCGAAATAGTAAAAAATGGAACCTTTGCTTCTCCCGCAATAGCTTTCGCAAGAAGAGTTTTACCAGTGCCCGGAGGCCCCACCATTAAAACACCACGTGGAATTTTGCCTCCAAGGCGCTGAAATTTGCCTGGATCGCGTAAAAAGTCCACGAGCTCTTCAACTTCTTCTTTTGCTTCTTCCACACCTGCAACATCAGCAAAAGTCGTTTTAATTTGATCTTCGCCCATCAAGCGAGCTTTTGATTTACCAAAGGACATAGCGCCCTTGCCCCCACCGCCTTGCATTTGGCGAAGCATAAAAATCCAAAACCCAATAATCAAAGCCGTCGGAAGCAAATAGAGTAAGATGGTCCAGAAACCACTGCCTTCATCAGGGTTTTTAGCCTCTACATTGATCTTTTGCTTTTCGGCGCGTTCTAGTAAGCGGTCATTAGCGGCAATCCCATAGGGCAGTACTGTCTTCAAACTCGAACCGTCGCTAAATTTCGCAATTACATCATTACCTTGAATCACCAGCGACGACACCCGACCATTGTCTATGTCTTCAATCAACTGACTGTAGTTGTATTGTTGCTGTTGAGTTTGTGGTCCGAACTGATTAAATACGGATACTAAAACTATCGCGATAATCGCCCAGAGCAGAAGATTCTTTGCCATATCGTTCAACTTAACGACCTCATTTCACTGTTAATTGAAAGCATTATTACTTAAGGACAGGTGTTGTCAATTGCATAAACGTAACACTTTAATGCGCTTCACAATAGACTCTATCCTTTAAATCCTTTCGCTAAAATATACACTTCTCGAGACCGTGCCCTAGAAGCATCTGGTTTTCTGGTTTTAACGCTCTGAAATGCCAAACGGACTTCTTTCAGGTAATTATCAAATCCTTCACCCTGAAATATCTTAACCAGCAAAGCCCCCCCGGGTTTTAAGACCTGGCGAGCTAAATCCAAAGCTAATTCAACTAAATACATTGCACGCGGCTGATCGACCGCATTCATACCACTAATATTGGGGGCCATATCCGATAATACAAGGTCTGCCTTAGAATCACCCATGTCGTCTAATAATTGGTTAAGCACCGATTCTTCACGAAAATCACCCTGAATGAAGGATACGCCAGCAATGGCGTCCATTGGTAATATGTCCAGTGCGAACACCTTACCGCGGTCACCTACTTTATTGACAGCATACTCAGACCAACCTCCTGGGGCTGCTCCCAAGTCAACCACCGTATGCCCGTGCTTGAGCAACTTATCTTTTGCATCAAGCTCATCAAGTTTAAACCAGGCACGCGAGCGACGCCCTTCGAATTGGGCTTTTTTGACATATGGATCATCAAAATGCTCTCTCAGCCAGCCTTTACTACTTTTACTTCGCCCCACAGCGCGCCTTATTTTGTTAATAAGTATCTAAACTTCTATTATAACCTACACACAGTATGCGGTAGAATAACCAAGTCCCACTTGAGATAATTCGGACCAATCCAAACCATGGAGTAACAAATGAAACTATCTACCTCACAAATTCGATTCCTACGCTCTCAAGCTCATAGCTTAAAACCAGTTGTTATGGTTGGTGCCAACGGTGTAAGTGAGTCATTACTTGAGGAATTAAATATAGCTCTGAACTCACACGAATTAATAAAAGTGAAAGTTAGGGCTGAAGAGCGTGAAGAGAGAGACGACGCCATTGAGCAGCTTTGTCGAAAATCAAAAGCAACTAAAATTCAGAGAGTTGGCCACATTGTGACTCTTTATCGCAAAAATGAGAATAAGCCTAAAATTCAACTACCTAAATAATAGTATTGTCGCTAGATTTAAATAACAGCCTTTATTGAAGATAAATCTAGAAGGGTCGCCTCAAAAGCTCGAGTTACAACCGCTTTCAAAAGACCCTTCCGCGCATAATCGCAATCCATCGCCAAACATTAATCAAGCTTAACAATGCTCCACTCACATAGGTAAGTGCTGCGGCCAGTAATACTTTTCTTGCAACTTTTAATTCCGATTCTGCAAGATAATTACCTTGCTCCAACAATGGCAGCGCTCTACCAAAACTAGCATCCCATTCTACGGGCAAAGTTACCAGATGAACTATCACTGAGAGAAACACTGTCACTGCTGCGACTAACAGTAGTACTCCAGTGCTAATCGGTGAGCGAGTTATTAGCGCCATAATGGGAACCAATAGAAACAGTCCACTGCCAAATTTTTCAGCAAAATAAGCCAACTTCACCAGTTTTGAGCGCCAAATAAGTGGCTTATACTTTTCGTTGTGCTGAATAGCGTGGCCGACTTCATGTGCCGCAACGGCGACGGCACTAAGTGATCTTCCGCTATAAAACGACTGACTCAAACGAACAGCCCTGTCTTCAGGGTCGTAATGATCGCCTTGCTCCACTTGTTCAACTTTTACTGGAATTTCAAAGCGATCAACTAAATGTTGCGCAAGCTCTCCACCTGTACCAGGAAGATCTGGATAATCAACGGAATATTTTTTTAATGTACGATTCACCCACCAGCCGGGAACAATCACAAGCGCCAGAACAACAACAATTAATAACAGCCAAACCATATCGTTTACATTGCATCAAAAAGCGGCGTTCTATAACCGAATAGCTAAACGCTGTGGGCAATAAAATCCCATTGAGCATCCCAGTTTTCTAATGGCAAACGTTTAAACCCACTGCGCACGTATTGCTGAATTTTTCCCTCGGCCATGGCTAAAATAGCGTTAGCAACTATTGCCGAATCTAAATGATCATTTCGCTGTGCCATACGGCTATTGCGGATAATTTGTTTGATTTGAGTTTCGATTCGGTCAAACATTTGCACCACTCGCTCACGCAATCGGTCCTGTTCCCCAATTAAAGCATCGCCGGTCATCAATCGACATATCCCTGGATTTTTTTGCGCAAATCCTAATAATAAACTGACAATTAGCTGCGTTTTTTCCATAGCTGTTTTGTCTTCACTGGCAATCAAATTGATACGAGAAAAAAGACTGTCTTCAACAAACTCTAATAAGCCTTCAAACATTTTCGCTTTGCTAGGGAAATGTCGGTAAAGAGCAGCTTCAGATACACCGACTTCTTTTGCTAAAGAAGCAGTGGTAATTCGACCACCTATTTCAGTCTCCAACATATGAGCCAAACACTGTAATATTTCTTGACGACGCGAGCCGCTTTTTTTTATCGCTGGCATTTATAAAACTCCTTCCCCAAATTAAAACGGCAATTGTAGTGAACTGTCGATAGCCATGATTTGATCGCGAAATAACTCTTGAATTCGATTAAGCCCTTCTTGACTGTCTGCTTCAAATCGAATCACCAAATTTGGCGTTGTATTTGAAGCTCTGACTAATCCCCAACCGTCATCAAAATCAACTCGAATACCATCAGTTGTAATAACTTGCCCCTTCGGAAATTGGCCGAGTTTCGAGAGTTTTTTAACAAAATCAAATTTACGTGAGTCTGAAATTGGCACATTTAGCTCTGGCGTGACCTCTGCGTTGGGCAGTGACTCAAATACTTCGGTCGAAGAGCGAACATCACCTGCAAGTATCTCTAACAGACGAGCCGCAGTGTAAAGCGCATCATCAAAACCATACCAACGCTCTTTAAAGAAAATATGTCCGCTGCACTCACCGGCTAAAAGAGCACCCGTTTCTTTCATTTTTGCTTTTATTAATGAATGACCGGTTTTCCACATAACGGGACGACCACCATGCGAAGCAATAACTTTTGGCAAGTGTTTCGTACACTTGACGTCAAAAATCACATCCGCACCTGGGTTTCGCGAGAGAACGTCAATGGCGTACAACATCATTTGTCGATCCGGCCAAATAATTGTTCCATCAGAAGTGACTACTCCAAGGCGGTCACCATCACCATCAAAGGCTAATCCAACATCGGCCTCTTCACTCTTCACCATTTCGATGAGATCTTTTAAATTCTCGGGCTTGCTCGGATCTGGGTGATGATTCGGAAAGTTACCATCGACATCACAGTACAACCCAACAACTTCACATCCAAGTCCTTGTAAGAGTCTTGGAACAATTGCACCTGCCACTCCATTTCCGCAGTCAACGGCTACTTTTAATGGTTGTGCAAGAGCTACGTCTGAAGTGATCTGGCCTAGGTAATCAGGAACTAAATTGCGCGTTTCTTCGGTACCTTTACCAGAAACGAATTCGCCTTGTTTAATTCTTTTGTAAAGATTACGAATACCATCTTCCGCTAGAGTTTCACCTGCAATGACTATTTTTAAACCATTGTAATTCGACGGATTATGACTGCCTGTCAGCATCACTCCTGAGCGAGTATCAAGGAAGTTAGTAGCAAAATACAAAATGGGTGTCGGTACTTCTCCAATGTCCACAACATCGCGACCACTCGCTTTTAAACCTTCTTTAAGTGCTTCAATCAACGTTGGGCCCGACAATCTTCCATCGCGAGCAACAACTATTTTTTGTTCACCACGATCAAACGCTTCGCTGCCAATCGCTTTACCGATTTCTCTGACGACATCCGCCGACAAGTGTTTATCTACAATGCCGCGAATATCATAGGCTCGAAATATTGAAGGCGATACCTCAACTGGACCTTGTTCATCAGAGCTCGACACTTCCATACCAGAGCTTGGTGGTGACGACATCAAATCGCTTGAGTCTGTAATTTCAAGACCGTCATCGTCATCAGGTTTCTTAGCCTCAGCGGCTTTCGAAATTTTTCCAGATGAAAAATCGTTACGCGATAAAGTAACCGCAAGATCTCTAAAGTAATCAATTTTCAATCGAGAAGATAACCCACTGAATTTTTTACTGTCCAACAGTCCTTTTGCTAATTCACCTAACTCGATTCGTACAC
The DNA here is from genome assembly GCA_013373375.1 of Gammaproteobacteria bacterium. Classification (GTDB taxonomy): domain Bacteria; phylum Pseudomonadota; class Gammaproteobacteria; order Enterobacterales; family Kangiellaceae; genus Pleionea. Next base: position 42,602 of record JABXHY010000004.1, read on the forward strand.
TACGTTGAATCGCTTTTATTCCATAAATATTGGTTGCCGCACTCGCTAATACAATAATGACAACGCCGATAATAAAAAATAGCAATTCAGACTGCCCTGAAAATTCCGCCTTATTTTCTGGCCAAAAGGCTATTTTCCAATTTGAATTGCCACTGGTGCCGATTGCAAAAGGCTCGCCTTGTTTAAATGCAGTATTACCTTCACTGCCAACAGTCTGACTTTGATCATTGAAGGATTGCCAAACTTCAATATAGCCCGGCGTTCGATGCACTCTTTTAACCGTATCTTGAATCACTTTGTTATTTAAGCCAGTGAAGATAACCGCTACCACTTCATCGCCGGATTTTATTGGAGTAAATAAAGCGACGAATTGGCGATCGGTTCCTGGCGCTATAACTTCTGGCTGAGACGTTTTATTTTTCACTAAGTTTCGAATCGAGTCCAAAACGACATTTGTAATTGGCGGTGTCGCGTCAAGATCTTGATTGATCACATCTGGAAATACAATTTGACTGCCCAGTGAATATGGAATTCTATTTGAAATACGCTTCTCAAAGGACTCCAGCAAAACTAAATCACGTTTAATACTGGCATCAATGATTTCACTATCATTGGCAAACTCCTCAATAAAGTCTTTTGATGTCTCCAGTTTAACTAGAATAGAATCAACATAACTTCCCAAAGCGGTATTAATAAAAATTTCATTCTTTTTCGCACTTGGTCCAGTCACAACAAAATAATATTGAAGAACAGCTACAAGACTTATGATTAAAAAAGAGAAAATTAAATAGGGCAAACCTATCGTTAAAATCGAGCGTGCGCCTTTGAGGTGTTCAGGTTTCTTTTTTTCAATTTTATTTGACTCTGCTTTGGCTTTTCGTTTCACACTCAGATCCTTTTCGTCGACTAAGTATTGGTGAATGCTTGATGAATTCGCTCAACAAGTTGAATCGCTATATCGGTTTTATCTGCCATTGGAATAGAGTAAGTAGTGCCATCTCGATAAAACAAGGTTAATTGATTTTGATCCGAATCAAAGCCAATTTGTTTGTCACCAACATTGTTGGCACAAATCATATCAAGATTTTTACGTTGCAATTTACCTTTCGCATTTTCTTCCAGATTTTGTGTTTCCGCGGCAAAACCAACACAAAATGGCTTTTTAGCCAACGCTCCAACATATTGCAAAATATCAATGTTTTTAATGAGAGATAGATCCAGCTGCTCAGAATTCTTTTTTATCTTGTGCTCGGCGGTTGTCGCTGGACGATAATCCGCTACCGCCGCGCAACTGACAAAAACATCTGAATCGACAACCGAGTTTTTTACAGCCTGATGCATTTCTTCAGCGGAACATGCATTGACTCTTGAAACTCGCTCAGGTGTTTCCAAATTGACAGGCCCAGAAACCAAAGTAACCTTTGCGCCAAACCGAGCTGCCATTTTCGCAATCGCAAACCCCATTTTCCCAGAGCTGTTATTTGATAAGAATCTGACCGGATCAATTTGTTCACGAGTGGGACCCGCTGTAATCAGCCATGACTGTCCCTGAAGTAATGTTGTGCACGGAGTTTTTAAGTGATCAATAATCTGAGCGGGTTCGAGCAAACGACCTAATCCAATATCGCCACAAGCTTGAGCCCCCTTGCCGGGCCCAATGATCTGGATATTGCGAGACATTAAAATATCGAGATTCGACTGGGTCGCTTGTGCTGCCCACATCTGCTGATTCATCGCTGGTGCAATTGCAATAGGCGCGGCAGTCGCAAGACATATTGTTGTGAGTAGGTCATCCGCTAATCCCTGAGCCAGTCGTGCACAAAAACTTGCCGTGGCAGGTGCAACAATAATCTGATCCGCCCACTTAGCCAGCTCAATGTGTCCCATTGCTGCTTCAGCGGCTTCATCAAAAAGCTCTCGGTGAACAGGAAAACCAGAAACGGCCTGAAAAGTTAGAGGCGCAACAAACTCCGTTGCCGATCGCGTCATGACGACTCGAACTTGATGTCCCGATTCAATTAAACGGCGGCACAACTCCACAGCCTTGTAGGCTGCGATACCCCCAGTCACCCCCAACAAATATTTTTTCATGTCGTACGACTTTACCTTCTTAGTGGCCACATCAAAGTAACCACCTAAACCCTTCATTTTTATCGCGTTCTCTAATGTTAGCGAATAACCACTAACTTCACCAGTACTTCGCTTTTTTTTTAGGATTTCCGAATAGAAAAAGGGACAATATCTCATGTTTGAAATGATTCGACTGGTTTACACTACAACTCACTAAAGGATTAATCATCAACAAACTCTCAGGATGAGTAAATGACGACGACTTCAGGATGGGCAGAGCCGCTTAAACCCAGAGAAAAATTATTGCAACGAGGGGCTGAAACTCTCAGTGATACTGAGTTGCTGGCTATATTTTTACGTACCGGTGTTGCCGGAAAAGGCGTTCTACAACTTGCACAGGAGTTATTGAGTAAGACAGGAGGTTTACGCCAATTTCTGAATATGCCGATCTCTGAGATACCGAATCACAAAGGACTCGGTAAAGCAAAGTACGCGCAAATACAAGCCGCACTGGAGCTTGCCAAAAGGTATTTGGAACAAGGGCTTAATCGAGATGATCAACTTGAGTCGCCACAGCAAACTAAGCAGTATTTGTCTTCTAAATTGCGCGACTGTGTTAACGAACAGTTTGCCTGCTTGTTTCTCGATAATCGACACCGTGTTATTCAATATGAAGTTTTATTTTACGGTTCAATTAGTTCTTCTTCGGTTCATCCTCGAGTGATCGTTCAGCGAACATTACACCATAATGCTGCTGCAGTGATTATTGCTCACAATCATCCGAGTGGTATTGCCGAGCCAAGTAACGCCGACATTCACATTACAAAAGTTGTTAAACAAGCATTAGAGCTGATAGATGTTCGTCTACTTGATCACTTTATCATTGGCGACAATCAAATCACTTCTCTCGCAGAGCAGAGGGCATTTTAAATAATTGAGTCATTAAGTTGAGAAGCTAATTCTCGATGAGGACATTAAACAATAATGACACCCCATACTTGGGCTGCCACTGGGTTTCCTCTTCCCATCGAACAAATGGTTGTACTTCGACACGAAACCATGGATAGCCAACCACATGACGATAACCAAAAGACAGCTGACTGGCATACCAGCGACTTTTCGGCTCAGTATGATAAACAGAACTCCAAATCAGTCGCCATGCTGATTCGTCGGTTAATAGATGAGTATAACTGCTGCTTAATGTGGTTTCAGTTCCAATTTCTGGGCGATAATCTTCGCGCCACAGTGTTTTAATTCTTTGTTGAAAAAAGTAATCACGTCGCTTTAATAGATTAGCATCGATGATAGTTTGACTTTCCCAGCCAAATTGATGGTACCACCTTAGCCTCTGAGAACCTCGCACTTGCCATCGCTCAGGCAACTCAATACTGCGTCGTACTCGACCACCAACATAAAGTGAATCTTCTCCTGAACGAAATCCAAGCTTGAATCTTTCACTATCACCACCAGGCTTTTCGTTCAGCACTTCAAGTCCTAGGTTTGGGCTGTCATCAGTTCCTGAAACCGATTCATTGAAAGTTTCTGACCCTTGCTCGAACTCATCGTCATTACCTTCAAAAGTCAGACTTAACTTTCGCGAAATATTGGGTAACCTGACTCGACCACCAACCCTTGTCTTGAATTCGTACGGAAGAGACTCTTCTTTTATGACGAATTGCCTCAGCGACAAACGAATGTCGACATCGGTATTTGGATAATCGGGATCAACAAAAAAGCTGTCCAGCCAACGTGCTGTTGCCGCCACACCTTCGGCAACGCTCGACTTGACTCCCACTACGGTAAGTTCGTCGTCTGAGTTCGGCGGTTTAGCGTTAGTCGTATTCATTTTTTGTTGTTGAGTATTCGATGTAGCTTGCGGCTGAGAATTTGCAGACACATATTGCTCCAACAAAAAAGGACGGTAGCGAACCTCATAAGCATCGGATATGTTGAGCGAATAGCTTTCGGGCAACTCAAGTAAAAATGAGTATGTTTGGTGTGACAGGTTAAAATCAAGCGAGCTCTCTTTCGATTTCAAGCTATTTTGATTGATTGAACTCGCCTGTAAAACACCGGTGAACAACGCTATAAGTATTAGAAATAACCGCAAATGAACTACTTTTTAAAAACATTTAATATAATTCTAACCAATAATTTCAAAAATACATAAGACCTTCGTTCAGATCGACGAAATGGTTAATGTAAATAATAAACAAAAGCCTCCTCATCACACCGCTCTTTTCTTGGACAAAATTGACAGTCTTTTAATACTTTTTTCGGCAACTCCTCTAAAGAAGAAGGGGTAAAGTCGCATTGCTTAAAAAACTCTGGCTGTCGGGTTAAAACAAATGCTTTTTGTAAGCCCATTTGCGAAGCAAAACTGAGCAATGAAAATACCACTCGTTTACCTAATCCTTTTCCCTGATACTCGGGATTGACACTTAAGGAACGAATTTCAACCAATACCTCATCGTAAATATGAAGGCTGCCACAAGCTACCACTTTGCCATCACGATTTTTGATCAGTTTAAAGCTTGAAAGTTGATTTAAAATATCTTCTCGCGTTCTCGGTAAGTTTTCACCTTGCACACTCCAGTAATTGACAATTTGATAGATTTGTTCAATATCGCCAAGTTGAGCATCTGTCATCCTAAAGTCAATGAGTGGCTGAGCGTAAATTAGATGACTGCCCACACCACCAATTACTTTTCGTCGACTGATAGCGTGGTCAACTTTCAACCAGTCATAAACGTTTTCTGTAATATGGGGATTCACTGTTTGATAATCATCAAGCGACAAGCCTTTTAAAAACACATTCTTGTTTTCAGCGATTAAGACCAGTTTTCCCGTTTGTTCATGAGCTTCTCTAAACGGAACTCCTTTGCCAACCAAGTAGTCTGCAAGTTCAGTTGCGTTTGAGTAACTATTTTCAACAGCATCACGCATTTTTCTCAAATCACATTTCAAAGTTATTATCACTTGCTGAAATAATGTTAAACAATTACTCCAGTTATTCATGGCCGAGAAAAGTGCCTGCTTATCTTGTTGCAAGTCCTTATTGTAACCTAATGGAAGTCCTTTGATTGTCATCAGCATGTGAGACAATGAGGCGTAAAGTTCTGCACTTTTGCCTCGAATTATTTCCAGAGAATCGGGGTTTTTCTTTTGTGGCATCAATGATGAGCCAGATGTAACAGAGTCGTCCAGATGAATAAATCCGGCTTCTTGAGTGTTGAAGAAAATCAAATCTTCCGATAACCGAGATAAGTGCAGCAAACTTGAGGTAGCGCAATAAATTAAATCGCAGATAAAATCTCTGTCAGACACGGTATCTAAAGCATTTGCAGTCGGCCTTGCAAACCCAAGTTGAATGGCGAGTTTTCTTCGATCAATGTTAAAAGCAGTTCCCGCAATAGCTGATGCTCCCAGAGGGCATTCATTGCCAATTTCAAATAACGCTCTTAATCTTTTTACATCTCTGGCAAACATTTGTGCCGCTGCGTTTAACCAAAAACCAAAGGTTATCGGCTGGGCTCTTTGTAAGTGCGTATAACTTGGCATAACCGCGTCAGAATATTGAATGGCTTTTTCATCGAGTATCAGTGTTGTCTCTCTAAGTAAACGACTAAGCTTTTTTACTTTTTTTTGGCAAAAAAGTTTTACATCGGTCAGCACTTGGTCATTTCTGCTTCGACCAGTGTGCAACTTTTTACCTAATACACCAACGCGTTCCGTTAAAGCTTTTTCAACCCAGGAATGAATATCTTCTTCACCCGAGCTTAAAATGCTTTCAGGTGACAACTTGAGCTCAGCTTTAATGGTCACCAATTCCTTTACAATTAAGTCACGCTCTTGATCGGTTAGAACTGCGGCTTCATGCAGCGCAGATGCCCATGCAATAGAGCCATCAATATCTTCTTCATATAAAAGATAATCAACAGGAAGAGAGTCATTGAGTTGCTTAAATAATTCGCTTCTTTGACCCGTGAATCGACCGCCCCACATTAGTGTGCACTCCCCTGTTTCTTTAATGCTGCAATTCGGCTACTGAGAGAAAACAAACGAATGAAACCTTCTGCGTGAGACTGATCGTAAACGTCATCATTACCAAATGTCGCAAAAGATTCTGCATATAAGCTATTCACCGATTGCTTTTGATTTATAGTCACTTGACCTTTATAAACTTCCGCAACAACTTCACCCGTTAAAGATTTAGCTAGCTGGCTAGCTGCTGCTAAAATGGACTGACAGGTTGGCGTAAACCACTTTCCATCATAAAGTAAGGTTGCAAAGTCATGGCCTAATTTTTGTCGGAAGTTTAGCGAATCTCGATCATAAACCAGTTGTTCTAGTCCCTTTATCGCTTTCAACATAATGGCACCGCCTGGCGTTTCGTAGCAGCCACGCGATTTCATTCCAACCAATCGATTTTCAACGATATCCAGTCGACCAACGCCATACTCTGACCCTATAGAATTCAATTGATTTAAACATTCCAATGGTGACATTGCTTTGCCATCAATACCGATAATTTCACCATTTTCAATAGTCAGCTTAATTTGTCTTGGCTCATCGGGCGTAAACCTTGGTTCCTTAGTCCAAGTCCAGACGGCTTCGGTAGGTGCAGACCACGGATTTTCTAGCTCTCCACCCTCGTGAGAAATATGCCACGCGTTAGCATCTCTGCTATAAATTTTTTCCGCAGAAGCGCTGCATTTAATGTTTCTTTGTGCTAAATAATCCAAGCAATCTTCTCGAGACTTAAGAGACCAAACTCGCCAAGGCGCAATCACATTTAAGTGAGGCGCGAATGCTGCGAAAACTGATTCAAACCTCACCTGATCATTACCTTTGCCAGTGCAGCCATGACATAATGAATCTGCGTTTATCTCCAAGGCATAATCAACCATAGCTTTAGCGATGATAGGCCTCGCTAAGGCTGTTCCTAATAGATATCCGTCTTCATAAATAGCACCGGTTTTTAACGTCGGATAAATAATGTCTTGGACAAAAGCATCTTTGAGATCAGCTACAACACATTGTTTAGCACCAGATGCGATTGCCTTCTCTTCTATGCCGATTAACTCTTCTTCACCTTGGCCTACATCCGCGACAAAAGCATAAACCTCGCAATCGTAGTTTTCTTTTAACCAAGGAATTATTGTTGAAGTATCGAGTCCGCCCGAATAAGCCAACACAACCTTATTAATTTCATCAAACTGTTTCATTTTAGCCTCCCATTAAACATTAAAAATAAAAGTGCTTGTTGTGCGGTCATTCTGTTGCGTGCTTGCTGATACATAATTGATTTATCAGAATCACAAACCTCAGCAGTCACTTCTTCTCCACGATGAACCGGCTGACAATGCATAAAAAACTCCGCCTTGGTTTGGCTCATTAATGATTGATTAACCTGATAGGGCTGATATATAGAAGACAAATTATTGGCCAATTTTTTTGCCCCCATTGATTGCCAGACATCGGTATAAATAACGTTGCATCGCTCAAGCTCCGCAGGGTCTTCTATCCATTGAATATTGTCTGCAGAATCAAACGGCATATAATTCAAGAAATTATCTAGCATTGAATTTTTAGGAGTCACCAAAGTAAGGTGAAATCCCAGCTGAACAGCAACATCAACCAACGATCGTGCAACGTTATTAAAGTCGCCTAGATAAGCAACACACCATTCATCGAAGTTTGCATTAATTTCGAAAAGTGTTAGTGCATCAGCTAGTGCCTGACATGGATGATGTTGATCGCAAAGAGCGTTAATCACTGGGATAGAAGCATGCTCATTTAAATCAGCTAATGTTGAGTGGCTGTCTACTCGGGCAATTACGCCCTGGTACCACTGCTCTAGATTATTAGCGAGGTCATGAACAGATTCTCGTGTGCCAATTTTCTCCTGCTGCATGTTAAAAAAATGTGCGACTCCACCCATCTTTTCAATACCTACAGAAAAGCTGGCTCGCGTTCGTAAACTTGGCTTTTCAAATAACATTGCAAAATGTTGCTTTTCCAATGCTCGCTCATATTTTTCAGGAGCTTTTTTAATGTCTAAAGCGGTCTCTAAAATATCTTTTATCGTCGCGCTTTGGAGGTCATTAATTCTAAGAAACGATGACATGGCTTACCTCTAAAAAATCGGTGTTAAGTAATCTTTGGCTAACTCAATTGCAATACGCAATTGACTTGATTCATTTAGAGCTGTCATTGAATTCATGCTCTGTATTAGTTTGGTATAAGCCAAGATTTTCAGCCCAGTTGTGTGAAAGGTTGCAACATTGAATAGCAGCACTTGCGGCTCCTTTCATTAAGTTATCTATCACGCCAAAAATTTGTATTGTATGGGTTCGAGGAAGATAGCGAACTGCTATGTGAACAAAAGGCGTTTTCTCAACATGGTGGATGGCAGGAATTGCTTCTACAATTTTGACGAATGCTGAGTCATCGTAGTAAGACTGGTACATCTCATGCAATTTACTTTGTGAGAAGTTATGCTCTTGCTCCTTTGACAACTGCAAGGTGACCGATGCGAATATACCTCTTTTAAAATTGCCAACATGAGGAGTGAACACAACAGGCGCTTTAATTGCTTGCTCAATTTCAGGTGAATGTCGATGGTTGCCAACCCCATAAGCTTGCAAGCTAATTTCACAGAAAGAAGTACCTAGCTTTGCACCTCTCCCTGCTCCACTAACGCCACTTACAGCGTTAATTATTGGAGTACCAAGATCGACTCCAGAAGCAACTAATGGAGCAAGTGATAAAATCGAAACTGAGGAATAACAACCTGCAACTGCAATAAGTGAGGCATTTTTTAATTCAGTTCCAGTAAGCTCAGGTAAACCATAAACCGACTGTGCTAGTAACTGACTCGCTTTTCCTTCAATTTCATAGTATTGCCAGGCAGATTCAACATCTTTTAATCGAAATGCACCCGAAAGATCGATGACTTTCTTATCGAGACCAATGAGTGAGGGAACAACCTGGGCACTAAGTTCATGAGGGGTCGCAAGAAAAATAATATCGGCTGCATTCGCGTCCAACTGTTCCCAAGATTGAAAATAGTATTTGCTCGCACCTGAAATGCTACAAAACTCTGGAAACAGCTCACATAACGATTTATCCAGTGAGTCGCTAGAAGAGGATACCGCGAGAGCTATCAGTTGCAGCTTTGGATGCTGCAGAATTAGTTGAATTAACTGAGAACCAGAATACCCACTGGCGCCTAAAACTATACACTTTTTCATTACAAAACCTTCCTGCCCGCAGGAAAGTTTCGCCCGCGGGAATTAAATTAAGTTTTCAATTTCTCTTTTAAGTTGCATTGCGTCTTCTTCGCTTCGTGTTGCAATAAATACTGTATCGTCGCCTGAAATATTTCCAACCACTAATGGCAGCTTAATATTATCCAGTTCGTATCCTATTGCCTGCGCGCGCCCAGGTTGAGTTTTTAGGACGAGCATATTGCTAGCAACTTCGGCCGACACTAAAAGAGTTTGCAACACTTTTTTGAGTTCATTTTTAGTGGCCCTTACGGGCGCAGCTTCGTTTCCAAGTACATAACCTTCTGGTCCTTTCCAGATACCAAGTTCATTCAAATCTCGCGACAATGTTGTTTGTGTCGCTTTAATATTTCTCTCAAGAAGCAGCTCAACCAATTTTTCCTGATTTGGAATAATATGGTTTGCGATAAGTTCTTTAATGGCTGTTTGCCTTACTTGTTTTTCAGACATCATTACCCCACAGCGTCTAATCTACACAACCAAGAATATTTATGCAATAATAAATGCATAAATATTCCATATATCGATACCCATAGGCCATTATAACCGTGTTCAAACCCAAATTAATGCATAATCTTCTTGCGCCTTTAATCGCTGCCAACACTGTAAGCGCTGATTTACAGGCAAATGACATGAGTAACCATAATGGTTTAGAGATCTTAGCTAACCAACTGGAAAGATTACAGTTCGATTGTCATATACTTCCAGTCGATGAAGGTCGCGGCAAATGGAATTTGATTGCGCATAGAGCCGGAACAGCAAGCAACCGACATGGATTATTATTTTCAGGCCATATCGATACGGTGGCAGCAGATGAGAGTCTTTGGTCTCACAATCCTTTCACTCTCCGCAGCCACTCAGATCTATTCTTTGGGTTGGGCGTAACCGATATGAAAGGCTTTTTCGCGGTTTTGGTTTCGATACTGCAAAACCTGGAAATGCAGAATAAACTCCCTATCACCATTGTCGCGACAGCGGACGAAGAAACGACTATGGCAGGAGCTCGAGCTCTAGCAGCCGAAATGTTCTCACAGCCGGCACTCGCCATTCTGGGCGAGCCAACTCGAATGCGTCCTGTTCTTTCGCATAAAGGCTATCTTGCTTACCAGCTAAGGTTGCACAGCACCGGCGGTCACTCAAGCTTTCCTGATGCGAATAAAAACTGTATAAATGCCGTTACAAGTGTCAATCAGGCTTTAATCAACAAAGCGTCACAATGGAAGAGCCAGATACGCCATCCTGAATTTTCAGTGCCTTTTCCTACTATCAACTTGGGCGCTCTACACGCCGGAGATTCCGTTAATAAGATTTGCTCTCATCTCACTTTAAACTTTGATGTCAGACCAACTCCGGGACTTTCTAGCGAGCAAATCTTTACTGAACTCAACCAAGCAATTAAACAATCACTGAAAGGGTATAAGGTACACTATGAATTAAACGACCTTTATTTACCGGTGACTTCATTCGCCAGCAGCGCTACAGACGATCGAAAAGACGTCATTCAACAACACTGTAGCTGCCACTTTGCTCATGAAAACTACGTCACTGAGGCAGGATTTTTTGAGCGACTCGGAATTCCGACGATAGTGCTTGGACCGGGATCGATCGAGCAAGCGCATCAGGTCAATGAGTTTGTCAGTTGGGAGCAACTTACGCTAGCGCACAACATCTACGCTAAACTGATTCACCAATGGTGCTATTAAATGCTTTTCTGCTAGCAATCCTGGTGGTATAAGACTGCGATGATAATGATCAGGTAAAAACGCCATAAAAAGCCTTCAGACCATTAAGCAAATCATTGGAACAGCCATTTCGACGCCAATTACCGTCCTTGCAGGCTAATTCGGATCTTTTTATTGCTTAAAAAGTCCTCATCTGGTATAAAGTGCGCCCTCGTTTTCATACGACTTTTTGGTATCAAGTTTTAGATACCTCGTATCGCCGGATACAGTTATATCTGATAACAGGCGAACAGCAAGAATTTTGTGGTTTTGGAGGCAAATATGTCACGAGTATGTCAAGTTACGGGCAAGCGCCCAACTGTGGGAAACAATGTTTCTCACGCTAAAAATAGAACTAAGCGTCGTTTTTTACCAAATCTTCACTCTCACCGTTTTTGGGTAGAAGGTGAAAAACGTTTCGTAAAATTACGTGTTTCTGCTAAAGGAATGCGCATTATCGACAAGCAAGGCATTGAGACTGTGCTTGAAAAAATCCGCGCTCGCGGCGAAAAAGTGTAAGGAGAGTGAATCATGGCGAAAAATGGTGCACGCGATAAAATCAAATTAGTTTCAAGCGCTGGTACTGGTCACTACTACACGACCGACAAAAACAAGCGCAACACTCCTCAAAAATTGGAGTTCAAAAAATACGATCCTGTGGTTCGTAAGCACGTAATGTATAAGGAAGCGAAAATCAAATAATTGCTTTGCCTCCAAGCATTATTGGAAAGCCCAGCTTATTGCTGGGCTTTTTAGTTTTAACATTTCGAAAGTAAACTCAGGGCTTTGTGCTACGCTTAAAATAACAGCAATAGCAAACGAATCACCTGAATGACCCAAGTCAATTCTGACGACGAAAGCGCACCAGACATCCTACTCGCTCGCCAGCCAATATTTGATAGGAACCTGAAGCTATTTGGTTATGAGCTCCTTTATCGGCAAAACCATCAAAGTGAACACGCTCAATTTTTATGCGGAGATCATGCAACATCATCCGTTTTGCTGAATAATTATGCGTCTCTGTCTCAAGCAACAGAGCACCACCGAGTACCTGCGTTTATCAACATCACAGAAAGTTTATTAAAAGCAGACGAACTTCTACCTGTTAATCCAAATCAAGTTATCCTAGAGGTTCTAGAAGACGTGACACCGGATGACGCTTTACTTGCATCAGTAAAGAAATATAAGGAGCTCGGCTTTAAAATAGCATTAGACGATTATCCGTTTACCGATTCTTTTGAGCGCCTGCTGGAATACGCAGACTTTATTAAAGTTGATGTTCTGAACTATAAATTATCTGAACTAACGGCAAAACTGGATCATCTAAAAAACTTCAATACACAATTACTTGCTGAAAAAGTCGAGGACTACGACGACTATGTCGAGTGCTTAAAGCGAGGCTTTCATTTGTTCCAAGGCTATTTTTTCGAGCGTCCCCAAATCGTCCGTGGAAAGACAATTTCCAGTAATAAGCAATTAATTCTTGATCTCCTCAAGAGTGTTTACTCTGCAGACGCAGACCCTGAAAAAATAGCGATTAAAGTATCACAAGACGCTCAACTAAGTTACAAACTACTAAGAATTATTAATTCTGCTGCCTATGGCCTGAACCGCAAGATCCATTCAGTGAAAGAGGCTATCGTATTTTTAGGATTCGATCAGTTAAAGCGCTGGATTACGTTACTATCCTTTTCATCCAGTGATGCCCCCCCATCTGAATTATTGCGCACACTGCTGATTCGAGGACGTAGCTGTGAACTTATCGCCAAGCAACTCAATAAAGAGGATCCGGAAAGCTACTTTACAGCGGGCTTATTTTCAGGAATAGACTCTCTTTTTAACATCGACCTGAATTACCTGATAAGCGAGTTGCCATTAGATAACGATATCAAATTAGGAATTTTACAATACCACGGAGTTGTGGGTGAAATTTTAAAAGCAACGGTACAGTTTGAGCACGCGGACTGGGATAATCTTAGCTCAGCTATTGATCCTCAAATTATCAACCAATGTTACTTCTCGGCAATACGTTGGTGTGATGAAATGACCGCTAACTTTTAGCCTTCTAGTTGATTTTTCACTTCGCATTAAGCACAATCGACGCAACTAAAATACAAGAACATTCACAATGTCACTCTGTGTCACACAGCTAAAAACTCATCTGCACAACAATAATGTTCCGGCATTAAATCTAAATTGTGCATCAGGACAGCTTGTCGGAATCGTAGGTTCTAATGGCGCAGGTAAGTCGACTTTTTTAAAATTAATTGCTGGTGTCCTTGAGCCGACTGACGGTGACGTAACTCTATCAAATGTGTCTCTGCTTGAGAAGTCCAGAGAGTTTAAAAGTCGTATCGGCTATTGTCCTGACGTGTTACCAGTGATAAGTGAGCTTACTGTTGCTCTTTTTTTGAAGATTGCAGTAATAGCCAAATTGAATCTAAATAAAAATACAGACATCGCGACAACTCTCAATGACCTACTTACAAAGTTTAATCTAATTAAACTTGCTAACAAATCAATGTCACAACTATCATTAGGCGAACGACAAAGATTAAATCTGGCGCAAGCGTTATGTAATAATCCCGAATTGTTGATTTTAGATGAACCTCTAAACGGACTCGACCCGTCTCAGCAGGAACTGTTCTGGGAGCACACTCAAAACAAAACTGGCCTTAAAATTATAGCCAGTCATCATTTTAGCGAACTTCTAGATAAATGTGACCGCTTGATAATTATTGAGCAACATAAAATTGTTACCGACATTACATTATCTTCCCATCAGTATTTATATGTATTGAGTGAAGAGTTTATAGGTAACGATATATCGAATCAAAATAGCTCTACAACAGGAAAGTTAGACTCTAATGCTACTATTGAAAGTGCTTCGTTTGAGTATATTTCTCAGAATAGAAAGATATTAGGTTTCGGTGAACCTCCCTCTGAAAGATTTGTAAAACAGTTTCCCACACCAATACTTGAAGGTCCACCAGCAATTATTTTACATCAGTTGTTTAAATTAGTTGCTCAAGGAAAGTGGCAATGGTAATAAATTTATTTTGGAATTTGCTAAAAAAAATTATTTTTTTGCCCGCTAATTTTTATATTTTTGCGATCTATACTTTTTTAGTTGCGTTTTTCAATAACAGCTTTATTGGAAGTTTTTTAGAGGCTCAATCAGGAAACCGGAGTAATATGTCGGTAAGCACCGACATATTGTTTCCACTTTCAAGCTTTTCTATTTTTTGTATTATTTTGATGCTTCCGCTGTGGGTAATACAATTAAAGCCCAGTAGAGTAAGTAATGGGCTTGATGAATTATTTTCGAGCTATCCTATTTCGAAAAGAGTCTGGTTTTTTATTGATGCTAGTATTTTGGTCTTTATTGCTTTAATTTTTCAAATTATCTTTAGTGCTATTCAACTTCCACTAATCCCAATATCCACTTTAGACTGGCCGGTTTTCTTCAGCATTCAAATCGCTCATCTGCTGGTTATTATGCTTGTTACCCTATTGTTGTGTATCACGCTACTGTTTAAACTTTCAACGGTTAAAGCACTTGTCACCAGTTATGGGATTCTTATTTTAATATGGTGCATTGAAGCCTTAATAGGAAGTGAGCTTGTTCACCCTATAATCGAAACACTCAATCCATTGGTTATCTATCAAACGCTTGCATTAGGTATCATCGATTACAGTAAACTACTTCAGTACTGCTTATACAATATCGCTTTAATATTCTGCTATGCAGTCTTTACAGCCAACACAACACCAAAAGTTAAGTGGCTTGTATTATCGACCACAATTATAAGTCTTTTAGTTGCTAATAATTTCAGCGAAAATGTAACCCTTCGGAAAGATATGACAAGTAACCAAAGATATTCGTTGCAGCCAAATCTAAGCCAGCTTTTAGAAGGCAATGACGAAATAAAAGTAGCCAGTTATCAACTTGACGAAATAGCACATCAAGAAGTCAACTTAAGATTACTAAACCCTTTGAAACAAAGACTTCTAGTTACAGAGGGAGCTCTTTCACAAGAGTTGCTGAGTCAAAATAACGCTGGCATTTTTATTGAGATTGAAAACAATCAATACTGGATCAACTATCCATTTAGCGAACATCCACAACAATTGCTAACAAAGCAAATGTTATTAAAGCAACAGCAGCAAAATAATTGGGTAGTTTTTAGCTCTGGACATCAAGAAATTTCATCGGAAGCCAATCAAGAAGGGGCAATCTCGACACTTAATAGCATATTGAAAAATCAAGGCTTCAAGCTCACGGAGTTAAACTTAAGAGAAACGAAAGCACTTCCAGATAATACCGCGTTACTGATTATCGCTTCTGCTAAAACATCTTGGATGCCAGCTGAAGTTACACAACTGATTGGTTATTTAGAGCGTGGAGGCAATCTATTATGGCTAAGAGATCCAGATGATGCTTCAATTAAAACATTGGAAGAATATCTTGGCATTACTCGTCTAGACAGCACATTGATCGATCCTCGTGGCTACAGCAATGGAACTCCTCACCCTGCAATTCTCGTCACAGAACCGACGAGTAATCATCCGGTTGTTGCGAGTCTCACTAATGTCATTACCTTTCCATGGGCATCTGCTCTAGTAGAAATTCCTTCAAAAAACAATTGGAGTAAAACACCAATTATCAAAACCAATGCCCAAACTTGGACTGAGCTAAACGTGGAAGAGTCTAACTTAGAATACAATGAAAGTGAGGGCGAATTACTCGGTAGTTTTGATGTTGTTTGGGAGCTGACTCGAAAGCAAGGCAGCAAAACCCAACAGGTGATTATCACTGGTGACAGCCACTTCTTGACCGACAATATGATTGGTCAATACGACAATGCCCAGTTTGCTAATAATTTAATCCGTTGGTTAGTTTTGGACGAGCCTGTACTCAATAACTTACCGTTACCGATTGACCGCAAATTAACGTTAAGCCCTGAAGTTAATTTTTTACTAAGCTGGATTTTACCTTTCGGACTCCCCGCTCTTTTTATTCTAATAGGCCTATTTAGATGGCGTCAAAAAACGACTTAACTCAGCGTCACTGGCTGTCAGTAATTATGGTGGCCACTGCGTTCATGATTTTACTGTTCACAGTTATTGGTAAAGTGTTAGAAAAAAAGCTTGAACCTACAGCAGACATCGAACCTTTACCATTTGCTACCCTTTCACGAATTTCCATCAGCACGTGGTCGGCATCTCTTAACGCGAATACTGAAAAATGTAATCAACAGCCAGTCGTCATTTCTGAGCAACAGTGCTTAAACTTATTTGCAGTGTGGCGGAGCTTTAAACCAATTGCTGTGCTCAACCAACAAGCTTCTCAAAAACCAATGCTTAGTATAACGTTGACGTTAGAGACGGAAGAATTTTGGATGTTGTATTTAGAACCATCGATTGGCCTTACACGAGCAACCGACCATAAAACTTTGTTACTCTCTCCTCAGCAATTAAAGACAATGTTACCGGACCAATTATTAAATTATTGGCGTAAACAATAACCATTTGAGCCAAAGACTTACTATCATGCCAGAGTTACCAGAAGTCGAAACCTCTAAGCGAGGAATCTCACCGCATATTTCAGGGCAAAAACTAACTAATGTCGTGGTTCGCCACCCAACATTACGCTGGCCAGTTGCTAAAGATATGCAACGCCACCTGTTCAGCAGTAAATTACTCAAAGTTACACGAAGAGCTAAATACTTATTACTCGAGTTCGAAACCAAGACCATACTAATGCACTTGGGAATGTCAGGTAGTGTGCGAATTACCAGTTCTGGGACTTTAATCAATAAACATGATCATATTGATTTTGAATTCGCCAATAAAAAAATCCTCAGGTTTACTGATCCTCGAAGATTTGGATGTTGTCTGTGGTTTGACGACCCTATTGCACAAAAGTTATTGACGACTCTTGGGCCAGAGCCACTCTCAGATGACTTTAACTTAGAGCAATTCACCGAGACATGTAAAAAGCGCAAAGCCGCTATAAAACAGGTAATCATGGACAATAAAGTCGTTGTCGGCGTCGGTAATATTTACGCCGCGGAATCACTTTTTAGAGCCAGTATTCGCCCAACTACACCCGCCAATAAAATCAGTAAAGAACGACTAAATGGATTGCTCTCTTCAATAAAGCAAGTGCTTGCAAACGCTATAGAACAAGGTGGAACTACTCTCAAAGATTTTAGCCAGTCAGATGGAAAACCCGGTTATTTTAAGCAAGAGCTCATGGTATACGGAAGAGAAGGTGAGCCGTGTCTTAATTGCCATACGACTATTAAAGGTATTCGCCAAGGCCAAAGAGCGACTGCATATTGCCCGAAATGCCAGCGTTAAACTGTCAATAATTACTTTGAGTTTCGGCTCCGACCTGTTGAAATTAAAGCGTTTGCTCTGGACTTGGAATGGCTGAACCGCTATATTGCTGGACTTGATAATGCCTTGCGCAAGTGATTAATTAATCATCAAGTAAACACATAAACAACTTAAAAGGTATGACGCATGCGTAGACATCGCAGTGATGAAGAAGAAGCTAATGTCGACATGACACCAATGTTGGATATTGTATTTATCATGCTTATCTTCTTTATCGTAACCACGTCTTTTACAAAAGAAGATGCGTTGGATATGACTCGACCATCCAATAACAATACTCAAAATACCGAGTCGAAAAGCGCCCCGGTTGCAATTGAAGTATCGGATATCGGAGAAGTAGTCTTTGATGGACGGGTTATCACCCCTGGTCAGGTAAGCGCCAATATTGAAACTCGTATGGCAGAAAACCCCAAAACTGTTGTGATTGTTCAAGCACACGAGCAAGCGAGTACTCAGGTCGTAATGGCGGTAATAGATGGTGTACGGGACGGAGGATTCGAAACTCCTGTGTTAGCACGACTTCCTGAAAAACAGCCGTAATTTATAAGCACCAGATATCTGGTGCTTTCTACTCCTCACTTTAATCATGTCTAAAGTTCTTTTCTTACTCTTATTATGCCTAGTCATTTACTTCTGGTGGCGATCTCAGCAAATTAAGGATAAAGCTTATAATGCGGTATTAAAACGCTGCTATGAGCTGGATGTTGAGTTGCTAGACGGCACCATAGCACTGTCAAAGCAAGGTTTAGAAAAAGACAAGAATGGCCGATGGCACTGGATCCGCAGCTATCAATTTGAGTTTACCTCAACCCGTGAACATCGCTACAAAGGAAAAATATCCATGGCAGGTTTTCACGTTATCAATCTAGAACTCGACGCGTTTCATATCAACTAGCACTGGCCGACAAAATCCAATGCCTTTTTTGATTTTGCATTGGTGTATCTAGCGCGAGTTTGCAGGCTTTCCGCGCAGTTTGATAGATTGATTTTCCCAGGTTAAGTTTGTTGGGGCCTGAACGCGGCAAATGTTCAATGGCTAGCGCAGCCAAATTTTCACGCTCAGGCAACTGTAACGCCTGGCTATTTTTGCTCCGCCACGGTGAGCGAGAGGCAATATGGTGATAAAACACTCGCTCATCTAATACTGTACCTGCCAGTCCAGGGCGGTCTGAAATGCCGCCATCCCACAAAGGTCTTCGTTTTATCCAAATTGGTTGAAACATAAAGGGTACTGCACAGGAGGCATAGACTGCATCCACTAAATTGCCCTTGGACAGCACCTCTGTTTTTCTCGAGCGTCCATCATATACCGACAAGGCCAATTTCACTGGACAGTCTTCTATATTTTGACAGCTGACTAACTCAGCCAAAATGCCTCGAAACTTTTTTCCCTTTAGTAACCCCAAGCCGAGCCCAGGGTCCCAAAAATCTGCTTTCGATGTTGCAAACAACTTGGTAAGTATGGCATCAATAGGAGTACCAGAAGCATAGGTTGCGCCGACCAGCGCACCTGCACTCGAGCCGGTTATACGATTAGGCTTTATGCCTTGCTCGAGTAGCTCGGCTAAAACACCTGCGTGAGCAAAAAATCCAAAAAAACCAGAAGACATAGTTAAAGTGAACGGCTGCTCTTGCAACCACTCTTTCAAAGAAGCCATAAAATTTTTTAAACCAAAATGGGCTAATTTAGTTAACTAGATTATCTAATTAAAAGAGCTCTATGTCATTGTCAGTTTTCGACTCTAACCTACGAGTTGTACCTCGTAATGTTATGTCGAGAGTAGTATCGCTTACGTTAAATTTATTGAGCTTTTCCATTATGTATTTAGACAGGTTAATCAAATCATCTGCAGATAAAGTCGATTCACGGCTATTTTCTAGCGCCTGATGATTAAATTCGACAAGCTCTTCAATCGACTTAACCATACTCAGAGTTGCTTGACGCTCTTCATCAGAGGACTTTTTCATACGATCTGCCGTGGCTGAAACCGTCTCCAGTGCTTTGGCAATTTTATTAAGATATTCGTAAGTTGTTTGTGTTTCTGATACCGCTTGTTCTGAAAAGGAAGCGCCCATTTGAGTGCTTTTATAACTCTCCTGAGTGAGTGTTTGGATGTGCTCAATTTTGCCACGAACTTCCTGAGTTGAATCGTGAGTTCTTTTGGCCAACTGTCTTACCTCATCCGCAACCACAGCAAATCCTCTTCCCGACTCGCCAGCCCTCGCAGCTTCAATTGCCGCGTTCAGCGCCAATAAATTAGTTTGATCCGCAATAGAACTGATTACTTGAATGATATCGTCGATTTGCTCGCTCGCATTTTTGAGCTGGCTTATTTTTTCCTCAGCATCTTTCACATTATCCACTAATGAGCGTATGCTCTGCACAGCTCGGTCAATAACCTTTTGAGAGTCATCCACTAACTGTTTTTCTTCAACAATACTGTCAAACGCCGACTGAATATCACGTGTTACTTCGTCATTTGAACGCCGAATCGCTTTGATACCCTGGAATACATTATCGTTCCTGCCTTGATTGATAATGGCACTTTGCTCAAATTGCATCTGTGAATCTCTCACCGCTTCAGACATGGGCCTAAGCCTTGCCACAGAGTTACGTATTGATATCATCTCGGTATCAGCGTCCTTAAGTTTTAGATTGATTTGCTCAAGCAATGCTTTGACCGGACCAAAGGTATTCTGATTTAAAAAGTGTGTGGCAAAGTCGAAGATAAACTCTTCTTCTTTAGAAAAAGCTTCATTTATCGATGCAACAATTGAGCTAAGTGTATTAATAAAAAATACGACCAGCGCAATCATTATTAGTGAGGAAAAAGTAACCCATTCCCACAGACTGGTTGGCTGCCAAAAATACCCCAGCAGTGATGCGAAAATGGCTATTCCAATTAAAATTCCGACCAAAAGTGACTTTTTCATTTTGACTCTTGAATATTGCCTCTCCTAACTATAGCAAAGCAATTCAAAAGGCATAAAAAAAGACGGATTAACCGTCTTTTTTATATATGTGATTAATGTAGTCGAATTAGTCCGAATAAGCCTCACCGGTTAGCTTTTCATATTTACTGATAAGTTGCTCCTTGGTCTCCTCATTGTTCGGATCCAATGGAATACAGTCAACTGGGCAAACTTGCTGGCACTGCGGCTCATCATAATGACCGACGCACTCAGTACATTTATCAGGATCTATCTCGTAAATTTCTTCACCTTGGTAAATCGCCTCATTCGGGCACTCAGGCTCGCAAACATCGCAATTGATACATTCATCAGTTATATATAAAGACATGGGCCCCTCATAGGTTACATCTAAGCCTCGGCCGCGTATTTTAAAGCTTCGTGTACAGTTTGCAACCAACTCCGAACTTATTTATACGTAAGACGTTATCAAAAGTGCTCTCGGCGGAAGAAAAACTCAAAACCATGAAAATAGTATGGTTATTAAGCTTTAAATTTGAGTTCCAGCTGCTGAACGACATATGGATGAACAAAGTCTCGAATATCTCCACCGTATCGAGCCACTTCTTTTACTAAAGTCGATGAAATAAAGGTATTGGTTTCGTCAGGTGTTAGAAATACGCTTTCTAGATCCGGAGCGAGTCGACGATTCATATTGGCGAGCTGAAATTCGTATTCGAAATCAGAAACCGCACGAATACCTCTTAACAGCGCACAAACACCTTTTTTAAGTGCGAAATCGACCAATAGTCCAGAAAAGTCAATAACTTCTACGTTATTGAGATCGCCCACCACCTGCTTTACCATTTCTACTCGTTCATCAGAGGAGAACAGTGGTCCTTTACCCGGATTTTCAGCAACTGCGACAATTACCTTATCAAACAATCGAGAAGCTCGATCAATAAGATCAAAGTGTCCATTGGTAATGGGATCAAATGTTCCTGGATAAAGTATTTCTCTACTCATAACGGTTCACTCTGCAGCTTTTACGCAGCCTAGTCTAAATGCCCTTCAATATTAATATTCTATTGACCATAGCATAAATACACAAGTTCGAGTCAATACAAAACGACATCAATACCAATGTGCTTAAAGTGTAAGTTTGTTAGTTAAATGGATTTGATTGGTTAAAATTTTAATATTCAATTTCTAAGCAGGAATGTCATAGGAGTATTATCATTCCAGCGCTTATAAATCTCTTTCATTTATGTCATTAATTGTATTTAACTTTATGGCTAAATTTATTTACGACGACAAACTTTCTTCAAAGAAGAACGAGCGAAGTCTTCTGGATAGAAAACAAGACTGTCGCCAGTTTAATGATTCAATAAAACCAATATGCCCACCCACCTCACTGACCTCAAGATGGACCGTTTCACTCATTGAGTTTTGATCAGGTAATACATCAGGATCAAGGAAAGGGTCATCAAGAGCTTGTAAAATAAGTGTTGGAACGGTTATGTGCTTAAGCCATGGATAACTCGATGCTTTTTGATAATAATCCTGAACGCTTGAAAATCCATGAAGTGGTGCGGTAATCGAATCATCAAACTGCCAAAAGTTTTCAATTCGGTTTAAATCTATTTTTAAAGAAATTGGAGGGCCCGGTAAATCCAACGCTAGTTTTTTTCGTGTTTTAACTTTTAATAAATCAATTAGATGTTTCTGATAAACCCTACTCATTCCGGTATTAATTGCATTGGCACAAATATCCAGCTTCATCGGCACCGAAACGGCCATCGCCCGTTTAATTTTAGTTTGCTCTGGATTTTCACCTAACCATTTTAATAAAACATTACCCCCAAGAGAAAAGCCTGCTGCGTAAACTTCTTTTGCATCTTTAAGCCAAGAAAAACCTAACAGTTCTGTTAGGTCTTCTGAAATTCCAGAATGATAACTGGAAGTAAGTCGATTGAGTTTACGCCCGCAACTACGAAAATGCGCGACACATACTGCAATATTTTCTGAGCGGAGATGATGCAAAATGCGCTGAATGTAATGTGATTTATAACTGCCTTCTAAACCATGTAACAACAATAGAACTGGCCAGTCCTTTTCACCAAACCAAGCCAGCTCAATAAAATCCCGATCAGGTAATTCATGTTCAAACCATTGATCAGGTTCCTGTTTTGCGCTCACGCATAATGGCCCAAACAAAGTTTGTCGATGCTTACCTTGTAACCAGGGTGAAGCTTTGAAAGAAGAGTTAACTATCATCCTGCTGGAATATGGAGTGGCCGACTCAACTCATGGACAGCATCGACAAATGCTTTCGCATGCTCTGGGTCAACAGTTTGATGAATCCCATGTCCCAAATTAAATATATGACCTGCGCCAAGACCGTAGCTATCTAGAATGGTTTTAACTTCACTTCGAATTCTGTCGGGTGATGAGTAAAGAACAGATGGATCCATATTCCCTTGTAAAGCAACTCGATTGCTCACCTTCGCACGCGCATCTTTTAAATCAGTAGTCCAGTCTACTCCCAATGCATCGCATCCAGTATCAGCCATTATATCCAACCAAGCCCCACCATTTTTTGTAAACAGAGTTACTGGAATTTTTTCGCCTTCATGCTCTCGTTTTACACCGGCGACTATTTTCTCCATGTACCGTAAAGAAAATTCCTTGTAATCACGAGGCGTTAATACACCACCCCAGGTATCAAAAATCATAACTGCTTGTGCGCCTGCCTCGATTTGTGCGTTCAAATAGACAATTACTGACTCTGCTAGAGTGTCCAACAAACTGTGAAGCAAGTGAGGCTCTGCGTAGAGCATCGACTTTATTAATGAGAAGTTTTTGGTTGCACCACCCTCAACCATATAAGTTGCCAGAGTCCATGGACTTCCAGAAAAGCCTATTAGAGGAACATCTCCATTGAGAGCTTTGCGTATAGTTGAGACAGCATCTACCACGTACTTTAGTTTGTCATGGGGGTCTGGCACGAATAAATTATTGACATCTTGCGCCGTTCTCACCGGATTATGAAAAGCCGGTCCCTCTCCCGCTACGAAATGTAGACCAAGTCCCATGGCATCTGGAATAGTCAAAATATCGGAGAAAAGAATAGCGGCATCCAAATCAAAACGCCTTAAGGGTTGAAGAGTGACCTCACATGCGAGTTCAGGATTAGTTGCCAATGCCATAAAATTACCAGCTTCTGCTCGTAATGCTCGGTATTCAGGTAGGTAGCGGCCAGCCTGTCTCATCATCCAGACGGGTGTGCAATCAACAGGTTGGCGTAAAGCCGCTCTTATGTAGCGATCGTTTTTCAGAACGGTCATGATTTCTCCTAAAAAAAATATATATGTGAACCAACCAAGGGTTCACGTATTAAAATATTATACTACTGAATCAAGGAAGTTGTTGAATGGCAGACTGAATTGAGCCGGATGACTTAATCCACGGTCCGCCTTTTTTTAAATCTGAAGACAAGTTTTCCAAAGCCAAATTAGCTGAAGCGCTGTCTTTAAATGGTCCTAACACGACAACGTACCATATCGAATCATCGCGAATTGAACGATAAAAATGCAAAGCTCCTTGACTTTTGTGCTTTTCAAGAAAGCTACTCACATTCTCCAGCGCAGAAAAACCAGCCAATTGAATAAAGTAATCCGTGTTCGGTAAAGTTAATAGGTATTGCTCTTGTGAGTTAAATCTAACTTCTGTTTTTACGCTTAATGGTTTTATCGGTTTTTCATTTTTGGGAACATTTGAAGCTTTATCTTTCGCAGTATCATTTTCTTCCAACAAATTTTCTTGTTTATTATTCTCGATATCTGCATTAGTCCTTGAAACTTCAGACTGAACGTCCGCAACTTCATTCACTTGAGTTTCTGATGTGGATTTAGAAACAATGTTTTCTTCTTTCAAAGAAATTGTCTCTTGGTTTAGTTTGCTGTCATCTTTTTTCGGTTGTTCGAGTTCAGATAGCTCAACGTTATTTTCTTTCTCTTTGGCTGGACTAATAACCGAACCATCAGTTCCTAACGCTTCTTTAGAAGTTTCACTTTCTAAGCTTGCTATTTCTGAACTACCTTTCTCTGAGGTTTCTGGCTTTAATTTTTCTTTTGATTTTTGAACAGTTGCATCTAAGTTTTCTGATTCACCAACTTCATGAGCAACATTAGCTTCTGAAGTATTAGCTTCTGAAGTATTAGCGTCTGAGGTACTAGTTTCTTGAGTAACAGCATCTGAAGTCGGTACTTCATCTGTGATTTTACTTTTACTACTTCCTTCTTGCTCGGTGACTTCATTCTCTAAAGCAGTTGTTAGTGCAGACGTATCGCTTTCGCTATCGATTTGATTTGGCACAACTTCTAAAAACACCTCATCCTCTTTGCTTTTTCCTTCCGCTATATTGGCACTGCCTTTTTCAGCCCTTAAGTCCTGGTTATTCTCGTGCTCTTTAACAGAGTCGACTGTCATAGGATCTGCAGATATTAAGTTATTTATTTTTTCTTGAAACACTAAGGTCAGAGCTAAAATAAGTGCGGCCAAGCCAATAGATGCAACTTTAATTAACTTTTTAATGTCTATGTTGTGAGTTGAAGGAACTTTACTATCCAATCTCGCAGCGTGAGAAATAATGTTTCCCGGAAGCCCCTTCGATTGAACAATTATGTTATCCAGTGTTTTCTCATCGTACAGAGCTAAAAGTTGGCCTTCCTCGAGGTTTAAAGTATCAGCCAGTAAATGAACCGACTCCTCATCACTAAGACGCTCAACATTTAATGGAACAACTCTTTGATGTTCGTCTAAAAACCAATCACTCAGTGGTGAAGACTCATCTATAGCCATAAGACAATGAAAGTTTTCTTCTTTAACTTTATCGGCAAGCCTTTCTATTTGCTCTAGAGATAAGGACTCAGCATTATCAAGCAAAAGTAGCAAATCCTTTTTCGATTCAATTTGGCCAATTCCAAACTGAAAGCTATGCCGCGCCGCACTCCCTGATATTCCTAGTTGTGATAACAACTCTTTATACCAAGACTCACTGCTGCAGTCTTTGTAGATAAGTTCGACTTCAGGAGGTAAGACAGATTGAACTTGCTTTAAAATACTGGTTTTCCCGGAACCTAACGAACCAATTAAACAGGTTAAGCGATCCGAGTAAATTGCATATCCCTCAATTTTACTCAGCATCGATTGCTGTGACTCTAAAGCTAAATCTGGTTTTAACTGTTTGCTTAGTGCATCTGAAAAACTCATTCTTCAGACCTCGATAAAAAACACTCTATTGCATAAATTATGTCGTTTTTATCAACTGATGCACAAATCTCAACTTTTCCAAAATCATTTGGAATAATTAAGGTAATTTTTTCACTAGTATTTTTTTTATCTAATAACATTAAATTAAATATGTTTTCAGATTGCCAGTTCTTTTCGACTGAAGTGGGTAAATGAAACTGCCTTAAAATATTTGAGACACGTTGAAGGTAATTACGCTCTATCTTTTTTAGACGCACAGACAATTCAAAAGCCATTAACATGCCAATTGCTACTGCCTCTCCATGTAAATAAGTATGGTAATCACCGAGCTTTTCCAATGCATGACCAAACGTATGTCCTAAGTTCAATATAGCTCTGATACCCGTTTCTTTTTCATCCTGGCTAACAACCTTTGCTTTAATCTGGCAACACTGACTAATTAAAAATTTTAATGCTTCAGGTTCTTTATTTAAAATTGACTCTGCATTATCTTCAATAAACTCGAATAATGAAAAATCATAGATAAGTCCGTATTTTATAACTTCAGCCATTCCCGCAGAGAATTGTTCGTCTGATAACGTTGCCAATAGATTAATATCAACAAACACAACTTCAGGTTGATAAAATGCTCCAATCATATTCTTAGCATATTTATGATTCACAGCTGTTTTGCCACCCACTGATGAATCAACCATAGCAAGCAGGGTTGTCGGGACTTGAATAAATGGAATGCCTCTTTGGTAACAAGAAGCAACGAATCCCGCTAAGTCGCCCACCACTCCTCCACCAAACGCAATGATAGTCGCATTTCTTCGGAAGTTATTTTTCAACAACGTTTCTATTACACCCGTAAATGTTTCCAGCGACTTATACTTTTCACCATCTGGAATAAAGTGAGTAATAACTTTGAATTCTCGAAGAGACGAGAGTAACTTGTTGAGATGTAAGTCAGATATTGGTTGGTTACTGACAATTAGAACCTGATCGCTTGAAATGTAACTCTTAATTTGCTCAGAGAGTGAAAGAACGTCACTGCCGATAAAAATAGGATATTGTTGAGCGTCCGTTTCGACAGTGACAGTTATCATTGATCGTTAAATTTGATCGGCCTGGATTAAATCAGCTATGTTATTGGCAACTGACTTTACAGTGTTCTCATTCGTTGCAACGACGTAATCTGAAATTTCACGATACATGGGGTCTCTCTCATCCATTAAGTTGACTAATGTAGATTCAGGGTCGCCATTTTGCAGCAATGGTCTGCGCTTATCTCGTCGTGTTCGCTCGACTTGTTGCTCTATCGATGCTTCTAAATAAACAACTACACCACGTCCAGCTAAGTGAATTCTATTTTCTTTCCGTATGACCGCACCGCCTCCAGTTGCAAGTACGATGCCCTGCATAGAAGTGAGCTCTTCGATCAGTTTCTGCTCTCTGTCTCGAAATCCCTCTTCTCCTTCGATGTCAAAAATCCAGTCAATTGGAGCTCCTGTTCTTTTTTCGAGTTCTTGATCGGTGTCAACAAACTCCAGTTTTAGAATATCAGCCAGTTGCTTGCCAATTGTGGTTTTGCCGGCCCCCATTGGACCAACTAAGAAAACATTACGTTTATTCTTCATTATGCTAACAAACTATTCCTAACTTATTGATATATTTATATTTCCACCTCTCAAAAAGACAAGAACCCGCTCAAAGCGGGCTCTTTTGCCAATTTTGAGGCGTTATCTTACCCCTTCTTTAATAATTTTTGGAGTAACAAATATCAATAATTCTGATTTCGACTCAGAAACTGATGTATTTCGGAATAACACACCCAGACCAGGAATATCACCCAGCAAAGGAACCTTGGTAACGTCTCGGTTAGTTCGTTGCTGATAGATGCCACCTAGCACAACCGTTTCACCATTATCAACCAGTACTTGAGTGCCAACCTCTCTGGTATTTATTGATGGAATTCCACCAACGGCTTGGCCTCGCGTATCTTGATTAACTTGAAGATCCAATACAATACGATCATCGGGTGTGATTTGTGGCGTCACTTTCAATGAGAGTACCGCTTTCTTGAACGCAACTTTAGTTGCGCCACCACCACCGCCAGCAGCTTCTTGATAAGGGATTTCCTCCCCCGCTTCAATATAAGCTTCTCTTTGATTTGCCGTTACAACTTTGGGAGATGCTATTACTTCACTTTTGTTCTCACTCTCAAGCGCAGATAACTCCGCGTCTAAAACTAACCCGTCGCCAAGCCGCGCAAAAGTCAGACCAATTGTACCTGCTGCACTGGGAACAGGAAGAGCTACATTTAATTCACGGCCTGGAGCAGTCGTAGCCCCACTATTAACCGCATCCAAGAAAGTTTGAGCTGAATCTATCGAACCAGAAACACCTAACTCTCCGTTAGCTTCACTGTGAACGCCGAACCTAACGCCTAGTTCACTCCCGACGCCATCATCGGCAACAACGATACGGGACTCAATCATCACCTGTCGAACTGGTATATCAAGAGTTCTAATAAGATTTCTTATTTCGTCTAATTGAGCTGCTGTCTCTCGTATCATCAAAACATTAGTTCTGTCATCAATAGAAACACTACCTCTGTCAGATAAAAATGAAGTTTTTTCACCACTTATAATACCTGCCAAATCTTTCGCTTTGGCGTAATTGATTTGTACAAACTCAGAGCGCAAAGGAGCCAATTGTTGTACCTGCTGTTCAGCTTGCAACTCTAAAGCCTCTCTCGCTGCAATTTCATCAGCTGGAGCGATTAATAGGACATTGCCATTTTGTCGTTTATCAAGTCCCTTAGTCTTGAGAATTATGTCAAGCGCCTGATCCCATGGAACATTGGTTAACTGCAAAGTAATAGATCCCCCAACAGTATCACTGGTCACCATGTTTACGTTTGCTATATCAGCTATTAACTGAAGAACAGCTCGAATCGTAATATCTTGAAACGTCAAGGACATTCGTTCCCCTGTATATTGAGGTTCCTGCAAACGTTTTCTTTCTACTTCTTCTGGCGTAAGCGGCTTGAGTTCAATTGTGTAATCCGAATCTGTTTGATACGCAAGAAACTCGAACTCATTATTGGTTTCAATAGTTAAACGAACGTTAGATCCTACTTGTTTCGTTTCCACAATGCTCGCCGGTGTCGCGAAGTCAATTACATCTAGCTTGCGGATCAACTCTCCGGCGATATTAGCATCCACAAAATCAGCAACGACACTCCGACCTTCTTGACGCAAATCAATTCCAATATTTGGATCAGTCAAAGACACAACCACTCGGCCTTCACCTTGCTCGCCTCGGCGAAAATCTATCCCCTCGATTCCTTTGGAAGTCGTCACAGCTTTAGGTGTCATTTGACTTATTCCTGACAAGTTGCCACTTTGTGAGCCAGATGAACTTTGAGACACCGTTCCACTCTCACTACCACCAATAGTAATAACGAAATCATTGCCATTTACTGCAGTGTTGTAAGGCGCTGCAGAAACTAAATTGATCACAACTCTGGTTCGCCCCTGTGCCTCAACAGCAGTTACACTTCGGGTGGCACCGACTGAAATTGGTATCGATTTCTCGGATATAGAAACTTGAGTATCGGCGAAATCCATCGCAATTCGAGCGGGATTTTCTGTCGTAAAAATCCTTGGCTCTGTGGGCGCCTCAGACATAGTAAGTCGAAGAGCCACTCGATCGCCTGGCAAAACGTTAAAGTTCACAGCGGTTAACTCATTCGCAGACACTCCAACAGCACAGAGTCCGATACAGCCAACAATGAAAATTTTCAAAGATTTTAATAACATGTCGATTTTCCGCTTGGACAGTTTAATATTCATACAATATATCCTCTGGCACTGCCTATTCGTTCAAGGCCAAGTTGACCGCTCGCTTCTCCCAGCACCCTTGACCATCAGGTACCAAAGTTTCGATTACAATTCTAAATTCGTTAATATCTATAATTTGACCATGATTGGTACCAAGGTAGTTTCCTGTGGATACTTTGAAGACTTTACCTGAGGCAGGGCCACCACTTAATTTAATTAGTCCCCAATTCGTATCGCCTTTAAACATAGCGCCCACCATTTTCATTGACGATAAAGAATATCTTTCCAGATCCTCTCTTCGTCTGTCAGGATCAGGCCTCACAGAAGAGTCACATCCTTCGGTAATCGCTTGTAATTCACTTTCCACTTCCGGAGCCAAGTTCGAAAACGGACTTCGGAACTCACCTGCAGAATACTCAAAAGATGGAGGCTGTTTTACTTCAGGCATTGGCTGTATAGGTCCAGCAGGTTTCGCTTTAACTGACTGAATCCAATCTTGTAAATCACTTGTGTTTGAACTGCACCCTACGATAAGAGTCAAAACACCTATAGATAGTAAGTGCTTCTTTATCATTGGGAATCCCCTTCATCGTATCGATAAGTCTTCGCAGTGATCGACATATCTAATATTTTTTCACCCTCACTGCCAAACACTTCACGATCAGTTGCGGTAATGCTGAAATCATGCAATGTCACAATCCTTGGCATGTTAGAAACGCGACTGACAAACTCTGCGATCTGGTGATAACCGCCTGAAACACTTATTTGTAGCGGTTCTTCAAAATATATTTCGCGATTAACCTCACCTTGCAATGCCATTTTGTTTAATTCTAGGCCTGCAGCTGTGATTGCATAAGAAATCTCATCGACCAAGCCAGGTACTTCACTTCTTTGCGGTAATTGTTTTAGTAAAGACTCAAAAGTCTTCTGTATTTGCTCCATTTGTTTCCTGTAAGCATCCAGATGTACCGCTTTTTTCTGTTTAGTTTCAAAATCCTGCTTTAAACTTCGCTCCTGATTTTTCTCACGCTCAAGAAGATCGAGATCGTCGCTAACCGTAAATTGATACCCCAGTAAGGACACGAGGAGGAATACTATAACACCTGCAACAATTTTGACCGGCATCGGCCAGACGCCCATATTGTTAAAATCCAGGTCGTTAATATTAAAGTCTTGCATACTGCTCATAAGTTAAGACCCTCCCGCTTGGTTATCTTCTTTAACAACTTCATCAACTGTTAAAGAGAAGGCTTTTCTACCACCGCCAAACGAGCGATCTGTATCAATATCCTTCAATGTCCCGTTCTTCAGGTATTCTGATGCATCGATTTTTCGCATAAAAGAAGTTACGCGCTGAGCAGATTCCGCCGAGCCAATCAAAATTAATTGATTGCCTCTTCTATTCATTGAGCGAAGATTGAGCCCTTCAGGAACCGCTCTCACCATTTCATCAAAAATTCGTACCACTCGTGGGCGGCTTTGCTGCAAACTTGTAATCATTTTCATTCTGTCAATCAGTCGTTGACGCTCTTGCTCTAACTTTTGAATTTCTTGTATTTGCTGGTCTAGCTTAGCTATCTCAGCTTTGAGAAAATTATTTCGACTAACTTGGCTTTCAATTTGTAAACTAACGGTATACTTATAAGAAAACACGACAACGATACCGAGCACCAAAACGAGTCCAAGCATACTTAAAAACTGACGCTGCCTCTCTTTTCGAAGCTCCTCGCGCCATGGTAATAAATTAATGCGTGACATTAGTCGAAACTCCTTAGTGCGAGTCCGCAGCAAATCATAAGAGAGGGAGCATCAACGCTTAGTGCTTGGGCATTGACGCGATTCGCAATGGACATGTCCGCAAATGGATTAGCAACTGATGCGGAAACACCAAGTCTTTCCTCCAACATCTCCTCTAACCCTTCAATAACTGCACAGCCACCAGCGAGCACCACATGGTCAACTTCACTGTATTGGCTTGAGCCATAAAAGAACTGCAACGAACGACTGACCTGTTGAATTACGGCCTCTTTGAAGGGCTCTAAAACTTCTGGCTCGTAATCATCAGGAAGACCTCCTTGCTTTTTCGCCATACCAGCTTCTTCATAAGAAAGCCCGTAACGACGCTGAATCTCTTCGGTCAATTGAGCACCACCGAACACTTGCTCTCGTGTATAAATTGTTTTGAAATCTTCAAGCACACTCAAACTGGTCATGGTCGCACCAATGTCAACTATTGCGACAACCTTACCTTCTCCTTGATCGGGCAGTTGATTTTCTAGCAGTTTAAACGCCCGCTCCATCGCGTAAGCTTCAACATCGACAACCTTAGCTTCAAGCCCTCCCAGCTCAACTGCATCGGCCCGGCTGTAAACGTTCTCCTGCCGAGACGCGGCTAATAGCACGTCAACTTTATCGGGAGCCTTTTCCGATTCACCAATAACTTCAAAGTCTAAAGCAACTTCTTCTAACGGATAGGGAATGTACTGGTCAGCTTCAACTTGAATTTGATTTTCCATGTCATCTTCCGACAAGTTCTTATCCAGTTGAATGACTTTGGTAATAACAGCAGAGCCAGCAACCGCGACCGCGGCATTTTTAACACCGGCTTTAGAGCGACTCATTACGCGCTTTATTGCCTCGCCGACCGCTTCAGGATCTCTGATGTCTCGTTCAGAAACGGCCTCTTGCGGTAAAGGCTCGACAGCATAGGCTTCAACCCGATATCGCGACCCGACGCGCCCCAATTCTAAAAGCTTTACGGATGTGGAACTAATATCCAATCCCACGACCGAAGGCCGTTTTGTCCCAAATAGCTGAGCCAGCATAAGCGTAAAATTCCTATAACTTTAGTTATTTACACCATTTACATGTGTATTCACATTAAATAATAGCGCTAACTTTCGGATATTTCACCTCTTTTTCAAAAAAAATATCCGCAAGCAACTAATAAACGATATACTGTGTCCAAATAGAAAATTGAACACTAAATATATAGATTCTAGCCTATGAAATATCTACTGAAAGCGCTATTAAATGGCGGATATTTTGTGATCCTCTTCGCAATAGCTGGTGTAATGGGCTTTGGAGGCCTTTACCTTTATCTCGGACCTAATTTGCCGAACGTCGATTCCATTCGTGAAATTCGGTTACAAACTCCGATGACGGTTTACAGTAGTGAAGGAGACCTGATTGCAGAGTTTGGTGACAAGCGTCGCATTCCAATTACATTAAGTCAGGTACCACAGACTTTTATCCATGCGCTTATTGCAACAGAAGATAAGCGATTTTACGAGCACTCAGGGGTTGATTTTTTAGGGGTAATGCGTGCATTTGTGAACAATATCACAACGGGCACTCGAAGCCAGGGCGCAAGCACTATAACCCAGTTAGTCGCTCGTAATGTTTACCTGAACCGAAAAAAGACCTTTACTCGAAAATTTCGAGAAATGTTTCTCGCATGGAAAATTGAATCTGAAATTTCTAAGAATGAAATATTAGAGCTGTTTATCAACAAAGCGCACTTTAGTCATAGGGCTTATGGTCTAGGAGCCGCAGCTCAAGTTTATTACGGGAAAGAAATTAATGAGCTTGAACTGCATCAAGTAGCAGTATTGGCCGGAATCCCCAAGGGAGAGTCAATTTACAATCCTCTCTCAAATCCAGAGAAAGCCTTAGAGCGTCGAAATCACGTTCTTGGACGAATGCTTGCTGAAGGATACATCACCGAAGAAGAGCATAATGATGCTGTTGCTTTACCGATTGAATCCAGCAAGCACGGAGCAGACGTATCCTTTTCCGCACCTTATTTAGCAGAAATGGTTAGAAGAGACATTATCGAACGTTTCGGTAGAGAAGCTGCTTACAATAATGGCTTCCGAATTTACACCACACTTAATAACAAGCTTCAAATCGGAGCACAGGCGGCGCTTCGCAAAAGCCTTCTGGAGTATACGGAACGACATGGGTACAGAGGCCCCGAACAATCCATCGAGAACTTTGAAGAGCTCACAAAAGAAGAAAGAGTCGATTACTTAAAAAGCTTACCCGACATTGCCAATATGGATTCAGCACTGACGTTAGCTTTGGATGAGGAAAACAATACTCTTGTGGCACTTCACGAAAACGGCTCTGAAGTATCGATTTCCTGGGATGGGATGAAATGGGCAGCGCCTTTTATCGATAACGACAAAAAAGGAGCCGCTCCGAAAAAGCCATCCGATATCCTAAAGCCTGGCGATGTAATTCGGGTAATAAAAGATACTGATCTCGGCTACAAGTTAACCCAGATTCCCGAAGTCAGCGGAGGATTTATCGCACTCAACCCCCAATCGGGTGCGATTGAAGCCTTGGTCGGCGGATACGATTTTACTTTAAATCAATTTAATATGGTGACGCAGGCTCGCCGTCAGCCAGGTTCTAATATAAAGCCTTTTATCTATTCTGCAGCGCTCGAGAAGGGCTACACTGCTGCCAGCGTACTCAATGACGCTCCATTTGTTAAAGAAGATAAGACAGCCGAAGACTTTTGGCGACCCAAAAATGACAGTGGGCGATATAAGGGCCTAACAAGACTAAGAGACGCTTTAAGGTATTCAAATAACTCTATTTCAGTTCGGCTAATGAATGAAATTGGTCCATCCTATGCGGAAGACTATTTACTCAACTTTGGGTTTCCTGACGAATACATGGAACCTTACACTTCTCTTGCGCTAGGCTCAGCGTCTTTCACGCCAATTGAAGTAGCCACTGGGTATGCGACTTTCGCCAATGGCGGATACAAAGTGAGCCCTTATTTTATCGAACGAATCGAAACAGCCAACGAAGACGTGTTGTTCAAAGCTGAGCCGGTAAAAGTATGTACCGAGTGTGAAAAGTTGCTTGCCGAACTCGAAGAATTGCCAAAACAGCAGCAAGTCTCAGAACAAACTCTGGATGACCAAGCTTCAGCGTTGGATACCCCTTTAACGCCAGAGCCATTGCTTCCAATTGATGAAGAAAAAATCGCTAAACGGGTGGTAGAGCCAAGAAATGTCTTCATCGTAAATTCGATGATGAAAGATGTTATTCATCGCGGCACAGCATGGAGACAGCTTTACAACACCGGAAGCCCATTACTTAGACGGAATGATATTGGCGGGAAAACAGGGACAACCAATGATGCCAAAGATGCTTGGTTTTCTGGGTTCAATGGTGATTACGTTGCAACCGCCTGGGTTGGTTTTGCCGACTATTCACTCTCTCTTGGAAAACGAGAGTACGGAGGTAAAGCCGCTTTACCAATTTGGCAAAAGTTCATGGAGATGGCGTTGAGTGGAAAACCAGAAAACACAATGCCTCAACCAGAAGGTATTGTTACAGCCAGAATTAACCCTGAGTCTGGAAAACTTGCTAGTAGCTCAACAGAAAAAGCTATTTTTGAAATTTTCCGAACTGAATTTCTACCGGAGAAAGAAGCGGACAAAAATGAAGTACCAAATGTTTTTGACGAAGACATCTTTTAACATGCCTTTCGTTTTAATCCTACATGTTATGCTTTAAAGCATAAAAGCAAGCAAATAAAAAGGGCGCCAATTGGCGCCCTTTTTTCAATCTTTACGAATGACTTATTTTTTGCCGCGAGCACCAAAACGCTTACGGAAACGGTCAACTCGGCCACCAGTATCAACAATTTTCTGCTTACCAGTGAAAAATGGGTGACACGCTGAACATACGTCCAAATTAATGTCTTTACCCAAAGTTGAACCTACTTTGATTACATTGCCACAACTGCAAGTTGCTGTAATCTCTTCGTATTTAGGATGTATACCTTGTTTCATTACAAATTCTCTCTGTGCTTGTGGATCGCTATTCCTAGGTTCTATCGATATACCGGATACCTGAAACACCATCCACCCAATTAGGGGACGCGAGATCATACTCGTGCATCGAACGAAATTCAACCACTAATCTGACACCATTCAATTTTACTTTACTTCTTGATGAAAGCCCCTACCATTGGCTGACTTAATACAGCAACTATATATGTCCATATCGGTTTGTCGAATTCACTGGTTCAAGTAGCGCTTCCGCTACCGCTGCGAAAAAATTTTGATTATCTTGTTTCCGGCTCACCACCGCCGGTCGGCGTGCGCGTCAAAGTACCGTTTGGCAATAAGCTATTAATTGGTGTATCCGTCGGAGTAAGTCAAAACAGCAACATTGATCGAGCCAAACTCAAGTTTATAGATTCAGTACTGGACAATTCACCCATACTCCCGGAAGAGCTGTGGCAACTGATTGAGAGAACGGCGCGTTACTATCATCACCCTTGGGGAGAGACCCTTTCTACAGCTCTCCCCAATGCATTAATGAAGGGTGAGAAGGCAGAACTTAAACCGATTAACTATTGGCAAATCACTCACGCAGGACTGGAGGCAATTCCCAATTTACCAAGTCGTTCGGTTCGAATTCAACAAGCTTTGAGGGCTTTAGAGTCAAGTAAGCCAACCAGCGAAGAGTCACTCAAAGCAAATGAAATTCAACTTGCTACCTTAAGAAAATTGCAAGATAAAGGTTGGGCAACTTGCTCTGAACTTGAACAAGGATCTGTGAGGCAATCATCTTGTGACCAAAATTGCCTTGAGCTGAATGCGTCCTCCTCAAGCAATACTGGTGCGCAACCTATTAGCAGGCACTCGCTTACTCCAGAACAAAAGAGTGTTGTCGAACAAGTATTGGCAAAAACTCAAGAGTTTCATCCGGTGCTAATTGATGGAATAACCGGCAGTGGCAAAACAGAAGTCTATTTAAATATCATCGAGCATGTAACACAAACAGGGCAACAGGCTCTGGTATTGGTTCCCGAAATAGGCCTGACGCCACAGACTATCCGACGCTTTGAATCTAGATTTCCGAATAAAGTTGCGAGTATTCATTCAGGACTGACCGATAAGCAGCGTTTAAACCATTGGCTAAAAGCCAGAGCTGGGATTGTTGATATTATTATTGGTACTCGCTCTGCGGTATTTACACCCTTTAAAAATCTCGGCATCGTTATCGTTGATGAAGAGCACGACTTATCCTTTAAACAAAGTGATGGTTTACGTTACTCTTCTCGCGATCTCTCACTGTTCAGAGGGCAAATAGAACAAGTTCCTGTCATACTTGGGAGTGCAACGCCCTCTTTAGAAACTCTTTATAATGCTAAGCATAAAAACTTTTCACACTTACTTCTTAAGCAGCGTGCCACTGGCGCGACTTTGCCCGAAATCACCATTGAGAATTGTAAGGACCAGCCTCTTCAGGAAGGCTTTACCAAGCCGTTATTAAACAAAATGTACCAGCATTTGAAGAAAAACCAACAAGTACTGGTATTCATTAATCGACGTGGTTTTGCTCCGGTTTTACTTTGCCATCGATGCAGTTGGATGGCTGACTGCAAGCGCTGCGATGCTCACCTGACGCTGCATCAATCAAAACAGAACGATTACCTTCAATGCCATCACTGCGGCGGTTATCAATCTCTACCTACACAATGCCCACAATGTCACGCGGCTGACTTGCTGGCAGTAGGACAAGGAACCGAGCGCGTCGAACAATTTCTTTCGAGTTACTTTTCGCAATACCCCATCCAACGGATTGATCGAGATACAACTCGACGCAAAAGCGCAATGAGCGACTTTGTTGATGCAGCCAAAAAAGGTGATACTAAAATTTTAGTGGGCACCCAAATGCTGGCAAAAGGACATCATTTCCCCAAGATGTCTTTGGTCGTCATTCTGGATATTGATGGAGCTTTGTTTAGTAGCGACTTCAGGGCACAGGAAAGAGCGGCTCAGTTAATAACGCAGGTGTCAGGACGTGCGGGTCGCAGTGAAACAGAAGGAGAAGTGGTGATTCAAACTCATTACGCAGATCACTCCTTGCTAGCAGACTTGAAAAACAAAAGTTACTCCGAGCTTGCACAAAGACTTTTGCAAGAACGAAAGGACACGCTACTACCACCTTACTCTCATATCGCTTTGTTTCGAGCCGAATCCCTAAAAAAACAAGACGCTCAAGATTTTCTGCGAGAAGTATCCAGTTTGTTTACGAATTCGAATGATGCTCTTGAAGTACTAGGTCCCGTCGCTTGCACTATTAGTCGAAAAGCTGGACGCTTTCGTTTTCAATTGATGCTTAACTCCTCTAATCGAGCCCAACTTCATCAATTAATTGCGCAACATTTGCCAACGATTGAGTCGTCGAAGCGCGCCTCGAAAATCCGATGGTCGTTAGACATAGATGCTCAGGATCTGCTTTAAACTCACAGGTCTTCATAGGTGAACCTGCAGAATTCACAATTATCACCGAATCCACTCATTAAGCTATCGAAAATCCGAACAGATTAAAGGATAATGAGGCAAATTTGTGTCGAAACAACCGCTAACTAATGAAAGATACCTTATTACAATTACTACAACAGGCCATCGCTCAACTCAAAGTTGAAGGGCTTCTTGAAAATGACTTTGAAGCTCGGCTTCAGGTTACGCATACCAAAGACAAATCACATGGTGATTTGGCGACTAATTTAGCAATGATGCTGGCGAAGCCTATCGGCAAGTCACCGAGAGATGTCGCACAGCTTATTATCAATGCGTTGCCTGAATCTCAGGCTATTAAAAAAGTAGACATTGCAGGTCCTGGATTTATCAACTTTTTCATGGCGCAGGACGCGCAAAGTGCCGTTATAAAGTCGGTAATTGAACAGAGCAGCCAATTCGGTCATAACAACGTCGGTAATAACAAAAAAGTGCAGGTGGAATTTGTTTCGGCCAACCCAACGGGACCATTACATGTTGGTCACGGTCGTGGAGCGGCAGTGGGAGATTGTATTTGTCGACTGTT
Source organism: Gammaproteobacteria bacterium (assembly GCA_013373375.1). Classification (GTDB taxonomy): domain Bacteria; phylum Pseudomonadota; class Gammaproteobacteria; order Enterobacterales; family Kangiellaceae; genus Pleionea. The sequence continues at coordinate 80,966 of JABXHY010000004.1, forward strand.
AAACGCTACCGGATGGGATGTTACCGCAGAGTTCTATTACAACGATGCCGGACAGCAAATTAATAATTTGGCTTTGTCCGTTCAAGCTCGATGTAAAAATAAAACACCCGATGATTCCGGATGGCAAGATGATTGGTATCGTGGCGAGTATATTGTCGATGTCGCCAATGATTACATGACAAAAGCAAGCATCGATGCAGAAGACCAACACGTAACAGGCAAAGGTGATCCTGACGATCTTGATGCCATACGCCATTTTGCCGTTGCGTATTTACGACGCGAACAAGATCTCGACTTGAAAGCTTTTGCGGTAAATTTTGATAATTACTTCTTGGAATCTTCGTTGTACGAAGACGGCAAAGTTGAGGCCACGGTTAACCGATTAGTCGACAATGGGTTTACTTACGAAGATGGCGGAGCTCTTTGGTTAAAAACAACCGATTTCGGCGATGACAAAGATCGTGTGATGCGCAAAAAAGAAGGTGGCTTCACCTATTTTGTTCCAGATGTTGCCTATCATCTCGACAAATTCCAAAGAGGTTTCGAACGAGTCATCAATGAACAAGGTGCCGACCACCATTCTACAATCACGCGAGTGCGCGCAGGTTTACAAGCGTTAAACCAAGGTATTCCACAAGGCTATCCAGAGTACGTATTGCATCAGATGGTAACCGTTATGCGTGGCGGTGAAGAAGTAAAAATTTCCAAACGAGCGGGAAGCTACGTAACTTTACGCGACTTAATTGACGAAGTTGGCCGTGACGCCACTCGATACTTTTTAGCAGCACGACGTGCCGAGTCACAGTTAACTTTTGATATTGAACTTGCAAAGTCACAAACTAATGATAATCCAGTTTTTTACATTCAGTATGCACACGCGAGAATTTGTTCTACTTTAAGGGAAATTGTTAAGCAATCTAGGGAATACTCACAGGAAATAGGTGTAGAAAACCTGAACCTCCTTACTCTCGAGCATGAAACCCAAATCATGGATAAAATGAGTCAGTTCCCTGATTTAGTTAATGCAGCCGCTAATAATTGCGAACCTCACGTTATCGCACATTACTTGCGTGAGTTAGCAGCGCTGCTTCATGGCTATTATCAAGCTGGCAAAGAAGATGAGTCCTTACGCTGGATTGTCGAAGACAATAATGTATGCCAAGCTCGTTTAACATTGATTACTGCGGTTCGTCAGGTTTTGGCTAATGGATTGGAATTGTTAGGTGTGAGCGCACCAGAATCCATGTAAAGGCCCTTTACTTGATTAATTAACACTAAGCTAATTAACAGTAAAAAAATAATCATAGTACTAGCATAAATTAATAAACAGCGTTAAGCGTGAATAAAAGTTGATTTGAAGTATGCCAAGAGATTACGCAAAAAGATCCAGCAATAAGCCAAAGCGTCGTAATGCGACACGTCGTAAGAAACAAGGCTTTCCTACAGCAGCCGTTTTGGTGGTCGGAATGATTTTAGGTGGTTTTGTTGGTTTTTTAGTGTATTTAAAATGGATACCCGCGAAAAGTAATCCGACGCCAAAAACAGTTGTGACTAAGGAAAATCAAACCAAGTCACCAGAAAAAATTGAACAACCCAAAGTTCCAAAGTATACCTTCCACGATATTTTAGAAGACAAAGAAGTTGTCATTCCAGAGGAAGACTTAAAGCGTCCAGAGAACATAGTATCGATGGAATATTTGATGCCTTGCGGTTCGTTTCGAAATAACGACATTGCAGATGCATTAAAAGCTAAAATTGCATTTTTAGGCTACGAAAGCTCTATCCTTCCAGTTGATGCAGAGTCAGGACGTTGGTATCGCGTACAACTCGGTCCTTTCGCGAGTAAAAGACAAGCAGAGTCAATACGTCATCGTTTGCAAGAAAATGATATTAATGACTGTAAAATCTGGGGCAAGAAGCTTTAGTTGATAGACAATTAAAAAATCTTAGGAAAAGTAAACTTAACTTTCCTCTTTGCGTTCTCGAAACCAAAGAGTACTTAACGCAATCAGTGCCAACATCAAACACAACCAACGCAAGACGTTGTTCCAGTTCATCGGCCAATCATTCGTTTTTTGATTCATACGCTGCTCTGTCATTTTGTTTTTATGATATCTCAAAGCAGCATTCCAGCTATCTCTCGGATAAACATAAAATGAACTGAGCCTCTCTTGTTGTCCAAATGCTATATCATCACTCATTGGCTCCCAACCTCGAACCACATGATACCAACCTGGAGTTTCAGGATACACATATCGGCATTTGCGTGAATGAGATCGCAGAGCATTACTCTCATCACTTTCATTACTTTCAAGATCGGAACTTCGAAAGTTAAACTGTTTTTTACTATTAGCATTAATTCCTAATGTAAACGGAAACTGTTGATTGTAAGTCCTCAAATCGTTAGACGCCGTCTGTATACTCAAAGGTTCTGGATAGTGAAAAAAGTCTGCGCAAACTTCTATTGGATAGCCAACTGTTGGGAGGTGTTCACTTTTAACCTCAACTACTGGCGCATATGAAATCCATTCCGGCTGATCAATAATCTTTTGCCATAGCTTGGTATAAGCAACGCTATGTCCCGACAACTGCCATTGATAGGAATCAAGAATTCGAGAGACCGTTAAAGTAGCTTCAATTGATTCGACGCGATAAACTAAACCTTGCTCTGCATCTCCTTTTACCAATTCTTTCAAGCGACCTGAAGAACTGAAAGCTTTCAAACCATCAACTGTTAAGGGTGGCATTAAACTTCCTTTATTGATTTCTCCGGTTTGTAACAGTTCATCTTGATGAGTTTTATTATCGGTATCGCCGCTCCATTTTGAAAAGCCTTTCGGGATAACTGTTTCAGAAACAGGAGATAATTGAAATTGAACATTAAAAGATTTAAAAATATCTTTTAATCGCTCTGATGAAAACGATTGGAGTTCTTGTTCAACATTTCTATCCATAACAATAACAATGTGTGCGCCAAGATTCGAAAACTTTTCCAAACGCTCAAACTCCTTATCTTGCAGCTTGGTAAATCGACTAAACTCAATGACCACTAAGTTTATCTCGACAAGGTCAAGCCAGTTACTTTTCTGCCAACTTTCCTTGATTTTATTCATCCCTAGTTTTACATCATCGCTTTTTTTTTGTTCTTCACCGATAACACCTGTAGACTCGGTTGCGTTATTTTCTGTCTCTTCGTTTGTTGAACCATCTGTATTATTTAACAAGCTATAATAGGACTCTCGTTGAGTGAACTGCTTTAAAGTATTTTTAGCGCTAATCTCAATATCACTGAATACTTGAAAACTCTCCTGTGCCAGCCATTTTCTTAAATAGTTAAATTCAAACGATGGAGAGGTTTGTAATAGCAATGCATTTAAAGTTTTTGACCGAGTTACAATAATCGCAATTGGCTGACTTGCTAATACCAAATCTTTTTCCACTAGCTGCAATTGATACAGTTGCTTTCCATAATCTTTCGGCATCCAGGTTAATTCGAACCTGCCATTCACTATTCTTTTGCTCTCCGCAACAATACCGCTGACCTTACTCTCCACTCGAACACTAAGCGAATCATTATCACTGTCTTTCAGATTCAAAATACCATTTATTAAAACAGGCTCTCCGATTTGAGCTTCTGTTCTAAAATCAATCTTTACAAAGTCAGGTTCAAAACTCTTTGGGTCTTTTGACACCGCATCACTTTCCAACAGTTGAACATCTATTTTACTTTGTTCAAGTTGCTCCCATTCTATTGAGGTTAAACCGCTTCCACGAATCACTAACTGACTTACTTCAGAATTAGAGTGTATAAAGTCCTTGATACTGGATACAGATTTTCCATCATTACTTGATGATATTCCTCGCAACAGGTAAATATCGTTTTCAGATGAACCTAGCCAATTTAATAAGCTATCGTCGGTATTAATTGACTTGTAGTGAGAATTTAAGGCGTATAAATGAAAATACAAAAAGGCTGCCAATGCGGAAAAGAAAAGCAATGTTATAAGGATGTTATTTCGCTTATTAGAATGATTTAAGCTCATAAAATCATTCCTCAGTTTTCCTCGCCGTATCTTTAGTCGAATCTAGCGATGTTTGCTTTTGAATAAAATATCGTGGTTTAGTATTAATGATTAAGCGCTTTGTATCTGACTTTTGCAATGGCGCTAGCAGGTCATAAATACTTTTTACGCAAGAGTCACAGCCTTGACTTGCCAAGATAATCCCATCCAATTGCTTCGATAAAATCTGAGCTAGCTCTAATTCTTTCTGCGCGATAAGTTGGTTTTGTATTTCCATTAATAAGCCGACCAATCGTCGCTTATCGGTAGGATCATCTAAGATCGAATCATTACTCGCCTTAATTAGACTCATAAAGTGCATTATCAGACTTTGTAACGCGTTTTTGCCAGACTGATTTTCCAGAGTTACAAACTTATCCTTTACGGTTTGCACATCACCCTCAAAACGCCTATCTTCGCTCACAGGAGGAGGCTCAAAACCCAAGCGTTGAACATAAATCCGATCAGCCTGTCGAGCACGCTTTAGAAACTCATAAGCTCTATATTCAAAAGGCAAAGCAACTTCTGGCTGAAATAACATCAAATGCTTTTCGGCCTGCCACATTTCGGCCACAGCTTGACGCATTAAATACTTAGGATCGTAGTTTGACTGAGCCACAGTGTCGTCATATTGATGCTCATGCAAATACTGCTCGATTAGGTCATCTCTTCCGTCATTGACACCGACATCACTATTTTGTGGTCCATGATCATGATGATGATTTTCTGCTTCTTGTTCATGATCAGATTCTTCTGACTTAAGCTGGTCCTTCTCACTTTCTACATTAGTAGTCGCCTCGCTTAAATTCACGCTGACTTGTTCATCGGCTTCGTCACCAAGATATTGACCATAACGTTGTTTCAGGTCTTGCTGAGAGAAGCCAATATCTCTCGATTGATTTTCAAACTGTTCACTCTCAATAAATGATTTTTCTTCAATCAATTTTTCCGTATCAATAATGATTTGTCTTTGGCTTCTAAAATACTCTTGAAAATACTTAATTTGCATACTGGCAGTATTCTCTACTACCTCCTTCTGCTCTAGCCAACGAACAATGATTGCTGGAGACTGTACAACTTGAGGAGACGGTAAAGCGTTGTCAGATACCAATAGCCGAACATAAAACTCATTCCCAGGTTCTAGACCAAAAGACGTCATATCAAATTGTTTATTCAATACTAAACGATTGGTTGCTAAGAATGATTCTTCAACTGGTATGGATCTATCCCGAAACTTTACACCCTCTCCACTTCCTTTTACGGCAGTTACCTTCCATTCCATCTTCGAAAAACCGAAATCGTCAGAGACATAGGCTTTTACATCAATAGTAGCGAGCTGTTCAGAATTAAACTCTAAGATCTGCTCCTTTGGTTGACTGATACTTATACTTGGAAGCTCATCAATCGCAACATCAATGCGAAACGTTTCGGACTTAACCAAGTTCCCTTGTTGATCAACTCCTTGGAAGTAATAGAGATCAGATTCAGATACAATATCTTCATACTGATAACTGTCCCCATCAAATGATACAGGCGAAGAGCGATCATTCGATATAAATCTGATTTCCAAACTACGGATATTCTTTGCTGTTTTTAAAGCCCAAACAATTCTACTTCCTTGTGTGGCACCAAAGCTTAGCAATGATAATTTTCTTTTTTCTTCACCTGTATACCCAGGCGGAATGATAGAGATTATAGTATCAGTAAATTGAAGTAATTCTGAAGCTGTGTCATTCGAACTATCACTTGGCTGAATTATTCCCTTACTTCTTTCTTTCGAATAGTCTGCGATAAGAATATTTGCTAGTAAAAGCACTGGTATCAGAATTGATAGCGCGGCTATAAACTTCGGTTTTATGCCAATTAAAATACCTTGTGAATATTTAAGTTCGCTGGCCGACAACCTCTGCAATTGAAGCTTTTCTATTTCGTTAAGTTTACTAAATGGTTTTGCTATTATCTGTGTACTAAATAAAAGTTCTTTTTCAACCAGATTAAATCTTCTCGCAATCAAATTTATATTGGGGGAAAAGATAAGGTTAAGCTTAATTGCAAACAGCATAAACAACAAACTTGCTCCTAGAATTTTCGCCCAGCTTAAGTAATCAATCGGAGTTAAGAAAATGCTAAGCATATAGCAAGTCAGGATCCAAATTAATATTGATACAAGAACTGTGGCACAGCGTGAAATTATATTAATTTGATTGAGGTGACTGTTTAACTTACTGATTCGATCGGTTAATGTATTGTTTTCAATTTCTTGTTCGGAATCGCTCACTTCTGGCTCCTTCTAAATAAAAAGGTGGCTAAAAGCCTCTCCAGAACAAACAACATTAAGAATACGATTATTAGATAGATAGTAATATTTTTAGTCGAGTAGTCGTCAATCACCAGATCTCCATTAGTGCTATGACTGACTCCAATGTAAGCACCTTTTTCAGCAAGTAACTTTTGAAGAATTTCAACTAAATATAATGGCGAGCTCTCTTTCCAGTTACTGTTTTGCTCTGTGTCCCCCGATAATTGTAAAACCTGGCAGCTAATATTAGTATTTTTAAATCCTTTACAGCTTTGACTTTCGCTCTTTCGCCAATCAGCCTCTTGCTTATGCATCAACCAGATTGAGATTTTGTCAGTTTTATTATTCAGAACAATGAAAATAAGCTCACTATGTTCTTTAAGAGCTTTTTCAACATTAGGCACGTATCCTTGTAGCTGACTTAACTGAGTGAAAATCTCTGGTATTTGATCAATCGTTATCGTTTTCAACTCAATTGAGTTTTTCAATGGATCAATCAAACTCGAGAAATCCTGTAATAATTTATCAAGTTTAAATTGGTTCTCTTTATTCGAAATAACTATTAATATTTTTTTTGTTCTAGAAAAATCAAGCTTCGTTCCAACACCAAGCTTTTTTCCAATTTCAAGCTTTTTTCCAATTCCAAGACCTAGAGGTGAACCGGACCTAAGCTCGCTTTCTGGTGACTCTGACAGTGTCGATATTAAATTCGAAGTCGTCATTAATTTAGTCATCCACTGACCACTTTCTAAATATACAAAAGGATTCGATACTGCAAAACGTTCATAAATACTCTCATTTACCAGCAGCATTGTTTCGCTATCATCAAGTATCTGTTCCATAGAGGTTACATAAGTAAGAAAGTCTTTCTTCACATCATCCAAACAATATGATTGAGTATTGTTCTGAAAGCTCTTGATATCACTTAGTCGAGTAAGCTGGCAGGTACCGTAATAGACCCTTATCTCATTTGAATCAGAAGAGTAATGATTAGTTAAATAGCTATTAATATAATCAAGTTCACTATCAGTAACCTGTTTAGCAATCAAAAAACTAGCCAATTTTTCACTTGCATCAACCTTAACCAACGGTTTTGCCAGTAAAAAGGCAAGAACAGTCAATAATAAAAGGCGCAGAAAAAGCAGCAAAAGCTTTTCAAGCCTTGTTCTGGATTTTTTAGCTTGTGGTAACTGACTTAGCCAAGCTGTTGAGCCAATATAGAATTGTTTACGCTTTCTATTCTTCGCTAGGTGAACAATAATCGGAATCAATAACGCAAAAAATATAAATAAGCCAGCAGGATTTAGTAGCTCCATGATAAGCTTTACCTTGCTAGCCGTTGGCAAAGAAAATTATATAACATCTCATCAAGTGGCTTTTGAGTATTCACCCAATGCACTTTAATATCTCGAGACGCACACCAAGTTGTAACGTCCTTGATTCTTTTCTTTGACAATTCTTGATAATTCGACAGTTGAGTACGACTTAAGATAGTTTTATGACCAGTTTCGAGATCAGTAAGCTCAACTTCACCGAAATTAGAGATTTTTTTATCTAAATCATTAATCAAACCAAAAACAAAAATATCTCTATTTGTTTGAGTTAAAAAGTTGAGCAATTCATAAAATTCTTCTTTATTTTGATAGCTATCAGAAATTACTATTGCAAGGTCACTTGGCTGGTGACTGCGCTTCAAAGCCTCAAAATCTTCCGGAGTTAATTCACCTTTCGGTTGTATTTGGTTTAACGTTCTTATTATTTCGGTAAGTTGCGTGTCACCACTTGCCGACGGACATTTATAATCAATCTGATTGATACAGCTAAAGGCAACATCGTCTCCTTGCTGAAGCCCAATTTTAGCGATGCATGCGGTTAGCCAGATCGCATAACGAAATTTGGTTATTCCCAGCTTTGTATCAACTTGAGTCATTGACGTACTAGAATCTAACCATAAGGACAAACTTAGTTTGCTTTCTTTCTCTGCTTCACGAATAAAATAACGATCACTTCTGCTATACAATTTCCAATCGATTCGATTAACAGGATCACCAGGCTGGTAACTTCTTAACTGACTAAACTCATACCCTGAGCCCGGAAAAAGACTTGGATGTAAACCAGACATAAAACCGTTAACCAAGGTTTCAGTTAAAAGATTAAGCTCCTCAAACCGGGCTAATCTGGTAGGAGTAATATTTGTTTCAAGTGCAATTCGATTCATGCTAACCGCATTACGCTTTTATTTATGAAATACTTTTTTAAATAAAGAGTTCATTAATGTCTCTATAGAAATACCATCGGCCTGAGCTTCAAACGTTAACAATATTCGATGACTTAAAGCCGAAAGATAAATAGCTTCGATATCAGAAGGAATGACAGACAGTCGACCTGCCAATAATGCTTTTGCTTTGGCTGCTAGCAAAATGGACTGACCTGCTCTCGGTCCAGCTCCCCAACGAATGTATTTTTTTACCGAGGAATCATTAGTCTCTTTCGGTCGAGTGAGTCGCACAAGAGTCGCAACATTTTCAATTAACTCGTCAGCCACAATAATTGAACGAGTGAGTGATTGCAGTCTAAGCAAATGACCTTCATCCAATTGAGCATTCACTTTTGCAGCCTCTACGCCAGTTGTTCGCTTTAGAATTTCAACTTCCTCTGAATAATTCGGATAATCCACTTTCAAGTGTAATAGAAACCTATCGAGCTGAGCTTCAGGTAACGCATAGGTCCCAGCCTGCTCAATTGGATTTTGTGTTGCTAAAACGAAAAATGGTTTTGGTAATATATGTTCTTCACCTGCAAAGCTAATAACACGCTCTTGCATCGCTTCGAGCAATGCCGCTTGGGTTTTCGGTGGAGTTCGATTGATTTCATCGGCCAATAACAGGTTGGTAAATACGGGACCTTTTTGAAATTTAAAAAAGCGTTTACCAGTTGAGTGATCTTCTTCAAGAATTTCAGTGCCTATGACATCAGAAGGCATCATATCGGGTGTAAATTGAATACGTTTAAAGTCTAGGTCAAGCGCCTTGCTCAATGAGCTTATCATGAGAGTTTTTGCCAAACCCGGTACACCTTCCAATAAGCAATGCCCTCCCGCAAGCAACCCTACCATTAGTAACTCAATGGTGGCTTGTTGACCGACGAGAGCTTTAGCCATTTCAGTTCTAACGTTTTCAACTTTCTCAATTAGATCACTGAGCTCAGATTCCGAAATACTTGTTTTCTGTAATGGTTCAGTCATTATTTCCTCGACTTAAGCCGTCATTGAATACACAACTATGTTCACGGCAAACTTGGTATTGTCTTCGAACATGAAACGCTTATTTCTAAAATCATAGTCCCAGTCACAGCCATAGTCTTTATTGCTGTAGAGGACTCCAATTCTACCGTTAATAATAATTGCCTTAAGGTAATCATGTACCAAATCATCTCCCCATCCATTTAACTCAACACTCGATAACGGAGGACCATCAAACTTAAAAAAAGCAGAATAGATAGGATGATTATTGGGTATCTTATTTAATGACTGTTCACCGAACATCTCTTGCATTTGCTGCTCGAAACTTTGAGCGAACGCACCATCAATATCATGATTACAATCATCAACAAATACGAAGCCTCCATTATTAACATACTGATAAAAATTGCGCCGCTCAGCTGTATTAAACTGAACAAGTTTATGGCCAGCCAGATAACAAAATGGTGACTTTAACATCGCAGGATCAGAAAGAGGAATCACTCGCTCCTCAGGATCGACATTGATAGTCGTATATTCAATAAGGGAGTTGAGCAAATTAGACGGCATTCGTTCATCAACATTCCAATCACCTGACTCGTAACTCAAACGAGTAAAGTAAAAATCGTAATGCGGTCGAGCGATCAGTCTACTGGGAAGCAATCCCATTGCCCCAGTACTCATTATTGCCTTAAGGCACTGTCGACGATTCATAAAGAGACTACTTTAGTTGCGAGTAACCAGTGCCATTGCGCATATAGTTACTCGCTATTATCACATTATACAGCGTCAGATAAGCTACTAAAGGTGAAGTCTCGAATTTTCATGGGCGGTACCATGCAACCATTAATTCGAAATGGTTTTCCGAGTGCCTCAATATTATTCAGCATGACTATCGGGCTTTCATTGAATCGGAAATTCTTAATTGGGTATTTAATTTTCCCGTTTTCAATAAAAAATGTTCCGTCTCTGGTTAATCCGGTATACAACAAAGATTGGGGATCAAGTTGACGAATGTACCAAAGTCGTGTGACCAAAATACCGCGACGGGTATTCTTAATCATTTCCTCAATGCTTTCGTCTCCACCTTCCATAATGAACTGAAGACCGCCAGCGGGTGTTGGAACATAATCGGTTTTCGTTTTTTCCGCCCAATAACGAGAATTGGGCATAGTAACAACTTTACCGTTTTTCACCCATTGAATGCGCTCGACTGGAGCACCATCCGATGAGAAGTGAGGTGTTGGTACTTCAGGATGATTCGGATCAGTGTAGATATTGACACGCTCATCAAATAGCTTCATTCCCAGTTTTGTTTTCGGAGGATTTTTTTCATCATCTTTCGGCTTGTAACTTAAAAAACTACGACCTTCTTCTGCCGAACGTTGGTCCATGCTTCCCGCCATATTTTGCAACAGCTGGATACTTGCTGCCGGCTCAAGAATTACCGTGTATCGACCTGGTTCAAGTTCTTTCGCATCGGATGAATCCAAAGCTTTTTGAATGGCTATTTTTGAGGCTTCTGCTGTATTCAGTTTTTTTACATCAGAATAATCTCGAGTGACCCAACCAGAACCTTTACCATCTTCAGTTCGAATTGTTGCAGAAAAATCAACTGAGGTTGAAGTGTTGTAAGCAAACAAACCATTACTGTTCATTAACGCCAGCATATTTTCACTGTCATTTAAAAAGCCCGCAGCAATCAATTTATTTTTCTTTGATGGCACAATACTGTTTTCAGCAGCTTTTGCTCGATACTCAGGAGTAACACTGGCCGTTGAGTTGAAATGTGTATTTGCCTTCTTAAATTTTGCTGACTTTAGTGGTGGCATATATTCAGGGTTTTCTGGTGCCAACTTGGCCAGCTCTTCCGAACGACGAACAACTTTTTCTAACGATGCATCATCAAATTCATTGATCGTCGCCGTGCCTACTTTTTTGCCATAAGCCGATTGCACTGAAAGCGTTAAATCACTCACACTACCCGAAGTAGTGACTGTGTTTCGTGCGTATCGAATATTACCACTCACCACTCCTGACAAATTGCATTCACAACTGTCGGCTTTGGAGTACGAAATTACTTTCTTTAAAATCTTTTTTGCTTCTTGTTCAGATAAAATCGCCATTTTTCACCTCTCAAATTCTGTTATCAATCGCAGCACTTACACGTTGCGCTTTGTATTTAAAACATTGATGTTATTGAATCGGGTTGTAGGGCATCCATGAGATACCGCACTAACCTGAGAGGGTTGTCCCTTTCCATCAAAGAATGAACCGCCGAGGCGATAATCAGATTTGCCTGCTAATTGAGCACATGAATTCCAAAACTCTTGTGTGTTCGATTGGTAAGCAACATCTTCAATTTGATCAGTAATTTTTCCGTCTTTTATTTCATAGAATAACTGCCCACCAAATTGGAAGTTATATCGCTGTTGGTCAATAGAGTAGGAACCACGACCAACAATGTAAATGCCATCTTTTACATCTTTAATGATATCGTTAGCAGATAGATCTTGCTTTGCATTTGGTCGTAACGAAACATTTGGCATTCTCTGGAACTGAACATCTCGCCAACTTTGAGCATAACAGCAACCATGAGATTCGTTTTGGTCGATCATATGCACTTGATCACGTGTTGCTTGATAATTAACTAAAATACCGCCTTTAATTAAATCCCACTCTTTCGTTTTTACACCTTCATCGTCATAACCGACATTACCCAGTGAGTATGGTTGGTTTTTATCGGCGAATAAATTAACGATATCAGAACCGTATTCAAACTTTTTGGTACGCCATTTGTCCAAGGTCGCAAAACTGGTTCCAGCGTAGTTTGCTTCGTATCCAAGTACACGATCCAGTTCCAATGGATGGCCGACTGATTCATGAATCGTTAACATCAAGTGAGCAGGATCAAGCACTAAGTCGTATTTCCCAGGTTTGACTGATTTAGCAGCTAGTTTTTTCTGCAATTGCTCACCAGCTAACTTAGCATCTTCAACCATGTCGTATGAGTTGCCGTAGCCGATGGTTGCACCGTCTACCATTATTTTGTCTTTTTTCTTTCCATCTAAATACTCAAATCCCATTCCAACTGGATTGCCTAATCCATTACGCTGTTTGAATCCTGCTTTACCCACTGCACTTGCGAAAAACGGAGCCCACAATCGATGAACATCCTGGTCGATATAGGAGCCTTCGGTTGAAGCGAAATACTTCTGCTCATTAACCAAAAAGAAAATCGAAGTGATGTAGCTGGCGCCTGAAGTAAGAGCAGCATTATTGACTTCAAGTAATCGATCAACTTTATCTTTGATTGGAATTTCAAACGCATTTTTTTCAATCGGAGTTTTCCAGCTAACTTCACCGTAACCTTTCACTGGCGCTAGCTTTACAGGTTCAGTTTGAAATTTTGCATTTGCTTTCGCAATAGCGACCGCTTGGCGCGCTGCTTTCGCAATACTTTCTACAGTCATCAAAGACGTTGAAGCAAATCCCCAGGTACCGTTAGCAATAACTCTTATGCCGATGCCTGCAGATTCTGTATTCACGATGTTATTAACCACTTTCTCTCGCGTTGTGATGAATTGATTCAGATAGCGACCAATTCGTACATCTGCATAAGTTGCTCCAGCTTCTTTCGCCGCGTTTAAGGCGACATCAGCCAGCTTCTTCTTGATTGCAACGTCCATTCCGGGATCTAGCAGTTGTTCGGCTGAAACCACATTGCCCATAATGGGCAGTGCAATGCCACCAACGCCTATTCCCGTGAGCTTGATAAATTCTCTTCGGTCCATGGGTTCACCTCTTGTTTTAATCGATATTAAGTGAGAGCCAAACGCCTAAACTGCCCCAATTTGACTCTAAGGGTGAACTGATATTGTCTGGTTAAACAAAGAAAAGCAAAAACAAAATGTAAAAACATTTAACACAAACCTGAACAACCACTTAAAAACTTGTGATACCGGCTGTTATAAACTCATCCCAACCATTAATCGTCATTGAATCTTTGCAAATCTTTACATACCTTTACTTAGTGATCCCCCTTTCTTGACGCTTTAAGCAGTACACTTAATCGCATGTTGAGCTGACGTTTACGGTTAGGAGAAAAAATGTTGAAGAAATATCTTAGCGCTTTAATAGTTTGTCACATCTTTTTTTATGGTTGTTCAAGTTCAAACGAACAAGACGACAACCAGAGTGGAGCGACTTCATTCGACTTATCGATAAGGTTTTTAATCACACCCAACTCAGTGACTACTGAGCGGCATGCGAAATTCGAATTTGTCGCGACTGACGCAGTGCAATATCAGTGCCGGGTCAACCAGCAGAGTTTTGAGCCTTGTGACGACTCATTATTTTTAGTCGACCTTACATCAGGCTCGCAACAGTTTGACGTTCAAGCCTTAGCGACTAATGCAGATGGCAGTACTGCTGCAGGTGACATCGCGAGCTTTAATTGGCAAATAGACAGCCTTTTTGCATCATCAAATGACGATTTAATTCCAACCAATGTTACGCCCGATCCAGTCGCTCCGAATAGTTGGCGAGGCATCTTACGAATTAACTGTGATTTCGCCCACAGCGGATACAATGACCCAATTGTTTTTCCAAATCTAGAGAATGCTGCTCATTTACACCGTTTTTATGGCAATACGCTTGTTGATCACACAACAACTTTGGAATCTCTTTACACTCAAGGCGAGTCAAGTTGCCAAGGAAATTATTTGAATCGTTCATCCTATTGGGTGCCCGCATTGTTAGCACCTCACTTTGACGAAAATGGGAATCGAATTGTTGATGAAAACGGCGAACCTGCCTGGCAAGTCGTTCCCGCGGTAGTTGGCAATGACGATGAAGCGCACGAAGTATTTTATTACTCGGCAGGAATCGACAACTTGAGCGATATCCAACCACCTCCTGCAGGATTACGCATGATTGCTGGCAGCCATATGACAATGCCCGGTGATCAGCAAGATACCTCAATCGTCCGTTGGCATTGCCAATCGTGGGAGTCGGACGATGCTTCAAACCCCAATTTTAGCGCAACCATTCCACAGTGCACCGCGCCGGATCGCGTTAGGATGGATATCTTTTTTCCCAGTTGTTGGAATGGAACTGATTTAGATTCAAATGATCACAAAAGCCATATGGCGTATCCCATTGAAGATTCATCAACGGGAGATTTGATTTGCCCTGAGTCACATCCTGTTGCCATCGCTAGAGTGAGTTACCATTACGCGTTCGGCGTAAAGCCAGAAGTTTTTGATCCGATAACTGAGTCATCGAAAGGTTGGCGATTTGCGTCTGACATGTATGAAGTTTCAGATGCACAACCAGGTGGACTTTCATTGCATGGCGATTGGTTTAATGGATGGCATCCTGAAATTATGCAACTTATTGTCGATAATTGCATTCAACAAGCGTTTGATTGTCACGACGGAAACTTAGGCAACGGTTATCGGCTTTCTGGAACTCGAGAGGGCACACAGTATGAAGCGCCAATTATTAATCGAGGTTTGGGTTACTGAGTTGATTATTCAATTTAGCATTGCTAATAAAAAAGAAGACCGAATCACGGTCTTCTTTTTTGCTTCTTAACACATTACTCGTAAAAAATGAGCTTTCTTTACGCTATTACTTATCGAGCTCTTTCATGTATTTAGAGGTGAAGCGTAATTTGATATTTCGTTTGCTTCCTAAAACACTGCCATCGTCAAACTCAATGCCAACAAAATCAGGAGATGATGCGCCATCACCAAACAAACCTTTTTCAAAACTAAAGGTTCTTACGTAATCCATTGTTTTCTTAACACTGTCTGCCTGAGCAATTTTTGCCGCTTCTTCATTGGTATAAAACATTTTCGTTGTTTTAAGTTGCGACTTAAACTCTGCTGGTGTAGCGCCCGATTGGTCCGCTAAATAATCAATGACTTCTTTTTGAGTTTTATTGTTGTTCATTAAACTCATTGTCTCATACCAAGCACCAACCAAAGCTTTCTTTAAACGTTCATCGGCATCAGTTTTGACTACCATCAAGTCTAATATTTCACCAGGAATCATAGACGAATCGAAAATCATTTTAGCTCCTTTTGCGTTTCTAACTTGTTGCAAAGGAGGATTCCAGGTAACAGTAGCTGCATTATCTTTTGCAATAAATAACGAAGCAATATCGGCATCAGAAGTGTTCATCACTTTTAGATCACGTTCCGACATGCCATTTTTTTCTAAGGCACGAGCTAACATGTAGTGGCTCACTGAAAGCTCAACTAACGATACTTCACGGCCCTTTAAATCTTTAACGCTTTTGCCATTTTTAATAACGATACCATCGTTGCCGTTTGAGTAATCGCCAATTATCAATGCTGTAGAATCAATACCACCAACCGCAGGAATCGTCAGTGCGTCCATATTGGTCATAGTACAAGCGTCAAACTCTCCAGCTGTATATAAGTTAATTGACTCGATATAGTCATTAATTAAAGTTACTTTAATCTCTATGCCGTATTTATCGGCCCACTTTTTTACTATGCCTTTATCTGCGGCGTAGCCCCACGGCTCCCATCCGGTATAGTGCGACCAACATACTTTGAACGAATCAGCAGATGCGACCATTGATGTCATCGCTAGCAATAAACCGGCGATACTTTTTTTGAATAGCTTAATTGTCATCATAAAACTCCCTTAGCTAAGATTTGGATTCATCTAAATCAATTATTTCAAGACCAAACTCGTCATCTGAAAGATCTTCAGCATTTTCGAATTTTTTCACAGACTCATCAGCCTTTTTGGTCACTTCATTCATTTCGATAATGGTATTAGCCATTTTTGGTAGCGCATCTTGTCGAAACTTCGATATATCTTCGAGCGCGGCATTGATATCTTGAAAAGCAGCTTTCAACTTTTGCATATCTAATTGCGCCGATGCTGCCTTTTTATGAATTTCTGCACCTTGTTGTTTTAAATTAGCTGCGGTTTGAGCAATTAAATTATTGGTTGTGTCATTAATTGCTTCTATCTTTTCTAATGTTATTTTTTGATTCGCTAGCGCTAAAGCTAATGTAACAGCAGTTTGCAACGCATTAACTGTCACCGACAGTGCTCGATTAACGCCTCGAATCAATTCTTTGTTATTTCGAATAACTACTTCTATTGTAAGCACGGCTTGCTGAGCAACAGCTCGTTGCTGCTGTAAATCCTGAATTCGTTGTCGCAGAGGAAACAAAACCTCTTCCTTTAAAAAGATAGTTTTCGGATCATCAGCAGTGAGTTCCAGCTCTATCTTCTCAGATAACTTCTTATCCAATGCCATTGCAAAAGCAATTTGCGTTTTTAGCATTTCATTTAGATTTTTAAAATGCAACTGGTCATCCGCTAATGTAATATTATCGTGCTTTAATTGCTCACGACCTTTTTCCAAACTTTTCACAATATCCGCAATAACGGTTTCTGCGCTCTGATATTGTGCAAAATATTTTGATATTGGCGTTCCAATAAAGGGCAGGGCACTGAGTAAACGACGTAAAAACGTAACAGAAAAATCAAATTTATTTGGGTCAAGTTCTTCAACTTTATCTCTTAAAGCAACCAGAGAATTAGCAACTGGACCACCATCTTCACTGTTCTTCGAAAGCGTGGCAATAGACTGGTTTAACATATTTGATCGCCGTGATGCCATTTTTTGCAAATGAGAGCCCATTTGCTCGATCGCTTTGACACCTTCCATTTTCGATGTGTGATTATTGGTATCTATGCTAAGAAACTTTTCTAAAGTTGCGTTAACTTTTGATTCAAGTTCACTCTCTAACTCAGGTTCTTTGTCAGCCACTTCAAGCTCTTTTTTTACCTCATCAACATCTAACGAAAATTCCTTTTTCGAGGTTTCTTCAACGGTAACTTGACTCATTTTAACTGTCTCCCACTATTGTCAAACTTTATATAAATTCACTTTGTCGGCTATACGAGCTAGCTCATCCATAGCGTAATCAAGATCGGTTTCGGCTTGACCTTTTTGTGTCCGGGTCATTGCCAATTTTACTGAAACTTTATCAATTTCTGTAAGCGCCTTTTCATTATCGGTGCTCAACCGGCTAATTCTTTGCTTTTGTTCTTCGAGCAATTCTAAACGTCGGGTTAATGCCTCTATTTTTTCCAAGTTCCCTTCCGTTCGATTTTGCTCAATGCTTGCTTTAATTCTTGCTTCATCAATAGTACTGATTGATTTCAATGCAATATAAATATCTTCTATGTTATCCAATGCCGACAAATACACTTGTTCAGCAATCCCTCGATATCGTAGATAGGTCATTTCGCCTTCTTGAAAACGTTGTTTCAATATATCGCTAAAACTATCAAATTTGGATTGCAACAAATTCAACTGTTCTGAAACATGATCACCATTTAAATCTTTAAGCCCACTTTTTAGCTGATTTAACTTTTCTATTGAAGCTTGATGAATTCTCTCTCTCACTTGCTCAAGATACTTTTTCTCTAACTCACCTCGCCCAATAAAATACTTATATGCCCAACCTAATCCGTAAGCCAAGATGCCCAAGCCTAAAATGGATCCTGTCAGCAAAGACAATCCGAAAAATATTACTGACATGGCACCAATACCAACCAATGTTCCAGGAAATACGGTTTCTGGTGCCTTTGCCGTTTCTTCGATTACCTTCTTCTTGATAGCCTTTTTTGAAAACTCCTGCACTTTTATATTTCCTCAGCTACAAGAACGAGTTCAACGCGAGGTAGTCGATATTGATAGGCACGGAAAGATTCTCCAGCATCACGTTTTAAAGGCTGAGTGCCACCATACCCTAAGGCCTGAGTTCGGTTTTCATCAATGTCATGCGTAATCATAAGGTACCTTAAAACGGATTCCGCTCGCTCTTGTGACAAAATCATATTTTGCTTGTCATCTCCACGAGTTGACGTATGCCCTTTTATCTTTAATCGATACGCAGGATAATGTTTTAATGACTCTACAGCGATATCAATTTCCTTTTTCCCTTCCAAAGTAAGTTCATCAGATCCACTTGAAAATACAATCGGCCGGACTTTTAGGGTGCCAATTTCTCTTAGATTCGCCCATTGGTTCTGAGTGAGACTCTCGAACTGTATATTCTCAACCGATGCTTTACTACCAAAACCACTAGAATTAATAATCGAACTGTACAGTCGTGATACAAAGCTTGAGTTTGTGATGGTATAGGGATCTCGATTCGGTAAAGGACTGGATTTTACACTGCCAAAATCTTGTAATATCGAAACGGTTGATTCAATCGAATCAATAACACCTTCATTCCTAATGCCATCAATCGCTTCAAGTCCATACCATTCAAGATAATTATCTTGTAACGACATCCACTCAATGCCTGATAGCATTTGCTGTACTGATTGCGCATCGACTCCGATTTCACTTTCAACATCATCGATAAAGGCACTTTGATTTCTCTGATAATGTTGTAACGTTTTGTAGTACTCTTTTAATAAAGTTGAGATGGCTTCTTCGTTATTTTTTATAAATTTTCGTTCTGCAATTAATATGTCGACTATTAATCTTTTGGTCGCCTCAGTGCCTAATATTTTCTTGATACCCGGGATGTTACTCACTCGACTAACATCGGGCTCCCATAATACTGCGACATCGACTTCTTTATTTTTCAGTCGATTTCTTGCATCTTCTGATCCATTGGCTTCAACTGCCCAGTCATTACGATTTTTTAATCTGGATATGTCAAAATGCACACTGATCGCTTTTAACAACTGATGGCTCGGAGAATCTGGGGTAAATGCAATCTTTAGATTTTCTATATCTTTAAGCTGATCAATTGAACTTACTTTGTCTTCCCAAGCCATAATGGCATCAACGCCTTTCGACTCATCAAGCACCGCAATTATGGCTCCCGGATAATTCTCATCTTTTCCATTAAGGACATACGAATCTATTGTTCCCACGGCGAGGTCAATTTTTCGATCGGCCAAGGCTTCGTATCTTTTCTGATAGTCAGCGCCATCATCAATGCATTCGACACGATATCCTTTTTGTCTCATACGACGCTGTAGCTCTTTCGAGCACAGCGGGTAGTAGCCGATAAAATTATCAACGCCAATTTTAATGGTGCCTTTTGAAGCAACTGCATCAGATGTTTGTCGTGTTTCTCGTTCCTGCAACGCTGGCACCAGATACTTATACCCAAGCATGCCCAGAAACGACAACAGTAAAATTATGGCTGCTATTTTAACCGTACGTGGCATTCATAAACTCCTAACCATCGAACTCACTAATATCAAAAGACTCTGCTTCGGCTAACACTGTTTTTAGACTTTTTGCCAAAGTTTCAGCAGAACTTGCCGATTGATAGTTAACAATACCTTGTTGATTCAAGCTATGAGATGGGTCAATACAAAAACCGACCGTATGAATTTGTACCGGTGACTGTTTAACAATTTTGGATACTATTTTATCAGGTCTTTCTCCGCTGGAAGCTTCACCATCGGTGACGATCACTAAATGATATTCGCCGTAGCCCATTTGTTGCTTTGCTCTTTTAGTAAGTGCTGAATAAGCTTCAGAAATAGCTGTCTTAAGTGGCGTACCACCAGATGCTTCAAGCATTCTAATCGCCTGTTTTAGCTGTGGCCGATTTTGCATTGCTAAACCAACACGCTCTTTATTACCTTTGTGATCAAATGCTAACAAACCGATATAATCGGAAGGTTGAATTTCATCAATAAAAGTACTGATGGCGTTTTTCGCAATATCAATTTTCAATCCATTGCCTTCACACGCAGAATCTCGCATTGAACCAGACCCATCAAACACTATGTAATAGTTCTTGGCCAATAAATTATCTGCCAAATTCGTTTGCTCATTTAATTTTGGCCAATTATTGAGTGCGCCCTTACTTCCATAAGTCGAGTTCACATTTGATTGCTTTTCAGCTATTGCACTACTTGAAGATGCAGGCTTAGATGGCTTGTCGTTAAATAAAAATTTATAGCCAATCACAACGGCAGCAACAACGACTAAAGGCTTGATTAATTTATTCATTTGACGTTCTCCTTACAATGGCGCGAAAACGTCTGCTTCAGCTTCAACCTGAATAATTCTAAAGACAACTCGCATGTTCGAGCGCCATTCAGTCTCATTCTTCGGTGCGCAAGGGTCTGCTCCACAAACACCTGTATTCGGCATTGCTATGCCATGGCCGATTGTTGCAAATTGAGAAGCATCTAAGCTAAGGCCATCTTTCTTTGCGAATTCTATAATGCTGTCACGCACTGCCTGAGCGCGGCTTAAACTTAAATTTCTTGCACTTTGTTTTGTTTGGCCTAAAACAACCTCTGGGACGTTTGCTTTCTTTTTCCTCAAATAGCCCATCGGATCCGAGTGACCTTCTACCGTAATAACGGCCCCACCATAAGTGCTGGCTAAATCAATAACTCTTTTAAATGAATCTTCGTAAAGAGATGCCGAGAAATTACTTTGATTTGGTTGAAAAAAGACTTCGAAAGAAAATAATTCGCCGTCATCTAATGAGCCTTGCTGTTGCTTTCGAGTCACGACCTCAGCAACTTTATCGGAGTCAAACTTAGGCGCTTCTGCTTTGCCGATATTAGTGAGTCCGGCTTTTAAAAATCCGAAGTCCCAATCAACGCCAACGACAGAAGCACTTTTCGATGCCAGGCCAAGTTGACTTAAGCCACTTTTAGCTTCTGCATTTAATTTATCGAGGTTTCGAGGATATTGCGCATTATTGAGAAATTTAACGTTACCATCAAAGCCAACAAACTCTGCATCGGCATACATGCCTTCTGCGTCAGCCACAGCAGACTCAGAATCGAGTAAAGCCAGTGCCGCTCCTTTTATCATTTTTCGATAATCGTCACTTTGTTTATTTTTACTGGCAACAAGTTTATCCAGTGCTTCTTGCCCTAACATTAAACCTCGAACAAACTTTTCTACATCAGCTCGATTTGTTTTTAAGTAATCGGCTCGCACAGCGTAAATGTCTGCAATAACTCGGTTAGCCGTTTTGGTCGACATTAATATTTTGGCGCCCTTTACCGAAGCTTCTGATCCTGTGCCTATATTGCCACCAGAAGTCAATGCCAGGGCATCAGGAATAATCACGAATGCCGCATCAACATTGCCTTCATAAAACGCTTCCATTGGCGTACTGTCAGTCCCAGTTAAATCTCGAGTCCATTTAATTTTGACATCATTCAAACTTAAACCCGAATCTTTAAGAATTCGAATTAGATAGTCAGTGTGAGGTCCGTATGCTTGAATCGCAATTGTTTTTCCTTTCAAATCTGCAGCGGATTTAATGTTGTCTTTTACAACAAAAGCATCACCTCCGTTAGACCAGGTCATTTGATAGATGACAACAGGCTTAGTTTTCGCATTTTTATTTAACAGGTCAGCGGCTTGAGTAATCATTCCGACAGTTCCACGTAAGTAGGGCGATTTACCCGCTAAATAATCTTCGACCTGCTTTGAGAAAACATCTTGTCGAATAAGTCGGACATTTAAACCCAACTGATCAAAAATACTGCCTTTTTTGGTAATAACTGCATCGCCATTTGCATGAATTGTTGCAATATCACCGCCCCATGAAATGATAGGAACTTCAGTTACCTGTCCTGTGTACACTTGGCCTACCTTGCCTGAAACAACATCTTGCATCGGCTTATTATCAACATAATTCTGAGCAAATACCGAAATGCTAATGGTACTTAAAATGCCGATTATCAAATTTTTCATACCTTATTCCTTCTGATTACTAACCGTTGGTACTGTCTTGTCTGTACTCAATATCTGTTAAAGTTTGATAACTGTCGGGATGAGTTAAGTTAAAATCTTTCACGTGTTGCAATATTCTTGGCTCGAAACCGATTTCCTTGATGTTTTTGATAAGATGTTTGAACTCATCAGTATCTTTTATTTCGGTACTCGCACCTTTAAATTTTAAAGCTTTATCAAATACTATTTTACCGCCACGACCTTCAAATCCGTCGCCTCGATCGTCAGTGTAATACTGAGACAAGACCAATAAGCGAGTGCCCAAAAATACCGCCTCTTCTAAATCGTGAGTTACGAAAAAAATAGTTAAATTATTTTCTTCCCACAACTCGGTGAGAAACACCTGCAATTCTTCTCGAGTATTTGGATCCAATGCACCAAAAGGTTCATCCATTAACAGTACTGGCGGTTTGGTAATAAGAGCCTGAGCTATTGCTGCGCGTTGCTGCATGCCGCCACTTAACTCGTGCGGTTTTTTGTTCCATGCATGCTCCAAACGAACTCTTTTTAAATATTCCATAGACTCATCTTTTTCGCTAGATGATGCATTTTTTATTAATGCCCAGGGACTCTGGCACATTCGTTTGGCCATCAATACATTATCCAGCACCGATAAGTTAGGAAATAAGGAGTATTTCTGGAACACTATTCCACGCTGCTTATTCGGACGAGGTGCGTTTTGTCCTTCGATGATTACCTTGCCTCGAGTGGCTTGCTCCATCCCCAGAATAAGTCGAAGCAACGTTGATTTTCCGCAGCCACTGGGTCCAACCAAAGTGCAAAGCTCGCCTTTTGTGACATTGAGGTCGATATTATCGAGTACAACTTTTTCGCCGTAGACTTTATCAACGTCGATGATTTCAATTAATTTTTCCATTATTTTGCTGCCTCTCGATACCAACCAAACATAGTGTTATTGAGCGTTTTTAACAGCCAGTCAAACAAAAAGCCCAGCAGCGTGATCCATAAAACGTAAGGAATAATAACGTCCATCGCCATATAGCGACGAACTAGAAATATCCGATAACCTAGTCCCTCGGTTGCTGCGATAGCTTCCGAAGCAATTAAGAACAACCATGCTCCTCCAAGTACCAAACGCAATGAATCCAAAGCTCTTGGCAGAGTTTGTGGCAAAATAATCCGGTACAGAAGCGCTGACGGCGAAGCGCCGATGGTGAGAGCCTTTACTTTTTGTTCAGATGGAATTTTATCCACAGCCAGATACACATCTCGCGTCAAAATTGGCGCTGTGCCAATAAAAATCAAAGCAATTTTTGCGGTTTCGCCAACACCAAGGCTGATAAACAAAATCGGTAAGATTGCCAGCGGTGGAATCATCGACACGAAGGTCACAAAAGGCCCTATTCCAGCATTTACACCTGGGTATAAGCCTTGATTTAGGCCAACTAATAACGCAAATAAAAACGCCAGCCCAACACCAACACCTAATCTGAATAAGCTCGCACTGGTATCTTTCCAAAATAAATAGTCGCCAGTGCGTCGGTCTTCGGTAAACGCCATGCGCTCAACCGCGTCAAACATCTGGCCAAAAGAAGGCAATAGTTTATCTTGAGGATTATCGGCTAATCGAGCATCTGAGGCGTATATGTACACTGCGATCAGAATCACAAAAGGAATTATCCCGATCAGCTTCGACTTCCAACCCGACACGTCCGCATGCATTCCCCAAAATCGGCTCATCTGCTTCCTCTATTTATTCCATCTGAAATGTTGATATTAACCGTTAAAATTTTGCTAAGAATATAGCCTAGCTTTCATCAATACAATATGACAGCGGATTCCCTCAATTACTGTCTAAAAACAGCGTCGAATTTGTATATCCTTGTTGTAGGTGAACAATTATAGACTTTAATGCGCCTTAATATGTTGGTTAGTCCGCAATATGGGCAGAATCTTACAGTAAATCCTTGTGCAAAAGCTGATGGCGAAGAACATCAAAGCAAATTGATTAAATAATAACCTTACCAAGAAGATGTCGACTTTAATGCTTATAAAATCGTCTCGAAAGCCATAGACAGTTGTGGTAACCGGTAAAAACCATGATTCTCAAACTCTTGAAAAAAAGTGGTTAGGCACAGAACGTACTGATGTAAACCATAAGGTTCATCCTGATCCCCATATGATTTCAGAAAAGGATAAATCAATAAAACTGTCTGCAGGGTCGCTAGCTGCACTTTTGAAAACTGCTCAGGAGAGTCAACCGTAAAAACCTTTTGAATATTTGCAATTTCAGATTCAATTTTATTAACTGAATTATCAAGCTCACTCTCAGGTAGGTATTGAGTTAAAAAACGTTTTAACTGATTTAATTTAGCTGTCGATAACTCTTCGGCAATCGCATTCTTTATCGGAGTAAAATGCTTTTGAATATCCGATATTGTCAGATCAACAAATAGCACCAAGTCTCGCAACTTTGATGACGTCGGAATTGACTGTCCTTGATTGGCCAATTTTTTTTGTAGATGATATTCAAAAACATCCGCGGTTAATTCGGCGAGTACTGCATTATGCGCAACAGCAAGCTTTCTGGAATAAAAAGTGTAAAAATAATTGGTTATCGACTCAACAATATTATCTTGTGTTTGCTTTTTTAACTCCGGCAGTTCCTCAAATTTGATTGGCGTGCGCAAATCACTTAAAAATCGATATAGATGTTCAAACTCACATAAATTTTCTTGCCAAGCGTGGCCATATGCATCATGCACCAAAAATGAATCTGCGGATTTCCTTGGCAGTATAAAAACCATAGTGACCAAAGTATTTCTTACCGCAACTTTGGTTAAGTGTAAGTTATATTCGTCTTCCAAAAACCTTTGAAGGTCATTTATCAATGAATCGCTCAGTTGAATTGACGACCATTCTCCAACGGCAGGAAAATCAGCACGGTGTCGATTTGATTGTAACTTTAATTTTTGAAACAGTTCATTAATTGCATTGTGATCATTCAACGAGAACTGACGATCAGGATCTAAGCCATGCTCAGAAAAGTTAAAGATAAAAAAGAGAGTCGCATTAGCAATGGTAATATCAATTGAATCGTGACTAAGTGCTTTAATTCCCGTGATACTTTCAAATAATGAATTATGACTTAATCCCGTTGATAAGCGTCTTTTCAAATAAGCAACAATGGCTTTTTTAACCTGAAGATTAGAAATTACATACGCTGTTTCAGACTTAATTCGCTCCAACTCTTCATCTGACAACCTAAACTGCTTTTGCAAACGTTGTAAAAACTGTGTTCTTAACGATGCGTCATAACTCATTGGTTGAGGAAACAGCGATAGTAACTTACTGTTTAGTGAATCATAATTTACCTTACCCATACTCTCAGATAGAAAAGAAGAGAGATAAAAACCTTTGGCAACGACGTACTCAACTCGGTTGGTCAACGTTTCCCGGAACGACTCCGAGCTTAAAGAAGTTTCAGTGGATTTCGAAACAGGATACTGCGCGAGGATATCTTGCTCAAGCTGCAAAATATCGTCTGTCGACAATTCTTGATCTTTGTTTGCGATTTCAATCAAAGTGGAGATGAGCTTTTGCTGCAACTCAGTAATTGAGTCATAGAGCTCTGGGATTAAAGTATTAAAAACTGTTCGCTCTGAATGCATAGCTCTTAAACAACTTAGTTTCAATTGCGCTCATACCGAGTGGTGGGCCCCAAAATATTCTAATAAGGCCGCTCTGTCTCTCACCTGCTGTTCAAATAATAACGCAGGTAACACCTTATATGATACCCAAACCAATCGCTCGATGAAAAATTATTAGTCAATATCAAAAAGCCCCTTATTTTGGGGCTCTTTTTTAACGGCTTTTTTGAATGTTAGCTCGCGACCATCAGTCGCAACCCTTGAAGTTGCAGAGAAGATTTTTCAACATGAACCAAAACTTGTTGAATAAAGTTTTCGATCGATTCAATTTCACTTTCACGAATATTGGGGTTCTTGCTTTTAAGTTGCTGTAATCGCTTCAGCTCTCCTCCCAATAATTTATCGACTCTCTGTGTCGCAGACTGCTTTATTTCAGGTACTTTTAACTGAGCTTTTTGTTGTGCATGCTGCACCAATTGCTCAGTTTGGGGTTTCACCTGCTGTAACACTTGACGTGCTATCTTTCTTTTAAGTGGCTGACTCAGTTGATTTAGAGCCTCATGTTTGACGGCTTGTGAAAGATCTTTTCCATTCGCATCAACCAATACTCGTATCGGAGCTTGTGATAAGTAACGATGAATTTGAAGATGCTTTGGCGCAATGGATTCAAGTGTGTATAAAGCTTCCAACAACAAAGTTCCCGGTTTTAATCCATTCACCGAAATAGTGCCGACAGTAGCATTACCCGAATCACTGTCGATCAACATTTCCATTGCTTCAACCACCATGGGGTGTTCCCAGGTTAAAAATTCGATGTCATCTCGAGACAAAGCTTTCATTCGATCCAGTGTCACCGTATTCCCGTCTTCTTTCAGACCGGGAAAATAACTGTGTTTCATATGATCACTTGGACGGATTACCCAACTTAAGCTCGAATGCTCTTCCTGCTCAACCCCAAACTCTTCGAGTAAGCGCTCAAAAAAATCGGCTAGGCTATTAGCCTGCTCTTGCTCCGCAACTTGTTCAACAATTAAGTTTGCTTGCGGTTGCCGACAGGAGTTCAGTTCAAGCAACCGATCCCTTCCTTTTTCCATATCCGAACGCAGCTCTTGCACGTTACTTTTTACCTCTCCAATAAAGGCATCGGATAGCTCATTTAAATGATGCATATAGTGCAGTAACTGTTCTTCAAAGTTTTGATAAACCGCAAAGCCTGCACTGAAACTCTTTTCAAAAAGTCCTAGACCTTCGTTATAAAAACGGAACAATACTTCTTGGGATGAACCGTTCAAAAAAGGAACGTGCAGGTTTATAGTTTGAGTTTGACCAATTCGATCTAACCGGCCGATACGCTGCTCAACCAAATCAGGATTGTTTGGAATATCAAAAAATACTAAATGATGCGCAAATTGAAAGTTACGACCTTCACTGCCAATTTCGGAACAAAATAATACATCAGCGCCTTCTTCTCTTTCGGCAAAATAAGCCGCTGCACGATCTCGTTCGAAAATACTCATTCCTTCATGAAAGCAAGCGCTGCGCAGGGCAAACTTTCTGGCAAAATATTGCTGCAAATTCAGCGCGGTGTCTCGATGGTGCGCAATCAATAATATTTTTTCGCCTTTCAATTGCTCAAATATAGATTCCAACCACTCAATTCTTGGATCTCGTTTTAACCATACTTCTGGCGCTAAATGAATCTCCGGTGTCAATCCAGAATTCCCGACATTCATTGGTTCATCGTCATCAGGCTGATAAATTTCAGGACAGTTTAGGGAATAAGTGTGTAATTGCCGCTTGGGAAAATTAGTCATCGCTGCTCGAGTGTTCCGAAACAGCACCCGCCCGGTGCCATGCTGATCAATCAACATGTTCAATAAAGTTTCTCGAGTTAGCTCTGATACCAAAGCTTCGTCATCGTCCTTCACTAATTTTTCTAACTCAGCATCGCCTTGTAACAAAGGTAACAGTTCTTCTTTAGGTAGATCATCGGCACTGATTAAAGATTCAATCGCTGGCTGCCATTTTTGCTGTTCGGCGGCCTCTTTTTTGAACTCTTCAAAGTTATGAAAACGATCCGGATCCAATAATCGTAAACGGGCAAAGTGGCTTTCCAGTCCTGCTTGTTCTGGCGTTGCCGTTAACAATAACAATCCTTTGGTTTGCCGACTCAGTTGCTCGACCAGTCGATAATCCTGCCCGGTCGTCTCTGAATTAGTTGAAGCACTATCAATGTCATCAACTTCAACAACTGGCTCTGACTTTTCGCCTGAATTTACTTCGGACCAATGCAAGTGGTGAGCTTCATCAACAACGACTAAATCCCAGTTTGATTCGGCTAATTGGCGCTGCATGTCTGAATGCTTGAGCACACCATCAAGGCTGCAAATAACCAATTGCTCCATTTCAAATGGATTAACAACTTCACCAGTATCTAAATCAATATCAGGAGACTCTGTTAATGCGGCAAAACGAGACTCATCGTATAAAGCAAAGCGAAGATTAAAGCGACGTAACATTTCGACGAGCCACTGATGCACCAAAGAATCGGGCACCAATATCATGACTCGCGACGCTTGTCCGGTGTGCAATTGATGATGGAGTATCATGCCCGCTTCAATGGTTTTTCCCAAACCAACTTCATCCGCCAGCAAAACTCTCGGCGCGACTCGCTGTGCCACTTCGTGGGCTATGTAAAGCTGATGAGGTAATAATTCGACACGCGCACCGAGCAGTCCACTAACTGGACTTTGTCGAAGTAAGTCCAATTGCTGAAAGGTTTCATAGCGAAGTAAGTAACTGGCTTCATTATCCAGTTGACCATTTAATAATCTTTTATCCGGTGAATTAAATTGAACAAACGAGTTTAAATGGAGTTCGGATAGCTTATGCTCCTGACCTTCAGCATCTTCACAGCAATAAATCATCAATCCGTTTTGCTCAATTACTTCCACTATTTGATACTGAACATCATCCATATCCGAGATAGGGTCGCCCACATCATAGGTAATTCGACTGATAGGAGCGTTATCAAGGGCATAATGCCTTGATTCATTTACGGCGGGAAAATACAGTTCAACCCTGCGCCCTTCAACCGACTGAATCATTCCTAAACCAAGGTTGGCTTCGTTATGACTTACCCAGCGTTGACCTACAACTGCTTCACTCATGCGTCTTAATATTTATCGTCATTGAAAATGGCCGCGCATTCTACCACTGCGGTCAAATATTGAAAGGCTCAACACACCTTTTGGTGCGTGTTATCGCTGTGTTGCACAATAGTAATAGCAGAGATAAGACAAATAACAAATGTCAGTTTGAACTCAAAATGCAAAGTAAGGCATCGGCGTGCTTGGCAGCCTCGATACCAAGATCGGTTAAGTAACCGCCATCCTCTTGTGTAATCAAACCCTTTTGATGCAGCCTTTTAGTCGCTTCTACTACCCGGGCATCGGCCGAAGAATGGACCTTTATCCCTTGATGATTAGTATCTAGGTTATATCGAATTAAAATACTCAGTTCGTCCGCAACGCTTTCACTGATGGGCATAACAACTTATCCTTTAATTCTGTTCTGAACCTATCAAATAACAGTTGGACGCCGGGGTCAACGATTTTAAATTAACTTTTTCTCATTTTAGTTTTAATCCACCCTCGTGTTCTGCGATATTCCCTTGAAAATCGGGCCGCCACCCCCACTAATACGCCATCACTTATTTTCTTACCCGATTCATCTGGAGTTTGATTTGGAACAATTTAGAGGAACCACCATTATTTCAGTCCGACGTAACGGTCAGGTTGTCGTTGGCGGAGATGGTCAAGTATCCCTTGGCAACACGGTTATGAAAGGTAATGCCCGCAAAGTTCGGCGCCTTTATCATAATAAAGTCATCGCGGGTTTTGCCGGAGGCACCGCTGACGCCTTCACGTTATTCGAACGATTTGAAGCAAAATTAGAGTTGCACCAGGGCAAGCTTTTACGAGCTGCGGTAGAACTGGCAAAAGACTGGCGAACCGATCGCATGCTTCGCCGGCTGGAAGCGATGCTCATAGTCGCGGATCACGAACACTCGTTTATCATTTCAGGTAACGGCGATGTCATTGAGCCTGAGAGTGAAGACGGAGGATTGCTAGCAATAGGTTCTGGCGGCGCGTTTGCACAGTCTGCAGCCAAAGCCTTAATCGAAAACACCGATATGACAGCAAAGCAGATTGTTGAAGCCAGCCTTAAAATAGCCGGCGATATATGCGTCTACACCAATCAAAACCTTACTGTCGAAGTACTGGATAAGTAGTCGAGCGCGCAAGAAATAATACCCATTAGAAGCGATTCAAATAAAGACTGACGTCGAACACAACTGACACCGAATACAAGAGATTATTATGTCACAAATGACACCACGCGAAATTGTTCATGAGCTGGACAACCACATTATTGGCCAAGATGCGGCAAAAAGAGCCGTTGCAATTGCCCTGCGTAATCGTTGGCGACGGATGCAGGTTAATGATGACCTGCGCAATGAAATCACTCCCAAGAATATTTTAATGATTGGTCCAACGGGGGTTGGAAAAACCGAAATTGCGCGACGTCTGGCAAAGTTAGCGAATGCCCCCTTCATTAAAATCGAAGCCACCAAGTTTACCGAAGTTGGTTATGTCGGACGCGATGTCGACTCAATTGTTCGCGACCTGGTAGACGCGGCCTTCAAAATGTTGCGCGAGCAAGAAGTGGAACGAGTCAAGCCTCGAGCAGAAGATGCAGCAGAAGAACGAATTCTTGATGCGCTTTTGCCGCGAGCGAGAACTTCCGGTTTTGACTCGACTGATAATGAATCTACCGATAACAGCGCGACACGCCAATTGTTCCGCAAAAAATTGCGCGAAGGCGATCTCGACGATAAAGAAATTGAAATTGATATTGCTGCGCCTCAGGTTGGCGTAGAAATAATGGCGCCACCCGGAATGGAAGAAATGACCAGCCAGCTTCAGAGCATGTTCCAAAACATGTCTCCTGGCAAAACCAAGCGTCGAAAGTTAAAGGTCAAAGATGCGTTTAAAATGGTGCAAGAAGAAGAAGCCGAGCGATTGATTAATCTCGATGATTTGAAAAATCAGGCGGTCGAATCAGTCGAGCAAAACGGTATTGTGTTTCTGGACGAGATCGATAAGGTCGCCAAGCGTCAGGAAGCTTCTGGTGGAGATGTTTCGCGTGAAGGTGTACAACGAGATTTACTGCCATTGGTCGAGGGGTGCACCGTAAGTACCAAATACGGAATGATTAAAACCGATCATATTCTTTTCATTGCATCAGGCGCATTTCACCTTTCAAAACCTTCTGACTTAATTCCAGAATTACAAGGGCGCTTACCAACTCGAGTTGAATTGAAAGCTTTATCGACAGAAGACTTTGTCCGGATTTTAACCGAACCGGATGCTGCGCTAACCAAACAATACATGGCGTTACTGGGCACCGAAAATCGAGACATAGAATTCGCTGACTCAGGCATCAAGCGCATTGCTGAAATCGCCTGGCAAGTTAATGAGCGAACCGAGAACATTGGCGCACGACGATTACAAACCGTCATGGAAAAGTTACTTGAAGAAGTCAGTTTTACCGCGTCAGAAGAGTCCAGCAAAGTCACCATCGATGAAAACTACGTCAATAAGCAATTATCTGACTTGGTTGAAGATGAAGATCTCAGCCGATTTATTCTGTAAGAGAGTCTATTGGTAAGAATGTTTAATAATGAAGTGCACATCGACTTGTGCACTTCGCACTGAATTAATGTCGACTTAAACTAAAGCATTCGACACTGAAGTACTTTCATTGTAAGAGTACTTTCAAAGTAGATCGGTTAGAATCTTTCCATCGCAAACTAAACACTTGGGAATATCATGCTATGAGTGATGCCAAAACAACCAAAGTTGCACCGCCAAGTGATATAAAGTTCCATCAAAAAAGCCAAACTCTTGAAGTTTGCTTTGACAATAAAACCTTCACACTACCCGCTGAATATCTGAGAGTTTACTCTCCATCAGCAGAAGTTCGAGGCCACGGCGGCGGTCCATTAAAACTAGTGACCGGTAAAAAGCAGATTAGAATCATTAATCTGAAGCCTGTCGGGCACTATGCTCTGCAAATTACCTATGATGACGGCCACGACTCGGGTCTGTATACTTGGGCAACGCTGTATGAACTGGGCAGCCAGCAGCAGCAACTCTGGCAATCCTACCTCGACCGTCTTGAACAAGAAGGTGGTCGTCGCGATAACACCCCAGGCGAAGATTTAAAACCGGCTGTTAACTTTAAAAAAGTGACTTAGATCGAGTCACCTAGCTGCATAATCTGGTGTAATTTAAGTTAACGCTTATCGAATATAGCTTGGCTAATGAAGCGTTATTTCTTGGTAAAGGCAAACGAATGAACGATAAAACACATTTTGGATATCAGCAGGTCGACGTCAATGAAAAACAAGGTAAAGTTGCCGATGTTTTCCACTCTGTTGCTGCTAAATACGATTTGATGAACGATGTCATGTCGATGGGCATCCACAGACTTTGGAAACGCTTCACCATTGAGATGAGTGGCGTACGCAAAGGTCATAATGTTCTGGACCTTGCTGGAGGTACTGGTGATTTAGCAATGAAGTTCGCCGATAAAGTTGGTGAAACCGGTAATGTAGTGCTCGCAGACATTAATGAATCAATGCTAAATGTTGGCCGCGATCGCTTAGTCGATAAAGGGTATGGTGGTCGAATAGAATTTGCTCAGGTCAACGCAGAGAGCCTCCCCTTTGCCGACAACACTTTTGATATTATCACCATTAGCTTTGGACTTAGAAATGTAACGCACAAAGAGCAAGCGCTAAAAAGTATGTGTCGAGTGTTAAAGCCCGGTGGTCGTTTGCTCGTGTTAGAGTTTTCCAAACCCGAACAAGACTGGCTAAGTAAAGTTTACGATGCCTATTCATTTAACTTGCTGCCCAAAATGGGAAAGCTATTGGTGAATGATGCCGAGAGCTATCAATACCTCGCCGAATCGATTCGTATGCACCCCGATCAAGAAACATTAAAAGATATGATGTTAAACGCAGGTTTTGATGAAGCGGAATATCACAATATGACCGGTGGCATAGTCGCACTGCATCGCGGTTTCAAATTCTAATTCATCAGTGAAGCCAGCGAATTCATATGAAAACCTTCAACTTATTATCCTCCAGTGCACTAGAAGCCGCCATTAACAAAGTTTGCCGGCTTGATCCCGAACTCGAAAGTAAAATTGAACCTTTGATCAATAAGGTCATCGCAATTGAATTAACCGATTGGAAACTGAGTTACTTTTTTTATTTTGAAGCATTAGCTGACGACGCAACTCAAGCCATCACGATCCAATCTGAATCGAGCGATAAACCAAACGTAAAATTAAGTGGCAGTAGCTTTGCCTTCTTTAATATGGCGTCACAGGAACGTGGTGGTGATTCGATATTTAAAGGCGAAGTAATTTTCGAAGGTGAAGTCAGTACCGCGCAAGCGTTTCAGAATTTTTGGCTCAACTTGGAACTTGACTGGGAAGAAGAACTTTCAAAATACACTGGAGATGTGGTTGCACATCAACTGAATACTTTCGCTAAGACGGCGCAGTCTAAGCTAGCCCAGTTTTGGCAAACCAGTAAATTGAACGCCAGTGAATATGTAAAAGAAGAGTTACGGTTAACACCCGCGCCTGAAGAAGCTGAGACCTTTTACGATGCAGTTGACGAATTGCGCTCCGATGTTAATCGACTGGCAGCAAAACTCGAGCAAATTAAAAATAAAATCGATAAGAGTGCTTCATGAGTTTAAAAAACATCCATCGTTTGGTTTCCATTAACCGAGTTTTGGTAAAACACGGACTCGACGAATTCTTAAAATCAACGCCAGCAAAACGTTATCTTTGGCTACTTAAGTTGTTAGCCATTGGCTCGAGTAAAGAGAAGCAAAAACCTCGTGGGCAACGATTGAGAGAAGCACTTACAGAGCTCGGCCCAATATTCGTTAAGTTTGGCCAAATGCTTTCCACTCGTCGAGATTTGTTACCGCACGATTTAGCGACAGAGCTGATGTTGCTGCAAGACAAAGTACCACCCTTCGATTCTGCAATCGCCAAGCAACGAATTGAGCAACAATTAGGGCAACCAATTGAGCAATTATTTCAAAGTTTTGAAACTCAAGCTCTCGCTTCTGCTTCGATGGCGCAGGTTCATGTTGCAACACTGCCGGATGGTGATGATGTTGTGGTTAAAGTGATTCGACCCGGCATTAGAAAACAGATCACGCGTGACTTACGCTTACTAAAACAATTAGCCGGCTGGTTTGAAGACTACGCCAAAGACGCAAAGCGCTTTAAACCAAGACAAGTGGTCGCTGACTACGAAGCAACTATTTACAACGAACTTGATTTACGAACAGAAGCGGCGAACACATCGCAACTGAAACGAAACTTTGAAAACAGTCCGTTACTTTATATTCCTCACGTTTACTGGGACTACACACGCGAAAAAGTAATCGTACAAGAAAAAATATCCGGCATTCCCATCGGTGATATCGAGGCTTTGAATGAAGCCGGTATTAATATGAAGGAACTGGCGCATCGGGGTGTCGAAATATTTTTCACTCAAGTATTTCGCGACAGCTTTTTTCATGCCGATATGCACCCCGGCAATATTTTTGTTGATGTTAGCGATCCAGAAAAACCGAAATACATCGGCATAGATTGCGGCATCATGGGTACCTTAGGCCAAAGTGACAAACGTTACCTGGCTGAAAATTTCCTGGCGTTTTTCGATCGCGATTATCGTCGGATTGCTGAGTTGCACGTGCAATCAGGGTGGGTCCCTGCCGATACCCCGGTAGAAGCTTTTGAATCCGCCATTCGAACCGCATGCGAGCCAATCTTTGGCAAACCTCTCGCAGAAATTTCTTTTGGGTACTTTCTCATTCAATTGTTCCAGGTCGCTCGACGTTTTCAAATGGAAGTTCAACCGCAGTTAGTACTGCTCCAGAAAACCCTACTCTACATTGAAGGTCTCGGCCGGCAACTGTACCCGCAACTTGATTTGTGGGAGACCGCACAGCCCTTTCTTAAAGATTGGGTAAAACAGCAATACGGCCCGCGGGCAGTGTTTCGTCGAGTGCAGCAAAAGTGGCCAATGTGGATTGAACAGTTCCCGGAAATGCCAGAAAAGCTGGCCGCATTTCTCGAGAGCCATGAGCACCAACCAGCGCCAATAGACGAACAGTCGCAAAAGGTTGTAACACAATCTCAAAATCAACGAGAGAACCGAAGAATGGTTTTTGCTATTATCGGTGGCAGTGTTACTGTATTTTCCGGTTTACTGGTCAATGCGGGCTACCTTGATGGTGCAGGTATTTGTTTAATCGCCTCAGCACTGGCATTTGTGTTAGCGCTACGACGTTAATTTTTAGGCTTAATCAATACGAGGAGGAGTAATGAGCGATTGTCTATTCTGCAAAATTATTGCGGGTGATATTCCATCCAAGCAAGTTTATGAAGACGATCATTTGGTCGTGTTTCATGACATCGCGCCGAAAGCTCCGACCCATGTATTGGTAGTACCCAGAAAACATATTGCGACTCTAAACGATGCGGATAACAGCGATCATGATTTGTTTGGTCATATCGCACTCACCATCCCGAAGATAGCAAAACAACTTGGACTCACTGACGGCTATCGTACTGTGCTAAATACCGACAAAGGCGGCGGTCAGGAAGTCTTCCATATTCATTTTCATATTTTGGGCGGCGGCCCAATGCCGTTTGCATAACTGTTGAGGAAATTAGTATGCCAAGTATGACTCAAATACTTATCATTCTTGTAATCGTGGTTTTGGTATTTGGTACCAAAAAGCTGCGCAATATGGGCAGCGACCTTGGTGAAGCAGTCAAAGGCTTCAAAAAAGGCATGAACGAAGACGAGCAAGAACAGGATCCAAAAAACTTGGAACAGCAAGAAAAAGATCAGCCTGGTGGCAGAACCGTAGAAGGTGAAGTGACTGAAAAGCAAGAAGAAAAGAAATAATAGGCTCATTACCTCATGCCGTTTGATATTGGTTTTTTTGAGCTTTGTGTCATCGCGATAATCGGGTTGCTCGTATTAGGACCAGAACGATTACCTGTTGCGGCTCGAGCTATTGGTCGCTGGATTGGAAAAGCTCGGCGTGCGTTTACGTCTTTTAAGTCGGAGATCGATCGCGAATTACAAATCGATGAACTGCGTCGGCAACTCAATGAACAGCAGGCCAAAATGGATCAGTTCATGAATCAACGGCCGCTCGACGATATGTTAAATGAAACACCTGAAGAGCTAAAATCGAAAATCGAACAAACTCGTCAAGACTTCGATCAACAGCGGCAACATCAAGCAGACGATACGGCTCAGTCTTCTGAAAACAGAACTTCTGAAAACAGAGCTTCTGAAGATCGAACGTCTGAAAACCCAGCTACTAAAGAAGGCGTTTCTGAAAGAGAGTCAACTGCTCAAACTTCTGTAGATGATGCTCAAGCGGAAGAATTTTCTGGCTGCGACAATCCAGTTGAATACGAGCCTCTCCCACAAAGTTCGAGTGAAACACAATCGGATGAACCAACTATTCATCCATCACAATCCGACAGCAAAAAACCTACTCCAGCATCAAGTTCAGACGGAAAAGCTTAAAACTCTATGAGCGACTCTCAAGAAAATAAAAGTTCACAAGATAAAGAAATGCCATTACTGGCGCATCTTGTTGAGTTACGTACTCGTCTGGTGAAAGCCGTCGTAACCATATTAATCATATTTCTTGGTTTAATTTATTTTGCTAACGACTTGTATTTAATTGTGGCAAAACCATTAATGGCAGCATTACCGGAAGGCAGCGAAATGGTTTCGACCAGTGTTATCGCGCCGTTTTTTACACCGTTTAAATTAGCGTTGGTATTGTCTTTTTTTATCGCTATACCTGTAGTGCTCCATCAAATATGGGCGTTCGTATCACCGGCGCTTTATCAAAACGAGCGGCGATTTGCGATCCCATTACTCATTAGCAGTGTGTTTTTATTTTATGGCGGTATGGTGTTTTGTTATTTTGTTGTTTTCCCACTCATGTTTGAGTTTTTTCCATCGGTGATTCCGGAAGGTATTCGTTATATTCCCGATATGTCGGATAGCTTGAACATTATGCTCAAATTATTTTTTGCATTTGGCGTCGCTTTCGAAGTACCCATTGCCACAATGTTACTGATTTGGAGTGGCACGACTACTGTTCAAAGCTTAAAAGAAAAACGCCCTTACATAGTCGTGGGCGCATTTGTTGTAGGCATGCTACTAACACCACCGGATGCAATTTCACAAACCTTACTTGCTCTGCCAATGTGGTTATTGTTTGAACTTGGTTTACTGTTTTCCACTTGGTTTAATCCAAGCACTGCTCGATCCACACCAACCAATGAAGCGTAAACTCACACCCAAATGGTTAAAGCGTCTTTTTAATTTTTGGCCGCCGTATTGGGGGGCTGGCATTAAAGTCCTTGAGATTCGTGACGACTGGAGTTACGTCAAAGTAAAACTTAAAAAAGGTTTGTTGAATACCAATTACTTTGGCACTGCCTATGGCGGTTCACTGTATTCCATGGCCGATCCATTTTATGTACTAATGCTGACCAACCAACTCGGACGCGACTACATCGTCTGGGACAAAGGCGCTTCCATTAAATATATTAAGCCAGGTACGACTCACGTGTACTGCGAGTTTAAACTTAACACTGATAGAGTAAGTGAAATTAAACAGGCCGCCGATTCTAATCCGAAACACGAACCTGAGTTTGAAGTCGAAGTGTTTGATGAGCAAGGTGAGATTATTGCCAAGGTTTTCAAAACGCTTCACGTAAAAAAGAAAGCGCCGAAACAATGATGTTATTAGGACTCTAACGGGTCGTTATTAAAATCAAAAAAGCGCACATCAAGTGCGCTTTTTTATTTATTGATAGAATTGCTTTTCCAGTCGTTCAAGAACTTCAAAAGGATCCACACTGTCTGTCTTTGTGATGTTGATGTGACCGACTTTTCTGCCAGGACGTACTGATTTGTTATACCAGTGCACTACCGCAGAATCGATGTCGACATCATCGGAAGTCACCTTAACGCCCAATAAGTTAAGCATTGCGGTAGGTGTTTTTCGCTTTGTATTACCGAGAGGCATATCGAATATTGCCCGCAAGTGATTTTCAAATTGACTCGCTTCACAACCTTCTTGCGTCCAGTGTCCACTGTTGTGAACCCGAGGGGCAAGCTCATTCACTAACAGTTTGCCATCAACTACAAAACATTCCATCGCTAACACGCCCACATAGTCCATTTTGTCCATTAACTTAAGCAGATAGTCCTGCGCTACCGAATCTAATTCAATAGCCCAGTCTGAAGCAGGTGTTTTGGAAGTTAATAAAATACCATTTTTATGACAATTTTCAGTCAGTGGATAAAACGCTTTATTACCACTGACAGAACGCGCCGCAATCATCGACACTTCACCAGTAAACTTAACCCACTGCTCAACTATTACTCGCGCACCATCATAATGGTTGGCGAACTCAGCGATATCATCCTGTGTTTTTAATCGCCATTGGTTTTTTCCGTCGTATCCCTGCTCAACCGATTTTACGATCACTGGAAATCCTAATTCCTCGACCGCTTTTTCAATATCAGCGATCGACTCGGCCATAGCAAAACCAACAGTTGGGATCCCTAAATCTCGAAGATAGGTTTTTTCGCGTTCACGATTTTGCGTTACCAAAACCGCATCAGGATTTGGAGCGACACGACAAAATTGCTGCATGTCTTTTAATAAAGGAATGTTAACGTCTTCTTTCTCAACAGTGACAACATCGGGTTGTCCCATTGCGTTAAACAGTTGCTCAGCTGTCTCGTCGCCATTGATCATGACAATATCGCCGAGACCTTCAACCGGTATAGCACCGTCTTTACTTTCTGCAGCAAAGGCAAAAGAAATACCCAGCGGTTTGCCTGCGTGCGCCATCATTTGAGCTAATTGGCCACTGCCAATAATTCCTAACCGCATTACTCAACGTCCTCTGGTACGCCTGCTGTTTGCTTATCGCGCCATTCAATCAATCGTTGTCGGAGCTGTTCGTCGGAAGTGGCAAGAATTTGTGCGGCCATAAGTCCAGCGTTGAAGGCACCCGACTCGCCAATGGATTGCGTTGCAACCGCCACACCTTTTGGCATTTGAACGATCGACAACAGACTGTCCATGCCTTTAAGTGCTTTGCTTTGCACGGGAACGCCGACGACTGGTAGTTCAGTCATGGAGGCCGCCATACCAGGTAAATGAGCGGCACCACCAGCTCCGGCAATAATGACTTTCAGACCACGGCTGGATGCCGAGGTTGAATATTCGGTTAACCGCGCCGGCGTCCGGTGCGCAGAAACCACTTTGGTTTCGTAAGCGACACCCAATTGATCAAGAACTTCCGCCGCCCGCTGCATGGTCGGCCAGTCTGACCGAGACCCCATGATGATGCCAACCACTGGCTTTGACGATGCTGTAGTCATTTTCAATTACCTTGATTTCCACATTGACTGAATAAGTTTAGGTGAGCACCGGACAATTTACGATCCAGGCCTCAAAACCGTCCACTCTGAGAATCCAGCTTGATTCGATGAAAACGGGCGATTTTACACCAATTTAAGGTTAATGGCGAAATATGAACCGCTTATTTGAGGTCTGCTCTGTTAAAACAAAACGTTGTCGCATTTAACGCCTTGCTCAACCTGCTGCAGGTTTTGCAGCGTCACTTTGGCGATTTGGTTAAGGGCATGGGTGGTAAAGAAACCCTGGTGCCCGGAAATCAGGACATTCGGGAAAGTCGTCAAGCGCATAAACAGATCATCCATCACGATATCGGTCGATAAATCTTCGAAAAACAGATTGGCCTCTTCTTCGTAAACATCGATGGCTAAATAACCGATATGCTTACGTTTTAAAGCTTCGTAAACGGCCTGAGTGTCAATCAGACCTCCACGGCTGGTATTAATAAGCGTGACTCCTTGGCGCATTAGCCGAATAGTTTCCGCATTAATCATGTGCCGATTTTGCTCATCTAACGGACAATGAAGCGTAATGATGTCGCTCACTTCGTACAAAGACGACAACTCCACATAAGTGACATTGTTTTCTGCTGCCCAGGAGTGATTCGGAGCAATATCATAGGCAAGCACTTCGCAATTAAATCCGCGAAATATTTGTGCAGTTACCGACCCTATATTGCCAGTGCCTATAATTCCCACCGTTTTGCCACTGATTTCGACGCCAGATAACCCTTCCAACGAAAAGTTACCTTCTCTTACTCGGTTGTAGGATTTGTGGGTCGATCGATACAGAGTGAGTAACAGTGCCAATACATGCTCCGCAACTGCATGAGGTGAATAAGCAGGTACTCGAACACAATTCATTTGTAACTTTTTAGCTTGGTTTAAATCAAGATTGTTAAAGCCAGCACAACGAAATGCCACTGTCTTTATTTTGAGATTGACCAGTTCATCGAGAACCTGTTGGTTGAGACGATCATTCACAAACACACAAACCGCATCATACCCCTCAGCCATTTTGACCGTGGCTTCGGAAAGGCGAGTATCGAAGTAATCTATTTGATGATAATACTGCCCAGCGTATTGCGAAAAATATTCTATGTCGTATTGCTTACTGCTGAACATTGCGATTTTCATAATGGCTCCTTGCAATTGCGGCTTTAATGACTTGATGCAATTGCTCAACATCATTTTAATTTTGTTATATAACCAATTTAAAACTGATTATAGTTCTGGAAACTAAAGTGCTCAAAAAGATCGGTAGCTTATGACGCTTTTTCTAAGCAGTCATAAACGAAAAGAAGCATAATCGAAAACTAACGTTGACAGTAAAACTTGACCGACTGATCGGATAAAAATGATTCGGCTTTTGGTCCATGAAGCATCGCCAGAGTCGCGAGCAAACCAGCTTGTAAACAATGATCGGCAATTACAGTAACCGTATGTGGCGCATTTTTAATTGGATACCCAGTTGTAGGATTAAGTATATGACCGTAGCGTTTGCCATTATGAATTAAGTAACGTTCCGTATCACCACTGGTACAAATAGCACCGATACTCAAACGAATGGACTTTTCTAATTGCGCTAATTGACTGTCGACTCCAACTTGCCAGTAAGGTCTCTTAACTGGTGCGTGTGTCACTCTCAAATCACCGCCAAAATTGATTAATACCGAAATGTCAGGAAATTGTTCAATAACCAATTGCGCTGCTTTGTCGACAGCGTATTCTTTACCAATCCCACCAAAGTCAATTTCCATTTCGGGTTGTAAGATCAAAGAATCTTTATCGAATTTAATTTTATTCCAACCGATTAAAGGTAACAGTTGCTCGACTTTTTCGCGTGAAGGAAACGAGGCGTTCGGTTTAAATGACCAAACTCGACGTAATACTCCTGACGTAAGATCAAACATTCCATCGCTGATGTCATAACATTGTTGTGCGAACTGCAGCAACCCAAATGTTTCTGGGTCAATTGCGACTCTTGAGCCATTGCTGTTATTAATAGCGTAACAAATATTGTTGTCTTGATAGCGACTGTATTTTTGTTCTATCCGCCAGGCTTCATTAGCGACCAGTTCGATAATCGACTTTGCTTGCTGTAGATTGTCGGTTTCAACCAAACAATCACACGGGCTGGCCATGGCATTAAATTGTCCAAGGAACCCGTGCTCTTGTTCTGTGATTTCTATTTGGTTTTGTTTTTTATATGACAAATAGTTTTTCCGAAATTTTAGAACGAATATGTGTACTGTAAAAATACCGCATCCATATCAGGATAAATCTCCAAGTCATTTAACACCCCCGGATGACTATCCAATACGTCTTTCGCAGACTGCTTATAATAAGATAATCGAAGTGCCATTTCGTTACCAGCATTGGTTTTCCAGCCATACTTTAAACCAAGTGTCACGCCTGTA
The DNA here is from genome assembly GCA_013373375.1 of Gammaproteobacteria bacterium. GTDB lineage: Bacteria > Pseudomonadota > Gammaproteobacteria > Enterobacterales > Kangiellaceae > Pleionea. Next base: position 123,042 of record JABXHY010000004.1, read on the forward strand.
AACTCACCTAACCGAATATCAGCAGAAGCAAATTCCGGCACTGCTGCTGAATCCAATAAATACGGTTGGTAAAAATCTGCAGCAGTTTGCGAGTAGTATCGAAACTGAGGTTCAATAAAGCTACTGTCGCCAATGTAAAATAAATGCTTATATTCGACTGTTTGAGATTTAATACCCCAGTCATCTGTAAAATATCGAACCGACACATCCATTATGGATTCATCAAAATGATGTTTTGTTTGCCAATAAAAACTGTGTTTGGTTCTCGAGTCTGGTCGGTTTTCATAAATATGATCGGTCGCAATTCCACCATTATCAACCAACGAAATCACTTTAAATGGATCGTTGAGATAACCCGATACATTCGAATATGAATAATTGAACTGCATAATAGTGGATCGGTTGATCACTTGAGTCCACCCGAGCAAAATGTCCGTCGTTTGTCGGTCGTCACTGCTGTCGATTCGAGTTGCATCGAACGCATCCTGAAAATCTTGGTCCGTTGGAAACTGTCCCAAATCAATGACCATGGAAGATAAAGGATCGGGTATCCCACCGACGGGCTCGTAAGTATCGGACGCATACGACAGGCCTGCTGAAAAAGTTGAGTTTTTCTGATTTAAATCCCAAGCCAAACTTCCGTTCAACGCAAGCGATAAATAATCATACTCTTTCGAAAAGTGAACGCCGTAACTACTGGTAACATTTTCCCAAGCTGGTTTTGTCCACTGGGCATTCATTTGCAATCGAGTATCGCGAAACGTGTCGTCCAAAGGGATCTCTCCGGCCTCAGCCGTATACTGACCATTGCCTGAAGGTCGAGTAAACGTTTGGCTGTTTGGTTGCGCAATCGCACCTGAGGGCGATGCACCAGTAAGACTGTCCAAAACAACTTTAAAATTAAATTTGTCATTAAACTCCGGCTCATGGGTTGCACTAAAAACACCTTCTACCGCACTAACCCGATCAGTCTCCCCGTAGTAGAGAAAGCCAGTGTCAAACTTCCAGTCTTTTGAGAAATCCCAAAAATCACCTTCTGCTTGTGCCGAACTGCCCAACAAAGCACAAGATGCAGCTGCGATAGCAGTGGATACATTTTTGGCCTTTTTAGACATCCGCTTTGATTGATTGACTAATTGCATCCGCAACCTCCACCTGCAAAACTACGCCCACCGCTGGTCGCTTCTTTCGAAAAATAAATATGGTCATCCAAACCGGCTTCTATTGGATCACTCACCAAAGCCATCTCCGGCTTTGCCAGTAAATCTCGTTCCCAGGGCTCAACCCCCAAAGAGCTGCATCCGGTTAACACCGAAACCCCGAGTACCCAAAAAATGCTAACTCGCAGTGGCTTTAATTTAGTCAACTTCATTTCACTGACTCCTGTGATTTTGATTTCGATAGCAGCTGAATAAGTTCTTGCTCGTACTCGTCCTGCTTTTTCTCGTTAAACCCAACATGTGAATTAAATGGCCGCCCCATCCGGTCAATAGTAAAACTCATCGGCATGCCCTTAAGTTGGAACTGCTTTGCAGTGATCCCATCGGGGTCGTAGATAACATCGAAAGCCGCAGGGTTCTCATCGAGAAACTTTTCTGCCAACTGCTTTTCTTTGTCTAGGTTGATGGTAATCACCTTTAATCCTTGGTCCTGGTATTTCGCCTTCATCTCATTCATCCAGGGAAAAGAATGACGACACGGCTTGCACCAGGAGGCCCAAAAATCAACATAAACAACTTGTCCCTTTGCTTCGGCTAGCTGTTGTTGAAGCTCGACCATGACATCGGCTTGAACCTTCAAAGGGTATAACCCAGTGACGATCAACATCAGAGTAAGAGCTAAAGAAATATTTAGATTTTTCAAATGAGGCTACTCGCTAATTAACTTCGATGACATCAGAGTATGTTCGAACGGACAACTTGACCATTGGACATCTGTCTATCTTTCGTTAACTCACTGATTTTATTTGGGTAATCAAGGTTAGCGGTTTGACATAATTTCTTTTAGAATGACCATAAGTTTGTCGGAACCCATTCTGATCATTTCTATCTAACGCCTTAATTAGACTAATGGCCAATAAGTATGACTGATGTAATTTTTAACTATCTCAATCGATTGCGAGCTTCGATTGTGTTTTTCGTATTACTCGTAGCGTTTAATATTTTTGATATTTACGACGACTTACTAGATGGCTCTTCAATCACTCATATCATTGAAGAAACAATAATGATTCTTATTTTTATCAGCATTATTGGAGTGTTGGTGAAAAAGCTTGTTGACTCATCAAATAAGCTTCACCAACTAAAAAAAGAACTCGTCAATATTAAGCAACTTCATGCGCAACAAACTCATGAGATGCAAGAAGCGAGAAAAAGTTATTCCGATATCATTGCACAACAGTTTCAAGACTGGCAGCTCACCAGAAGCGAGAGTGAAGTTGGCTTTTTATTATTAAAAGGATTGAGTTTAAAAGAGATCGCCAGTGTTCGAGACACGAAAGAAAAATCCGCCAGACAACAGGCGTCGAATATTTACGCCAAAGCAGGTCTAACAGGTCGACATGAATTTGCTGGATGGTTTTTTGAAGACCGATAAACCATCACAGCAAAAATGCAATAAGCTCAATCTTCACCACGACTATATATCAGTCGAATTGGTATCAGCATCCGACAGTATATAGTGTCGGATTCCCGCCAAGGTATGAATGACTATTAACGCTGGAAGAAGATATAAACCAATCACCACATGCAGCCACTCCATTGCTTCGTGCATAAAATCCAATCCTTCCAAAGGTACACAAACCGAAAACCATCCAAACACATCAATGCATTCGTTTTCGGTCAATAGGTACATCGGGCCGGTGATAACCAAAATACCTAAAAGCAGTAACAGCGTTCGATGTCCAATATAAGCCGCCCATCTTTCTATAGCAGTTTTTTCCTCTCTTTCAGGAAAACCTTCGTAAAGCCTAAAGGCTATTCGCCAGGCTATAAAGAGAAATACAAAAAATCCCAGCGCAATGTGAATCGACATTACATAGTCTTCCACTTCATCACTCGGAGCTCCAACCGCAGCAAATCCAAGCGTTAACATGGTAATGACCAAGATGACGGTAATCCAATGATTGATTATGGATATCGCAGAATAGTGTTTTTGACTTACCATTGTGTACCTCGAATAACTTGGACATTACGGTAATAATCTACTTACCTACATCAGAATATTCTATGGACATATGTGATATAGGTGAACGAAAGGTGTTAATACCCTCATAAGACTTCGCAGAATAACTTGATTGACAGATTAACTCACACTTATCCTGATGAGTAAGCGAGTTCATAGCTGAATAGTTAACTTCGAATAACTCAGATTTAATTGCAACAGCTTTACTCCGTATTACTCGTCTGTGTTCCCTCTCACCATTAAAGACGGGTTTTGTAATAGTGTTTGGCTTACCAGCTCCATGTATACGGCGAAGTCGCCCAAGATATAATTAGATGGAATGTCTTTTCCTCCTAAAAAGAGATAAGGCTGAGGAATATAGCACTTTGGATACTCAGGGAGTTTTTGCAAGTGACTGTATATTGAATTTGCGTAATCTCTATTCAAGACATCTTCAATGACCCCTTTATTAACTAAGAAATTATTAAAAAAACCATCGATAGTGACTTCAGGTGAAGTAAAACTTAATAATTGAGTTTCTAGAATAAATATTTCCTTATCCTTCTTTCTTAGTAAAAACAAGTCACCAAGCGCTGTCATACCAAATGGTACATAATCATCGTTACCAATAAGGAACCGGAAACCCTCAACACTTATTTTCTCCGCATAATCTTTATCAAAAAGAGTGAATATCCCGCTGTTATAGGTTCCTGATTTATACAAAGCATCTTTAGAGTACTCAGATAATACGGAGGCAATGTCCGGCCCACTGGTTTTCTCGTAAGTCTGCTCAAACATAGAAAGATTCTCACTTGATTTAGAATTGTTTGAAAAAAAGATCATAAATAAA
>JABXHY010000002.1 GCA_013373375.1 Gammaproteobacteria bacterium
GTAAAGGGGTTTATGTGGATGAGCTTTTTAAAATCAAGAGCCAAACGGTTCTAAAAGCGAGAGGCTTATTCAACAATAAAAAAGATAACCAGTCAAAGCAGTAGATGAACTACTGTTTGAGGCGTTATGCGTAAGTAAAACTATGAGTCATCCAAGAGAACTTCTAGATAAAATCGAAGAATCGTATGATCTCAATTCATTCGAAGATGAAATATTTACGTTTATGCTTCGTTGTTTAAATAGGTTTAAAAACAAATTGCCGAGCTCAATGAAGCAAGAACTAGAAATCGCTAACGAATTTCGTTTAGGCAATGTTAGTGAAGCAGAACTTGAGTTAGCTAAACAGCGTGTTTGGGCATTTATTGCCAAAAACAAAGAACAAATTGGCAAGCAAAAAGAAAGCTTACTTCGCGCTCTGATTTTTACTTTGTACCCGAAAATTGAATCAGATAGCGATGCATTTGAGTGGGTTGATTGGTTTATTGAGTTTTCCAACGCTTCTAAATCGATGGAAATTTTTCAGTGTCAGTTAATCGAAGAGATATTCGCGGAACAACTAAAATCCGCATAACATGGCGCTCAAGCAAGGACGCGCATAAATGCGCGCCGTTTAGCTTGGCGTTAAGTTTACGATATATGAGAAATCTACTTCTATTTTTAGCTCTTATTATTTTGGGGTGTGCGTCTAGACCTGAAACTAAAGGTCTATCTCTTACTGAAGATGAATTGGCAAGCATTTTAGAGGTATTTGAGTCTGAATGTAGCTGTGGGAAGAGTCGTGCTACATTGATTCTTTCATGTGCGGATGAAAAATCTCCAGCCAGTGAAGAAACATGCTTTGAAGTCTTCATGGATGGAAATCATCCTGTGGTAGGTCAAACGGACGAAAAACCTCTGTATTGTTTGGTGCGAAAAATAAATGGAAGTTACACTGGCGTACGAACGGTTCGAGAAAAAGGAACTCAAATAACAGTTATTAGCGGGTGTATTCGATGAAACTTAACAAGGCGCTGGAAAAAGACGCCAATAAAAAGAAGCGCTTCTCAGCGAAGCGTAATGTCCGCTATTGGCCGAAATCGGCAAAAGCTAATCCATATAAAACATTCGTTTAATAATTTTATTCCTCAAAACATTGTAGGGTTTCGTATAAAAACTTAAAGCACATGGTTGTTATATTGTGGAATTAGATCTTAGTTGTTTAAAGGAACTGGAATGAAATCAATTTATTTACCTCTATTTTTACTTTACGCTTCGTTAATTGATGCGAATGAGCGGATTCCAGCAGAGGAGTTTGCGAAATTACCGGTGTTTGATAATCCTCAGGTATCACCTAACGGAGAGTACCTCGCTTCACGAGTATTAATAGATTCTCAATTGATATTGTTTGTACAGTCTCTTAAACATAAGTCTGCAAATCAAAGAGAAGCTTACTCGATCGTCTTAGGTGATAAAAAAATCAATCGCTATTTTTGGGTCAATGATGAACGACTAGTTCTTAACATTCGACTGACGGATGAAGTGGCTGGCGAACAATTAAGTATAAATCGATTAATCAGTGTTGATAAAGCCGGAAATAATGTTGTGGAATTTCCTATGAGGGTAGGAAAAAACGGATTTTTTATGCAACAACCGGAAGTTATTGATTTATTAAAGCATGATTCAAAACATGTCTTAGCAGTTCTTGACAACGATGAGGAGCGTTGGGGAGCGCCAGAAGTTCACAAGGTTAATGTGTATACGGGAGAAAAAACTCGAATCTTAAGAAACTATCTAAATATTCACGAATGGATCACTGACAATACAGGTAGTGTTCGACTCGGTTTACGCTACTCAACTTCAAAAGCTGAGCAAAGTGTTTTGATTTATTATAGAGAGAACGAGAAGAAAAGTTTCGAGGTTCTTGATAAGAGCGGATATTTTGAAAAGGAAAGAATTAGACCTGTAAAGTTTAATGAAACAGACCCAAACCTGCTGGTTGTTTCAACTATCGACGAGCAAAATAAAGATCAAAGTGCATTATTTAACTTTAACCTTAGCGAGCAGAAGATAGTTGGTCCTTATACAAACAGCCTTTATGAGAGAGTATTAAAGCCAATTGAAAAAGCGCTACCGGAACATGTTGTGTCGATAGTTTCAAGAACCTCGAATGATAAATATTTTATCATTCGTGTAGAAACAGATATTAAGCCCCCGATGTATTATCACATGAGTACCGAAGATTATAAATTAGTCCCCTTAGGATCAACTAACCCAAAGCTTGCTAAGTTCGATCATTTGCCAATGAAAACGGTATCTTATACTGCACGTGATGGCTTAATTATCCCAGCATTTCTCACAATGCCTAATGCAAAAAAACTACCTCCATTGATCGTTTATCCTCATGGAGGACCATGGTCGCATGATGAGTGGGGATTTGATAACTATGTACAATTTTTCGCAAATCGTGGATATGCTGTTTTTCAACCTCAGTTTCGCGGTTCTACTGGTTATGGTTATCAACATGAGCAAAAGGGTTACGGACAGTGGGGATATGCAATACAGGATGATATTACCGATGGTGTTAAGTGGCTTATCGATAAAAAGCTGGTAGATCCCAAACGAATATGTATCGTTGGTGCAAGTTTTGGTGGGTATGCTGCAGCTATGGGACTCGTAAAAACACCAAAGCTGTATAAATGTGGTGTCAGTATTGCTGGTGTTCTAGACTTAGAACAGGATTTACGCGATCTTGAAAATTACTTGTTTGGTAGTCGCTTTAAGATTACAAGTAATAATAAAGAAACTGCTGAAGAAGTTTCACCTTTTCATCAAGCGGATAAGATCAAATCGCCTTTTTTGCTTATTCATGGTACCAATGATTCAGTGGTTCCTGTACAGCACTCACAAAAGATGTTTGAGAAATTAACGGAATTGAATAGGCCAGTCACTTATTTAGAGCTAAAAGATGGAGAGCATTGGCGCTCTAATGAGAAGCATGAGATCGCGACGTTTAATGCTCTTGAATCCTTTTTGAGTAAGCACCTTAAACAAATATGAAAAACAAAGTTTTACTAATAGTTATCGTTTTCTCTTCCTCGATATTTTCTGCGGTCGATTTTAAGAAGAGAGTCGATGCTTTTTCACAAGTTTGGTTATCAGAAAAGACACCTGGTTCAGTATCTTTATGTGGAGGATCTAGAACTACCTCTAGCTTTAAACATTTAAGCACGGATCTTAGCTATTTCTCTACCGAATCTCCTATGGATGGCTTTTTCTTTTATGCGGGACAATACAGGTTACAATTCGAATGTAAGATTACTCAGTTTAAATACGATGAATTGGTATTCGAGAAAACAGAAGTCTTTAATGTCGACGTTAATTTACTGGGTGGAAAAGTATACGATGCATATTTAGAGATTAAAGACTATAAAAACTGGACCGGTTGCACGGTCAATTTAATAGAAAAGAACTGATGATTAATTTCATCAGTTCTTTAGAATAATTATTAGTGATAATTGAGTATTGACTTAAAAGTAGAGAAACGGTAGATGAAAATTCAAAAAGATGTATGCGAGATTGGAGACATTCTTTGCATTCCATATGGTAATAAGTTTATCTATGGAAGAGTTAAGAGAGACGCCTCAATAGAAGTTTTCAATAAGGTCTTTGATTCAAAAGCAGACTTAAATTCTATCCCTATGAATAAAGTACTACTAACATCATCAGTATTTTTTGAAGATGTGGAGTCTGGTAGATGGTCAATTATTGGCAACATTCCTTTTGAATCTGAAGAAAGCTCTTGGCCTCCACCTATGTACATTCAAGATATACTAAACCCATCTAAATATTCAATTTACTATAAAGGAGAGAAAAATAAAGCTTCAAAAGATGAAGTTGAGAATCTAGAAGAAGCAATTATACGCCGCCCATGGGAATTGCTTAAGTTAATTGATGATAAGTTAGAAAAGCAAAAGAAAGCTCATTGAGCTTATGCTATGGGATTCATTTTTTAGGGTTATTGCGATTGGACTGATGAGATTGGTACGTAGTAAGTCTCCCGGCTATTTATGTTTTTTTCAATTTATTGCTATAAATTGTACGCTAACTACTAATTGAATAATAAAATTAACTTAGGTATGCAAAGATTGTTCAATTTCTAAATCAACTACATCACTTGGCCTGTGAATAAAATAACCTTGATACAGTGGAATATCTTTTGAATAGAGTTCACTGATCATATTCGCATTTTCAACCTTGCTGGCAATAATATCGATTTTATGGGTTGTCGCGTAATCCAATAAATTATTCACTGCCTCTTGAGCAATACTGTTCTTTTTGTCGAGAACTATTTTTGCATTGAGTTTTACGACTGAGGGATGCAGTAATTCAATCATTGCCATACTTTGTGTGGTTTCACCAAAGTCGGTTATAGCAATCTGACAACCGAGTAGCTTTATCTTCTCAACGAAATATTTAGCGCTTTCAATGTTTTTTACTAAGCTTCGTTCTGATAATTCAAATGTTAATACGTCTTTATTTAACATTCTCATGTTGTTTAGGCTATTACTGACCCATAACAGAGTGTCTCGATTGGTGAGGGCTTGATCGGAGAGCCTTGCTTGCAAACAAACTTTGTTTTGCATTGAACGGTTGAGTTTACCAAGTAGTTTAATGACATTTTCGATAACGTAATGGTCGAGTTTAGAGAAAAAAGCTTTCTCTTTAATGTAAGGGAAAAATTGTTCGGGCGTATAGGATTTGCCATCTTCCGATACAAGTCGTACAAAGGTGTCAAAAATGAAACTGTTTTTCTCTCTTTCACCGAGAGAAAAAATAGGTTGATAGACCAGTGAAAACCGATTGTCTTGCAATGACTTTTCAATAATAGACTGATCCAAAGTGCTCAGGCTCTCACTATCACCTTTGATTGACGCTTCTTCAGATATTGCAAGTTTTTGATTAACGGAGTCTTTAAGTTTAATCTCTGAACGGTCAATGAGTACTTCAATACTGTCTTGGTTGGTTAGTGTTGGCGCTAAACTGTATTTTAAACTGAATTTGAACTTATTATCCGATAAATCATCAACTCTGCTATTAAGGTGACTCACTAATTGATTAGCCTTATCAACTATATTATCGAGTTTTTTGTCTTTGAAAAATACAATAAAGTTACTGTCACCGACTAAGGTTGCGATTTCTTTATCTGAAATAAAACCAGCGATTTCTGCACCAAGTTTTTCTGCTACCAATGATGCTTTTGCCATTCCGAGCTTTTTCTTGAGTGACTCAAACGAGTCAAATGCAATCATCATCAAGCCGCAATAAAGTTTTACTTCATCGGCTAGTAATTTCTCGACGTGTGAGTAGAAATAGTTTTGATTGGCAACTTTTAGATTTGGGCTTGTTTGAATTATTTTTTCTAACTTATCATTAAAGCGACCGCTATTAATTAAATACTCTCGGATTGAGGAGGTGAGTTGTTCGACTTTAACTGGCTTATGAAGGAAGCCACTAACTCCTAAAGAGAACAGTTTATCATTGAGTGTAAAATCGTTATCAGCCGTTATAAATATTATTCCTGTACTCATCATCTTTGGATCTTGTCTTAGGAGTTTAGCGAGTTCCAAACCAGTGCATCCTGGCATGATGTTATCGAGAAGGATTAAATGTGGGCGATAGTCACTAATAGTTTTGAGAGATTGCATGGGTTCAGCAATATGCAGTGATTCGATACCCATTTTTTTTAGAATGGCTTGATAGTAGAGTGCAATTGATTTGTCATCATCAATTATTAATACACGTTTATCGTGAAATTGATCGATATTTAATACACGATTTAAGACTACACTTAATTCTTCAGCAATGACCGGTTTACTTAAAAAGCCATCGCATCCATTATTAGCCGATACCATTCTTATTTTAAAATCCGTATGAGCCGAATGCATTATGACGGGTAAACGATACCCCGCGGCTTGTCTTATTTTATTGATTGCAACTATTCCTGCAAGTCGACCTTCAGGAAAGTTAATGTCCATTAAAACAACACTGGGTTGTTCTTTTAATACCGCTTTTATCGAGTCTTTGATATTATCAAAGTAATGACAGGTAAAATTATTCTTTTCTAATAGACTTTTTAAATACAACCCAGAGTCTTCGTCGTCGTCGACAACAAATATTGGTTGAGTGCGTTTCGAATCTGAGTGTTCAACTTCAATCACGCTACTAAGCTTATTGTCCGGTTCATTTATTTCGATAGATGTGAGTTTTTTAACTTGCTTATCAATATTTTCGATTGCGTTTGAATTAAGTTCCAGTGGAGAGCTTTGTACCTTTATAAGTATGGTTTCAATTTCTCGAACGCACTCACTTATTTCTTTAAAACCATAAGTTGCTGAACTGCCAACAAGTTTGTGACAAAAATATTGCAATGACTTGGCCAGCTTTGGGTTCCAGTCACCTGTTTGAACGTATTTCCATACCTGTTTTATTTGAGCGATATAGTTGGGAAGCTTTTTTTGAAAGGCTTCGGCTAGATCTTGTAGCTCATTTGAGGATGATGGCTTTTCTGGCGTGCTACCGACATGGTTTTTCATCTGTGATCTCTAATACAGTTTTCACTTATTTTTATAGCTCAGAAAGTAATAACAAACAAGCTCATGGAGCTTTAATGGCTTTAATGCTTAGACGAAAGCAGTAAGAAACAGCTCTTTCAATACCGAAAGATGTCGGGTAAATATTTGATTTAAATAATCTTGAATACTTTATCTAACCGAGCAAGCTTCAGTACCTTCATTGCAGGATCACTCAAATTGGTTAGTGCGAACTCGATATTTTTCTTTCTGGAGGTTTGTAGAGCCTCGACCAAGCTGGCAACACCAGAGGAATCTATGTAATCGACTTCGGCTAAATCGACGACTAAATGTTGCGTATTCTCTAAACATTCTAGCAGTACTTTTCTTGCTTCGGGTGAGCGTTCGAGATCAATTTCGCCATTCAAATGTACGAAAATTTTATTATCTTTGCTAGCGATCGAATAGGCCATTGTTTATTCCTTGGTTATCATTTTTTTCATGACCAACTTATTTCCAACGCCAAGAGGAGGGCATTGATATCCGGTACTGTCCATGACTTTATTTATGAACAGATTCCCCAATCCTCCGGGAGAAAGTGTGTTGCACTGTTTCGGTTCGCAACAGTTAGGATCCACTGGCTCTGCGTAATCGAAAAGTATTACCACGATTTCATTATTGGATACTTGGACGTTAATATCAATGGTCCCGTCATCACTTTCTTTGTAGGCATGACGGATGATATTTTGACAAGCTTCATCGGTCGCTAAAATAATGTCGGAAATTTCATCTTCAGCAATAGATGCAGACTGTAAAAACTCTTTCACTGCGGCACGAATAACTTTTAGTTCACTGGCTTTTGCAGTAAATGTTTCAGCAAAATTTACATTACTTGGAAACAAAGTGGTGCCTCTGAGTAAAATATGAGGTAACAGTATACTACATCCCACAATACAGGTATAAATTAATCAAAGGTAGAGAAGTCAATGTTTTCAGCTGCACGGGTGTTTAAGTAGAGGTTACGATTCTTGGTCGGTCGTTTAAAAAGAAGGGCGATATAAGGTGTAAAGTTGAGATTCTTCTGCTTCAATTCTTGTTTTGAGTACATGGCCAATTTGAAGGTAATCACGCTCGAAATCTTTTTCCATTTCAAGTGTATAAGGTGTAATACCGTATTTTTTGCAAAAGGGTAATACGGCTGTCGCAATGTCATTTATTTCGTGATGAAATGTCTTAACCAGCTTGAGAGCATTTTGTTCCTTAGAAATGCTTTTTTCCAAGTAGACAAATAACTTTACGTTTTCCTTTAATATGTGCGACTGAAAGTCGACTTTAAACAGTTCAATCGTTCGAGCAAGTTTTTGATAGTCTTTCTTTTCAAAACCTTGTTTCCACATACTTTCGTAGAGTACGATCAATTCTGAGTGTTCGTATTTGAGAACATCAATAAGGTTAGGATCATAAATCAAAGTGCTGTCGAAGGAAGTCGAATCGAGATTATGAAAACCAGATTTATGATAATCAGGCTTGTTGATTCGGTTCCTTATTAAATCCGCGATAAACGCAAACATAGAGACAATCCGTTATATTTAGGTTTTTGTTCTAACTTGATACTGTATAAACGCATTACATAAATCCTAATCTAAGTAAAAACTTTAACCATACATTTTAGATTGTTAATGTTATTTTCGTGAAAGAAGTCATCATTTCAACCTTCTGTATTCTTGGTCGGAGATGGCTTTTATCGGGCGATCGACAGCAGTAATCAGGTGTCTATTCGACAGAGATAATCTTCTAACTAATGGATGACTTAGAAAGTTTGGCTCTAAGCAGTTAGTTGAATTCCTCTGACATAGAGTTCTAGAAGTTGGTGAAGCTGGGAAAGTTGGGAAAGTTGGGGAAGATGATGTGACTAGCTAGGTCGAGTTTCGATGGAACTCTTATATCTGGCTTAACTTGTTTTTTGTGTAAAAGGTTCCAGTGCAAGCTTCGTACAGAGCTCGAGTGCAAACTCAGTCCTGAAACTCACTGTGCAAAAAGTGAGCTTTATTTATTATGATTTTAGGGTTTTAATTGTCGATAAAATTAGGGATAATGCGCGCACTTCGTTATGGGTACCTGCTGGTTCCCTCGCAACGATAAGACGCGAACCCCGCCAGGCCCGGAAGGGAGCAACGGTAGTGTCCGACTCGTGTGCCGAGATGTGGCTGGCAGGTCCCACCCGAACGAAGCTCTATATATTCCAAGATTATATATTCCAAGATAAAGTCCTCAGTTACTCTTGATAAGAACTCCCAGATAATGCTCTTTAGCTTATACGCCTCTCGACTAAATAATTCTCGAATATAAACGTCATAGATAACCTTGCTCTAGTACTCCTAAAAAGCCCGTCATAAAAGACGCTATGAATCCGCTTCACTTATAGCTTTTAAATTATCTTGGTTTAAAGTTTGACGCTCGAGCAGGATACTCGTATAACGGTTGGATTTGCAGGCTTCTGGAAAGTGCCGAATTGGTGAAAAAATCATCAACTATCAATTTGTTAGAGTTCCTCACTCGACTCTATTATAATGCTCGTTCAATTAATGGTTCAGGTTAATCTATGTCCTATACGGTGTTGGCTCGAAAGTGGCGCCCACAAAACTTTGCCCAATTAGTCGGTCAGGAACATGTCCAGCGGGCAATTGTGAATGCAATTGAGCAACAACGAGTCCATCACGCCTATTTGTTCACTGGAACTCGTGGAGTAGGAAAGACCACCATAGCGCGTATTTTTTCTAAATGCTTGAACTGTGAAACAGGGATTACCGCAACACCTTGTGGCACCTGTAATACCTGCCAGGAAATCGAACAAGGCCGCTTTGTTGATTTGATGGAAATCGACGCTGCATCGCGTACTAAGGTGGAAGACACTCGCGAAATCTTAGACAACGTGCAATATCGACCATCAAGGGGGCGCTACAAAGTCTATTTAATCGATGAGGTGCACATGCTGTCGAACAGTAGTTTTAATGCGCTGTTGAAAACGCTAGAAGAACCACCTCCCCACGTTATTTTCTTGTTGGCCACAACGGATCCTCAAAAGTTGCCAGTGACCGTACTGTCTCGTTGCTTGCAGTTCCATTTGAAACGTATGACACTCGAACGCATTAACCAACATCTGGCGGATGTCCTTAGTAAAGAATCCATCGAGTTCGATGATGTGAGCCTGAATGCGATTGCGAAAGCCGCTGACGGGAGTATGAGGGACGCTTTGAGCTTGCTTGATCAAGCCATTGCTTTCGGTGGTGGAAAACTCAGTGCGAGTGAAGTAATTGAAATGCTGGGAAGTGTCGATCATCACTTTGTACGAGATTTAGTGATGGCCCTGGCTGAGAATGATCCTCAAAAATTGATGAATATTGTTGATTCTATGGCAGAGTTTTCTCCGAACTATGCTCAAGTGTTGTCGGATATTTTGTCTCAATTGCATCAACTTGCTGTCGCCAACTTGATTGGTGACAGTGAAGACGAGGTTACCCGTCAGTTATTGGAAATGCTTTCAGCAGAAGACATCCAGCTTTATTATCAGATTGGACTCCACGCGAAAAAAGATTTACCACTTGCTCCCGAACCTCGTGAAGGTTTCGAAATGGCGTTGCTAAGAATGTTGGCGTTTCGTCCGCAAAGTAAATCGAATGTGATCATCCAGCAAAAAAAAAACAATAAAGTAAACCGATTATCATCTTCGACGCCAAAGGTAACAAACACAGCAATCGAAGAATCAAGTCCGGCAGATCTTGCTGAAATAAAAGACGCTGTTGGAGTCACTAAATCCACTGATGTCACTAAAAGCTCTAAAGTAGTCAAAGAAGCCGTAAAAGTAGCGGACAATGATCCTTTAGTGGATAATGATTCGTTAGTGGACAATGATCCTATAGTGGACAACGGTTCTATAAAAGATGCTGTAAATAAACCAACACAATTAACGCCCTCAAATAACTCCAAACAGAACGAGCAAACTCCGGTCATTGAAGTACAAGGGCAAGTGGATAATCCACCGTTCACTATGCCTTATCAAGAAATATCCGATAATTCAGGCAATCCTAAAAATTTGAATAATTCTGAGCGTGTTGTTCAAAGTCTTGTTAACCAGAACCTTGTTGATCAAAACCTTGCCGATCAGACGTCTGACTTACATTCGGTAAAAGAGTCAGAGCCAGCGGATTACAGTTCAGATCAAACTGAAGCTTCAAGCGAAACTGCATCAAATGATAGTCGTGAAGTAAGTGTACATGAACGATTATCGAACATAGAAACAGCTGTGCAACCATCAACTGCACAGCAGTCAGTAGCATTAAATTCTGAGCAACAACTAATTGAATCCAGTGCGATTTTAGAAGACACTCCTGCGGCAAGTTTGGCAGAAGCAGAAGCATCCTCCCCAGAAAAAGAATCGTTTGAGGTACCTAAATTAATTGAGTTAAGTGAGCCCGATATTTGGTACCAAGTGGTCAATAGAGTCGGAATTACCGGCGCATTTTTTCAAATACTGAATAACAGTCGAGTGGATGCTGTTAATGACGATACCTTGAATGTCACCACCGAGTCATCGGTGCAACACTTTGTGTCGGATCAGGCTCAGGAAAAAATCACATCGACTCTGAGCGAGTTTTTTAATCAGAAGATTCGGGTCATTTACCAATTTGATGAGAACTTAAATAACACGCCCAAACTAATCGCCGAACAACGATTAATGCAGAAATTAGCAGACGTGCGACAGTCGTATATTGAAAATCCGAAAGTCGCCAATATTTTATCAACGTTTGAAGCACAAATATTAGAACAAGATATCGTGCTAAATGAGCAATAATTAAAAGAACAATTATTAATAGCTCAGTTAATAAATGAGCAGTTATTAATAGGGCTCTAACTTAAAGAGCTCTAACTCAAAGAGCTTTAACTAGATGAGGATTAGGTTATGAAAGGTTTAGGCGGAATGATGAAGCAAGCGCAGCAACTGCAAGAAAAAATGCAGCAGGCGCAAGAAGAAGTTGCGAATTTACAAGTGGTCGGTGAGTCAGGCGCTGGAATGGTTAAAGTGACTATGACTGGGCGACACGATGTCAGAAAAGTTGAAATTGACAGTTCTTTATTGCAAGACGATAAAGAAATTCTTGAAGACTTAGTTGCCGCGGCAGTGAATGACGCAAATCGTCGAGTTGAATCAGAAACTCAAGAGCGCATGTCATCTGTTACGCAAGGTTTGCCGATTCCGCCTGGATTTAAGATGCCCTTTTAATGAAACAGTCTCCGGTTTTAGAACACTTAATCGAATCTTTGCGTTGCTTACCAGGTGTTGGTAGAAAAAGTGCGCAACGAATGGCGTTTCAATTGCTCGAAAGAAATCGTCCAGGTGGGCATGCACTTGGTCAGGCACTGTTAAATGCAATGGATCAAATTGGGCATTGCGAAATGTGTAAAAACTTTACCGAACAAACGCGCTGTCAAATTTGTTCGAATGTAAAACGCGACGCTAGTTTGGTTTGTATTGTTGAGTCGCCTGCTGATGTGAATGCGATTGAACAGGCAGGCGCTTTTAATGGAATTTATTTTGTTCTTATGGGTAATCTGTCGCCTCTCGATGGCATTGGCCCTGCTGAACTTGAACTTGAAAAACTCGAACAAAGACTCGCCAGTGGTGATATTCAAGAGCTCATTCTAGCCACCAGCTCGACCATCGAAGGGGAAGCGACCGCACATTACATTCGGGACCTTGCAAGACCTCATAATGTTGCCGTGACGAGAATAGCGCAGGGCGTTCCCATGGGAGGAGAGTTGGAATACATAGACGCCTCAACCCTGGCGCGTTCGATCAATGAGCGGCGAAAACTCGACCTTTAAATCTTTATTTAATAAACAACACGTTTTAAAGCATTATTTGATTTAATAATTGTTAATAACACCCATGCAAATCTGAGAGGAGTGCTATAGTTACAGTATCGCGTTTATTTAAGGAGAACGCCTTGCTGTCCTATAAAGGTTTCCTAGCGCAAATCGAGTACGAACCTAAAACTGATACATTAATTGGCGAAGTGATTAACGCAGAAGATGTTCTAATTTTTGAAGGATCCTCGGTTAAGCAATTAAAGCAACGCTTCGCTGCCGTGATCGATGATTATTTGACCATGAGAAGCGAAGAGGGCTTATCTAATCCTCGTCCACTTATTGGCCGATTTACCGTCACGCTTGCGCTCGAAGATCAACAAAAAGTTGTCAACGCAGCTGCGCGTGAAGATGTCGGCGTGCAAATCTGGCTGAACCGAGAAATTCAAGAATTACTAAGTCGTTTTCCAGATAGTCGCGACTGCGCTTGAAAAATTAACATCTGCCCCAACTCTAGAAGCATTCAACGAAAGATACCCATTTTACGTTATTGAGGAGGAAGGGGAATGTCTGAAACTGTAGGTGCAGAAAAACACAGTTTTCAAACCGAGGTAAAGCAATTATTGCATTTAATGGTGCACTCGCTTTACAGCAATAAAGAAATTTTCTTACGTGAACTTATTTCGAACGCCGCTGATGCAGTGGACAAACTTAGGTTCAAATCTCTCGATAATGCTGACCTGATAGCGAATGATCCTGATTTTCGAATCAGGGTCACCACAGACGAGAAAGCGGGAACTATAACTATATCCGACAACGGTATTGGTATGACTCGCGACGATTTAATCGCCAATCTTGGTACCATCGCAAAATCTGGAACAGCAGAGTTTTTAAGTCAACTGTCAGGTGATCAGAAAAAAGACTCGAGTTTAATCGGACAATTTGGTGTTGGCTTTTATTCTGGCTTTATTGTTGCGGATAAAATGTCAGTTATCTCGCAAGCGGCAGGCACTGATGAAGCATTTGAATGGAGTTCTGCTGGAGAAGGTGAATTCGAAATTTCGGAAGCTTCACGTTCTGGTCGCGGCACCGATGTCGTTTTACATTTAAAAGAGTCTGAAAAAGAATTTTTAGGTGATTGGCGCTTACGCTCAATTATCAGTAAATATTCTGATCATATCTCCGTTCCCGTCGAAATGTTAAAACCTGCTCAACCCGCAGAAGAAGGTGAAGAGCCAGAACCGTCAACTGAATTTGAAGCGGTGAATAAAGCGACAGCATTATGGACACGTGGAAAATCAGATATTTCGGACGATGAGTACCAAGAGTTTTACAAACACATTTCTCACGACTTTGCCGAGCCCATGTGTTGGGCGCATAACAAAGTTGAAGGTAAGCAAGAGTACACCAGTTTATTGTACATTCCGAAAAACGCGCCTTACGATTTATGGAACCGAGAGCGTGCTCGCGGCGTAAAATTATACGTGCAACGCGTTTTCATTATGGATGACGCCGAGCAATTTTTGCCGATATATCTTCGATTTGTTCGAGGCGTTTTAGATAGCAATGATTTACCGCTTAACGTATCGCGTGAAATTCTACAAGATTCGTCGGTGACTCAGTCACTTAAAAATGCCTGTGTGAAACGTGTGCTTACATTGTTAGAAAAGCAGGCGAAAAATAGCCCAGAAGATTATCAACATTTCTGGTCACAATTCGGCAATGTGTTAAAAGAAGGGTTAGGTGAAGATTTCGCAAATAAAGATGCGATTGCTGGATTATTGCGATTTGCTTCAACTGAAAATGATACCGATAAACAAACCGTTTCTTTAAGCGATTACATCGGTCGAATGAAAGATTCTCAAGATAAAATTTATTATATCGCAGCTGAAAGCTTTGCCACGGCAAAAAATAGTCCTCATCTGGAAGTTTTCCGCAAAAAAGGAATCGAAGTTTTATTAATGTTCGATCGCATTGATGAATGGGCGTTGTCTCATCTATCAGAGTTTGACGGCAAAAAGCTCGTTTCTATTACCCAGGGTGATCTGGATCTTGGTGACCTGGAAGACGAAGCAGAAAAACAAGAGCGCGAGAAAGCTGAAAAAGAGAGCCAGCCATTGGTTGAGCGATTTAAAGAAGCGCTAGGCGAACAAGTAAAAGATGTGAAAGTGACGCATCGATTAACCGATTCACCAGCGTGTGTCGTCAGTCCTGAAGGCGATATGTCGGCTCAGATGGCTCGTTTAATGGCAGCAGCTGGTCAAGAAATGCCAGAGATTAAACCGGTATTCGAGTTTAATCCGGAGCATCCATTGGTTAAGCGAGCTTCGGAACAACAAGAAGCCGATTTTAGTGAATGGGCATTGTTGTTGTTTGATCAGGCAATGCTGGCAGAGTCAGGTTCTTTGAAAGATCCGGGTTCGTTTACCCGTCGCTTGAATAAACTATTGTTGAAATAATCGTCAACGATTCGCTGCAGTGGATGTGAATTCACTGCAGCTCCCTCATATAGGTTACTTCCCGAAATTTGTAATTCCACATCGCGAGATCTAAACATTGCATAAAAGTGCAATAATTCGCTTGAGTTAGCCGGCTCTGATCGGTATCTTTGCACTACGCTAATCAATAACCACTATAAAAACGCGAACAGCGTTAGACAACGACTCCGGAGAGTTCGAATGCGAGTGATTTTATTGGGTGCACCTGGTGCTGGAAAAGGAACCCAGGCGCAATACATCAAAGATAAATACGGTATTCCACAAATTTCAACTGGTGATATGCTCCGAGCCGCAGTAGCAGCCGGCACTCCGCTTGGCCTAGAAGCTAAAAAGGTGATGGACGCTGGTCAGTTAGTGTCTGATGACATCATCATTGGTTTGGTTAAAGAGCGCGTTGCGCAAGACGATTGCAAAACGGGTTATTTGTTAGACGGTTTTCCTCGCACTATCCCGCAAGCTAATGCCATGCGTGAAAATGATATTTTTGTCGACTTTGTTGTTGAGATTGACGTTGATGACGATGAGATCGTAAAACGATTGTCAGGACGTCGCGTACATCCAGAGTCTGGTCGTGTCTACCACGTTGATTACAATCCACCTAAGGTTGAAGGTAAAGACGACGAAACCGGTGAGCCTCTGATTCAACGTGACGATGATACCGAAGAA
>JABXHY010000073.1 GCA_013373375.1 Gammaproteobacteria bacterium
AATCGATATTTTCAATAATTATACGTAAGAAATTAGTCTAAACTTACTGAAAAATTGAAAGATTTTCATATGCCAGAACGTCGCAACTCCATACGAACGCCGATCAAAACCGATGTTGAGGTTAAAACCGAAATGTTGGGGTTGGTGAAAGCACAGACTCGAGAGCTGTCTGATAATGGCGCATTTATTGAATCCGAGAAATTACAAAAGCTTGAATGCGGCACTATTGTTACGATTCAGGCGACCGGCTTTCCTGAGCCGATGCCGATACTCAAAGCGGAAGTTGTTAGAATTACCAAAGATGGTGTTGGGCTTCGTTTTATTTTGTGAAGATATATCTCGAGACGCTGAATCTTGACACATTCGATCTTTCAGCTCAGTCTATAAGTATCAGATTTTAAAGACGATTATTATGGTTGACGGTATTTTCGATATTGTATTCGCAGGCAGAACTGCTCCAAACAAGTCTCAGGAAGAAGTAAAAGCTGGGTTAGCTAAGCTTTTTAAAACCAATGAGGCACAAATTGAGCGTCTCTTCAGTGGTACTGAAGTTACCGTCAAAAAGGGGCTGAATTATGCTCAGGCAATGAAGTATCAATCTGCCCTTAAGCAGGTTGGAGCGCTGGTATTAATTAAAAAGCAAGAAGTGTCGACCGGGCCAAAGTCGCCTGAAACTCAAACACCGGTACCAAAGCCTCCCGAGCACGAAAAAGTAGCAGCTCAATCAGCGAGTTCAGCAATTAATTCGGCTCCTGCTCAACCGTCAACATCTCAACAAACTGCCCAGACGAATAATTCCCAAAGTGATTCCGAAGAAGATGGCGATTGGGGAGTGGCTGCAGCAGGGGAAAAACTGCCAGAACAAGCTAAAAAGGCTCCTATAGCACCGCCAGACTTAAGTGGGCTATCTCTAGGGAACGCAGGAGAGAACTTGGTAGAAGCTAAGGGTCGGCCCAAAGCAGAAGTCGATACTTCGAGTTTAAGCTTGAGTGAGCCAGCACCACTTCCAAAGAGCAAGCCAGTGCCCGCGAAAGAAGTGGATGTTAGTGCTCTCTCAATGGCTGAGGCAGGTGAAAAGATTCCGGTAGAAAAACAAAACAAAGAACCAGTGAACCCTAATATAGACCATCTTGAAATCTCAAAATGATGTAACTTTGTTGGTTATTACTGCAAAAATAACAGCTTAACTTGCATTCTACTTAAATAAGTAGTATTAATTTAATCAGTAATCGTACTGATGTATATTTAAGGGGAATGCTGGTGAGAGAATTAACCATGCGTCAACAGGAAGTACTGGATGTGCTTCGAGACTTTATAGAAGAAAATGGAATTGCTCCGACCCACGCAGAGCTGGCCGACTTGTTAGGCGTTAGCTCAACCAAGGCTGCTGCCGATCATTTAAAAGCATTAGCGAAAAAAGGTGCCATTCGATTGCACAGTGAGAAAACTCGTGGCATCCAAATTTTGGCTGGAGAACTGGAAGAGTTGCCATTAGTAGGCTCTGTTGCTGCTGGAATACCAATAGAAGCTGTTGAGAATGTCGAGCGCTTTGTCACGATTCCCGAAGTATTAAGACGTAAGAAACCAACCTTTTTGTTGAGAGTTAGGGGTGACAGCATGAAAGATGCGGGCATTTTGGATGGTGATTTAATTGCTGTTCGCAAGTCCCAAACCGCTGATATAGGACAAATTGTGGTCGCTCGCTTAGATGATGAGGTAACGGTAAAGCGATTGGGCCGAAAAGATGGTAACGCGGTGCTTTATCCTGAAAATCAAGATTTCGAACCAATAGTCGTCTCGCCTGAAGAGCTGGTAATAGAAGGTAAGTTTGTTGGGCTGATCAGAGCTTAACGATAAACCTAGAATTTAAATTTTGTCTTAAAAGGTATAGAATAGCGGGCTTTGTCGAAAGTTTGTCAGAGTCCTGCTATGAAAATTGTGGTGAAGTTATTCCACGAGATTGCCATTAAGTCCCGTCCAGTAAGAAAATTATTAACCAAGCAACTGCACTATAACCTTGAAAGTTTGCTCAAGCGTATTCGCTCTGACACTAAAGTG
The DNA here is from genome assembly GCA_013373375.1 of Gammaproteobacteria bacterium. Classification (GTDB taxonomy): domain Bacteria; phylum Pseudomonadota; class Gammaproteobacteria; order Enterobacterales; family Kangiellaceae; genus Pleionea. The sequence continues at coordinate 2,059 of JABXHY010000073.1, forward strand.
TATCGCCATTGGGATCGATTCGAAATTAAAGTTCCCGAAGATATATGCGACGATACTCGCAGAAATATAATCGAGCAGCTGTCCAATACACCCGGAATTGAATTCTTTCTTGTTGTCGAGCCGGTTCATTTTTCGTCTCTTTCAGAATTAACGCAAATAGCGCTGGAGTACTTTGCTCAGAGCGTCAATCAGAAAACTTTTGCTGTGAGAGTGAAGCGGAAGGGTAAGCATAGCTTTAGTTCAATTGAGGCTGAACGAGAAATTGGATCTGTGCTTATGTTGAATGCGCATCCGACAGGCGTCGATTTAAAGCAACCAGAAGTGGAAATCAGTATCGAAATCGACAACGAAACCGCTTATCTAGTCAAAGAAAAAGTGCCAGGGCTTGGAGGGTATCCTCTTGGAAAGCAAGAGCAAGCATTAAGTCTTATTTCGGGAGGCTATGACTCGAGCGTATCAAGTTTTTTAACGATGCGCCGCGGAGTGAAAACTCACTTTTGCTTTTTTAATCTTGGGGGCTCAGCTCATGAGATCGGAGTAAAACAAGTTGCGTATTATATTTGGAATAAATACGCCTCAACTCACAAAGTAAAGTTTATTACCTTTGACTTTGAGCCAGTCGTTGCAGAAATTTTAAAATCGATTGACCCTTCTTTTATGGGGGTAGTGCTGAAACGAATGATGTTTAGAGCTGCTGAGTATGCTGCAAAGGATTTAGCAATAGAGACGGTCGTTACCGGCGAAGCAATTGGTCAGGTATCGAGTCAAACACTTACAAACTTGAACGCTATTCAACAAGTAACCGATAGATTAGTCTTGAGACCGTTGGTAGCCATGGATAAGCAAGACATCATTAAGCTGGCAAAAGAGATTGGGACTGACGAGTTTGCAGCCAATATGCCAGAGTACTGTGGTGTTATTTCGAGTAAGCCTTCAACCAAAGTAAAACTAGAGAAAGTGGTTGCTGCTGAAAATGATTTTGATTTTGATGTACTCGAAAAATCGCTCAATACTTTTCGGCTCGTGTCCATAGAAAAAGTATTGGATGGTGTCGACACAGATACTGAAGTTGACAGTATTACAACACCCAACTTTTCAGATGTTGTTATTGATATTCGTCACCCGGAAGAGCAGGAAAAAAATCCACTACAGTTATTGAATAACGAAATTATTAAAATTCCGTTTTACTCAATTTCAAAGCGCTTTGAAGACCTAGACTCAGAAAAAAATTATTTATTGTATTGCGATAAGGGTGTGATGAGTAAAGTCCAAGCACACCACCTGAAAATACAAGGTTTTACTAATGTTAAAGTGTTAAAGCTCGCGGTTTAACACTTAACTTTACGATTATTTGGAAGATCCTCAACTCCATCATTATCGACATCGTAAGATAAGTTAATGCGCCCACTTTTGGTCATTGATAGACCTTTAGCTAGCTTATAGTGGTTTGAATGGCATAACGTAAAGGTTCCATTGTTATGCCAAGTGATACCTGTTGGTAAAAAGCGAATCGGTTTACCTCGTCGAAAAGAGCGCCATTTAACGTTAACAACTTCCGGGTCTAATGTCGCTTTTGAATATAAGAAGTCAACGCTTTCATCAAACCGATCATTTAGATTGTAGTCAATAAACACAAGCAATCCATTTGACCAATCTTTTCCACATTTTGCAGTTTTAGACTTTTTCTTCGATGGCTCAAGTGGGCAGACGACAAACGTTTTACCTTGTGAAATAGATTGTGTTCTAGCGAGTTGTAAGTGGTAGAAAAATGTATGGCCAACCGACTCAAGCTTTTGTTGTGCTAGCATTGTTTTAAAGCTGGGGATCGCAAAGCTACCGAGAATAAGGGTTATCGATAGGCAAAACATTATTTCTACTAAAGTAAATCCGTTACTTTTCATGTTCCATTCCATGGCTCAAGTTTTAGGAAGTGGAATAGTATTAAAATAACTAAATTGAGATAACTGGAAGGTGAACCTTTGGCTTGTGCGAGATCGACTTATTCAATATTGAGTTTTTTGCACTTATAGCGCATTGCACGAAAGCTAATACCCAATTTTTCAGCAGCAGCTGTTTTGTTGCCATTGGTAATTTCAAGTGCCTGTTCAATTTCTTTTCGCTCAATGGATTCGAGAAAGTCATCCAGCGACTGCTCTCCTCTGTAAAGACCTGTCATCGATTCTTGAGAAGAGCCATTAGGTTGTTCGAGTTGAATGTCTTCGGGTGAGATGGTGTCACTTAAACTCAGTGTAATAGCGCGTTCCAGAATATTTTCGAGTTCCCTTACATTGCCTGGAAATAGATATTTTTGAAGTTTATCGACCACGGATGATTCAATCGTTGGTTTAGAGATGCCGTTTCTTTTGGCGATTAATTTGGCTATGTGATCAATCAACAAGGGTAAATCGGCAATGCGCTCACGAAGAGGAGGCACTTGAATCTCAATAACATTGATTCGGTAATAGAGATCTTGTCGGAAACTGCCTTTGGCAACTAAGTCGTTCAGATCTTTGTGCGAAGCGGAGAGCAGCCTTATGTTCACGGGAACTTCCTTTTCCGAACCGACAGGTCGAATACTTCTTTCTTGTATTGCTCTCAGTAATTTTACCTGCATGCTTAGAGGCAAGTCGGCAACCTCATCGAGAAATAAAGTACCGCCGTCAGCACTTTTAAATAAGCCATCTTTGTCTTGTGTAGCACCACTGAAGCTGCCTTTTTTATGTCCAAACAATTCGCTTTCCATAAGTTCAGAAGGAATTGCACCGCAGTTGATCGCAACAAAAGGCTCATTTTTTCGAGGACCATTTTCGTGAACAAGACGTGCCACTAACTCTTTTCCTGTACCCGACTCTCCGCGTACATACAAAGGTGCCTGGCTATTGGCCACCTTTAAAATAAGCTGTTTGAGTTGCTTGACACTAGACGTTTCTCCGATGAGCTGTAATAAGGATGAAGGTGAGTTTTCTTGCTCATTTGATTTTGGTTTTACTTTTAATGCATTGGTAATTATTAAACGCAAGTTACTCAAATCGACTGGCTTTGAAATAAAATCAAACGCACCTCGTTTCATTGCCTCAATGGCGGTTTGCATATTCCCATGTGCCGTAATAACCGCGACGGGTACATCCGACTGCATTTCTTGTAAATAATCGACAATCTCTAAACCATCACCATCAGGCAGTTTCATGTCGGTGAGGCAAAGATCATATTGATTACTTTTGATACTTTGTTTGGCTTTGCTCACATCACTGACGGTGTCACAATTTATACCCATTCGCTCAAGAGTTATTGAAAGCAACTCCAAAATATCAGGCTCGTCATCAATTAATAAAGCGGTTGGTCGACTCATTTTTTACTCTGTTCTTGCGAAAGTTATGCGGAAACAACTGCCGCCACTCGGTACCGGAATGTAATCCAGCTGTGCTCGGTTAGCTTCGCACAACTCTTTTGCGACATAAAGTCCAAGGCCAGTTCCAGAGCGGCTTGTGGTGAAAAATGGCTCGAAAATATTCTCAGCTAATTCTTCGGGAACTCCAACACCTTTATCAATTATATCAAGAAATGGTTGATCCGTTTTTTTATTTATTGCAGCGATTAAGCTGATATAAGGAATCCCAGTATTTTCTTTTGAATAACGTAAGCCATTTTCAGCAAGGTTTGTGACGACTTGCATGAGCTGTGATATATCAAATTTTATTTGAACACTCGACGGTGATACATCTAAAAAAACATCGAGACTGTCGACAGAGTTTTTCTTTAACTCTTCGGTTAAATTTTCTAAAAAAGGTTTGAGAGTCACTGTTTGAGCATCGGATACTTTTCTTTGAGAAAGTTGCATAACGTTTTCAATAATTGCATTAACTCGAACCGCATTATTTTGAATCATATCCACAAGCTTCTTATCTCCCTTATCTAACTCTGGAGATTCATCTAACAGTTGAGCGGCATGACTTAATGCTCCTAGGGGGTTTCTAATTTCATGCGCGATACTTGCCGTTAACCTTCCCAAAGATGCTAACTTTAAATTCTGCGCCTCTTGGGTTAATGGCGTTGTATCTTCAAGAAAAATAATGCTGTGACCGCTGGTCTCGTCAATATACGATAATTTAATGGATAACCGTGGTCCTGTTGTTGATGGTCGTATTGAAGAATATGCATGTGCACTAGCTTGCCAGTGTTTTACCACGCGCTCCAGTTCTCGGCTCAATAAGCTGAGTTGTTGTCCATTGACATTGGCTGGCATTTCTAACAATCGCCTGGCCGCTGCATTGATAAACTGAACCCTTAAGTTTTTATCAACCACGACCACTCCTGTTTTCATAAACTGGATAATGCGTTCGTTGAGTGCTTCCATACTCGCCAGATCGGCACTGGTAAGTTCGGCTTCTAATTCACTTTGCCGGAGGCGCCTAGCGGTTAACAGTGCGAATAAGGAGGTCGCAAAAAAGGTTGCTCCGAGTAGTCCAGCTTGAGTGATGTAGTCTGAAGTGTTGGAGCCGCTCAAATTTAAGTAAATGGCTTCGCCAAGAACTGCTGCAGAGGCAATGGCGGCAAATACAATAGAGGAGTTTCTCTCGACTAATAAGCAAGCAGTGGTAACCGAAACTGCCATTAGCATTCCTAGGCCAGTGGCTATCCCACCGCTGGCGTGCATTAGAAGAGTTAGTAGTGCAATATCGAGAAAAACTTGAATTTCGACCAATAAAGTAAATTTATTAGAAAAACTTCGGTTAATGAAATAGAAAGCAATAGCAGAACCCAGGTGAGCAATCGATGACCAGCTGAACAACTGAGGTGAGGTTTGGCCTAAAAACACTTCTCCAGCTTTTAGTTGAAATAAGGTAAATAAAAAGGCCGCTACGACAATGCGGTAAATAGTGTAAATCTGTAGCGCACGAAGCGATGTGTACTTATGTTGTTGTTTCAGGTTCTTCATTACGTTGTGTTTAACCTTGTACTGTATTACGCATACTACCAAAGCATTGACGAGTTAGACACTTTGTTTAAATCCGGTGGAGTGTTAGCTTCTATTTGTGTCAAAATAGTCCTCTAACAAAATTCTACTGGTTTGGATAAGTTAATTTTAGGTCACTGTACGATTTATCAGAAATAGACGAGTAATAGAGAGCATTAAAGTAATATGAGTCAAAGTAATATTGTAAAAGCCTTGAAAGTTAAGCCAGAAATCGATCCGCAAGGTGAAGTTGAGCAACGAAAAGAATTCATTAAGCAAAAGTTAATTGCCTCAGGCTCGACGACTCTCGTGTTAGGGATAAGTGGTGGCATTGACTCGGCAACTTTAGGCAAAATTGCTCAATTGGCAGTGGACGACCTTAATCAGACTACAAGCGAAAAACTATATCAGTTTATTGCTGTACGACTACCTTACGGCGCCCAGAAAGATGAAGTTGAAGCTCAGTTGGCTATGGACTTTATTCAGCCTACTAAACGATTAACCATCAATATTCAGAGTTCTGTCGACTCGATGAATCAAGCTGTGGTTGGGAGCTTGGCTGAGGTCGAGTTGCATCCGCATGACGAAGGCAAAATAGATTACGCAAAAGGTAATGTGAAGGCCAGGGCTAGAATGGTTGCACAGTATCAGGTTGCAGGGATCACTGGAGGCCTGGTGTTAGGAACGGATCATTCTGCTGAAAATATAACGGGATTTTTTACCAAGTGGGGAGACGGTGCATGTGATTTGATCCCTTTATTTGGCTTGAATAAACGTCAAGTAAGATTAATTGCGGAGTATTTAGGTGCTCCAAAGGTTTTAATTGAAAAGGCACCGACCGCTGATCTTGAGTGTTTAGCGCCAGGAAAACGCGACGAAGAGGCGTTGGGTATTACTTATGATCAAATAGACGACTTTCTAGAAGGTCGCACGGTTAACCAAGAAGTTGAATCTAAGTTAATTTCAATATTCAATGCTACCGAACACAAACGTCAACCAATACCGACTATTTACGATTGAAACTTTGTTTTAAACTTGACCTGGTAACTCAGCAAACTCAACCTATTGGAAAAAGCAATAATGAAAAAGATTGAAGCGATAATTAAACCTTTCAAGCTCGACGATGTGCGTGAAGCACTTGGTGATTTGGGTGTAGCTGGGATGACTGTGACAGAGGTTAAAGGGTTCGGCCGACAAAAAGGGCACACGGAACTTTATCGTGGAGCAGAGTACATGGTGGACTTTTTGCCAAAAGTGAAAGTCGAAGTCGTGGTATCTGAAGAGCTAGTTGATAATTGCATTGAAAGTATTTTAGAGGTTGCTCGAACTGGTAAAATAGGTGATGGTAAAATTTTTGTGACTGACGTTGAGCGTGCGATTCGAATTCGAACTGGCGATCAAAATGATGAAGCGATTTAGCTCATCTTAAAAAGTGTGCATGAAACACAAATAAAAAAGGGCTTAATAGCCCTTTTTTATTGACGCGACGACTGAGTAAATTTCATAAATCGTCTTTAAATTATTGAATAATGTGAACTTAAAGTTGCTTCGCCCGCTCAGGATAATTTAACAGAAGAGTGTTTCTGGCTTTGGTCGCTAATTCTTTTAAGTTCAAAATATCATAGGCGGTTGCCATTACAACCAATGCATCGGGTACGGCTGTTGTTTTCGGATAGTTTTCAACCACGTATCGCGCTCTATTGGCAGCAGCAATATAAGCCTGTCTTTTCATGTAATAGTTGGCAACGTGGAGTTCATAGTCTGCCAGTCGATTGCGTAAAAAAATCATTCTTTGGCGTGCATCTTTTGCGTATTGGCTATTTGGAAACTTTCGCACTAACTCTGCAAAATCAGCAAAAGCTTTACGTGCGCTTTCTGCGTCACGCTCATGTAGTCCTGCCGATAACATATCCCTGAAAAAACCCACTTCCGCATTAAAGTTGGTTAATCCTTTCATGTAATAGGCGTAGTCTACATCGGGATGGTTTGGGTTTTGACGAATAAACCGATCTGCGGCAGAAACAGCAGAGGCCGTATCACTTGACTTGTAATAGGCGAAAATAAGCGATAACTGTGCTTGATGAGAATAAGGGCCAAAAGGGTATAAACTGTCGAGTTTTTCTAAATATTCTATCGCTGAGCGGTAGTTTCCTGCTCTTAGTGCCGTCTGTGAGTTTTCATACAGCTTAAAGGCGTCGTCAGCTAGAGGAACATCAATATCCTCCAGATCGCCAGTTGTGGCACACGAAACCAGCAAAAAGCCACTCAAAATTAAAATAAATACGCGAAAGTTTTTCATACTACCCAAATGTTCGTTAAAATCGGCTTATTTAGTGTCAGCATTCTACCGAACCTTAGGTAGAAGGCCAACGCATATTTCAGTGAATTCCTTGTGTTAGCGTTGAAATTCCCGAATCAGGGTTAAGTAGATACAGCTAATGTGAAAAGGTTCCCGAATTAACAATGAAACTTAACGTCCAGTGAAACGAAATGTCGATAATAACCGAAAAGTACCAAAACGCATTTGAATTAAGCTCAGAAGACATTGGGTCGAGGCTGGATCAAGCTATTTCTAACCACTGTCAAGGCATCTCTCGATCGAAACTGCAGGCATGGATAAAAGCAGGCTCGGTCACTGTTGATGGCAAAATTGAAACCAAACCAAAGGCAAAAATGCTGGGTACGGAGTCTATTGAAGTCTCTGCTGAGCTTGAGCAAGCAGGAGAATGGGAAGCTCAAAATATTCCTCTCGATGTGGTTTTTGAAGATGACAATCTGCTCATTGTTAATAAACCAGCTGGGCTTGTAGTTCACCCGGCCGTAGGCAATCGAAATGGAACCTTGGTTAATGCATTACTTTACAGAGCGCCTGAACTCATAAAATTACCTCGAGCAGGAATTGTTCATCGATTGGACAAAGACACTTCAGGGTTACTCGTCGTTGCAAAGAACCTTGAATCTCACAATTCATTGGTTGCTCAACTTCAAGAAAGAGCTTTTGAGCGAGAGTATCAGTGTGTTGTTCATGGCCAAATGGTCGCCGGAGGATCTGCAGAGCAGCCCATTGGCAGACATCCAACCAACCGAATTCAAATGGCAGTCGTTCCGAATGGAAAGGAAGCATTGACCCATTTTCGATTAATTGAGAAATTTAATCATTTTACTCATTTAAAGGTTAACCTTGAGACTGGTCGAACTCACCAGATAAGGGTTCATATGGCTTATTTAAAATATCCATTAGTTGGAGATCCGCTATATGGGAAGAAAAATTTCGCTCCCAGTGGATCGAGTGAGGAGTTGAGAGATGCATTACGACACTTTAAACGTCAGGCACTTCATGCTCGGAAATTGGGGTTAATACACCCGACCACCAATGAGTTTATGTCATGGGAGCAGTCAGCTCCTGACGATTACCTTGCTCTTGTTGATACGCTAAAGAAATATGACCCTCTTTCATAAAGACTCGTTAATTGGCAGTCGTTTGATGGTTTATATAGCCCTTTTTGCAGTTACGGTAAAACCATCATTTTCATTATTGACTGGAGTAAGCCGATGTTAATCACGCCTGACTGGCCTGCTCCTGCCAATATCAGGGCAGTTTCGACGACACGTCTCGGAGGGGGAAGCCTGCCTCCATATGACAGTTTTAATTTAGCGACACATGTTGGAGACGATACAACAAGCGTTAAAATTAATCGGCAGTTGCTGAAGGAGTCTGCGAATTTGCCGCAAGAGCCGTTATGGCTGAGTCAAACACACTCGACTGACGTGATACGTATCGGACGAAAGTTTTCAGAGGAGCAAGCATTAGGAGAAAGGGAAACTCCTCAAGCTGATGCGTCCGTATCTTCAGAGCCAGGCCATATTTGTGTTGTAATGACTGCGGATTGTTTGCCGATATTGTTAACCAATAATCAAGGCTCACAAGTTGCGGCGATACATGCTGGTTGGCGCGGCCTAGCAGATGGCATCATCGAGAAAGTAATTAAACAATATTTTCGAGACGAGCAAATATTAGCTTGGCTTGGACCTGCCATTAGCGTTAATAATTTTGAAGTTGGCGCTGAGGTCAAAGATGCTTTTGTGAAAAATGATAACTCGTCTGAGGTTCACTTTGAAAAATATGACCAAAAGTTTAAAGCCAATTTATATGGAATTGCGAAAGATAAGTTGAAACGCTTTGGTTCTAAAGTTTTTGGTGGGAATTTTTGCACTTATGCCGAAGATGACCGATTTTTTTCTTACCGTCGAAATTCAGTTACCGGTCGTATGGCAACGTTAATATGGATTGATAAAGAATGAGTGAGCTTTGGATTATTCCGGTAATTTTTGCTGTAGTTTGCATTTTATTTATTGCAGCAGGATTGAGAGCTAATAAAGCTGACTGGGGATTTTGGTTGACTAATGCATTAGATGGATGGATCAGGATCTTCTGTCGTTATTACCACCGATTAGATGGCGATAATATTCAATTACCAGAACAAGGTGGCGCAATCGTGATTGCGAATCATATTTCGGGACTGGATCCTTTTTTGTTGATTTCGTCGTGTCATCGACCTTTGCGTTTTTTAATAGCAAAAGAAGAATACGAGCGGTTTGGACTAACCTGGATGTTTAAGTTGGCGCATTGTATACCGGTTGATAGGACTGGGCGAGTTGATAAAGCATTTCGAGAAGTTATAAGAGCAGTCAATCAGGGCGATGTTGTAGCACTTTTTCCTCACGGAAAAATCCATCTCGATACAGAAGAAAGAATTCATATCAAACCTGGCTTAAGGAAATTAACTCAAAAGCTTGCTTGCCCGGTTTATCCATCAAGAATTGAAGGGGTAAAAGGACAGGGGAGTGTGTTTACCGGAGTTGTTCTGCGCGGCAAAGCAAAGCTCACAAGTTTTCCACCATTCGATCATTTAAGGTTTCAATCAAATGATATTGATCTCGAAATAGGAGCACTACTCCTTGGTCGGACTTTTGAACCCAGTGAATTAATTAGCTAATTAGTTATTTGAATCCCTTAAATTTTTTAAGGAATTTGTTCTTGGTAGATTGAAAAAAAAGTCACCACCCCAATTAACACTTTAACGTTAGTATTAATTAGGGCTTTCCTATGCGAATGGATAAATTAACCAGTAAATTCCAGGTTGCGATTGCTGATGCTCAATCATTAGCAGTGGGACGTGATCATCAGTTTATTGAGCCGCTGCACTTAATGGTTGCATTGTTAAATCAAGAAGGCGGAACAGTCAGACCGCTATTAACGAAAGCAAACATTAATGTTCATCAACTGCGTTCCCAGTTGCTTGAAGCCCTTGATCAATTGCCTCAAGTGGAAGGTCATCAAGGGGATATACATATCTCGAATGACCTTGCTCGTTTGTTAAATCTTTGCGACAAAATTTCTCAGAAAAGAAAAGATCAATATATTTCGTCAGAATTATTTGTGCTGGCGGCAGTCGATGACAAAGGCCAATTAGGAAAAATTTTAACTTCTTTAGGTGCAACGCAAGACCATTTAGAAAGAGCCATAGAAGAAATTCGAGGTGGCCAGGCGATCGATGATCCAAATGCTGAAGAGCAAAGACAAGCGCTTGAAAAGTACACCATAGATCTTACGGAACGAGCTGAGCAAGGTAAGTTAGATCCTGTTATTGGTCGTGACGATGAAATTCGAAGAACCATACAGGTTTTACAGCGTCGCTCAAAAAATAATCCTGTCTTAATTGGTGAGCCTGGAGTTGGTAAAACAGCGATTGTTGAAGGTCTTGCTCAACGTATTATCAATGCAGAAGTGCCAGAAGGCTTAAAGAATAAACGTGTTTTATCGTTAGACATGGGCGCGTTGATAGCGGGTGCGAAATTTCGCGGAGAATTTGAAGAGCGTTTGAAAGCTGTACTTAATGATTTAGCCAAACAGGAAGGTCGAATCATTTTGTTTATAGACGAACTCCATACCATGGTAGGGGCAGGTAAAGCTGAGGGCTCAATGGATGCTGGTAACATGCTCAAGCCCGCATTAGCCCGCGGCGAATTGCATTGCGTCGGGGCAACCACACTCGATGAGTATCGAAAGTACGTTGAAAAAGATGCTGCGCTGGAACGCCGCTTTCAAAAAGTTCTGGTTGATGAACCATCGGTTGAAGACACCATTGCAATATTACGAGGCTTGAAAGAGCGTTATGAAGTACACCATGGCGTTGAGATAACGGATCCTGCCATAGTATCTGCTGCCACCTTATCGCATCGTTATATATCGGATCGACAGCTGCCAGATAAAGCGATTGATTTGATAGACGAAGCTGGCAGTCGAATAAGAATGGAAATCGACTCTAAACCAGAGGAGATGGATAAGCTAGAGCGCCGAATGATTCAATTGAAAATTCAGCGTGAAGCCTTGAAAAAGGAAAAAGACGAAGGTTCTATAAAGCGTTTGGCTGATCTTGAAGAAGAAATATCTGGCCTTGAACGAGAGTTTGCCGAGCTTGATGAAATTTGGACTGCGGAAAAAGCTGCTTTGCAAGGCACTACTCATATCAAAACTGAGCTTGAGCGAGCGCGCCTTGAGCTGGAAGCGGCAAGTCGAGCAAGTGACTTGGGAAGAATGTCAGAATTGCAGTACGGAAAAATTCCCGAGTTGGAAAAGCAACTTGATATGGCGGCTCAAGCAGAAATGCAGGATATGAAACTGCTGCGCAATAAAGTGTCCGAAAATGAAATAGCTGAGGTTGTTTCAAAGTGGACAGGAATTCCAGTCACCAAGATGCTAGAGGGCGAACGAGAAAAACTTTTAAAAATTGAAGAAGGATTACATCAAAGAGTTGTAGGGCAAGATGAAGCTGTGACAGCAGTTTCTAATGCAATTAGACGTTCCAGAGCAGGCTTGGCGGATCCCAACCGCCCTAATGGCTCATTCTTATTTTTAGGACCGACAGGAGTAGGGAAAACAGAACTTTGTAAGGCGCTTGCTGAATTTCTTTTTGACAGTGAAGATGCCATGATTCGAATTGATATGTCAGAGTTTATGGAAAAACACTCGGTTGCTCGGTTAATAGGAGCACCTCCCGGTTATGTCGGGTATGACGAAGGCGGGTATATAACTGAAGCAGTTCGGCGAAAGCCTTACTCGGTAATTTTATTAGACGAAGTTGAGAAAGCGCACCCAGATGTTTTTAACGTTTTACTACAAGTATTGGAAGATGGTCGATTAACGGATGGGCAAGGCAGAACGGTAGATTTCAGAAACACGGTTGTCGTTATGACATCAAATCTTGGCTCAGACGTCATTATGGAGGAGTCTGGTAAAGGCGACTATGATGCGATGAAAAATAAGATTATGGATGTAATCGGTCAGTTTTTCAGGCCTGAGTTTATTAACCGAGTGGATGAGACCGTTATTTTTCATGCATTACCTGAGTCAGCAGTTAAAGAGATCGCAAAAATTCAACTCCGACATTTACGCGAGCGTTTGGCCGCACATGATTTACAGTTCGAATACGATGATGAAGCTTTGGCGCTAATCGCAACTCGTGGGTTCGATCCTGTTTACGGGGCGAGGCCGTTAAAAAGAGCGATTCAACAAATAGTAGAGAATCCACTTGCGCAAAGTATTTTAGAAGGACAGTTTTCCAGTGGTGATCTTATTCAGCTTCAAGTTGAAGGTGGGGAGATTGTTTTTCGTTAGATGCGAAATAAAACTCCTCTTGAGGTAATTTATTATTAGAAAGTATTGCCTAAGAGATAACGGAAAAAGTAATGCAAGATGAGAACAATAAAAAAGCGAGCTTAGCTCGCTTTTTTATTGACTGGATTAGCGGATTTGATAACGGGTGCTATAGACCTCCGTCACAATAGCGCTTTCGTTTTTCTTCCATATCTTTTTTCTTTTCGGCTCTTTCAGCGTCTGTCATAAGGCGTTCTTTGCCGTCTTCACCCATAGTTTTGATGCGGGTTGCTGTATCGAGCGTTTTTAAGTTTGCATTGGCAATTCTGCAAGCTTCAGCCATCTGCTTTTTCGCTTGTTCAAGCTGATCTTTTACGTCTTTATTCTCGTCTTTTTTAGCTTCCATTTTTTCGGTGATTGGTGCACTTGCATCACCAGAATCTGCTCCCCGTACTCGAATTCGCTCATAAGGCGCTCCTTTGGGTGGACGATCGCCGTACCGAACATTTCCTTCGGCGTCTTTCCATTTGTAGAGCACTCCATCAGCGGCAATGGCCATCATGCTGACGAAGCAGAAAATTAAAGCAATCGTTCTAGACATCTTATGAATCCCTTGGTTTACAAAGACTAATACACCAAATATAGCGTTAAACTGGGCTGAAAGTTAAGGGGCAAGGTTAAATAATTGGAATCAGTTCACTTGAATTTCTGTTTTTAGTGCATTTTCTTGCACAAAACCAACTACGTAATTGTACATTTCAAGATTGTCCTTGGGTAACTTTCCATCAACAATGACACATTTGACGCCATCAATAACTGCGGGTCTTAGAAGAGGGGAATAATACATTCTGCGATTTCGGAAAGTGCAAAGGCCACCGCAAAGGCGTTCAGCCCAGTCTGAGGGTCTAAATTTTTGACCTTGAGCATTTAAACCAATGATGATGAGTTTTTGATTATCTTCGAGTTGCATAGATATCGACTTTTTAACCCTATTGCGCGGCGTATGTTGACAGAAAAAAAACAACTGTCAACTGTACTTTTCTGTCAGCTTTCATTTATCAATGTGTTGATTCAAGGTACACTTTGAACCCTTACAATTAAATTAAAGTCTAGCAGAGCCATGAGTTTCTGCGAATGAACGAGAATAGAGTATGGCGGATATTGAAACGGAAAAGAAAACTCCTTCACGTGGCATTTATTTATTGCCTAATTTGTTAACGACGGCAGGGCTTTTTGCAGGTTTTTACGCAGTCGTTGCATCAATGAAAGGACAATTTGAGCCCGCTGCGATAGCTATCTTCATAGCAATGATTATGGATGGGCTTGATGGTCGAGTCGCGCGCATGACAGGAACTCAATCTGACTTCGGCGCCGAATACGACTCGATGGCTGATATTGTTTCTTTTGGTATTGCTCCTGCTTTAGTGACCTATAACTGGGCGCTTGCTGATCAGGGTAAGTTTGGCTGGTTAGCTGCTTTCGTCTTTGTTGCAGGTGGCGCGCTCAGGCTAGCGCGTTTCAATACACAAATTGGTACAGCAGATAAAAAATATTTCCAAGGTTTAGCAATACCTTCGGCAGCGGCTATTTTAGCCGGTATGGTTTGGCTTGGTGTCGATTTAAAAGTCGACGGTCGAGAATTTGGGCTTTGGATAGGCATTTTGACCTTGCTTTTAGGCTTAGCGATGGTTTCAAACTTGCGATATTACAGTTTCAAAGAAGTTAACTGGCGCGGCAAAGTCCCCTTTATTGCGGTACTGATAATAGTGTTGGTGTTTGTATTAATTGCCTATCAGCCTCCTATCGTATTATTTACCGGCTTTGGAGTATATGCGCTGTCTGGACCTGTACTAACCTTGTGGCAGAAGCGCAACTTAATGTCTAAGCGACAAAGTCGTAATAAATCTGTTGATGACAAAGAGACAGACAAAAAGGATGGGAAGCTAGACTCCAATGCTGAGGGTGAAAAAGGCCCTAAAGAAAGTACTGATTGAGAAAGTATCAAAGATCTAAATGGAATAGTTAAGAAGTACTAAGTCTATTTAAGAGCATTTTGCGTAGTTACTAATAAAGAGCAATTAATGAAGGTTGTCGATAACTCAAAGTTTAGAGTTACTCAGCTTTTAAATATTGAATAAACTCTATTATGTAACATTCCAAGCTTCATTTCGTCTAAAGTGGAAAGAAGGAAGCAAAATGCTCATTAAAAACACCAAAAACCACCCTAATTATAATTGCCCCGAAACTGAAGTAATGTCGGAGCAAGCTTACCTTAATAGAAGGAGCTTTCTAAAAGCTTCATCGCTTGCAATAGCTGGCGCATCTGTTTCTAGTTACGCAGAAAAAGCTTCGCAATACTCCACGGATGAAAAACTTACTTCAGAATATACCGTAACGCACTACAACAACTTCTATGAATTTGCTTTAGGTAAAGAGGGGCCGGCCAAGCTAGCCGAAAACTTTCAGCCTTTACCTTGGCAGGTTGCAATTGAAGGAGAAGTTGAAAAGCCGATAGTCTTAAATTTTGAAGATATTTTAAAAGCAACGACCGGTCTTGAGCGTATCTACCGACTTCGCTGCGTTGAAGCTTGGTCAATGGTGATTCCTTGGCAAGGTTTTGAGTTAAGAGAATTGTTGAAGTTGGCAAGGCCGACGTCTAAAGCAAAATACGTGATGTTCGAAACACTTTATGACCCAAAGCGGTTCCCTGGTCAAAAGCGCGGGGCGTTAGGGTTTTTTAGCTTAGATTGGCCTTATGTCGAAGGACTGCGTATGGATGAAGCGATGCATCCGTTGACTATTCTTGCTACTGGAGTGTTTGGTAAGTCCTTGCCAGGGCAAAACGGTGCTCCTTTAAGATTGGTTGTTCCTTGGAAATATGGCTTCAAAAGTATTAAGTCAATTGCAAAGATAAAACTCGTTGAAAACCAGCCGATCAATACCTGGCAAAAATCTGCGCCAAATGAGTATGGGTTTTACGCTAATGTTAATCCTAAAGTCAGTCACCCAAGGTGGAGTCAGGCTCGAGAAAGACGAATTTATGATGAGTCTTTATTTGGTACCAAGCGCATCGATACACAGATGTTTAATGGTTACGGGGACTTGGTTGCTGACATGTATCGAGACATGGATTTAACAAGACAGTTCTAGGATGATTCGAGTTTTAGCACATTTGGTTGCTCTACTGCCTTTTATCTATTATCTACAAGGCGCATTCAGACAGCAACTGGGAGCCGATCCTCAGGAAGTTCTATTGCACGGAATGGGCATTTGGAGTCTTCGATTTTTGTTGGCTTGTTTGATGGTAACGCCATTGCGTTCTTTTTTCCGTTGGCCAAAGCTAATTCATTATCGGCGAATGCTGGGACTTTACTTCGCTTTTTATCTTGCGTTGCACATTCTAATATATCTTTGGTTCTTCCTTGGTTGGGAATGGTCAATGATAGCCAGTGAGTTGGTAAAGCGACCTTATCTTACTGTTGGTATCATTGCTGCGATATTGACTGTACCTTTGGTAGTCACGTCGACAAACAAAGCTCGCAGGTGGTTGAAGCGGCGTTGGAATACATTACACAAATTGATTTATCCAATTGGATTTTTAGCCGTCGTCCACTTTTACTGGCAAGTTAAAGCTGACATTAACGAGCCATTGATTTACGTTTTAATATATACATTTCTTATGGTGTACAGAATTTGGTTAAAATACAGTCAGAAATCCTCTCAAAAAGCCTAAATTTGATCGTTATTTGAACGTTGTAAAAAAAGTTTAAAAAATCTTATTTTTCTTCTTGCCAAGCACAATTTAATCCTTATAATGCGCGTCTCGCTTGAGGCAGTAAGCACTCTTCAACAGAGTGAATGACAGGTCAAGAAAGCAACTTAAAAACACTTAAAAAAATCTTTTTTGCAAAGTGTTGACAGGGAAAGCAAGTGGCGTATAATTCGCGCCCCGACGTTGAGAAAGCAACGTCACTTAATCAAGGCAAGTTCCTGATTAAAAGCTCTTTAACAATATAGATGAAGTAATCTGTGTGGGCACTCAGGTTGATAAAGTCAATAACGACATTATCGATTGAGTGACCTGAACTAAAGATTCATTTTGAACTTTGATTCACGAAACCAATCGAGCCAAGATTTGTACCCATAAGGTACTACATGAATTGAACTGAAGAGTTTGATCATGGCTCAGAT
>JABXHY010000015.1 GCA_013373375.1 Gammaproteobacteria bacterium
CTCTTCTTCGTTATAAGCAAGAAAATCCCCTTTACCGTGGATGATAGCCCCTGTGGTGACCATCTCTGTGTACAGCAAAGTTTCGCTCGTCAGCAGGCGATGGAAGTAGCGGCAATGGCGATCTGTCCAATCGAGCATGGGTGCTATAGAGAATCGATTACTAGCGTATTTATTGGCTTTATCAGTGTTTGTCATGATTTAGTCTCAAATTAACACTGTACAAATATACAGTGAATTACCTAGAATCTAATGGAAATTCCTCTTCCAGTCCCCCTATAGTCCCCCTCAAGGAGTAGGACAAATGGCAAGCTACAGCATAGAAACACGTAAGCTAAAATGTGGTGAACTTCGGTTCAAGGTAACAATAGTCGTTAAAAAAGATTCGCGCATTATACACAGGGAGAGCAAAACTCTAAAAAAGAAAGCTCTTGCTAAGTCATACGGAATAAAGCGGGTAGCGGAACTTGAAGAGCATGGCGTTAATGGTCACGTCAAATCAGTCCCTATAGGCGAACTATTAGATCTCTATATGTATGAAGCAGAGTTATGGAATAGAACAGGAAGAACAAAGCGTTACGTTATTCAGCTTTTAAGGGATTGCGATATATCTAAAGTAGACTCCAACTCATTATTGACGAGTGACCTGATCACACACTGTAAAAACCGAAAAGCAGCAGGTGCAGGCGGTGCCACCGTATACCATGATATTGCTTATCTTCGCTCAGTTCTTAAAAAGGCTAAGCCTGTATTTAACATCTCAGCCAACTATCAGATATTTGAAGAGGCAGTTCCAGTCTTAAGCGACATGGGGCTAATAGGCAAAAGTCAGAAACGAACACGCCGCCCCACTACTGAAGAGCTCAAGCTTCTCAGAGAAGGGTTAAAAAAGCGCGAGAACGTTCGACCTAATGGCACAACTCGTATCCCTTACTTAGATATTCTAGAGTTCAGTATTCTCACCTGCATGCGTATTGGTGAAGTATGCAAAATACTTTGGGAAGATTTGGACGAAACCAATAAGACTGTTGTAGTAAGAGATAGAAAAGATCCAAGAAAGAAAACGGGCAATCACATGTTAGTACCGCTTCTTGGTGAGTCTTTCGACATTGCATTGAAACAACCACGTAAAAATAACCGGATTTTTCCTTACAACTGTCGAAGTGTGACTGCTGGCTTTCAACGTGTTCGCAACGAGCTAGGAATTGAAGATTTACGTTATCACGATCTCAGGAGGGAAGGAGCTAGTAGGTTATTTGAGAAAGGTTATTCTCTAGAGGAGGTAGCTCAAGTTACAGGACATAGAAATTTGAACATACTTTGGCAAGTTTATACTCAGCTTTTCCCACATAAGCTTCATGACAAGTTCGACTAGAAAAGCCGCTAGATATAGCGGCTTTTGGTTTCCGTTTTGCCTGCTACTCTAAACGCATTAGATTCAGTAGCTGACTAACGTAAGCGTGAAACTGTGTATGTGTTACCAAGACAGCGTTTAGCGATGTCTTTAGTTCTGTTCCCATAACGCGAAGAGTTCTACGGTTTGCCTCTGTTTGACGCTTGCTTACCTTACCAAGGTGATAGTTCATTTCATGATCTTGACTAAAGTTCACATAATCCCAATCATTTACAGCCATTAGTTTAGTTTCCTTCCAATTAATACGTGCGAGATTGCACATTAATTCACATGAGGAGCGGTTTACCCTTTTTCAATAAGTAGTAAGTTAGAAGTACTTAAAGTAATGGTCACATCACATTCGGGGTCATTTTCTTTTTCGATTTTTCTTATGCTTAATCGTTGTACCTTTGGCTTTCACCACACCGCCACCTTTCTTAAATCGGTAGCCTTTCTTGAGTGTGCCGTTAACTTTTAAACCTGTCTTAGCCATGCTGTTTTTCCTTGCTTTCCAGTAGCGTAATGCGCTTGTCGTGGTTCGATGCAATACCGTGCAAGCGATACGCCAGATAAACCATGATTAATGTGTCTGGCGTGATTTGCCAGCCCAACAAAAAATCCATGATTAGCCTTTTTTGCGATCATCGCGAGTCACTGACGTAGCGGACGCAATCGCACCGATAACGCCTAAAGTGCCCGACACCAAGCCGCCAGTCGCAACCGCATCAGCAACCGTCGCCACGGTTAACGCACCTGTCACGATACCTTCCCAAGTCGATGCCTGAGTCATGTAGTTAAAGAATTGATTCATAGTTACCTCTGTCTTAAGACTTGTTATGAGTAGTACCACTTGGCAGGGCGTGAAATACGCGCATTACCTGCGTAGTCGTCAATGTGAATGAATGAGTTAGCGCGACCGATGCCCGTGAAGCCGAGCTTCTTCGCTTCGCGCTCAATAATGTCCATTTGTGGCGGTGTCGCCTGAATGTCGATCGCATGACCATAGTTGTGCGTACCCGGCTCGACTTTCTTTGCCTCTTCGGGATGCGAACTACAGCGATACGCCGAGCTAATCAAAAACGGAAAGCCACACACATCACGCAGTTTCTGTAAGCGCTTCATGGTCGAGTAGCTCATGTTCAGACCTGTATCGTCTGAGCACTTACCGCACTTGCAGCGCATTTCCCGAATGGTGAAATTCTTAAAATTCCAACGTGTTTTTTGCATTACAAACCATCCTAAAAAGAGCACTGGCAGTACCATCACCAGCACAATCAATACCCCTTTCTTTGTCATGTGAACGTCCCTTACTCGATGCGCTGGAACTGACCAAACGAGCGCGCCATACCACCAAATCGACCTGTACCGTCCACTTGCGGACTTAAGCAGCGCCATTGCCCTATGAGTGGTTCGCCCATGGCATCGGCGATGGTTTGAGACATACCGTCTTTGACTTCGGTCGCGGGCACTTCACCTATCATTCGTGTGCCTTGAAAGTTAATCCAAGTCTCATAGAGCAATGAGCCATCCACGACACCGCCCTTTTTCACATGGGTATACATGCCGTCCGCTTTCGATAGATAAAACGCCGTGACAACCGTGCCGACTTCGTTGGGCTCCATCAGTCCCGCCGCACCAATGCCTGCGGGATTACTCAGTGAAAACTGCATCAGCGCACCTCCAACACGTTAAGCACATCGCCATCAACGCCCGTCACGCTGAGCGCGTTCGTCGCAGGGATAGTGGTGTGACCGCCCGCGTGCAGTGGAATAACGCCCGCGATCATCACCACGCCCTGATTGGTTTCAGGCGCCAGCACAATCAAGCCTTTACGCTTGGCGTTCGATGGAATGCTTTTCTTTCCATCCATCACCACAGGCGCCAGCGCGTGCACTTCTGACGGGCTGCTCTGGTTGGTGACTTCCACCTTTTGAACGCCCTTAAACACCACCGGATATTCACTCGGCCAGTTTTGTACCTTGGTGTTAAACACCGCCGTCGATGACGGGTAGATAGGCTGCGGCGACGAGAAATTGATATTGCTCGGCAAATTGATTTCGTTATCGACCGTCACCTTTTGGTGGTCGTTGGATTGGGTGAATGTCCCCATACCCGTACGAATCACCACTTGTCCGGCGTGCTCGCCCGTATTCACCACACTCAAAGAAATGAACTCTTCGCCCGCAGGGACGTAGTTGGTTTCACGCTCTTTCATGGTGTATTCACGTACCCCGTTCGCGGTTTCAGCGCGAACAGCAATATAGGTATTCGGGCTTTTCTCTAGAAAGATGTATTGCCCCGTTGCAGGTAAGTTGGTTTTCGTTTCCCCTGCATGGAATAACTCGTTAATCATCGTTTACGTCCTGCCAGTAGCATCATTAACAGCATCATCACCACCACAACGGCGATAGAGATATACATGACCTTCGCGGTCTCTTTGTTGGCGTTAATCAGCTCGGTGGCGCCTTGCGTTTGAGTGGTCTTAACCAGTTCACTCATTTGATCAAGTTGCTGAGAGCTGTGATTTAACGAAGCGGTCAGGGCATGGTCGATACTGTCGAACGCTTCACCCGCCACATACTCACCAAAACCAAACGCGTTTTCGCTCTGACTCGTGGCGAACTTAAACGCCTCTTCAATCGCCCCGCCGTCGAGCTGGTTGTAGGTGTAATTGGTATTGGTGTTGTAGGTGGTGTTTTGACTCGAACTGGATTTACTCCCCATTACTCACTCTCCAATTGAACGCGAAACACCGCTTCCACTTGCTGACCACCGTGACGCTCAACAAGGCGCATCACGCGCTTTTCCGTTTCGAGATCGCAGTGGTAGCGGATACTGTGAAAGCCTTTCGCTTTAAGTCGATTCAGCACAGTGGGGATATGACGGTTTAGGTTGCGACCAAATGACGCCAGCCAGACCACCTCATGCGTGCGACCATCTGCGCCCAATTCAGGGCGCAAGATGATGGTGAGTTCATTGGCAATCGAATACGCCTCCGCTTTGCCTGACAACACTTCCGCACGTAGTAGCGGCAGGTTGTCAAAGTAGCGCGACATCTTGCGGTCTAGGTCGCTGCTCCAAGGAATGCGTTTTACTTCTTCCATAGCGCCGCCACCACAATCAAAAACACCACAAACGCCACCGCATAAATGGCTTTATCGACCGTACTTGCCGCAGGGCTGCCAATGGTCATCCCCATGATGGTGGGACCATTCGCCGAATAATCACCGTTGCCACTGGTGGCGCTGGAGTTCGGCATAATAGAGCCGCCGCCCATATCCAGACCGCCACCAATACTCGGTAGATTCGGCAGTACCGCGCTGCCTAAACCCGCTGTTACTGGATCCATTACTTACGTCCCCAAAACGCCCACCACAAAAGCAGCAAGAGGAAAAAGACGGCGACATAACCCTTTTTCTTGCTGACCACAATTACGCCGTCCTGCTCGCTTTTCATGTTTTGCAGTTCGTCGGATGTGGAGTTGTCATTACCTGACGGCTTGTAACCGCCATTTTCAGAAATTGGATAATTCATTACCCTTTCCCTTTTTTGTGCCAGAAGTACCAAGCAACAAGCGCGATAATCACCACCAGTACGGTCATACCATCCACGCTGTAATTCGAGCCAATGACCACTTTAGGGTTGTCACCTTGCCCCGCTTCAACGACTTCTTTTGCTGTCTCTTTGGTGATCCACCATGCGCCGCCCGCACCCGCTGAAAAGGCAAGCGGCGCAAAAAACCAAATCATGGAACACCCCCGTTTATTTCTTGCGAAGCGCAAGCACCAGCACGAGAATCAAGAGCAGCAAGCCCACACCGCCACCGATGTACATCATCATTGGATTGATGCGTGTCGCGGGCGCCGTTTGGCTTTGCTGCGCGTCCGTGAGTGTGCCGTTTGGGTTGGCGGTATTACTTGGGTCTGGGTTCTTGGCTTTTTCTTTTTCAACGTCGAAATAGCCATCGACCACATTGTTGACGAGACCACCCGTCCACTCACCGAAGTTATCCAACCACTCCCAGCCTTTGCTGCCTTCGCCTGTTACGACTGTGTCAGCCATGCGTCACCCCTTTACTGAACAGGGATTTCTTTGTTCTGTACGATGTACTCAAAGAAAACCGGAATTTCTGCCGCTGCCGTGGTTTTTAAGCTGAGCTGTAGCGACTCTTTCGACACAGGAATAAACGCCGACTCGCTGGCAAAACCGTGCGCGACAAAATCAAAGCACACCCAGCCGTCAGGCACTTGGCGCCCGTATTCACGTTCAATCACTTCGTGCATATCGAGCACGCTGCCAAACATCACCGGCGTACGGTCGCGGATGATTTCAAAATCCGTCACCTTGTCGGTGTGCAGCCACATGCGGCGAATACGGTGATTCATGCCTTGAAGTGGGAACTTGTGTTTTTGCTCACCGACGACCGTGTGACTAATGATTTGCTTATCGACGCGAGGAACGAAAAAGCGATCCGCTTGCGGCGCGGTTTCAAACGCGTTGGCGTAGAAAACAGGCATTTCTGGATCGCTGTTTTCTGCGTTCTCCGCATCAATGAAACGCGGCGCCAGACGCACTTTGATGCGCACGGTTTCGCCCGCCAGTACGACCAGCTCACCGCGACGAATGCCGTCAGTCGTGCGTAGCTTGTTGTCCGCAAAATCTAGGAACAGACGA
The DNA here is from genome assembly GCA_013373375.1 of Gammaproteobacteria bacterium. Taxonomy (GTDB): domain Bacteria; phylum Pseudomonadota; class Gammaproteobacteria; order Enterobacterales; family Kangiellaceae; genus Pleionea. The sequence goes on from JABXHY010000015.1 coordinate 6,065, forward strand.
GACAGCAACGCACCGCCGCCGTAGGTGTCGAAGATTTTCTTTTCAAGGTAGCTATCACGCGCTTTCAAAAGCGCAGGTTCGGTGATGTAGAACTCGCTGCCGTCTTGGTATTCCATGGTGATGCGCTCGATACGCTGCCACGGCAAGTCGGTGACCAGTTCAATGTGTTGATAAGTACGGGCTTCGCTCAGTTCAAAAATGACATCGCGACCGTAACCAATCGACTTCGGCGGGTTTAGCTCCACCATGCGCGGGTTGTACACACCTTTGACTGCTGAAAGTACTGCCGCTGCTTGCATGAGTTTGGACATGGTTTACCCCTTAATACCGACTTTGTTTGCAGCATCCGAAACGGGCTGCACGTTGTTCATAAGCCATAGAAAAAGAATCAACACGAAGAACGAGATCGAAGCCGTTACGACGTGCGCCTTTTTCACAGGCCATTTGCTTTTAGCTTTCGCCATTGTTTAAAGCCTCAGTTGGTTAGAAAACACCTTGCTGTGGCTTATTAAGAAAACAGGATTTTTTAGGCGAGAAAAGGCGATTTTCAACGCTCAACCTAATAGGTAAAACTTGCGTTAAAAGTGTGATTGAACCAGTAAAAAAGCGGTTAGCGTGGCTTAAAACGAAGAGAGTCGAGATAACGCGAAACCAGACGGGGCAAGGTTGGGTGCGGTTAAGGTGGCGGTTGAAAGCGTTAACGGTGGCGTTAACGCTCAACCTGATATTATGCGGCTCGGCGTGGCAGTGGTTTCAGTTTGCCTTTGGTGACGTTATTGATACCCGCTCGCTTAACGTAGTACTCCAAATCCACGAGTTGCGCGATGTCATCGGCGGGAATATCGATTTTCTTAGACCAGTACTCGGCGTCGGTATAATCGTCTTGTTTGCCTACCCACTTAATCTGCGAGCCGCGCAACACCGACTTAGGCACTTCTTGCCCGCGCTGGAACACCGAATGACACACCAACCCGAACTTACGCCCGCCTTGGTAGTTTTCACCAAGTTGCCCGTCCGCTTTCGACACACTGGTCACAAAACGAATTAACTCTTCGTTGATGATGTGTAGCGGGCGGTTGCCGTCAGCCAACGCCCACGCCACTTTCTGGAAGAACTCAAACTCTTGCAAGGTGCGTTTTCCAACCAGTGCCAATACAAACGGTTTAGACTGGCGGCGCAACTTTATTAGGTTGTGGTAAAACGCTTTGCAGGTTTTCGCCTTAAACACTCGGCGCCCGCCTAACTTGGTAAACGTGGCGTACGTATCAAAGATGATCACATCTTCATGCTTTGGGATAAGCCCCATTTCATGCGCTCGGTGTAAGGCGGTGGTCTTACCGCCGCCCGTCCCCGCGCAATACAGCACATGACGCGCCTTAATCGATTCATTCGGATTGCGAGCCATGCTCACCCCCTTGCGTCTCTTCAAGCTGCTTGGCATCCTCTTCACGTAGCGCTTTGACGGCTTTGTAACTGCCAAACATCACAAACAGCGTCATCAAAATCACAAACCCTTCCTCTTTGAACTGGCAAATGATACCTGGCACCTTATCTTCGTATTTTTTTGCCAGCTTGCCGTAGGACGTTGCCAGTACCGCTTTCTTGGTTTCGGGCATCTGATAGCGTTCATGTCCGAAGAACTGGATCGCCATTTCCATCACATCAACCACGAACTCGCCTGTGGCGTCCTCTTCTCCTTCATCAAAGAAGCCGCTTTGCTTCACTTGTGCAGGTAGGTTGGGCGTCTCTTCTTCCCCATCCAGCAATAACGCTTCGCTGACTAAGTCGGTGTCCAGCTCAAAATCATCAAGGGTGGTGGTTGCTTCTAATCCGTCAAAGCTCATAGCAAAACGCCCTCTTGTTTTGGTTCTTCTTGTGGTGGTATCTCTGGCGCTTTAGGCGCCGCCGTTTTCTCGGCGGGCTGTGGTTGTGGCGCTGACGCTTTGAGCTTTTTCGCTACGGCAAACACCACGCCACCACCGACGAGCAGCAGTAACAGCAAAAAGAACACCGCCGCCCCATTGCTCGGTTTGCTCTCGACGTCGTCTTGCTCCGTGGTAGCAAGCGCCGTGCTTGGTGTCTGCGGCTCGTCGTCTAAGAGATCGCACTCTTCTTCTTGCGCTTCGACGTACTCAATTTCATCTTCTGACACGATGGTTTCCAGCAAGCCCGCGTTCTCTAACTCAACCTGCAACGCGGCGCATTCGTCCACGGCGTCATATTTTTGCGCGTACTCCAGCAAGGTTTTGACTTGGTGCGCTTCGCAATATTCACCGACACCCGCACCGGATTGGTTCTTGTGCTCGATGCAGTTGTAGTAGAGCGTGGATTTTCGTGGTCCACCTTTTGGGTAATGCGTTGGGGCAGGTTTGCCGCAAAGCTGACAAGGCACGTAACCTTGCACCGGATTTTTGCTACTGATTGCCATTACTTACCCCCAAGCAAATGCACCACCGCTTTGTTTAGCGTGGCGTTGATGTGTGAATACTCTTCGAGCTTTTCCATGATGTCGGTTGGCAGTCCCATTTTTTCAGGGGACAAATTGCCTGACATCATCATTGGCATGAGCTTCTTAGCGACTTGCGCCATAGTGACGCCTTTAAACTGCCCCACCAGCGTTTGAATTTCGGCGTCAAGCTCACGCCCACGCTCGGCAAGGCTCAATAGTTGCTCTTTGGTCATTGGTTTTATCCTTATGTGATAACTAGCGATTCCAGAACTCTTCCCACTCGGGCGTACCGCCTCCGTTGAGTTCCATGTTTAGGTAAAAATTGGCGATGATTTGTTGTTGTCTGGTGGCTTTTTTTGTCTGCGTACAATTATTGCCACGAGACCAAGGCGCAAGCTCCCGCTTGCTTTGAGAAGCCTCCGACAAGTCGGAAGGCTTTTTGATGAGCGTCCATTCCAGCTCATGCGTCAGCACTTCCAGACCGCTGCCACTCACGCCGACAATCACAGGCACTGACTCACCGTATTTGTTCTCTTTGCTCTCTTTCATCGGCTTAATCGGGCGCATGGATTGCGGCAGTCTGTGCCCGCCCATGTAATCGAAGAACGCCGAGAAAAAGCCGTTATCCGCCGCGCGGCGGGCTTTCTCAAAGGTGCAGAACTCTTGCTCTTCTTGGATGCGTCGAAGCTCGCGCCACACCGTGACGCTCGGCGTTTTCTGGAATTGGAATTGACGAAAGCAGAACTTACGCGACCAAGCGGTGACGTTTTTCACCGTGTCTTGCAGCTTGGCTTTGCGGTTGTCGAGATCGGTTAAATCGTCCAGACCGAAGCCGTCAACGTTCTTAGAAATGTACTTAGCCAGATACGCCACTGCCCCGCCCTCAGCACCGTCTAACAGCTTCGCCTCAAAGCGGGCTTTCATGGCGTTGTATTTGGGCTCGCCTGTCGAGGTGTACAGCTCCGCGTTATCGCGCTGAAACTGGTACGCTTGCAAAGCTTTGATAAAGGTCGGCACTTGCTCTAAAGGCATGAAAAATACGCCGTGCCAGTGCGGTGTGCCGTCTTGGTGTGGCTCAACCACACGCATTCCGTAGTAGGTCAGCTCATGGCGCCCCGCCCAAGCGCGAAAACGCTCCCATGAGGTGGATAACCATGCGTGCGCCTCTCTTGGTGTGCTGCCGTCCCAATGCTTATTCTCGATCCAATATTCACCGCGCTTCGTCAGACGGTGAAAACGACTCGGCGCCGTCATGGTAATAAACACTGCCGCGTGCCCGTTGCTGTCGGCGTACTCCTGACAGCCAGCAATACGCGTCATTAACTCATGGCGGCGGTTTTCCATATTGGATTGAGACGATTTATGCACATCTGCCATGCTGACGATGTGCCCCTCTTCGGATTCAATCGCCATAAGCTCTAGCCATTCGCGCTGTCTGTCTTGGCGAACCTTGAGCCATTCACACGCTGAGATTGAGGCATACGGGGACACATGAGGCGACACCATGCCCGCTGCGCGGCGAGCATTCTCAAAGGCGGCTAAGGTTTGTTTTTCAATCGCTCGGCGCCAGACCGCCTCATCAAGCAAACGCGCCAGCATGGAATAGGCTTCTTCTTCGTCTCTTGGGTGCTGGAATTGCGGCATCCAAAGCGCCGCCCCTGCGTACTCATGGATTTGCTCAATCGCTTTAAAGACGCTTTGCTCGGTCTTAAGCGCAAGCTCAAAGCGAAAACCCGCGCGCCCTGCTAACTCAGTCGCAAGGCGGGCGCGTTTTAACTCTGTATCGATTGACCAGAAAGGCTCAGGTAATACCGCCAGCGCCGCAGACACGGCGCCAGAGCGAGATTCGATAAACTCAATGGCGCGCTTAAAGCCGTACTTACGAAAGCGCACCGCCGAGGCTTTATCGAGATAGTTACGAATATCATTAGGCAGCTTGAAACGGTTAGCGACTCGGTGAGCAAACTCAAACACGCGCTCTTTGGGCGTCGCTTGGTTGTAGGTCGTCCCCTGATTTTTCACCACGTAGGTCGCCAGCTCTTGGCGCAATCCATCGGGTAAACGGGTCAACGGGTTGGTGGTGGGCTTGGTGTATTTTTTCATGGACTAATAAGGCTCGCCATTGCTAACAGTACCCCACGGCTCAATACATCCCGCCTCTGTGCAGGTATAAGTCATAGGGTTTGATTGAGGTTTTACACGCTTTTTAATGCCGTACTTTTCACGTAGCTTTTGAAGTAGAAAACGAGAGCGCTCCAACTTCTTAGGGTCTGGATTTGCTATCCCCTCCATGTTCGGACAAGGTTTGTGAATAGGGGATGACGGCTTGATGTAGTTCGCACCGTCATAGATTGATTTTGATGGAGTGTAATTGACGTCCATAACCGCCCCCCTTACATTCGGTAGCGTTTAGGGACAAGCTCACCCATCCGCTTATAACGAAGTAAGCGCAAATCAAGTGAGCGCGGTTTACCTTTATCGCTCAGGGCAATATCTGTAGCTCTAACCACATCAAAGCCAACTCGGCAACAGACGCTGTAAATGCAGATTGCATTTCTCATACGGATTGCTTGATGTAGGTCGTAGTAGTCTTTTCTGATACTCATATCTACGCCTCCAAGCATTCCAATAGTTCAATTGCCTCTTTGAGTTGGTCGCAGACACTATCGAGATAAGCCTCTGCAGCGGGTACAGGAGCAAAACGCGTTTCGATAACTTCAAGCAGTGCTTTCGCTTCACTAGAGTGTGAAAAATCGATATTGATTGAATGGATTGGAGTTTTCATAGCGCCCTCTCTCAACCGTTTACTGAAAGCCAATCGTGCTTAGCAGCTTCGTGACGCTTATCGATATAAGCGGCTAGATCTTCAATTTTTACTAGTGAAGGGCTTCGCTCAGAATCGCGAAGCTTGAACGTGGGAACAGGAAAATCACAAGCTTTAGCTCGTTGTTCTGCTGTTTTAGGAGTGATGCCAAAAAACTCTTGGCTAATTTGTTTCAGCTCTACAGTAGGGCTTTCAAATCTAGCGAGCAATGCGAAGTTTGTGTTCATAAGTCACCTATGCAATCATGGTGAGTTAATTAGGAGCAATTACAATTAACTCAAAAATGTCTCAATGTCGTTTAGAGACATTATTGAGACATTTATTGCACATTGCAACACCCATGAGCACATCGGAGCAATCAATGAGCACTGTAGACGAACAAATATCTGAACTAAAAAAACTAACAAAAACCTCAAAAAACACTGAATTATCAAAAGCTTTGGGAGTTTCCGCTTCAACCATTCAAACATGGAGAATGCGTGGAAAAATTCCTGAAGATATTTTTCTAAAAGCGAACGAGATCGCAAAAAGTGGCTCATTGACTCCAAAAGGCTATTTGGAGCTGAAGTTCTTCGATATTGAAGTTAGTGCAGGTCAAGGCACGCTCATTGAAAAAGAAGAAGAATCTAGCGCAATGGTGTTTAGTGAACGATTCATTCGTCAAGAGTTGGGGTTCAATCCAAATAACATCTTCTTAATGCCCGTTCGTGGTGACAGCATGACTCCTACCCTTAAGAATCAAAGTATCGTAATGGTGAACCGCGTCGATGGTTTTTCTACTGATGGGATTTACGTATTCAGATATGACAACAGACTAATGGTGAAGAGACTTCAATTCCTACCAAACGGTATAAAGGTAGTGAGTGATAATAGTGCTTATGAACCTTGGGAGTTAAGTAGACAAGATGTGCAAAGTGCAGACTTTGAGATCATTGGTGAAGTGGTTTGGTCAGGGCAGAGGATGTAATCAAGTGAGAACGTATACATTAATAGCATGGTGGTTCGTGTTTGGATTCGTTTTCTCAATCTTTTGCTACAACGCTTTCAACTTGTACAGTATTTCAATAGATAGAGTTAATTATAGATCTGAACTAAGGCTGATTGACAACCCATTTGCCAAAACGCCCATTGTTTTGTCCACTCTTTCTGATCATATTCTTGAGGCTTTAGAGCCAAACAAGACTAATGAAATGAATAAAAATCTATCAGACATATCCCCAGACATCTACTCAGCAATAGAGTTAAACACTAAAGCGGTGTCCGAATTCATAGCAAAACTTAATGCAGATGGGTTGTTCGATAGACTAACAGCGGCAATAGAAGAAGAGACGAGAAAGGTAGAAGAAAAGCGTAAGGATATACTTGATAAACTGACTAAATTAGACGCGAGGTTTTCTGCAAGTCTGACCATAGTGGTAGCTTGTGTAGGTTTTTCAAGTTTCTTAATTGCAGCTCTAAACTTAATCTTGAAGTATCACCGCTCCTTTAGTTACTTGGTGATTGACTCGGCAAAAAGCAATGAAGGTACAGAAAAAACCCTTGTGTTGATTAACAATCACGATAAAGCAGAAACCATCTTATCTGTATCTTTTGTAGCGAACCGTAAGCTTTACAAACTAAACCTAGATCTGCACTCCTATATGACACCCCCTTTATCTCTAGCTGCTTTCGGTCACTTGAAAATAGCTTTACCTGATGTGGCTGTACAACAAATGAACAGTCATTCAGATTCTTGTAAGTTATTAATAAGAACAGGGGATGATGCAGTCAGTAGAGGGGTTAATATTTCAAGGGTTAAAGCAAAAACACTACAGTACGGATGAATCACTTTTAAGCTTGATAACAGCTTAAAAGTAACTCCAGTCAAGCCCCATTGTTAGAGTTTAAAGATTTAGGAGTCTTATAGTGAGTTCTAAGTTTCTACAACGAGCGCAAACTCTTTTGTTTCAATTGTTATGGAGATACAAAAAAGGAGCCTTTCGGCTCCTTCTCTATCATACATATAAAGTGTCTGTTGTATGTTCGACTCTACGTCTGGATCTGACAACTAAAGTAGCATCAGCCATGTAATCCGTTGTCTGCTTAACTCTCTGATATATAGATCCTATCAACTGTAGGACTAACACAACGGGTAGCAAGTACAACACAAACATTAATGAGTTAAATGATAAGACATGATGAAGTACTTTACCGACTTCAATATAAATCTCTTTTGGAGTATCGTCTTGAGAATTCTCTAATAATGTATGAAATTTCTTAAATGAAGCATCATGCTTCTTCGACTCTTCTTTGAACTTCAGAGATGCTTTAATAAAGTTCGTAAAAGTAAGTAAATGAAGCCTATTCAATGAACGATTGATGCCATCGTCAACTTCTTTAAACGCTCTCAATGTTTTCTTGTCGGCGCTATCTTGTACTTCAATTAACCTGTCTCTCAATCTATCCCTTAAGATAAAGAGTTCATCCCTAGCTGATTGTCTGAAGCTAGGAAGAATGATTGCTTGATATACATAGTGCACTATACAAAGAACAAATAATATTACGCCTAAATATTGCATTATGCTCATCTCCAATTGAAGAAAATCAAAGTTAGTAAGTATCGCTAGAGCCAAGAGGAACCTTAGCTTGTTCTCGCTGCAACTTTGACTTTTCGCCACCAATCCTTTGATATTCAAAGCTATGATTTCTTCGCATTGTTCGAGCATGACCAGCCCATAGTACACACACTAGGACTGCAATCCCCCAACCAAGAAGTGATAGATTTTTAAAACCGTTTAAAATCATCACACCGAAGTCATAAACTTTCTCGTCTGGCATTTTCCAAATTAGTGCTAAACAAATTAGAAATAACAGAACTGGTAAAAGCTGACCTCGATCCATAGCTTTTAAAATGATGTCCCTAAAAGCTTGCGCCCAAGTGACAGTGTTTTTTACATTCTTATTTGGCTTTGCCATATTATCTTTATGTAGTTCATGACGCTCTCGAATCACCATGAGAGTGTACTATTACAAATAACAACCTATCCAACTTCACACATAAAGACAACAAATTTAGCGCAACATGTGAAATTGCGTGCAGATATTACTATAAAGTAGATGGAAATCAACACACTTTGAGCATTATTGATACACACGCATTTCAATCATTACTTAAATATAGACTAAGGTTTGATGAAAAAGTTTCTGAATATGAGAAATTTAACTTTTCTTTCGGGAGCCTCCTATAGTCTCCCCAAACCATTTTAACCAATTGAAAAATAAAGTTAATCAATCCAATCGAGCATGGGTGCGATAGAAAAACGCTGTAAGGCAAAGTCGTTGTTTACATCGATGTTAGACACTGAGTATTCCTCATAAGGTCTAGGTTTGGTGGAATCTGATCACAGAAATGGCCGAGAATAGAGTCTGAGCCCTAAAAGTTCAC
>JABXHY010000050.1 GCA_013373375.1 Gammaproteobacteria bacterium
AAAAAGCAGGCAAAAACTATCAAGCGTGCTGCCCATTTCACAACGAAAAAACACCTTCTTTTTCTGTTAGTCCAGACAAACAGTTTTATTATTGTTTCGGTTGTGGTGCGACCGGAAACGTCGTCAGTTTTATTATGGAATACGACGGTTTGGAATTTGTCGATGCCATTGAAGACTTAGCCCATTCTCAAGGGCTTGAAGTTCCCCGTGAGGCCTCAACGGCACCGCGTCCCGAGCAAAACTGGGAACACGATCTGTATCAATTAATGGAAAAGACCGCGCACTATTACACTCAACAATTGAAAAATCCAAAGTACAGCGAGCGAGTGGTTAACTACCTAAAATCGAGGGGACTAAGCGGCGAAATAGCTCGAGACTTTGGCTTAGGATATGCACCAGACGAGTGGCATTCATTGCAAGCGCTATTTGGGCATAATCAATCGATTAACAAAGCGTTAGTTGACTGCGGCATGCTGATCGAGAAAGAACAAAATCGATATGACCGATTTCGAGACCGAGTGATGTTTCCAATCCGAGACCGACGCGGACGTGTTATTGCGTTTGGTGGTCGCGTCATCGATCAAGGGGAACCTAAATACCTAAACTCACCCGAAACCGACATCTTCCACAAGGGCCGAGAGCTATATGGCCTTTACGAAATGCGACAACATCAAAGAAAAATTGAATGGGCATTGGTAGTGGAAGGTTATATGGACGTTGTTTCTCTTGCCCAGTTTGGCGTGCGTAATGCTGTTGCTACCCTGGGAACGGCCACAAGCTCGACGCATATCCAACAACTGTTTCGAGTTTGCCCAAAAATAGTTTTTTGTTTTGACGGAGATCGCGCTGGTCGTGATGCTGCATTAAGGGCTTTAAATCACAGTATTCCAGAAATTCGTGATAATCGTGAAATACGGTTTATGTTCCTGCCCGACGGCGAAGACCCGGACACTCAGGTTCGCCAAATCGGAGCCGAACAATTTTGTAAAAATGCGGAAGCAGCGCCTTCGTTGTTTGAATTTCTGATGGATCATCTCAAGTCTCAAGTGGATATGGCGAGTTTTGATGGACCTGGCAAGCTTGCTAATCTTGCCAAACCCTTTATTGAGCTCATGAAAGATCCGATCCACCGCGAGCGGTTTATCCAGCAATTGGCTATTCAGGTTGAGTTGAGTGAAACAAAACTCACAGAATTATTACTCGGCAAAGTTGAGCCAGAACTAACTTCCAACAGCGGTGCGCAAAATTCAGCAGTACCTTTGACTAATGTTAGCCAGTTAACACCGATTCGACGAGCCATCACTCTGCTCATACATAGTCCGCAACTGGTTGAATTAATTAATGATTATCAGTGGTTGTCTCAGCTTCAGTTACCCGGAAATGAAATTTTAAGACAGATGATTGAAATCTTGCGAGAGGATCCCAATATAGCCCTTGGCGCGTTGATAGAACACTGGCGCGGCAGCCCAATTCAGAATCACTTGCTGAAACTGGCAAATGAGGAATTGTTAACTCCTCTGGAGGGCATGCAGCGGGAAATACAAGATATCTTCGCTAAACTAAAAAAATCTTTTACAGAACAAAGGTTTAAAAGTTTGCAGCAAAAAGCTGAAAGAGGGCCATTAAGCCCAGAAGAAAAGCGCGAATATCAAACATTACTGCTTGAGCTAAGCTCGAAATAAAATAGTGCGCAATATAGCAAATTACCCAAAGCAAATTTGCTAGCGAGCATCTACACTGTGTATAATTGCGTGTTTCGTGTGCAACGCGATGGATTTTTATTGTCCATCAAAAAAATGCATCGTTGATGTGCCGGTTTGAACTTTTGGCACACTTAATTATCTATTAAATTAAAGGTCGTTACTGAATGTCGAACGAGATGTCCAGCCAGTCACAGAAATCCCAGCTTAAACTTTTGATTGCTCGAGGTAAAGAGCAAGGTTTCTTAACCTACTCTGAAGTGAACGATCACTTACCTCCTGATATTGTTGATCCGGACCAAGTGGAAGATATCATCCGAATGATCAACGATATGGGGATTCAAGTATTTGAAACCGCTCCAGACGCCGATGCCCTGCTTATGGCGGATTCAGTTGCCGACGAAGAAGCAGCTGAAGAAGCCGCCGCCGCACTTGCCAGCGTAGATTCGGATTTTGGTCGAACAACCGACCCTGTGCGTATGTACATGCGTGAAATGGGAACTGTTGAGCTTCTAACTCGCGAAGGCGAAATCGACATTGCTAAGCGAATCGAAGAAGGTATTCGTGAAGTTGCTGTCGCCATTGCTGAGTATCCAGCAACGGTTGAGACTTTACTTGACGATTACGACCGTTTTTTAGCAGGTGAAATCAAACTATCTGACATCATCACTGGATTCAGCGACGGGACAGAGGACGACGACATCATTATTGGTGGCTCAAATGTTGGCTCTGAAGTTCCAGATGACGAGAAAGACGACGACGATGATGATGAAGAGCAAGAAGAAGATTTAGGTCCAGATCCAGAAGAAGCGGCAGAGAAATTTGCTGAGCTTCGTAAGCAGCACGAAAAAACAGTTAACGCGATCCAGAAATACGGCCGTGCTCATAAGTCGGCACAGAAGCAAGTCAGCGCGTTGCAAGACTTGTTCATGGAATTCAAATTACTACCAAAAGAGTTCGATCGTTTAACTACAAAAATGCGCAAAAAAATGGATGCGCTAAGAACTCAAGAACGTCTCATAATGAAACTCGTAGTTGATCACGGCAAAATGCCGCGCAAGACGTTTATCTCAGAGTTTCCTGGTAACGAAACCAATACTAAGTGGCTTAATTCACACCTTGGCAAAAAAGTGAACTATCACGACGAGCTCGAAATGGTCGCGGAAGACGTTATTCGTTGCCAAAATAAACTGTTGCACATCGAAGACGAAACCAACCTGTCGATTGCAGAGTTTAAAGAAACCAATCGCCGCATGAGCATTGGCGAAGCCAAAGCAAGACGAGCAAAGAAAGAAATGGTAGAAGCCAACCTTCGATTGGTAATTTCGATTGCAAAGAAATACACCAACCGTGGCCTTCAATTCCTCGACCTAATTCAGGAAGGTAATATCGGCTTAATGAAAGCGGTTGATAAATTCGAATACCGTCGAGGTTACAAGTTTTCTACTTACGCGACCTGGTGGATTCGTCAGGCGATTACACGCTCAATTGCCGACCAAGCTCGAACTATTCGTATTCCGGTTCATATGATCGAAACCATTAATAAGTTAAATCGTATTTCTCGGCAGATGCTTCAAGAAATGGGGCGAGAACCGCAACCGGAAGAGTTAGCGGTACGAATGGAAATGCCAGAAGACAAAATTCGTAAAGTTTTGAAAATCGCCAAAGAGCCGATTTCAATGGAGACCCCCATCGGTGACGATGAAGATTCGCATTTAGGTGATTTTATTGAAGATGCGACACAAGAATCTCCTGTCGATTCTGCCACAGCAACCAGTCTTGGTGAAGCAACGAAAGATGTATTAGCAGGATTGACCGCTCGTGAAGCCAAAGTACTTAGAATGCGTTTTGGTATTGATATGAATACCGATCACACCTTAGAAGAAGTTGGTAAACAGTTTGACGTAACACGAGAGCGTATTCGCCAAATTGAAGCGAAAGCATTGCGCAAGCTACGCCATCCTTCTCGCTCAGAGAAACTGCGTAGCTTCCTGGACGAACAATAATCGTCGTTACCGTATTGAACAATAAAAATTGAGCAATAAAAAAGGCTGGTTTTATCCAGCCTTTTTTATTTTTGCACTCTTTTATTTATTCAAATTTTAAAAATTGCGCCCCTAACCAACACTGTCACTTCGTATTAGTCCGGCAATATCTTTTCCGTAACCTTTAAAGTAGGATTTAATGTCTTCCAAAATAAGATAATTAATCGGCACAATAAATAGCGTAATAACGGTCGCAAATAAAATACCGAATCCTAGGCTCACTGCCATCGGAATTAAGAATTGCGCTTGCGTCGATTTTTCAAATAACAGTGGCATCAATCCAGCAAAAGTTGTTAACGATGTTAACAATACCGGACGAAAACGACGTCCACCTGCTTGGTAAACCGCTTTCGCAATCGAAACGCCTTCTCTTCGCTTTTGATTAATATAGTCAACCAAAACCAGAGAGTCGTTGACTACTACGCCCGACAACGCGAGCATCCCCATAAAACTTAACAACGTTAAATCCATTCCCATAATCCAGTGACCTATAACAGCTCCAACTAAACCGAATGGAATAACCGACATAACGATGGCAGGTTGCAGGTAAGACTTGAATGGTATCGCCAGCAAAATATAAATTAACAACCCAAGTCCAATCGCTCCCCACTTAAGACCTTCCGATGATTCTTTTTGATCGCGCGCTTCTCCGCCCATTTCGAAACTGGATCCCGGATAACCGACAACTGCTTCTTGCAAGAACTCAGCGAGCTCATCTTGAACCACCGATAAATTACCATTTTCCTTATCAAACTCAGCAGAAACTGTCAGTGTGCGTTGTCGATCGATTCTTAAAATTGTTGTCGGGCTTAAGCCTGGAAATACATTCGCGACCTGCCACAAAGGGACTTCTTGATTAGGACCGATCCTAATCATCATTTGCTCCAGTGTTTCGATTGATTGACGCGACTCTAATGGGTAGCGCACCATTACGCGAACTTCTTCACGGCCACGCTGGACTCGCTGAACTTCGAAGCCAAATACCGCCTGACGCACTTGACGTGCCACTGAATTCAAGTCCAAACCTAGCAGTCGTGCTTCTGGTTTTAGCTCAAGTTGCAACTCTTCTTTACCATCTGATAATGAATCCTCAATATCAGACGCCGCCGCATACTGAGCAAGTTTTGATTTCAATTTTTCACCAAGCTCTGTCAAAGATTCGGTATCGCGACCTTTTAATTCAATATTAATCGGTGCGCCTCCCCAACCGCCAATTTCAGCCCGATAATTAAGTTGTTCAGCACCTGCCACCTGCCCAACTCTTTTTCGCCACTCATTAACAATTTCACTGGTGGTTACTTCAAGTGTCCGTTTTTCAGGTGGTACTGTATCGACGCGAACTCGACCAGTTGTAGAGTTGCGACCACCACTGATCGAATAGATATTTCGAATAACTGATTCTCCAGTTTCTGGGTCGGTATACTTTTCTTTCAACGCTTGAGCTTGTTCTGTCATAAATGACACAATACGATCGGTACTTTCAAATGCAGTTCCTGCAGGCATCACAAGAGTTGCAGTTGCAACTTCACTTTGCACCCGTGGGAAAAAGATAAATTTCGTTTGCCCACTCGCGATTGCTCCAATAATAACTAACAGGCAAGCAAACATGCCCATCCAGGTGGCATAACGCCATTTCATAGCTCGCGCTAATAACGGCTGGTAAATTCTTTCGATAAACACTTCCAATGAACGGGCTATCTTTTGTTGAATCAGAGTAAATTGCGATCGATCATTGACTCGTCTTTTTACATGTTTCAAATGCGCAGGAAGTATCAGTTTTGATTCCACAAGTGAAAACAGTAGAACCGGGACAATAATAAATGGGATCGTTGCGTACCAACTGCCTCGGCCAGTCTGAAAGGCAAGTGGCAAGAATGCCGCAACGGTGGTTAAAATTCCAAAGGTAACAGGCACCGCAACTTCTTGTGTACCTTTAATGGCCGCATCAAGTGGATCAGCACCATTTTGAAGATGTGCATAAACATTTTCGCCCGTCACAATGGCATCATCCACCACTATCCCAAGTACCAGAATAAACGCAAACAAACTCATCAAATTCAGTGAAACATCGAATACCGGCATCAACAAAAATGCCCCCATAAAGCACATTGGAATTCCAAGACAAACCCAAAATGCCACTGCCGGTCGTAAGAAAAGCGCTAACAGCAGAATCACCAATAAGGCACCTTGCCAAGCACTGGTGGTTAAAGTTTGTAATCGAGCTTTGATTGGCTCACTGCGATCACGCCAATAATCCAAACTTAATCCTTGCGGAATTGACGACTGTTTTTGAGCGATGTAATCCTTAACCGCTTGTGTTACTTCAATAATACTTTCATCGCCTGTGCGGAAAACCTCAACTTCTACCGCGGGCACGCCATTAAATCGAGTGCGAAGAGGCGTCTCTTCAAAATCATCTTTTATATTGGCAATATCTCCCAGTCGCAACATAGAGCCATCTTGAGTTGTAATAACGGGAATTTTTGCGAACTCACTCGCTCGGTAGGCCTGGCCACGACTACGAATAAATATCTCCCCTCCTTCCGTTTTTAAGTTTCCGGCAGATACATCGCGAGAATTTTGGCTTAAAACGTTAGCCACCTGTTCAAGCGTAAGGTCGTATTTTCTTAACGCCCACTCTGGAATTTCAATCGATATTTCAAACCGTAACGTATTGTCCACATCCGCTTGAGACACAGCTTCCAGGTTTGCAATTTCGTCGCGTATATCTTCTGCTAAACGGCGTAAGGTGAGGGCGTCGTAATCGCCATACAAAACCACACCAATTGCGTCACGTCTCCACTGAGGAACCTGAATTAATTTGTTTTCAGTTTCAATAGGAAAATTATTAATCGCATCAACACGAATTTTTACTTCATCGAGCATCTCTCGTACATCGTAACCTTCTTCCACTTCAATATTGACGGAAGCAGAACCTTCGCTACTTTGAGAAGTGATTTGACGTATGCCTTCTAAGTCCTGAATCGCTTCTTCGACTTTAATGGTGATACCTTCTTCCACCTCTTGTGGCGAAGCGCCTGGCAGTGCCATTGAGACTTGCACTTGGCGTTGTTCAAATTCAGGAAATAAATCGACCGGAATATGCTGCGACAAAACATATAAACCCGAAGCCATGACCACGCAAAGTAAAATGTTGGCGGCGACATCATTTTTTGCAAACCATGCAATCATATCCGCTCCTTATCGAGATGCCTTCGATTTAACCGTTGTGCTGGCACCGTCCGATGGACCGCTTTCTTGATCGTTTGCCATCTTCCCGGACGCATCTTTGTCTGGCTTTTCGCCATCACTTGAAGCATTCGCAGTCCCGTCTCCAATCGATTTTATGCGCGTTCCATCTGGTAGGTTCGCGGTCGGCGTAAGAATAATACGATCGGATGCCGCTAATGCAGGACTCGGTTGTTTTGACGAAAAGTTCTCACCATCGAATTGGTTATCGAGAGCAGTTGCTGCAGATACAACCACTGATTTTGTATCTGTCCATAGCGGCGTCACGCGACGCTTTTTCAGGACACCTTCTTGTGCAATGCTTATTTGGTAATCTTGTGATACCGCTCTCCTCGGTATAACAAACACATTATCGAGTCTATCGCCTTGAACCTTGGCTCGTAAGAACTGGCCTATTCTGATAGCGGGACGTTGTTCATTGGATACAAATGGCTGATCAATCTCAGCGACCACATACAACATTCGAGTAGCAGTATCGAAAGCACCTTCGCTTCGAACCACATGCCCTTCCCATTGGTAAGTTCGAGCCCCTAGCTCGCCTTCAAACACAACCTTTGGCTGCTCGGCTTCTGTTGCGTTTTCCTCTGGAATTCTCAAATGGTCAAGGTCACTGATTTTAAAGGGCAAACGCACTTCAACGGTGTCGGTCGAGTAAATTTCTGCAATCGCTTGAGAGGGACTCACCACTTGTCCTAAATCCACCATTTGTCGCATGACTTTGCCATCAAAAGGTGCTTTCACCTGGGTGCGTTCCAAGTTGAGCTTAGCCTTTGCCAAGCGAGCTTTAGCGGCTTCCAATGACGCTTTCGCCGCAGCCACTTGTGGCTTTCGTAATGCCAACGCTTGCGCCGCTTTATTGTCGGGCCGAATATTCCATTCTTTTTGTGCCAATTCTGCCTGAGCCACTTCTTGTAAATATTGGACTTCGGCATCTGCAACGGAAGAGGCAGCAATATCAACCTCAACTTTGAAGTCCCTATCTTCCAATCGAACTAGCACATCACCTTGCTTGAAAGAGGAGCCTGCGCGAATTTTAGACGACACTTCGATAACTCGCCCGCTCACATCCGCCACAAGTTGAGTTTGAGTAAGAGAGTTAGCAGTACCATAAGAATCAATCCAAACTTGATAATCAGTAGGCTCAAGCGCTTTAACCTCAACGGCTACACTCGGAGCAGGTCGACCGCCCCACTTCTTACCTTCCGGTTTGTTAGAAAACATCATGGAAATAATGGCAAAAGCCACCAATAAAATGACAACGCTCACTAAGAAATGTGCGACCCACGGTGGCCGGCGTTCATAGACATGTTGCTCTGTCGAATGTTCTGACATATTCATTGAACTCTGGATATTATTCGTTGCGATTAAGATTAATGGAATTTAAGCGGTAACACAGCCTATTTTACATTTCATTACAAACTTCCAAATCAGACTCAAAACAGGATTGAATCAGCTTGGAATTTACCGTAAACTTCGCCCTCGCTTAACTTTGGTTATACGTCTGAACGCTTTTAGTAGAGCGATATCAGAGTAATCAAAGACTAAGCAAGTCTGAGAATCAAAATCTTTGATTCTTAGCAAAAATGAAAATGGGCCCTTAGCTCAGCTGGTTAGAGCACCCGACTCATAATCGGTAGGTCCACAGTTCAAGTCTGTGAGGGCCCACCATTTTCATTACTACCTAGCAAAAAAAATCACCCGACTCGCTCTCTATAGCCCGACCCAACTCCACAGCTAAAGTCTGACAAGCAGATCTTTGACATTACTATTCCGAGCAAAGTAAAAACGACTCGTCCTCGATGACCCTTGCCAAATCCACTCTTAACTCCGCCAGAAATCTCATTTGAATACTATACTTACCAACGATTCTCTAAAAATCAGATTGCTCGACAGGCCTGTTTAATTCAATGACACACTGCGCGCCATTAATAATAGCCTTCGAAAAAAGCAACTTAAGAAAAGTAATATCAGGAGCCTTTGTTGTTTAAATACACTGCCTTTATCAGTTACAGCCACAGAGATGATAAGTGGGGACAATGGCTGCACACTCAAATAGAAAAATATCGTCCACCTAAGAAGTTAATTGGTACTAAGTCTAGAGATGGACTGGTTCCTAAAAGTCTTTACCCGGTATTTCGAGATCGCGAAGAGCTTCCAACCTCTGCAGACCTTGGAGAAGTTATCCAAACAGCCCTCAATGAAAGTGGCTATCTTCTAGTTATTTGCAGTCCCCATGCAGCTAAGTCTCAATGGGTTAATCAAGAAATTATAAATTTTAAACGCCTTGGAAAAGAAAACCGTATTCTAGCCATAATCGTTGATGGTGAACCGAATGCTATTGACCATCCAGATATTGACGATAATCTCGAATGCTTTCCAGAAGCCTTAAAATATAAACTTGGGGACGATGGAGAACTTTCAACCATTCGAACCGAGCCAATCGCAGCCGACGCAAGGCCAGGAAAAGACGGAAAGGATAACGCACTTCTCAAGCTGATTGCAGGATTGCTTGGTGTTGATTACAACGCGTTAAAAGATCGCGAAGCGATTCGTAAAAAGCAAAAGCGGCGTATTCAACTTAGCGTTGCATCTTTTGTCTGTGCTTCATTAATAGCTGGCAGTTTGTATTGGTGGGACATAAATCGAATAAAAGAAGCTTATTACGCTGACATTGAGACGAAATTCGGTGTGCCTTACGGGCAACGCCCTTTAAACGAAGAGCAAATTCCGTTCAGAAAAACCAGTTATAAAGTCCAGACTCGAGGCGGTAAGGTTATTGCCTACCAACTCATATACACAAGTGGCGATTCTTACTTTTTAACCAATAATTCTGAAATTACATTTTCAAAATTAACCTATAAACAAGATGGCGACTTGCAAAGTATTACCCACCTAAATAATAGCCAACAAGAAATACGAACCGAAGACTACTCATATTTCGATAATGGATTGTCTGCTGTTGTTACTATGCGTAAAGGAGAAGGACGGCGTGCCTTACAAAAAAGAAAAGGTTCTGGGTTTCGAAAAGAATACACCAATATTGCTCAACACCGTCTGCGTTTCGATGACAAAGGTAGATTGATCGAACGTAAGTATGAAAATGTGTTTGGCTTTCCCGCGATAGACGAAGACGGAATTAGCGGTTTACGCTACGACTATAACGAGCAAGATCAAGTCATTAAATCGTCAGAGATCATACGAGCAGGCAAACCTAGCATCACGCCGACTACAGTGTTCAAGCGAGATGAAGTTGGTAATGTCACTGAAATTGAATTTAGATACGCAAATGGCGATAAACGCACAGACAAGGGCATACACAAACAGTTAATTAGCTATACCGAGACTGGAGAAGCAGAGTACATTCAACACTTCGATGAAAATAATCGTCCCGTCAATCATGAAGATGGATACCACGCTAAAAAACAGATGTTTGATGGTTTAAAACGACAAATTCGAGTTCAATTTTTTGATGAGCGAAATCGACCAACAACACACAAAGATGGCTACGCATCTTTGAGAACCATTTGGCTAAAAAACAAAAAGGAAGTAAGAAGACTTTATTACGACATTGAAGGTAATCACGCAGAAAATAAAAATAAGGTTCATAAAGAGGTGTTCTTACTTAACGACACTGGAAGCATTATCCAACATGAATACTATCATCTCTCAGGAAACCTACTCATTAGCGACGAAGAACCCGCGATAATCTCTTATGCCTATGATGACCGAGGTTACATCGCATCCATTAAGAAACTCGATGCAGAACAAAAGCCCTATTCCGATAAAGATGATCTAGCAAAATTAGAACTGGACAATAATGAATTTGGAGACATTATTGCGGCCAGATTTTTCAACAAAGAGTTAGATTTAAGAATCGACTCTTTTGCTAGTGTCACCATCGACTATGACGAAATTGGAAATGCCAAATTAGTCAGCTACCTAAATGCGAACAGCGACGTCTTAAATTACTCAAGACTTACCTATGATGATGTTGGTAATAATATTGTAGAAGAGTCTTTAGAACAGGACTTCACTCCTCTTGCTGGAGATGGGTACGCGACTTGGCGTAAAACCTTTGATGAGCTCGGAAACGAGACCAGCTATAGCTTTTTTGACTCAAAAGACAGATTAGTCGTTAACACTAAAGAAGGATTCGCAAAACAAATTAAAACATATAATCCATCAGGATTGCTTACCACTCAATCTTATTACGATGAAGCAGGGAATCTGTCGCTCCATCAAAATAGTTGGGCTCGTCAAATAAATCGGTACGATGATAATAACAATTTAATCGAAACTCAATATTTTGATGAAACAGGCGAGCTTAGACGTAATTCATGGGCGAGAACCGTTTTTCGTTACCAAGACGGACGACAAATTGAAAAAACGTATTATGACCATGAAGGTAAATTATACCCCTTTTTTGGTGGTGCTCGAGTTGTCTTTCAGTATGACGCTCGCGGCAACAAACTTGCTGAAACTTATTACGATATAGATAACAATTTAACAACTCGACGACTTCCAGCTAAGGTTACTTATGATTATGATCAAAATAATAATTTAATTCGTCGAAAAAACTATGGCGCGGACAATCAACTTTGGAACAATGCAAGGGGATATGCTGAACAACAATGGGAGTATGACCAATCTGGCAATCTTTTGAAATCAACTGCATTAAATGCCGATGGTGAATTAGCGCCAATAAATCAAGACGGTTATGCCCAGATTGTTTCAGAGTACGATGAAAAAAACCGAGAAGTTAGTTGGGCGTACTATGGTATTGATGGTCAACTTTATCTTAACCCATCTGCAGGCTTTGCAAAGTTTAAACGTAGGTTTAATGAACGTAATAATATAATCGAAAAACGTTTTTTTGGAGCGGATGGCGAGTTAATGAATATGCCCTCAGGCTATGCCATTATTCAATCAAACTTTGACCAAGAAGACCGAGAAATACAGTGGTTTTATTTTGATAAAAAAGAGCAACCGGTTACTCATAAAGAAAGAGGGTATGCAGGTTTTTCCAGGACTTTTGACAGCGATAACAATATCATAAACCAACAATACTATGGTACCAATCAACGGCCTATGGTTTTGGAAAGTGAAGGCTTTGCAAAGCTCATTTCAAAATTCGATGATCGAGGTAACGAAATAGAATTTTTCTATTTTGGCGTCGATGACAAACCGATGTTAAATCCTCTTCGCGGTTACGCCGGTTACAAAAAAACACTTGACGACAAAGAAAATATAATCGAGCAAGTTTATCTTGGTGTTGATGGAAAGCCAATAATAGTTCCTGAAATAGGATTTGCCTCTCTGAAGTCAACTTTCGATGATAAGAATAGAGAAGTTGCTTGGACCTATCTTGGACCAGAAGGTAAACCGATGTTCCATCTTGAAAGAGGGTATTCTGGCTACAAGCAAACATTTGATGATGCAGGTAATATCCTCGAGAGAGCTTATTACGATACTTCAGGTAACTTAATGATTTTGGAAAGCGAGGGGTATGCAAAACTCATTTCAAAGTTTGATCAACACAATAATGAAATAGAATTTTATTATTTTGGTCCCGATAACAAACCCATGTTACACCTTACTCGACAGTATGCAGGCTATCAAAAAGTGCTGGACGAGAATGGCAATGCCATAAAGCAAACATACCTTGGTACCGACAATCAGCCATTGTTTATGAAAGAACTTGGATATGCATCTCTTGAGTCAAAATTTGACAATCTAAATCGGGAAGTTGCCTGGCGTTATTTCGGTGCAGATGGAGCGCCCATCTTTCATCAAGAGCGAGGATACTCAGGCATAGAGCAAACTCTCGATGCTAATGGAAACGTCACCATGCAAGCATTTTACAACACAAAGGGTCAATTGATGCTTCTTCCAAAGTATGGCTGGGCAAGTTTCCGTGGTGAGTTCGATAGCAATAATAATGAAGTCAGGATTGCTTATTATAACGAGTCCGACGAATTAATGATCCATCCGGAAGAAAAATTTTCTATTAAAGAAAAAAGCTATGACCAATACGGTCATCTGTCAGAAGTTCGGTATTACGGAACTGATGAGGCGCTTATGATTCATCCCGACAAAGGTTATGCGATAATTCAGTGGTCGAATACACCCGATGGAGAAATCGCCTCTCGAATTTTTAGAGACAATCATAGCCAACTTATTATTCCTGAAGGGCAAAGTAATGCCAGAATGGAAATCTTAAGAAACGAAGACGGAAAAGTGAAAGAAATCATTTATTACGATGCTAATGACAAGAAGATATAAAGCTACTCAACTCTTCTTTTGCAACATAATGATTTAAACGCCTGAAAAAGTTACGATCACTTAACTAGCCATAAACAAACTATTAAAGCTTTTTTATAGAGTGAGTTTGACAAACTAATCTATAAAAAAGCTTAATAAACCGAAACAGACTTAATTTTCGCCCAAACCATTTGTCCAATTTCCAGATTTAGCCGATTGAGAGAGTAAGCCGTGATTTCCGAATACAGTATCTGACCATTTTTCCTCATAACAATGACCACTTTCGAACAATCAGTTTGAGATTGAATATCGGCAATTTCAACAAACCATTGATTCAAAATACTCGAACCAAATTCTTTCTCGAGTGAAATACTGACATTTGTTGCCAATATTGCCACATTTATATTTTTTGAGTATTCATCAGATTTGGTGTCAGTAACAATTTGAGATTCTAATTGTTTTTTTTCAATAGGCACCAATAGCTCCCCAAGAGACGTACTTGTCCGCAGCAAACCATAGTCCGATAGATATTCTTCAAACAATCCTAATAGACTTACCCCAAGGTTACCTTCTAGAGGAGTCTCAACTTGATAACTGCTCAAATAGCTTTCTGTCGAATTAAAGTAGTCAACTTGATGCCTCTTTAAACAAACAACCTGATCAGCACACTGCTGAACTTCTATCATTGAGTGCGTCACCCACAGAATAGGAACTTTGTTTTTTTTCTGATACTGAGTGATTACGTTAAGCAATTGATTCCTTGCTCTAGTATCAAGTGCAGAAAGAGGCTCATCCAAAAGAATCAGCTTTGGATCCGAAACAAAAACTTTTAATAGTGCAACTCTTTGCTGCTCTCCGCCAGACAGCTCATGTACTCGCTTGCTGAAAAGATGAGTGCAGTCAAGCACGTTCGACAACGAATCTATTTCAGATTCACTTAGATCTTGATTTGAGCGCTTAGTAAGGTACTTAATATTTTCTTGTACTGTAAGATGTTTAAGTAAATTATTACTTTGAAAAACAAAACCTATATTTCTATTTTCAACTGGAATGCTCTGTTCTTTTTCACTATCAAACCAAATAAGGTCCTTAAATACTATTCGTCCCTTTTGCGGATTTTTCAAACCGGAGATACATTTTAACAAAGTCGATTTTCCAATCCCAGATACCCCTGTAATAGCGGTAATGCCTTCCATTGGTATTTCCAGATCAATATTGATGACAGAGTGGCCATGGTAAGAAAAGTTAAACTTCAATGACAAGTTATTACTCATCATGTAACCGCACTCTACTTGATGAACGAATAAAAGATGCGGAGTCTGACACCCAGTACAATATAAACAATGTGATAAAAGAAAATGCTAATAAACACGCAGAGAGGATATGTGCCTGTGAATAGTTAAGTAATTCAACGTGTTCATAAATTTGTATCGATATTACTTTTGTCGCGCCAGGAATATTACCGCCAATCATTAAAACAACACCAAATTCACCAACCGTATGGGCAAAACCCAATATCCCTGCAGCTAAAAATCCATTTTTTGCTTGTGGCAAAGCAACTGAAAAAAACCTATCAGCTGGCCCGGCCCCCATAGTGGCCGCTAAATCCAACTGCTCACGTTCAATAGCTTTGAATGCATTTTGTAACGGTTGCACGACAAAAGGTAATGAATAAAAAACCGAAGCAACAACTAATCCTGAAAAACTAAAAATAAGTGAGCTTCCAAATACCTCAGAGTACAACTGTCCTAACCAACCTTCGTTTCCCATCGCTAATAGTAAATAAAAGCCCAGGACAGTTGGAGGCAATATTAAAGGTAAAGCAATCATGGCGTTAACGATTGTTCGCCATCTGCTTTGACTAAACGCTAGCCACCAAGCAATAGGAGTGCTCACCAAAAACAAAATAATAGTTACAACTGTCGCCAACTTTAATGTAAGAAATATCGCGGCAATGTCTGCTTCAGAAAACATCGGCTAATTCCTCAGAGTTCTTCGAAAGATATCGTTCTTTTTCGTTCACCTCTATTAATCTATAGCCCGAGTTATTGATTATTAGTTTAATGCGATCTTGTTTAAGAAACTCTAAGAATAATTTAGCAAGTTGTTTGTTATTACTCTTTTCTAAAATAATCGCATCTTGATAAATGGGAAAATAATAATCGTAAGGTACAATTCTGTAGTTCCTTTCGTTTAATTTAGCTTGCTTTACCAGGGATAAGGCAACCAATCCTAACTCTACGTTTTGGGTTTTGACGTACTGAAATGCTTGATTAACATTAAGTCCGACTCGCCACTTACCTTTTGAACTTTCTTCAATCCCCAAAAACCTTAATACTTCAAGAGCGGCTTTACCATAGGGAGCAAACTCTGAATTCGCGAGTGCAAGTGTTTGGAATTTATTTTCCTTCAAACATAATTCTAACTCTTGAGTTAGCTGACATTGCCCAGCTAATGCGAGTTGCCCTATCGCGTAGGTCATGCGGCTTGACTCGACTGCTTTACCGAGTTGAATAAGTTTTTGAGGCATTTCTTTATCGGCTGATAAAAAGACATCAAAGGATGCACCATTCACGATTTGAGCAAAATGTTTTCCAGATGATGCAGGCGAGAGTATAAGATCGTGCTTAGTTTCCTGTTTAAACTCTTTAGCAATAATCTTTAAGGTTGGGTAAAAGTTTGCTGCTACCGCGACCTTTAAGGTTTTGGCGAACACCGCATTGTTTATCATTAAACATCCAAAGAGAACTAGTCGTATAACACTAACTTGCCGTTTTCTTAACATGTTACTTTTGCCAACGCTGTCGCGCATTTGAGTTTTTTTCGTCAGCCTCGACCCATCGAGTTTTACCGTTTTTAATCATTTCCTTTTTCCAAAAAGGCGCCTCGGTCTTTAAAAAATCCATAATAAACTGAGCAGCCTCAAAACTCTGTTCTCGATAAAGTGAAGAGACACCAACGAATACAATTTTCTCGCTAACATTCAGCTGGCCAACTCGATGTATCACACGAACTCGACCAAGCTTCCACCTAGCTCTCGCATTAGACACAATTTTGATGAGACTTTTTTCAGTCATCTCTGGATAATGTTCAAGAAATAGTCCGTCGATTTGATTTCCTTGATTAAAATCTCTCACCAGCCCAACAAAAAAGACAGCAGCGCCATCAGTAGAATTGTTTTGCATAAGCGCTTGGTATTCATCTTGAATGTTAAAATCGCTCTCTGAAACTCGAATAAAGTCATGCATTGAATTGGAAAGTTGTTTCATATACGATTAGCCACCCGTTACCGGAGGAAAAAAGGCAACTTCATCATCATCGGCTAGTTTTGTATTGGAATGCTTTAGTTCGTGATTGACCGCCGTCAATATATTATTTGATAACGCATCTCTCCAGGAACTATTGTTTTCTGACAAGTGCTTAATTAATCGCTCTGTGTCCAAATCGGGTTGAAACGCTACTGATATTGAATCACAGCCAAGTTTTTCTTTCAAAGATGCAAAAAAGACGACCTTAATCATTTTGTCTCTCTCGACCAATCAACCGATTTACCACCAGTTTTACTCAAAACTTTTATGCCTTCGATCACCATATTTTTGTCTACTGCTTTACACATATCGTAGATGGTCAGTGCAGCTACACTGGTTGCCGTTAATGCTTCCATTTCAACGCCTGTTTTACCTGATAGTTTACACGTTGAAAGTACTCTCACTCTAGAGTTTTGACTGTCGAACTCAAAATCAACACTTACCTTTGTCAACATCAATGGGTGACAGAGTGGAATTAACGTACCGCACTGCTTTGCCGCTTGAATGCCGGCTATTCGCGCAACCGCAATCACATCTCCTTTTGAATGCCCTACTTCTTGAATCATCGATAGAGTGCTAGAGTTCATGGAGATAAAGCCTTCAGCGATAGCTACTCTTTCTGTTACCGCTTTATCAGTAACATCTACCATTGAAGCTTCGCCATTTGCATTGAGATGGGTAAACTTTTTTTTATTTTGAGCACTTTGTGTCATTTCAATCGTCTTTAAAATTTGTTATCAAAAAGTCAGTTCTCTAAATCAAGTAGAGCAATTTCAAAAAATCTACTCCAAGATATGAGCTACGAAATTACAAGGCTTATTAGTTGAATCTATTTGATCTTTAATTATTTTATTCCACCCTGTTAGACAGGCATTGGTAGAGCCTGGAAGTGAAAAAATCAACGTTTTATTAGCAATACCACCAAGTACTCTCGACTGAATAGTCGATGTGCTGATTTCTTGATAGGACAGTTGACGAAACAACTCACCAAATCCGTCAATGTTCTTATCAAACAAAACACTTACAGCTTCTGGCGTTGAATCTCGTCCTGCAAACCCAGTACCACCAGTAGTAATTATGACGTTAACTTTCGTATCAAAAATCCAGTTAGAGACCGAAGCTCTGATCGCATAAATGTCGTCTTTTACAATTTCCTTATGCGCGAGAATATGACCAGCGTCTTGCAATAAGCTGACTAACTGTTTCCCCGACTTATCCGTCGATTCATCTCGAGTGTCAGAAACAGTCAAAACTGCAATCGATAACGGTACAAATTTCTTGCTTAGTTGTTGTGTCATTATTTTGTTCAAACCCACGTTACTTATTAATGTTTTAGGAAGGACATTTTTAAACATTCAACTTTAAAATTCGTAACACCAAAGCAATCACTGAAGTGCCTTAAGTCAACCACCAATCATAGATAAGTGTCGAGTAACACCTGTTTTCCCCTCGTGCAGCGAATGTGTCGCTTTTTTTAATTTAAGATGTTCGATTAAATTGTTATTTAATTGTGTAGTATCACTATTGTAAGTCAATGGTCGTAACGGAATACCTTGCTCTCCAAATAAACACAAATACAATTGTCCCGTAGCAGAAACTCGAAGTCGATTACACGTCGAACAAAAATCTTTGGAGTACGGCATGATTAATCCTACCTTTCCGGAATATTCAGGATGAGAAAACTCTTTCGCTGGTCCGGCAGCAATGCCTCTATCTTTCAATTGCCAACCTTGATGAACTAATTTTTCAACAATCGGTTCTCCTGACTCGTGATTGTTTGAGAAAAATTCCTGATTGTCTCCGGTTTGCATTAATTCAATAAACCGCAAAGTAAAGGGGGTTTGTTTTACCCAGTCAATCATTGCTTGAATACTATTCGCATTAAACTGCTTCATTAGCACAGTATTGATTTTAATATCCGTTAAACCACCATTATAAGCATCATTTAACCCATTAAGAATTTGACGCAGACGGTCATGACCGGTAATCGCATTAAACACGTCTGGAGATAAACTATCGATACTGACATTCAAACGATCCAGTCCAGCTTCTATCCACTTAGGATAATGATCTTGTATTCGATAACCGTTTGTTGTTAATGCAACATTCTCTATGCCGGGTGTTCTTTTACATAGCTCAATAATTTCGGGTAAATCTTTTCTTAAAACTGGTTCGCCACCGGTAATTCTAATTTTTTTTGTTCCCAGGTCAGCAAAACTTTTTACAATATTTTGAATTTCCAGCTGTGACAACTCGGGTTCGGCCGTCTGCTTTTGATAGCCGTTTGGCAAACAGTAATCGCATTGAAAATTACACACATCAGTAATCGACAAACGCAAATAACGAAAACGCCTTTGATATTGATCAGTCAAAACATTTGACTCGTATAATCCAGAGCCGAGCGTCTCCCTGTGGTTATAATCCACTTTGGTATCGATTATTTGCGTTTCTGATAAGTCTGAATCAGTCAAAAGTTAGTCTCAAATCGGCTATTTGTGTCATTAGAAATCATTATCTGTCATTTCATTCAATCAAGTTATACGATGAAATGCAATTCGCTATTGTTTAACATCGAATAATTTTTTAATTCTTTTCGAAGAATGAGTTCAGCGGCAATTCTTTAAATGCCAACGCCGCGGTTAATGCCTGTGTACAGCCAGCTCTCTTTGAGATACTCAAAACCGGCTAATTGTGTGCACTAGTGTATTTATCGAAAAATTTGTTTTAACCTTATTTCACTTAGACTCGACAAAGACACCATATGTTACAGTCCGATCCCTGTAGTACTCCTGACCTCATCCCTTTTGAGCAAGCGCTTGCTCTCCTGTTAAGCTCTGCTACGAGAGAGCTGAATGTCGTTTCAGT
This sequence comes from Gammaproteobacteria bacterium, assembly GCA_013373375.1. GTDB lineage: Bacteria > Pseudomonadota > Gammaproteobacteria > Enterobacterales > Kangiellaceae > Pleionea. The sequence continues at coordinate 19,429 of JABXHY010000050.1, forward strand.
GCCATTATGGCAAGCACTTGCTCGAGTCACCAGTCTTGCTTATCGCTCGCCAGTTGATGTGCCGAATTTTGATAATTCTGCCATGGATGGGTTTGCCCTTCATGTCGATGATATCGCTACCATAACACCGGCTAAATCATTTGAGTTGATTGGTCGCTCGATGGCAGGAAAACCTTTTAACGGCCAATGCAAGCAAGGACAGTGCGTAAGAATAATGACCGGAGCGGTCATTCCAGATGAGTGCAATGCCGTCGTTATGCAAGAGAAAGCGACAACCAAAAGCCCATATGAGCTTGGAACTCAAATATCTTTCGACATTAACGAGGTGACGGCGGGACAAAATATCAGGCCCAAAGGAAACGATATCCGCCAAGGAGAGTTATTATTTGAAGCAGGACACAGACTGAAGAGTGCTGATCTGGGTTTACTTGCATCACTAGGTCTGCATGAAATCAAAGTGTTTGCCCCATTGAAAATTGCCGTCTTCTCTTCCGGTGACGAACTGGTTCTCCCTGGCACACCACTAACAGAAGGCAAGATTTATGACAGCAACCGAATTACAACGATTGCATTGTTGTCCGAACTTGGATTCGAAGTTATCGACTTGGGTATTTTGCCGGACGATCCCGATGTCATTGCAAAAGCCTTGCAAGCAGCAAGCTTAAAAGCAGACGTGATCATTACTTCTGGCGGCGTTTCTGTCGGTGAAGCCGACTACCTAAAAGAAACGGTAGAGCGATTGGGTAAACTTTCATTGTGGAAAATTGCCATGAAGCCGGGAAAACCATTTGCCTTTGGCAATATCGATAATTGTTATTTTTTAGGCTTACCGGGTAATCCAGTATCGAGCATGGTCACGTTAATGCAACTCGGACTTCCCTTTTTGCGAAAGCTTCAAGGTCAAACTTTGAGTTCACCAAAAACATTCTCCGCAACACTTCACCAGAAGATAAGAAAATCCCCGGGTAGAAAGGATTTTCAACGCGCGATTATTCAACTTGATAACGAAGGTGAGTGGCTAGCAGAACCACTCGTCAACCAAAACTCCGGCGTATTATCTTCCATGAGCCGTGCCAACGGATTTATTTTACTACCCGCTGACTCAGAATCTATGGATAAGGGCGCCAAAGTTAAAGTTCAACTGTTTAGCGACTTAATCGACTCATGAATTCAAACTCTTTAAATTCAAGCTCTTTAAATTCAAGCTCTTTAACTGATGACGAGTTAATTCAATTTGCTCGACAAATCATTTTGCCAGAGCTAGACGAAACCGGTCAGCTGGCTTTGAAAAATGCTCAGGTTGCTATCTTTGGTTTGGGAGGACTTGGTTCTCCGGTTTCGCTTTATCTTGCCGCGGCAGGAATTGGAACACTTTACTTAATTGATCACGACAGAGTTGAGCAGTCGAATTTACAACGCCAAATTGCTCACAGTACCGACACCGTTGAAAAGACAAAAGTTGAGTCTGCAGCTGCTCGCTGTTTGTCGTTAAACCCTTTCATTAATGTTCATCCCATTGAAAGAAAAATAACCAATCAAGAGTCTTTCGCAGAACTGGGATCCTGCTCAGTATTAGTTGACTGTTTAGATACTCAAACATCGAGAAGGTGGCTCAACCAATTAAGTTTAAAATTACAACTGCCTTTAGTAAGCGCATCAGCCATTCGTTTTGAAGGACAACTGAGCGTATTTAATTTTGATAGCAACACTCCTTGCTATGAGTGTTTGTATCCTACGCAGCCAAACGAAGAGTCCTGTTTTGAAAAAGGCGTTATGGGCCCTGTTGTCGGTGCAATTGGCTCATTACAGGCAATGGAAGTGATTAAGTTGATTACTGGTATCGGAAAATCATTAATCGGTCAGTTGCTAATGTACGACGCCAAACTTACTCATTTCGAAAAGTTAAAAATTAAAAAGAATAAGCTCTGCTCGAGTTGCCGCACTTTAAAATGAGTCTAAAGGTACATCGACCATATAAAACGTAATGAAAAATTGAACAAACCGAAATATGCTGTGACTCACTTGATAGGCCGCAAATATCAGCGCTAATCGAATAATGGTCGACCACCAACGAAATTGAAAAAAACGATTCATTGCAATCAATAAATAAATCATTGCACCAATCGGCAGCAAGGTTAAATACACTTGCCAGTTATTGACCGCTGGCGCCACTAGCCTTATTAAACTTGCTAATCCTACTGCAAATGGCTGTAACACAACGACCCACAACAATAGCCAGGCGTGAAAGTTAAGTGAAAATACAAGATAGTCAGCAAAAAAGTAACGTCGTTGGTAACAAATAATAAACGCGAATACGGCAAAAATGGGTACCTGGATGATAATTGTCGAACGAGCCAGTAACTTCACCACCTGGTTATATCTATCTTCAAATCCCTCAAAAGAAACGTTCATTGCTGACAGTTTAAAATCAAGCCAGTCTTTTACGAATCCGCTGTAGGGTTGTAAAGTTACCTGATCCAGTAAAGTGACGTAAAAATCAGTTAGTGGAGAAAAGATAACAAATAAAACGTTAATCAAAAGAAAAAATGTAATTGGTCTAAGAAAGTCGATTCGCTGTCCATTAAAAAAATTTAATTCAAACTGACCGGGCTTCAATGCGATTAAGCGTAAAGTCGAACCAATTTTTCCGTCTATTGATGTTATGTCTTCAATAAATGTTTTAATAAGATACCGAACCGAACGTAATTCAGGTCGTAACTTCTCCTCGCCACATTGGCTGCAAATTTTTTTTCAATTTCATGTCCGCAGCTTGGACACTGCTGGTCGAGCTTAACGTTTTCTTCCTGAGCCATTGCCTTTCCACTCAATCAAACAACAGAATTTTAACAATTAAATTAGGTTAAATAATTTAATTGATTACGCCGTTGGATATTTTAACCTAGTCTACTCGTCTGTGATGGCCTGCCCTACACCACTCCAACACAAATCAACTCCCAAACTCAGCACTCATTTGATACATCTAAGTACAGCTTTGGTGGTTTGTTCTACCCAAGTTTATTGCCTACACTTATCCTACAAGAAAAATACGACATTGGCTTCAATGAATCCTGCAAGACCTGTTCAACCACAACTCAGTCTGCTGCTTATTATCTGCTGTTTCTCGCTGCAGCTTTTCGCTCTGGAACCAAATAAAAAATTTGAACAATATGTTTTGGATACCTGGTCGATTGAGCAAGGGCTTCCACAGATCACTGTCAATGCAATTGTGCAGGGTCATGACCATTACCTTTGGGTTGCCACACAGGCTGGGCTCGCACGGTTCGATGGTGTTCAATTTGTCACCTTTAGTACTGACAACACTCCCGGCCTTGTCGGTAATTTTGTGCTGGATCTGCATGCAGGTCAGGACGGAAAGATCTGGATAGCCACTTACAAAGGTCTTAGTGTCTATGATTCTGGCATATTTAAATCCATTCAACTCGCTCCCGCACAAACCTCCTCCGAACAGTTAAACGTCAATACTATTGCAGAAACTGCCAATGGTGAAATCTGGGTGAGTGCCAGTGAAGGTGTGTTTTATATCAAACAAGGACAGTTGCACAAGGTTGAACAGATCAACGCCGCGACTCAAGACATAATTGCCATTGAAAATACGGTGTATGCCTCTACACAAGGTAATCTATGGCAAATAAAAGAAGGGCAAGTTAGAACCATTAAGTTTCCAGAGTTTTTCTCCGATGCTACGGTTAATCAATCGGAGTTCTATCAAAATCGTTTATGGTTAGGCACCAACAAAGGCTTACTTACCGTGTCCGGTCAACGCAATAACATCATGGAGTTTGGATCCCAATCAGAGTTATTTCATTATCCGGTAGATGCACTTGGCAAAGACTCTGATGGGAACCTATGGGTTGGCACCATCAAAGGTTTGTTCCGTATTTACGACAATGAAGTTAAAGAGTTTGTTGATGAGAGTAATCGAAACTACGTCATTCAAGTCCAAACCATTTTAGAAGACCATGAGAAAAATCTTTGGTTCGGTAGTTATATAGACGGAATCGCTCGTATCTGGAATGGCAGAACAACGCGCTACAGTGAATCCCATGGACTAGAAGAAAAGCTGGTTTGGACAGTGCTTCCGAAACTTAATTCAAAAGCTGTTTGGACTGGAACCAATAGAGGATTAAGCTTATTAAAAGATCAAAAATTCACAGAAGTTTTAAAGCCCGAGCAACTTCCACATCCAACTGTATATACGCTGCTTGAAGAACCAGAGCAATTATGGATCGGCACGCGCAAAGGTTTGACTCGCTACAATGACGGAAAGGTTTTACCTGTTGCACATGCCGATGAACTAGCCTCTATTCAAATTAGCAGCATCGTCCGCGATTCTAAGCAGCGACTTTGGCTTGGCACATCAGAGGGTCTATATCGATACACCGAAAATGAATTAATCAAATATAAAACCCAAGATAACGAGGCGATTTTGGTACGCCCTGTTGTCGAAATGCCTAACGGAGAAATTTGGATTGGTACTCAAAAAGGAATTTATCGGGTTGTCGGAGAGGAGCTAGAGCGCATCGGCGCAAAAAACAACTTACCAAACTCAATCGATGTGACTTCTATTATACAGCTCGAAGAAGACATTATTGTCGCAGCTACTTTAAGTCAGGGGTTATATGTGTACGATGGGAAAGTCTGGCGGCACATAACAGAAGATGACGGCTTGCCGGTTAACGAAAGCTTTACATTGATTGTTGATCCGCAGAGCCAACTTTGGATAAGTGGCTTTAAAGGACTCTTTAAGATGCCTGTCAGCCGTCTTATTGACTTTGTAAAAGGCCGAGATACTGAGCTCGGTGCTTTTATGTATTTAAGTGAAAGTGGCGGAATTGTTGGCAGTCAAAAGGCCTTTTGCTGTAATGGTGCGGGCAACGCGAAAGGATTCTTACAAGGTGAAAATCTTTGGTATCCTACCAGAGACGGCGTCGTCAGTATTGATACAACGAAGGTACAACTCAATCCATTTGAACCAAAAGTATTCATAGAAAAAATTTCCTTTAATGAAGCCTGGTTAGTGCTTAATTCTATTAACGAAATTAACTTAGCTGCTAAGCAAAGAGACCTCGCTTTTGACTTTACCGCACTAAGCTTTCGCGATCCGAAAAGTGTTCAATTTGAATATCGCCTTAAAGGCTATCAGGATCAATGGCGTAAATTGGATACCAAAGCACAACGTCGTGTTAATTACACCAACTTACCACCTGGAGATTATGTATTCTCGGTAAAGGCTAGTAATAATGCCGGTGTTTGGACAAAACAAGCGACCGAACTTAAGTTTAATATTGCTCCATTCTTCTTTGAAACCCTTTGGTTTTATGGCTTATGCTTTATTGTACTGGCTTTAATTGTGTCTGTTTGGCACAGGCTTCGGCTAAGATCGTTACAGCAAAAAAAGCTTGAGCTAGAAGAGCAAATTAACCAACGCACACAACAGCTTGAGATATCGAATGAAAAATTGAATCGAGCTGTAGTTGCTCTAAAGGAAGCAAGTGTTACCGATCAACTTTCGGGTTTACGCAATCGACGCTATCTTGATCAGCAATTGCCTGCGGATTTACCTCACCTTCATCGAGAGTTTTTAAAACATGACCAACCAATGATCTTATTGTTGATGGATATTGATCACTTTAAGAACATCAACGATAACTATGGACATTTAGCCGGCGACAATGTGATTCAAAGTCTCTCGGCTATAATTCTAGAAAAAATACGTGATGGAGACTACGCAGTGCGTTGGGGTGGAGAAGAGTTTTTAATTGTTTTCCGTCCGATGCCAAGAGAAAAAGCTCCTGAAATTGCTGAGCGGTTACGAGCAGCCATAGAACATCATGATTTTGCAATCAATAGCACTGAAACGATTAAAGTAACCTGCTCCATAGGCTTCTCTGAGTATCCATTTTTTAAACAAAGCCCAACCATATTAAATTGGGAGCAGGGAGTTGATTTAGCCGATCAAGCTCTATATTACGTTAAACAACATGGCCGAAATGGCTGGGCCTACTTTAAGCCAACTGAGAGCACGCCACAGGATACATCAGTACTCGACTTATTGAAAAACTCACTCGACGCAGCAATAGAAAGTGAAAAAATAACGCTGCACAATAGCTAACAAAAACCTGTTTTTTTACTGCATGCACTAACGTCTTTCATCAGTGTTGAAAATCTCTGTAATTATTTTATCTCGTCGATTTGTTTGTTCATCAATATCATGCTGATAGCTTTGCTGTTGATGCTCCGGTAGCCAATAAGGATCTTCGTCATCGAGATCGTCCTCCATTTCCCAATGATACCTCTTTTCTAATGGTTTGGGTTCATGACGAGCAAACCAAAAGGCCCCCAATCCTCCGCCAATCGCGCCAAATAAATGCGCTTCAAAAGAAATCTTAGGATCCCAGGGCAACACACCAAGCACCATGCTGCCGTACATAAAAACGGCCACCAACATTAACGCGATAGAACGTTTATCACGACGAAGTATTGCGGCTATGAATAAGAAATAAAATAATCCATGCGTCAATCCACTGGCGCCAAAGTGATAACTCTCACGACCTAACAACCAAACCCCAACACCAGAGACAATCCAGATAACCCCTATGGCTCGATAAGTAGAGTTAACGTAACCGTAAATGGTTAATGCTCCCAGAAGAATCATCGAGAAAGAATTATTTGCCAAATGCTCCCAGTCGCCATGAATCAGCGGTGCAGTAAGCACGCCAATTAAGCCTTCTAACTTGCCCGGATAAACGCCTAAAGAGTGGAGACTAAAGTGGAACAGTTCTTCTGCAGCCTTTATCACCCATAAAAAAACAATGAAGTAAGTTAAGTGCCAATAAAGTCGAACTTTTCTGACTTGTTCGGAAGGCAGGCTTTTTGAGTGCATTAGACTTTTCATTTTCTGTATATGGGGCCATTTAATCAAATATAAACACTGTAATGTTCAGAGAGGAATTATTAGTGTAATTTTTCAATTTCGAGAAAGATAAAATCTTTTGAATTTGAATGATGAGTTATTTTTTTCGTGGTAAGGTCTGCCTGTAAGGCTATTGCTGCATTTCACGTATTGAACAAATAATCTTATGAGCAGAAGTGTTGAATAGGAAACTAATTGAAAGTGCAAATCGCTTTATCAAAACTTGAACTGAAAGTACCTCCGGTTGCTTTGGTATTATGCTTTGTCGGCTTAATGTACATTGTCGAAATCTTTTTGCCGATAATGAGCTTTGACTGGCAATTCAGTGGGATTATTTCGATCTTAATTGCGTGTGTATCATTCCTGCTGGCTATCGCAGCAGTGATACAATTTAAACAACAGCGAACCACAGTAAATCCCATTACACCATCTTCAGCATCCAGTCTGGTATCAGGCGGCGTGTTTAGATTAAGTCGCAACCCTATGTATCTTGCGATGTTTGGAATATTGCTTGCTTGGGGAATTTGGCTGGAGAATTTTGCTTCTTTAATCTTAATGTTCGGTTTTATCCCTTACATGAATCGGTTTCAAATTTATCCTGAAGAAACAGCTATGCGACAATTATTTGGTTCGAATTATTTAGATTATTGCCAGAAAGTAAAACGCTGGCTTTAACAAAGTCAAAACCAGCGTAGAGACTGTAAAAAAGATACCTGATTAGGTAGCTTTTCTTATAAGAAAATTAAGTAACTGCTACTAAGAGCGAACTTGTCCTTCACCAGTCACAACAAACTTCTCAGTTGTTAATGACTCAAGTCCCATTGGTCCGTATGCATGCAATTTAGTTGTCGCGATACCAATTTCGGCACCTAGTCCTAACTGACCACCATCCGAAAAACGAGAAGATGCATTGACCATTACCACTGCTGCATCAATACGCTTTTGAAAAATTGATGCTGTTTCTGAATTTTTAGTACAGATAACTTCTGTATGCTGACTGCCAAAGGTGTCAATATGTTCAACCGCAGCATCAAAATCGTCAACAACTCTTACGGCTAATTCTAAGCTTAGATATTCTTCCCCGAAAGCATCGTCCGCAATTTCTACAGCGCCGTCGAAATATTTTACAGAGTTTTTACAGGCATTAATTTTAACTTTCTTATCAGCTGCCATTTGTGCAACTTTCGGCAAAAACTCTTCCGCTACATCACGGTGAATAATCACGCACTCTAAAGCATTGCATACACCGGTTCGCTGGGTTTTACCATTAATCAGAAGTTGCTCTGCCATTGATAGATCAGCTTCTTTGTCGACGTAAAGGTGACAAACACCTTTAAAATGCTGAATAACCGGGATCTTACTGTTATCTGTTACAAAACGAATCAGCCCCTCACCGCCGCGAGGAATCACTAAGTCGATTAGCTCGTCTTGATGGATTAACTCCATCATTAATTCACGATCAGGATCGGGAATCACGGTTACCGCAGCCTTGGGTAGACCTTGTCTTTCCAGTTCATCTTGTAACACTTGTGCGATTGCAAGACTGGTCTGTAATGCTTCTTTACCACCTCGCAAGATAATGGCGTTACCCGATTTAAAGCAAAGAGCAGAGGCATCAGCTGTTACGTTCGGCCGAGCCTCGTAAATCATGCAAATCACGCCAAGCGGTACTCGAACTTTTTTAACATCAATACCACTGGGAGGGTTGGGTAATGTTCGGCTCATACCGACTGGATCATCGAGCTCTACGATTTGCTTCATCCCCGCTACCATTTCATCTATTCGGGCATCATCGAGCGTTAATCGGTCAACGAAAGAATCTTCTAAACCTGACTCTTTCGCGCGAGCGACTTCTTCTTTATTTGCAGCGATGATCGCTGATTTGTTCGCGTCAATGGCGTTGGCCATCTTAACAAGAGCATCGTTTTTCTGCTCTGTGGTAAGCATAGATAAAACTTTTGCAGCGTCCGCGGCGTCTTTTGCTAATGCTTTAATGTTAATCATTTTTTCTCCAAGATTGCTAATGAATTCTCTTCGATTATCGTGTTTTCGTCGTCACTGTTTTCAATAGCCGACTCATCAATCCGTTCTTTCAAAACTAAATTTAAAACACAACTGCTGTGCTGGCTCGCAGCTTTTGCGAGCTTGGTGCCTTTTTCTGTTCGAACCAAGATAGTATCGCCGGTTGCAAAATTACCGACAACATTAACAATATCGTTGTGATCAAAATCAACGTTATCGTCAGTTATTTTATCGGCCACGTCATTTCGAACGATGACTTCCCCTTTTGCTTTAGACGTATGAGTAATCCAATGTTTGCGATTGTCTAATGGTTTTTTAGAAGGTAAAAATTCTGTACCTGGATTTTTACCTTCGAACAATTTATTAAAACTTGAGGTATGTAGTCCATTTACAATGTAAGTCATGATGCCATTAGACGTGGCTTTTTCAGCAGCTTCTAACTTCGTTCGCATCCCACCAGTACCGACACTACTGTCTGGACCTCCTGCCATATCAAAAATTTTAGAATCAATATGTTCAACTTGCTTTAATAGTTCTGCATGAGGATTTGTATTTGGATTGTCAGTGTACAAACCGTTCACATCGGAGCATATGATTAAACAATCTGCATCAACGGCAGCTGCAATCATGGCGGATAAATTATCATTGTCGCCGACCTTCATTTCGTCACTGGTTACAGCATCGTTTTCATTAACTACTGGTAAAATATCATTGTTTAAAAGCTCGAATGCCGTTTCTCGAATACTGTGGTAACGATCATGATCCTGCAGATCACCCTGAGTTAGTAACAACTGGGCAATCGGGAAATCGAACAAGCGATCCCATGAAGCCATCATGTCCATCTGACCTTTTGCAGCCATGGCCTTTTTAACCGCAATAGAACGTTCTTTTTCAGTATTAAAGGCATGAGCGCCCGCCGCCACTGATCCTGATGACACAAGAACCACCTGAACACCGCGCATCCGGCACTTAATAATGAACTCTGCAATTCCCAGTAAATACCGAGAACTGCAACCATTGTTGTCGGGAGCAATAAGTGCGCTGCCAACTTTTAAAACAATACGCCGCCAATGGAAAGAAGTATCATCCACTGCATTTGTTTGGATTTTCTTGTTCATTAAATTAACTCGCCTCTAGCACTTCACGTCGTGCGTTATAAAAGGTTGTTGTTGTTTTCTCACAGGGCATTTCACTCATTAAACTAACAGCCACAGTGGCAATCGTTGATACGATAAACCCAGGTACAATTTCGTACATTACAGAACTTAACGCTGCACCATTTTCAAGTACCGGCGCATAAATCCAAAATAAAACAGTTACAACACCGCCAACAATACCCGCGACGGCACCTGAGTGAGTCATACGTGGCCAAAATAAGCTGAGCAATACCAACGGTCCAAATGCAGCTCCAAAGCCCGCCCATGCATTACTGACTAAAGACAGAATCGAGTTTGATTTATCCAGAGCCAATAAGGTGGCAACAAAAGCAACAATAAACACGCCGACTCGACCTATAGTAACCAATGTTTTTTGCTCAACTTCCTTTTTAGCAAATGCTCGATACATGTCTTCTGTTAACGAACTCGATGACACTAATAGCTGCGAAGAAATCGTACTCATAATCGCCGCTAAAATGGCAGCTAACAAAAACCCACTTATTAATGGATTAAACAGTATTTCGGAGAAGACAATAAATATTGTTTCGGGATCGTCGAGCGGTAGACCTGTTTTGTTAACATAGGCAACTCCAACTAATCCGGTACTTAAAGCACCAATTATCGTTACCGTCATCCAGCTCATACCTATGTTACGCGCTACTGCAACATCCTTTATAGAACGTATTGCCATAAAGCGAACAATAATGTGCGGCTGACCAAAGTAACCTAATCCCCAAGCCATCGAAGAAATGATGCCAAGCACTGTTACGCTACCCAGCATTTCGGAAAAACTGTCGATCGATTGCGATGCACTACTTAACATTTCTCCGCCACTGCTGAAGGTTTGATAAGCAACAATAGGAACTAACACTAACGCAACAAACATAATGCACCCTTGCACGAAGTCCGTCATGCTCACAGCAAGAAATCCACCAAGCAAAGTATAAGCGACCACAACTCCGACGGTAACCACCAACCCGATCTCGTAGCTAAGACCAAAAGCGGATTCAAACAACTTTCCTCCAGCAACCAATCCTGCGGAAGTATAAAGAGTGAAAAATAAAATGATGACTGACGCTGTCACCATACGAACAGCAGAATTTTTACGATTAAAACGCTTGGCGAAGAAATCAGGTAGAGTTAACGCGTCATCGGCAATTTCGGTGTAAGCTCTTAACCGAGGCGCAACAAAAATATAATTTAATAGCGCGCCTATCACCAATCCAAGCGCTATCCAAATGGTCTCATACCCCATAACAAACATTGCACCTGGTAGTCCCATCAGCATCCACCCACTCATGT
>JABXHY010000018.1 GCA_013373375.1 Gammaproteobacteria bacterium
CGAAACAAGCGTCGATGGTGAGTAATGTACCATCAATCGAGCAGATAATTACCGCCGTAAGCGATTATTATAAAGTGAGCTATGATGAGGTTGTTGCTATTCGAAAAGGCAAAGGTATTAAGAGCGTACCTAGAAACGTTGCTATCTATTTCTGTCAAGAAGTGGCTGATAAGACATTGGTTGAGATAGCCAAGGTGTTCGGTTTTAGTCATCCAAATTCAGTGAGCTATGTAACGAGTCAGTTGAGGCGGCATTTAGGGACTGATTTCAAATTACAAAAGGATATCAGCGTTATTAGTTGTTGCATTATTGATAACGTGACCTGACCCCAAAGGTTCATATCCCCTCTAAGGGCTGGTTTGAAGATACTCGTTATCCAATTGAAGATACGGTAGATGATGAGTTAACTAACCAGTACACGATAAGAAATTTAAGAATGAAAGCAGTTAGAGAATACTCTGAAAGATCTGATAAAAGTAAAGGCGAGGTTGAAAGTTTAATCCTGAAACCTGAAGATAACAGCTTTCCTGCACATGGTTTATTTAGTCAAGGGGAAGGTGATGAAGTGAGTGATATTCATGACCTTTTAGATACTAGGCCTACAGATGACAACTTCATAATGGAGTACTGGAATAAAAGACAAGAAGCGAAGAGAATATTCAACAGCTTAGAGCCAGCTGCACATAAAGTGGCAAAAGAAATAATAGAGGAAGGTATTGATGATTAAAACTACTTTAAGTGTATTTGGAATTTTTTATATAGCGTTTGGCATATATTACTCTTTTTCTGTGGGATATTTTTTTCATAATGAATTGAGGGAGGCTCAAGATAAAAAAGTCCCAGAAAATATTCAGGAATTATTGAATGTAAAGATTGAGAGTAGGCGTATTTATATTTGTTATAGCCGGATCAATAAAAAATTCAATATTGAAATTAATCTTGATGAAATTGAAGATGTTAGTCGAAAGAAAAATGAAAGAGTTTTTAATTACCCAGTTGAAAGGAAAGATATTACTGATGGCTGTGTCGAAAGAGATTTTGAAATAATTCCTAAAAGTAATATAGAGTTATTATACGGTTTAAAACAAAACTTATACAAAGAGATAGCTAATTATAGGTCTAACCATAAAATTGAAGTCGTTGCCATTGCTTCTACTGACCCCGATACGAGGATAAAAAAAGATTATTTAGAGTTAGTGCTTGTACATGATACTCAGAAATATGTGTTGGATATCGAAAAAAGATTTCAAGAAGGAAAAGATATTGGAATTGGCAGTTACGTATTGGCTATATTCAAAGATTCGCTGTCTTATCCCTATCAACTTTATAAATTAGTAAATAGCGGAAGTTAGAAAAAGATTTAAGACTATGAGCAAGGTTACGGGCGTCAGTGCGAGTGAGCTTATCAGTAAGACTCGCGCTCGTCACACAAAACGACAGGACACCCATCACTTAGAGCAAGGAAAAGGGGGCAAGTCGGTGGAATATAGTTTAAATGTGTTTTAATCTTTAACTTATGCCCAGACCTCAGAGTATCCAATACGGAAATGCCTTTTACCAGGTTATAAACCGAGGTTAGGCTCGCTCTACCATATTTCATGATGATTGCAACGATCTCGCCTAGTGTTTATTTTCTTTCTCACATATTTTAGTTTTCGAGTCCTGAATCAGAACAAAACACTTTTAGATTATTAGTCTATCCTTATCTATTATTACCATAGTGTCTAAGTTTTACCCCTTAGCTTCCTTAAAAGTACATAAGTTGAGATATTTATGAAATATGTTCCCATTGTATTCAGTGCTTTATTTTTTCTTGGGTGTTCGACGACTTACGATCCCGTAGAGGAGCAAAAGGAAAAGGCGGAATTGGTGGAGCGGTGTAAAAAGCTCAAGCAGGATATTGATGATCTGAAAGGGCAGCCTCAACGACGAAGCGCTGCGATAGAATATTTTGATGAGCAATGCTTTGTAATTCCAGAACCCCCAAGAAATTAGTTTTCTGCTAATAATCAAGGCCTACACAAAGTAGGCCTTGATTATTCAATTGCTTTAAAATTATCTTTTGCGACTAAAAAAACTAGTAGTTATCAATAAGAAGATCTGACTTATCTTCTTGTGCTGACATTGTTTGGCTCTTATTAATAGTTGCATCCACAGCAATATAAGTTGATCGTTCAGTATAGGGGCTGTTATTCATGTAGCCGCCAGTGTTTAAAAATCGTCTTAACTCAATTGCTTCACTTGAAGACTGAGCGCCTGATATTTCAGACACTTCAACATAGCGCACCATTAAATTACCATCTTCAATTCTTTGTTCCCATTCAGGTTGAATGCTTGGCAATTGAAAGTTAGTCGATGATGGTCCATAGGTGTACCACGAAATAACATTTCCATCTGCTTCATAAAAGCGTGACATCGTAAGACTTAGGTTAGTACTTCTTTCGATATCTGAATTAATACTAAACGCTTTTTTCGATGGATTTGATAATTCAATGTAAGTTGCACCATTTAAAACAGGCGACATTTCTAGGCCTGAGTTATTGAATTGTAAAATAGAATTACTGGCAAACTTGTAAGGGCCATCTGGAACGAAAATGACGCCTGATTCGGAGCTGTCGATATCGGCATAGTATCGGCTGTATTGTAATGATTCGTTCATTCGATCGTACAGGGGATAATCTTCATGTTGGGTATTGTATCGATTGGTGACCATATGAAGATTGCCTTCAACAACATTACCGATGCTCACCGATGCAAAGTCACTATGCTGAGGGATGAGTTCTTTTTGCGCGACCTTATCAACAGCTACATAGATGGCTGAGCCATTGAGATTTGGACGGCTGATATTTCCGTAAATAAATTCATCGTTGTGTGTTTCTAATAGAACACTGATTTGGGAGTTGGGATTGCCACATTTTCGAAATGTGTAGGAAGCGTCGGCAAAATTTTCAATATCCGCTGTAACGTATTGTTCTGTATTACCCCAAAAAATTTGTGCTTCTTTTACATCGCTATAAGTGTGTCCAGTAAATAGTTCGGTATCGATGGTAAAGCTTTGGCAGCTGCAATTGTCGGTCGGACCAGTTGTGCGATTTAAGCGAAAAATGTGATTGCCTGGCTCGATTTCGTAAAAGCTGTAGATTAATTGCATATTACCGAAGTAATCTGCGTTTAAGGTAAACGATGCGTTCTCTTCGGTACTGTCGATAACCACACGACCATTGCTATCGGTTTGTAGAGTGGTAAAGCCCGAGGACGGGTTTTCGATAGGGTTTTCGTCGTAAACTAAGACATCTTGGTTTGGTATGCCCATAACGTTCCCGCAGGCATCGGTTGAGACAACTTGAAAAGTAAAATTGTCCGAACTATTTGAGTCGGAAGTAATTTCACATCCTGAAATGGCCAACAGGCCAGGAAGTGAAATGAAAGCGAATCCTAAATGTTTAAACTTCATTTTTTCTCTCTTAATAAATATCCATGTTACTGTGTAATTATCTCACAATAGGATTTTCAAAAAGATGGTGACTGTACGTGAAAATTACCAAGGTTAATGAGAACCAAGAGGCAAATATTTAAGAAAGGGTATTATCGAGCATCTGCAAGCAGTCGTTCGTTTTTTGAGCAATCATTTGAACAGTTGTTTGAATTAATTAAATAATATTTAAAGTTTGAGAGTGAAGCATAACTACAGCACTAGCTAAAAAAGGTGAAATGTTTTTAAAGCTAGTGCTCTGTGGATTTGGTTTTGTTAGCAGGCACCGCGTCTTAGATGCGCGTATCCGCCTAATGGACCAGCAAGAATAAGTGTTAATCCTCTAAAAGACTCGACGTCCCAATTACCAATGTAAGGGTTATTAATATTAATGCGGTTATCTTTTACGGAGTATTTGTTAAATATTTCTTTTTTAGGCTTACTTTTGGTTTTGTAGGTATACGACATTTCTTTTTTGTTTTTAAAGTGCCAAGTCGCCGGACGCGAAGTATCTTTCTCTCCATCTACGTCTAAACTAACAGCGTATTCACACCACTTACCTACGAGAAGACTTTCTGAAAACTCTCTTTGTGGTGATTCAGAGCCGGTTTGTATTTGAACCGTTTCTTCTTTTGTTTCTTCTGGGCAGGGACTATCTTGAAAGCTGCGATTTCCTTCACTATCAACGCACTTATATATTTCTGCGAGAGCATTGTTAGCAAACAAAACAAATGTAATTGCGATCAATGGAAACCATTTCATAAAAAACATCCTTTTAAAATTAAAAAAATTAGAGCCGCATTTTTATTCAGCGACTACAAATAATAGGTTTGCTGCCATAAAAGGTCAATCAAATTTAAGTTTATTGGAATTAAATTTGAGTTTAATAATAGGTGACTTTAAAAGAGTTTTATAGGAATTAATAGGGGAGAGCCAGCTCGTTGTTTTTCACTTAACTAAGCGACGAGCTGGATTGGTTATAAATATATTTTTTATAGAATAAAATAATTTAAATAGACTAATATTTACTCAAATGTTAACGACCAGTTAACTAACGAACCTATATCACGTCGAGCATGATCACTTACTATCAAGGTCCACTGTCCGTTAATTGAATTGGGCTCCAAAGAGATAACCCGGCTTAACGTCAAGTCGTCTTGGCTACCACCACTTCTGTTGTGCAAAGTTATCGAATTACCAGAGGGCATTAAAAGAACAACTCTTAGATCGCTACGATAAGTATGTTCGATATTTAAGTTAAGCGTCACCTGGCTGTATCCCTGTAAGTCATTTGCCTGAATAATACTCGAGACACCCGTAGATTTGTTGTCAGGGATCGATACCGGTGAGTCATTAATTAAGGTTACCGTCGAAACAGGAGGTTCTTCTGGCTCTTCAGGATCAACTGGTCCAGGTAATTCAGGATCTGGTTCAACAGGATCTGGAATTTCCGGTTGCTCTGAATTAAGAAATTGATTTATCCACTGCATATCCAGCGCAACGTCTTGAAGTACTCTTGGAGAAATGGTCATTTCAGTTCTATCTTGCAAATACGATAAGTTGTGAAAATCAAACCGATTGTTATTCAGTTTATGGCAGGAAGCACAGGACGTGTTCGGAACTAATAATTGAGATCGGTCTGCAACCACGGGGCCTAAACGGTCGAAATCCGAAGCAAAAAGAATCGTTGAGTCCATGACATTCGAGAAGGTTGGCTCTTCGTATAAACGATCATCATCTCGACTTGCCGTTGCGCGTTGGCTATGCCCTAGATTTGCCAAGACGCCTCCATTACTGCTGCTGTTGATGAGTATATCAGTAGGCTCTATTTCACCGTTGTTTCCCTCGAAAGATAAAAATACCCACTCACCGATGAGCGCAGGTTGTCTTCCTTCTGGTAAAGAAAATGCAGTGAGTGCTTTAAGGTTACTTGGGCGTGCAAAGCGAATAAGAAATTGTTTTAGTCGTTGATAGAAGGACGACACTAAGCTGCTATCAAGTGTTTCTGGTCGGTAGCCAATGCCTTCGAATGATTGGTTCGGTAACTCACTTGCTCTAAGCGTTAATACGTCGTTCAAGAATGCGTTTGATACGTGCCGTGAATAGGCAACAAAGTCTTCTAATTCCTGACTGCTTAAATCTTCGCTTTTAGCTTTGCTTAGTAAATGGTTTGCGTATTCAGCTGAGTCAGCTGGAAGGAATTGCTCGGCAGGAATGTGGTATAGCGTATGAAAGGCTCTATCGTCTGCGTAATGAGCAAAGCGTTGACCTGATAATTGAAAGTTATACAGAACCGGTTGCCAAACAAGTCTAATTTCTGGCCAACAGAGTAAATCGTTACTTTCAGAAATATGGAGCTGAAATGTGCCACAAGGCACGATTCGAATTGAGACTATCGCCCAATCGGAAAAGAAATTTTCATTATAAACAGCGTCTCCAATTAGAGTGCTCGAAAAGCTGTCCAATGCTGTTTCATACCATCGTTTGGGGAATGGTGCTGTGCTACTCGAAAAGTCAGTTGTTAATATAAGGTTAGAACGATCAATTGGGAAAATAAACGCGAGGTCCTTTTCTTTTGCTAATTGCTCTGAGGCTAATTGAAAGCTGGTCAATGCAATTGTAAAAATGATGAGTCGTTTAATGAGCATATTATCAGTCTCTTTTATTGTTATTTAAATTTAACTACAGGAGTTTTAAAGGTTGTTTTAATTGTTATGTTTTAATTCGATAAATTTTTGAGCGTAGCTACGCTGGTAAATTATCTTAACGTCAAACTATGGTAAGTGATAGATCATTATTGGAGTGAACTTCTGTAGAAGATGAGAACAACTAGAGTTGAATTTAGAGAAAAACATCGAGTTATCTAAATGTCTTTTGTCAGAAAATTTCATCTGATATTTTAATAGTTTGTCCCCTTCATCGCTGGAAGCTTTTAATTATTTATTAATTCAATGATTCGAAGAGGATAATTACTATTAGAACTGAGTGAAATTTTTCGTCAAATAACTTGAGTTTAAAATTTACCCAATGAATTTTCATGCAATTTAATATGATAGTTTGCGAAAAATATCAGCTAATATCAGAAATCGCCAGCTTGTGAAAATTACCAAAGTAGCTATAAAGTTCGCGCGTTGTAATACCAATGAAACATGCATGGAGAACACCATGAAAATAACAATAAAACACATTCTTGTGTTAAGCGCCTTTTTAGTACAAAGTTTCTCGGTTAATGCTAGCGTTAACTCTTGTCCGGCTGTTTATAAAAAGACCGGTTTGGACATGCCATTTAATCCCGCTTTTACCTCTATCGATCATTTCGGTAATGGCTTCGGCTTATCGGTTACTAGCTTTTTTAATAAAGACATTCGGGTGCCGGGTGATTTTTATGAAAGAGACTTAGTGGCTCGTATAACAAATCCGGATCTTATTTTTGATAATAGCTTTGATGCCACGAATGACCTTGAGATCTTAACTGATATTGGCGTCGCCCCTCAAAATGCTAAAACTGTTTGGCCTAATGGCGCAAAAAAAGCTCCAGATGGTCTGGTTCCGTTTGAGGCGTTAATCGTTCCTCAAGGTTTTTTGAGAACGCCATCACCCGGTCGACTTTCGCTGATCAATTTATCGGATCCCTTAAGAACTGAATACATCATTCATCAAAGTGGACTGAACGGCAGTTTTCCTATGTTTTATCATGAAGTCGTTGTATTCGATGTTGATCAAGACGGTTATAAAGATATCGTTTCTGCACGCTCTTCATTCAACGTTATTTTAGGCACCCCTCCATTTGGCGAGTTGGTATGGTTCAAAAACCCCGGAAGTGCCTTGAATGCTAATGTCGCTTGGGAAGAACATCTATTGGTTGGTGGACCTACATTTGGTTTTAAAGGGCCAGATTTAGCATTAAAGATTTTTGACTTTGAGGGTGATGGTGTTCCGGAAATCGTGGCCACTCATTTTTTCACTGGAGATAGTCAGGCAAATGGAAAAATTTCTATTTACGGTGCGCCAGTGGGCGTTACCTGGGCAAGTGTTAATCCAATGACCATGCCAGTTCGTTCGGCGACCATCAATGGTGATCAAGGGCTTCCGTTTGACATTCAATTAGTGGATTTAAATCGCGACGGTCGTATTGATATTTTAGCCACGAATCATCAGCCCGATGCGTGCCGACCTTTCCCTACACTTCCAGGTCGAGTTTACGCTATGGAAATGCCGCAAAGCGGAAAAATATTCGAAGACGCTTGGCCGCTTCATATTTTACTCGATAATATTCGACCACAACCATCACTGCCAGGCACTCAAGGGTTGGGGCGTTTAGCTCCTGGGAAAGCAACTGCATTTTTCAAAAGGCCGATTGAAGAAAATAATCCGGAAATTAAGCCCAATATCATTGTTGGTGGTGATGAAGCGGGTAAAGTATGGTTACTTTCACCAACAAAAAATGATTGGGTATACGAATCTGATGTGATTTTTGACATTAATCAATATTACGGTGCAGGAACAACGCAAATGGTTAATGATGCGGGTGTAACGGTTTCAACAATCGGCACCGTTTCAGTGAGCTACAATGATGATTACAGTAATGCAAATATCTATATTCCAGTCTTCGAAGGAAAAGAGATTGTAGTTTATACGCTTCAGCAACGTTCGAAACAATATCGAACTGATTGCATAAAAGACACATTACTTGCCTGTCCAGCACCTTAGAATTCTAACAAGCAAAATGATTATAAATATTGGTAAACATATCAATATATTCATTTAGAGAACTAATTATATCGAAAAGAAAGGCCGTTACTCGACTAAATGAGAACGGCCTTATAGGACGTTGATGAACAAAGGTAGTTATTGATCAAAAGTCGTTATTGTTCAAAAGTGTGTATAGACCAAACTAGTTGTGATAAACAGAACCCGTAGAAGAATAAATATACTCGCAAGTGCTGCCTTCTTTTTGAATATATAAATAGGATTCGTTGCTTAGTCCTCGAATTTGATCTAAGTGATAATCACGAGTTGTTGTGCAATAAAACCGATCGCCTGCAGCATTTCTAGCACTGCAAACTCCGTAAGGTGATGGTTCTCTGCCAACAAATGCACAGGAAATATATTGCGTATTATCTGCGCTGTTTCGAGCACCGACGAATGAACCATAGGCAGTATCGCCTGCGACGTTAACTTGATAGTGGTTTATAAAACCCGCGAATAAGCTTCCTGAGAATATTAAAGATAGGGTAAGTACTAATTTTTTCATGGTGTTGCTCCTTTACGTTTGCGTTGAAAAATCCATATTATTACGTTTAAAATACAACTCCTGGTGGGAGTTCTATGTCACCATTGTTGAGTGCCATAATAATTCTATGCAGTTCTCGATCGTGCTCCTGTGGAGACATTTTTGACATTCGTTGTCTTAGCGTGTGAACATCATTTTGATCCATCATTCCTGTCGAGAGTACTTCATTTATAAAATTTTTTGCTTGCCGATCATATGTCGCGTACAGTTCTTTTGCCTGTTGATTCCGTGCATTTGAATCTTTATCACTATCGGATTGATTATCTATTTGATGGATTTGTTGTGAAAAATCAGGCAGGGCAGTAATTTTACTATTGAGTTGAGTTAGCTTTGCTAACTGATGTTTCATCGAAGACGTTTCAGCCAGTAAATGCCGAAGAGTTAAATGCAGCTGTTCATTAGCAGTCTCCGAGTCGTTAATGTTTTCTACATTAGCTATTTTTGAGTCACTATTGCCAATATGTGACGATTGATTAGTGTCGTTAAAAACAATTAGATATGTATTGAGTAGAAGCAAAGCAAGGATTAGGTAATCTTTTATTTTCATTGCGTATAACATCCTTGTTGAATTTAGGTCTTAATACTAGCTCTAGTACATTGAGATATACTATTTTTAAAATCGGAATAATGAATAGGATATGTCTTACAAGGATTGATTTACGTAAGTGATTGACTTGTAAAATCTCAATTGAGCCTTAAGAATAATTTCAGATTGAAATAAGCAAGATTGATAGTGCTAAATGAAAGCTCTTGGTTATTTAAATATAAATCCAAAATTTATCATTCTCGTTCAACCTCATTACGAATGTATGAAAAGGTATCATTTTAAAATTTTTGTAGAGATCATTCTTTTCGTTAACTCACTACTAATAAGTGTGCAAGTTATAGTGTTTATGTTGTTAAAGTAAATTTACTTTTAATTTTATTTAAAATGATATTTTTTCTTTCAGAAATTAGTCATAGTTGAGTTGCTCAGCGAAGCTAAGAGGGGGCAGTTTGATAATCAATTCCGTTTTTGTATTGTCTAATGACTTATTATGGATTTGATAGTACAACGAAGGTCTCACCAAGCGGCACAGAGCCAATCAGCTAATCCTTAGCTTCCAACAATGACTCACCGTAGGTTGATAGCAGGCACTGTTTGGCAATTATATTGGCTATATTAAGTCCTATATATGATTATTTTATCACCGCCATTTTCTTGTCTATACTTTATTGCAACCGCAATAACAGTTGTCTTCAGTAGTGCGAGGTCGTCACCAAACTAAGGGTCGTGAGTCAATATGGGGAATGGTCCCTTCAAAATTAATCAAATTTCACTTGGGCTAGTTGTTTTAACCACCATTGCAATTGTCTGGTTTGAGCTAGGAATGAACAATACCTTAGTTATCACTCCTGCTGAATCATTTGATGTATGGGCAACTGGAGATGAGGAAAATCAAGGTAATTCAAAAGCAGACTACAAGATTGATCGAGCTTTTAACTTGCACTGTTTAATATCAAGCGAGTCAACATTTGATTACCCTTATTGTAATTTCTTTTTCGCTTTAACTGATGATGATTCGGGCGTTGACTTATCGAGATTTGAAACACTGGAAATAACAGTGAAGCATAAAAGTAGTCAACCGGATAATTTAAGATTGTATCTGAATCACTTTTATACTGATAAAAAAAATGGCATATATCCTTATAAGCTAAATTTACATCGATTAAACACAATTGGAAGCAACCAAACATTCAAAATTGATTTGAAGGATTTCAATGTACCTTTTTGGTGGGTTTGCCAAAGTGAAACAGACAATCCTGAAACTGAGCTCACGAATGTTAAACACTTGTTATTTACTACTGGAGAAAGCCGGGTTGGCAGAGAAATAGATATCCAAGTTAAGAAAATAGAGTTTAAAGGAAAGTGGTTCAAAAAAGGCATACTTTATCAATCTTTGTTGTATGTCTGGCTAATTTGGATAGTATCACAATTACTATTCAGCTTTTTTAATTTACAGAGAACCAGTGCGCGCCTTCGAAAGCGCTCGAAAGATTTAGAAAAATCGAATCAAGCGTTAGATCTTAAGAGTAGATTGTTGGAAGAGTTAGCAACCCACGATGAACTAACCGGCCTTTTAAACCGTCATGGGTTAAAACAAATGCTCGATGAGGTTCTGGCAGATTATAAGAATAGCAATATCCCGTTTTCAATTTTATTAATCGACCTGGATCATTTTAAACAGATCAACGACCAACTAGGGCATGATCGAGGAGATGATGTTTTAAAAGGGCTCGGACATATTTTAAATGGACGGTGTCGAACCAGTGATATTCCCGCTCGCTGGGGAGGCGAAGAGTTTGTTGTCGTTTGCAGGGGAAGTTCAATCAAAGGCGCTGCTATATTAGCCCGGAGTTTGCTCAAAGAAATTAGCCGCACTAATATTATCGATGAACGACAAGTAACCTGTAGTATAGGCGTCGCTGCAATGGAAGGTGAAGATGTTGATCAAACCTTTAAACGGGCTGATCAAGCTCTTTATAAAGCAAAGGAGATGGGACGAAATCGGGTAGTTGAAGCTGAGTAATAGAGCAATCACAAGCTATCACAGCGCAATAATTGCGTAAACTATACAGATTAGATTGAATGCTAATTCTGATCTACACTTTGTGTCATGATAATTTTTCGTGCGATGTTCTGAATATGCGGCTTGCCGTTAAAAAAATACAAACCATCCCAATCATAATATTCCTTAATCTAATGTTTTCTTTTTCGGTTTATTCTGATAATTCGACCTTGGAAACTATGAAGCAAAGGTTACCAAAAGTTGGGCCAGCAGAAAAACCATCACTCGCTATTGATATTGCAGAAAAAATAGCCGAGTTGGAACCCATTTCGACTAATGAAATAGACGCCTATATAAAAATAGGTACTGAAGCCGCTGAATCAAGTGAGAATGCAGAGCTTTATATTTCGACCTTGTATCGGGTAGCAAAGCTGTTTTGGCGAACAGATCGTGATGCTGAGGCTCTTGATTACTATGAGAAAGCGGCGACTTATGCCAAAGAGATTAATTCAGAACTGTTACCCGAAATTTGGTTTTACACAGGAGTATTATTCTTCGAGAGACAAGAGTTTAATAGCGCTATTTCATGGCTTGAGCAGTGCATAGCAAATGCAAAGAAACGTAATTTATTTATTATATTGCCTCGATGTTCTAATTTACTCGCTAATATCCACAATGCACAGGGTCATCCCACACTGGCTATTCCTTTATTGAAAGTCGCACTTGAACTTGAGGAGTTAGCGGGTAATCAGCGTGGGATAGCTGCAATTGCGAATAATTTAGGTTTGAGTTATTCGAAAACAGGATTGCCGGATAAGGCAATTGAGTACTACTTAAAGTCTTTGGTAATAGAGGAGCAAATTGGCAACCTTGAAGGAAAAGTTATTTCATTGATGAATGTTGCGACTATCTATTTTCATGAATTATTAGATACAGAATCTGCTTTTAATTATTTAGATGAAGCAATTAATCTTGCAGTTGATCAAAGTATGTATACTGCTCTTCCCATCCTTTTCGTTAATAAAGCGGGTTTTTATTATGATGATGGTCAAGTTGAAGCCAGTAGATTAACTTACATTAAAGCACTTGAGTTTTCTAAAAATGTAAATGACATACAGAATAAAGTTCGCGCGCACCTTGGTTTGGGGAATATCTATTTAGCTGAAGAAAAGGTAACGCATGCAGGGGAACAGTTTCGTTTGGCAAATCAGGGTGCGATTCAAATCAACAGTGATCAGGAAAAAATAATCGCTCAGATAGGATTAGGCGAGTCTCTCGTTTTATCGGGTAAAGCAAAAGAGGGAATTGACTATTTGAGTTACGCCTTAGAGCTAGCAAAAAAAGAAGGGCTTATAACTCAGCTTGTTCGGGCAACCATTGAGTTATCCGATGCTTACGAAGCTCTCGGTGATTATCAAACTGCCTCAAGTTACTTAAGGGAATATATTCTTTATAAAGAACAAGTCAATACCGAACGCAACAAGGAAGCAATCGCATTATTTAAAACTCGCTATGAAACTGAGAAGAAAGAGGCGGAGATCGCGCTTCTCAAGAAAGAAAATGAACTGAAAGATATAGAGCGTAAAAAGGATAAGCGAATTCAATTTTGGCTGTACAGCTTTATTGTGATGATAGGTATAAGCGTATTAATTATACTTAATCGTTATTTTGCTCAGCGACGATCGAAAAGGATTATCAATGAGAAAAACAAAGAACTTACAGACGCTTATGAACAGCTGAAAAAGGTATCATTAACGGATCCTTTGACCAATTTAGCGAATCGACGTGCTATGAGACAGTATTTGTCTGATGAGTTGGATAGATTTGAGCGTAAGCAGTCTCCGTTTACACTTGTATTAGTCGACATCGACTATTTTAAGAAACTTAATGATACTTATGGGCATGATGGCGGAGACTTTGTATTAGTTGAAATCAGTAAGCTAATGGCATCTTTAGTTCGTAAGCAAGACAGAGTATGTCGCTGGGGTGGTGAAGAGTTCTTGCTGTTACTTCCGGAAACTTCTCTAGATGGTGCGAAAGTTCTGGCAGAAAAAATTAGAACGGCCATTATGAGTCAACAACTTGAATTTCAAGAAGATGTTATATCTAAGGCAGACTCGAATTATAAGACACAAAAGCATGAACTGAAGGTTACTGTAACAATGGGAATAAGTGAGTTTAATGATGGACAAATGACCTTGGAAAAAGCAATAAAGGTAGCGGACACCAAGCTTTACGAAGGAAAAGAACAGGGAAGAAATTGTGTAGTCGGTTAGCTAAATTAGAATATTCAGAACACAAAAAAGGCCAGCTAGAAGCTGGCCTTTTTTTGACGTAAACGAAATGTTTACTGACTAACAGGTGCCCATGGCTTAAACGCATTAACTGGGATATTAGGAACCTGTTGTAGCTCTGGTAAGTTATCAACTAACACATCTCGGAAGGTACGAGTTTGAACCAGATTGTAACCAAGCTCTGTGTACACTTCGGGACGGAAGTCATCGGTATAGAAACGATCGCTTAATAAGCGACGTGACGCCATTAATGTAAATACTTGGAAAGCTGTCTCACCAAAAGCGAAACCACCTGGACGTACACCTTCTGCCATCATACCAACCATTAAGTCCATCTTCTCGATGTCACCACCATAGACTTGCTCTAACTTACTGACAGTTTCTAACTGATCGCTGGTTAGTGTGTCTGTTGGGAATCGTTTAAATAGATCTTCAAAGCTGTCGATAGGCTTCAAACGAATGCCACGTCGAAAATCATTGTAACGAGGTACTCCACGCTCACGGTCGCGCACGATATCTATGGTTGCGAGATCAAGGTGACCCACGAAAGGAATCGAAATCGACTGCATTTCTTTAGGATAGTTAAATAACGTTAACGCACCAGGATTAGCAACACCAAAGCTATAAGCGATGTTGTCAAGACCGTATTTCTTTACCACTCGTTTTGCTTTGTGGTCGCGAACTTTTTTCAAGTTAAGAGATTTTAATTCGCTATTGTCAGCAAGGCTTCTGATAGAGAACTCATCAGGCATTAGCTGGTGCATACGGTATACAGAAACGAACTCTTCGGTTAATGAGTAAGGAACACCGTAATCATCGGCTTCACCGCCAACGATACCGTTGATAGCTTTGTTACCCATTTTTAAAACATCTAGTTGAGCATCAGTGCCAAACAAACTGCCAATAACACCAGCGTATGGAGCTACCTGTCCCAATATGTCTGAAAGAGCACCTTCTCCTAAGCCGTACCAGTTAGAGTACATACCTTGGATGAGTACTGGATTATCAAGTAGAGCAGGTGTCCATTCAACGGTATGGATTTTTGCCATTAACGCTGAGTTAATCAAACGAGCTTTATCAAAAAGTTGCTGGTCGTTTAAGTCAGGATACTGTTGAGCAAGCAGGTCTGCAGTGCGATTGTGTTCGCGAACAAATACGGTGTGCATCAATGACAAACCAACCCACCAGTTGTTATTAAAGCCTGTTAATGGTTTGCCCATAAACGTTCTGGGTAATTGACCATCGTCAAGTTTAAGCTTGCCGCCGACAAACGTTCGTAAAGAATTTTGAGTGTCTTGATCACTGCCGTAGATTTGTGAGCCATCCCACCAGTGAGTAACTTTGTTACGATAGGTAACAACTTGATCCAACTCTGGATCGTAAGTGGTGTCTCTCTGCGTACGACGAATTTTCAAATACTTACCTTTGAAGTCAGGATCGTCTTTGGCAAGAGGAACTTTAATTGGATCGTGCTTATCGTTTTTGCCGTGATCGAACCAGTCATGAATCATAAACTGTATCCATGCAGCTGCTAAAACGTTAATGCTCTCCGCTGGAATAAATTCGTCCCGGCTCATCAGAGCTAATGATACTTCCCTAGGATTAGGCGATAATATCTCCTCGTCAGACACGTAAGCAGGTAAAGTTGCTGGGTCGATGTTTCGACCAAAGCGTTTATTGACCGATCCCCAGTCTGGCTGGTTTAAGTTGTTACACGTACCATCTGCCGTTCTGGCGGTTAGTGAGTCATCATTACAAGCAACGACTTCGAACTCTCTTTCAACATCGAATAAATTCTCGTGAAACAAAATTTCTCGTTCGACGGCTAGTACAATGAGAGCTAGTGATGGTGCAACAATCGGCCATACAACCCATTTGCTTTTAACTGCAAGCTGAAAATAAGCTTGCAAGGCAGCAAGAATATTCATAGAAACCCCTTCTGATCCAATTTAACTATTGTTCTCCCTGGGTACGGTGCCCAGCCCGGAATAAAAGCGCAGAATTATTCCGTCGGAAAACTGTAGCAGAACTTGTCTGACCACACTAGAAAAAATTTTACTTTTTGAGATAATTGTGACCGGTCAGAGCATATAAGCCTGTTAGTTAGTAGAATTGGTTTTAAAATAACCAAATAACGTGATTATTTTAATCAGCTAAACTTTCTAAATCTGATAAAAAACTCAATTAAAACAGGTATCTATAATTAAAAAACTAAAAATTTATTTCTTAATGTCATTTCAAGGTATTTTTTACATTGATTTACTAACATTTTTTACAAAATCATCATGTCAGTCGGTTTATTTCTGAGTTGTATAGAGAACTATAGGGGTGATTCACAAGCTTTTATTGTTCAATCACATTGGTGAAAAGGGATGATTTGGTAAGCTAAATTTAAAGTTAAAAAGTCGATAACAGACGATGTTACTGACAAAGTTGGTTTGCTATCATCTTTCGTTTCAATTAACTTTCCCGTGCTGTTTATATGTCAATTATCCCGATCCCAGGCTTCAGCGAGCCTTTTAGCGCATTAAGCCATCTCGTAGCGGCTGGTGTGTTTTTGTTGTTTGGCTGCCGTTTAGTAAAGTACACCAAGCATATGCCGGTTAGAGTTATTACCGTGAGCATTTATGTTTTTAGTGTTGTTTTCTTATTGTCGATGAGTGGTGTTTTCCACTTGCTAGAGCCGGGCAGTCCGGAAAGAGCAGTATTACAGCGATTGGATCATGCCGGGATATTTGTTTTGATTGCAGGTACTTTCACACCAATCCATGCCATTCTTTTCTCTGGCTTTTGGAGTTGGGGTTTCCTGTTATTTATCTGGGCAATTGCGATTACTGGATTAACCCTGAAAACAATTTTCTTCAATGAGCTTGCTGAGTGGATTGGGTTAATGATTTATATTGGTTTAGGGTGGCTAGGCATTATTTCAGGATTTCTGACTCATCGATTACACGGGTTTAAGGTTATCAAGCCACTGCTGTATGGCGCCTTTGCCTACACGATTGGTGCTGTTATGGAGTTTATTCGATTTCCAATTATTTTTGATGGTGTGATTGGACCTCACGAGTGCTTTCATATTGCTGTGATTGCAGGAATCGCGTGGCATTGGCAGTTTATACGAAACTTTTTGAAACAGCCTCATCGGTCAGATGCTGCAATTCAAGAAACGGTTTGAGGTTTATTTTATATAATCACTTTGTAAGTTATTTATTGGCAATTAAAAGGGCCGTAATGACCCTTTTAATTGAGTATCCAGTTCGAGTCGTGCTGATACTTTAAATATCAAACCTGTCAGCATTCATTACTTTAACCCAGGCACTTACAAAGTCTCTGACAAACTTTTCTTTCGAATCGTTTGTTGCATACACTTCGGTGATGGCTCTCAGTTGTGAGTTAGAACCGAATACTAAGTCGACTCGAGTTGCCAGCCATTTTTGTTTTCCTGTACTTCTTTCAATGCCTTCAAATTCGTCTGCATCTTTTGAAGTTGCCTTCCACTCAATGTTCATATCGGTGAGATTAACAAAAAAATCATTAGTGAGCTTTCCAGGCTGTTCGGTTAGCACGCCATGCTTTGCACCTTTGTAATTAGCATTTAGTACGCGTAAGCCACCTATTAAGGCCGTCATTTGCGGAGCAGTTAAGGTTAGTAGTTGTGCTTTATCGATCAATAACTCTTCGGCTGACACCGTGTATTTGCGTTTTAGAAAATTGCGAAATCCATCGGCAATCGGCTCAAGCACATCAAAGGACTCGACATCTGTTTGCTCTTGCGTAGCATCTGTTCGGCCAGGTGTGAAGGAAACAGAAATATTGTGTCCAGCATCCAGAGCTGCCTTTTCGATAGCGGCACTGCCACCAAGAACAATCAAATCGGCCATGGAAATTTGAGTTCCGTCGGATTGTGAGTCATTAAATTTTTGTTGGATCGCTTCATAAACTCCCAGAATTTTGTGCAATTTTTCTGGCTCATTCACTTCCCAGTTTTTGTGAGGTTCCAATCGAATTCGAGCTCCATTAGCTCCCCCTCGACAGTCTGATCCTCTAAAGGTTGAGGCGGATGACCAAGCAGTATAAACAAGCTCTGATACCGAGATGCCCGAAGATAAAATTTGTGCTTTCAACTCGCCTATTTGAGAGTCATTAACCACTTTATGCTCTAATTTAGGAATAGGGTCTTGCCATAGAAGTTCCTCTTTTGGAACTTCTGGGCCAAGGTAACGAGCGACAGGTCCCATATCGCGGTGAGTCAATTTAAACCATGCGCGTGCAAAAGCATCAGCAAACTCATCTGGATTTTTATGGAAGTGCTCGGAAATTTTCCGGTATTCGGGATCTTCTCGCATCGCCATATCGGCTGTAGTCATCATAATGCCGACTTTTTTCGAGGAATCCTCTGCATCTGGCGCTTTATCATTATCTTTTAAATTTTTCGGTGTCCATTGTTGAGCGCCTGCGGGACTTTTCGTAAGCTCCCAGTCGTAACCAAATAATACATCAAAATAGCTGTTGTCCCATTTTGTTGGTGTTGGTGTCCATGCGCCTTCAATTCCGCTGGTAATCGTGTCGCGTCCTTTTCCGCTTTTATAGTCGCTTTGCCATCCAAAGCCCATTTGTTCCAAAGAAGCCGCTTCGGGTTCTGGGCCTTTGTGTGATTCAGGTGCCGCACCATGAGCTTTGCCAAAGGTATGTCCGCCAGCGGTTAAAGCGACCGTTTCGTAATCATTCATTGCCATACGAGCAAAAGTTTCTCGAATGTCTTTACCTGAGGCGATTGGGTCGGGATTTCCGTCAGGGCCTTCTGGATTGACATAAATGAGTCCCATTTGTACGGCTGCGAGTGGTGCTTCGAGCTCTCGGTTTCCCGAGTATCGATCGTTACCTAACCACTCGTGTTCTGCTCCCCAGTATATATCTTCCTCGGGCTCCCAAATGTCTTCACGGCCACCACCAAAACCAAAGGTCTTCAAACCCATTGACTCGAGAGCTACGTTACCGGTGAGGACAAATAAATCGGCCCAAGATAAACTTCGGCCGTATTTTTGTTTTACTGGCCAAAGTAAACGTCGAGCTTTGTCTAAGTTGGCATTGTCAGGCCAACTATTCAGTGGAGCAAAGCGTTGATTGCCTGTAGAAGCTCCACCCCGGCCATCGCCTGTTCTGTAAGTCCCAGCTGCATGCCAAGCCATCCTAATCATAAAAGGGCCATAATGCCCATAATCTGCTGGCCACCATTCTTTCGAATCTGTGAGAACATCTTCGATGTCTTTTTTTACTTGAGACAAATTTAGTTGGTTAAAGGCTTCTGAGTAATTAAAGTCGCTGTCTAAAGGACTGGCTTTTCGATCATTTTGATGCAAGATTTTTAAGTTTAATTGATTAGGCCACCAATCAAGATTTTTGGTCCCTCGGCCTTCAAGTCGTGTGTTTGCGCCATGCATAACAGGACATTTCGCTGAGCTGTTACCTTTGTTATCCATCGTTGTCTCCTTTAACCATTGCTGGTTTTGCAGTGAACTGTGTTGTCAGTTATTTACCATGACAATAAGCTTGTTCAATCAATTTAAACAGCGGCTTTTAGCGAATACATTATTCGCTTTTTTAGAATGCTATTGAAAGGTTTTTCAAATATTTTGAATCTGGTTCATATAAACCTCGGGAGGTAATCATTTCAACAATTTAAAGTACAACATTAAAGATTAATGATCGAAAGAAAAACAAAAGGACATCTCAAAAAAATATTTGAAGGGGTGGATACTATGTTTTTGGTAAATTAGAATTTTTTGGTAGATTAGAAAATGCAGCTTGGCCTTTCTATTGCATGAATCTTCTGGTCTGAAGTGGTCAAGTAAAACTGGCCACGGTTTGAATGGGGACCAACTTTGATTGTTTACGAATTTTGATTGTTCATGAATTTTGGTTGTTCATGAATTTTGGTTGTTCATGAATATAGTTCTTTAAGGAGATATTATGACGAGTTTAAAACTAGTGTTTAGGTATTTATGGATCAATGTTCTAAGTTTTGTATTTGCGGTCACAATTGTGGGATGCAGTAAGGAGGAAACAAGCGAGTTAAAAAACAAAGTTAAGGATGCCACTGATGAAACTCAAGAGCTCGTCGATGAAGCAATGGAAAAAACAAAAGATATGGCAAATGATGCGGCGAATGAAATCGAAGATCTCTGTGAGCAAGCGAAAGAAAAAGTAGACGCTAAAGATACTGATTGTTAACTGCTCACTCGAAAGCTTTACGTTAGACGTAATAGTTTAGGTTAGACTAGTAGAGAGTGTGTTGACTTTGGTTTTGTTGTTAAAGTGACGTCTACGCGCTGAAATATTTATTTTTCTTGATTAGAGATTTTAATCAACTTCTTAATGCTTTGATGAGTATCTAAAATATCTTGATTGTCAGGCGCTAATTCTTTTGCTTTTGAAGCGTAGTAAAGAGCTTTATCGAGTTGCTTGGTGTCTTTTAACGCATAGGCGTAATTGTTCAGGTAAGGGGCTTGATTTAAACTATACGATAATCCTAATTCAAACCATTTAATTGAGGTCGATACTTGTTTATCGAGATAATAATTTCCTAACAGAAAGTAGGGCAACCAATAGTCAGGCCAAACTTTTGTCGAGGTTTCAAGGGCGACTAATCCTGCACGTGTTTGACCGACACTCATTAGATCCTGTGCTGAACGTGCTACAACAAATGAGGAGAAGTGATGACTTATCTTATCTGGTGGAACTGGAGCCAGTAACCAAAAGTTGCCTCGTCGCCAAGTGCGCTCAAAAGTTGCAAAGTCAGTTTCGTGATTTTTGATAGTACCGGAATGAAGATAGAACTTTTCTTCCTTCAAGTCATATCCTTTCACCACCGCGTAATGCCACATCGGAAACCAATCAATCGACAAGTTTTGGAATACAATAACCGGTGTATTATCGTCGAGCAGTTTTAAAAGTAATTCTAATGTGCCTCTATCTTGATAGGCCAGTAAACCATGTGAACGTGCAGATGCGACCATTTCGATTTGAAATGTACCTTCTTTGTTTGGAACAAATAACATCGGAGCAATATCATCTGGGGTAGTGTTTTTTCCGTAAAAGCTGACTATTTCTGCAATCGTCGTAGGACCACAATAGAATTGCTTTTGTGGAAAAAAGGGGACTGAGCCAATTTGATGCGACTCATTTACTTGTGGCGGGTTTTGTCTGACACTTATTGTTTGTGGCGTTGCACTACAACCCATAAACAAAAATAAAAAGCTGACAAAAGTGCCAGCTTTTAATTGTGAAAACTTGTTCAATTGATTACGAAACTGGATCGATAAATGGATAAACGTCAGTTACTCCTAGAACGTCAAGTAAAGCTATCACTAATAGAACTGTGACTATTGCTCCTCCAATACCTTGACCAGCAGGAAGTTCATCAATTTGTTTTTGAAACTCTGCCATTTCCGCCGCTGTCATATTGTTAACTCTTGCTTGCGCTAAAACAGGGTCGACGCCCAATTGTACAAGCCGCTGTTGAACTTGCTGGCTATTAAGCATTTCAACCAGCTGCTGTTTATTGTAGAGCTTGAGTTCTTGTGCCATGACAGAGTCGGACGAGATGACATCTGCATAAGCAGTGTTAGTTGAGTTTGCCATAAAAAACGCGACAAATAAGACGACTAAAAGCTTCTTCATACTAACCTCCTATTATTATTACGGTTTAAGGATAGCGCAATTTAAGTGTTCTGTCTTGGAAGTAGTGCTCACCTTTAAAAAATATTCGTTTAATGCCCAATCAGCAATAAAACTTTTACGATACTATTCAATTAATAGAGCTTTTAAGTTAATTAAATTAGAAACCAAAGAGCTATTGTCGGAGAAAGTCAGAGCACTAAAGTGACGATAACAATCAAAGGTATAAGGGCAGTAAGTATAAAACAACAGTAAATATACAGCAGCAGTAATATTGCAAGAACCGTAATTTTGTAAGAACCGTATCGTTGAAAAATAGTATCGTTGCACAAAAAGGATAACCTAGTGGTTAACGTTCAAGATAACTATCGTTCTAATATCAATTGAGTTAATAATTATCGATTAAAATAATGATAAAGTGGAATTCGTCTTGCGCCGAAATTCCCACGAGTTTCACTAAACCGTCCTTCAACTTTTGAATTGCAGTATTCACAGTATCCATCATTAATATGCCACTCTCCCAGTTCATACCAGTTTCGCTTAATCAAAAGTTTCTCGCAGTTCGAGCAATAAGTGCTACTTCCAACAGTGTCGTGCACATTTCCGGTGTAAACATAATTTAAACCTGTCTTTTTTGCGATTTCACGAGCTTGACTTAGTGTGCTTGCAGGAGTAGGCGGCACATCTTGCATTTTCCAGTCTGGGTGAAAGGCAGTGAAATGGAGTGGAACATTTTCGCCAAGATGTGCTGCAACCCACTCACACAACAAGTGTATTTCTTTTTGGCTGTCGTTATGGCCTGGAATTAGTAATGTAGTTAACTCTAGCCAACAGTTAGTTTCTGAGTGGATATACAGAATTGTATCGAGCACAGATTCTAGTTCAGCGCCGCAAAGCTTTTTATAAAATTTAGTATCAAACGATTTTAAATCGACATTTGCAGCATCCATGTAATGAAAGAACTTTTCTCTTGGCTTTTCACAAATATAACCAGCGGTGACGGCAATATTATTTATATTGTCTTGACGACAAGCAATGGCAGTATCGACTGCATACTCTAAGAAGATAACAGGGTCGTTATAGGTGTAGGCTACACTTTTGCAGTTGTATTTTTTTGCGACTTGTGCGATTTGCTCCGGTAAGGCAGAAGATGCCAGGGTTTCCATTTCACGTGATTTGCTCATATCCCAGTTCTGACAGAATTTACACGCCAGATTGCACCCGGCAGTACCAAAAGAAAGTACAGAAGTACCAGGGTAAAAATGGTTAAGTGGTTTCTTTTCTATTGGGTCTATGCAAAAGCCAGAGGATTTGCCATAGCTGAATAGTTTAATTTGATTATTTTCGCGGCCTCTCACGTAGCATAGCCCACGTTGTCCTTCACTTAGATTACAAAAACGCGGACATAGGTCGCATTGGATTTTGTCTCGTCCAGAATCGTCCTCAACAAGGTGCCAGTAATCAGTAGAAACCGAACTCATGGATTACTCTCAGTAACGGGTGTTAGCTCGCAAATTTTAGTATAGGAGCGTATATTGGTTATATTGTAGTCAATGGTAAAGATTTCAAGTGGAATGTTGAACTGTAGACTTCAAGCTCTTTAAAACTGCTCGGAGGTGACGAATATGTTAAGCAGTCGACCCACTGCGGTTGCTGGCTTATTTTATCCAGACGACCCGCAAGAACTAACCGAAGCTGTTGAGAACTATATTGAACAAGGGAAAGATAGTGACTTGCCGGATGTTAAAGCGCTAATTACTCCGCACGCAGGTTACATATACTCTGGCGCTATAGCAGGAAGTGCTTACAAAGCACTCATTCATAGGAAAGAGCCGATAGAGCGCGTAATTTTATTTGGGCCGGCACATCGACTGGGGTTTAAAGGTGTCGCTGATAGCCAATGTGTCAGCTTTCGTTCGCCACTGGGAGAGATTTCGCTGGATAGAGAGACTCTTGACTCATTGGTTGAGCAACGATTGGTTAAAGCTTTTGCTCAATCGCATAGTGAAGAGCATTGTTTAGAAGTTCAATTGCCTTTTTTGCTCAAATCGATAAGTAATAATTTTAAATTGATTCCATTACTAGTAGGAGATGAAACGTCCGATAAAGTTGCAACATTACTCGAGCAAATTTGGATGCCAACAGATTTAATAGTCGTGAGTAGCGACCTAAGCCACTATTTACCCTATGAACAAGCTAACGAGCGAGATCAGCAAACTACAGAGTCTATTTGTCAGTTAGAAAAAAATATTAGTGGCTTTCAAGCTTGTGGTAGTCGGCCAATAGTTGGATTGAATATTTTTGCAGCAAAGAAAGGTTGGGAGGTTCGTTGCCTTGACAGAAGAAATTCGGGTGACACAGCGGGGGACAAACAAAGAGTTGTCGGTTATGGCGCTTATGCTTTGTTTTAGTAAGGTATTAAACTAAGTTGTTTTTTGATTTTGAGTCAACCAGTTTAATTTTGAGTGCCTTATTGCCAAGGCTGTTAAACTCGAAATAAGAGTGAATATATAAATTTTAAATAAGAGTTCATAATGCAGCAACTCACACAACAGCAACAATCACATTTACTGATTATGGCAAGACAGTGTATTGAAAACTATCTTTCAAAAAGGATTAGACCAATAATTGAATTCGACAACCTTGAAGAGTACTTAAAGGTTCCGGCGGCTAGCTTTGTAACTCTGAAAAGAAATCAACAATTACGAGGTTGTATCGGAAATCTTGTGGCTTCTCGGCCACTTATTGAGGATATATTGAATAATTCAATTGCAGCGGCAACAGAAGATCCTCGTTTTGAGGCTGTGTCGCTACAAGAGCTTGAAAGTATAATAATTGGAATATCAATTTTAACTGATCCGGTACCGTTAGAAGTTGAGTCGGAAGATGAGTTGCTCAATATCATTCGTCCCAATGTTGATGGCCTAATACTTACATTCAATAATCACAAAGCTACTTTTCTTCCTTCAGTTTGGGAAACCTTAAATAAGGCAACTCAATTTGTTTCACAGTTAAAAGTAAAAGCTGGATTGCCCCTGGACTTCTGGGATAAGGAAATGAGGTTTGAGATATACCAAACTATCTCTTTTTCAGAGTCCTAACCTTTATCTTTTAGGTGATTAATAATAAATTTCATACCTATCTAATAACCTGTGACTCCTTTTCCGTGATAGGTTATCTCTGGTGCGAATAATCTAGAATATCAATAACTATGGAATACTTTAAGAAAGTCTTATTATTTTTGGCAAACCAAATGATTCCGGGCTGGGGGCTGATGATCGCCGGATCGTATGGGCTAGGGGCATTATTTTATCTGGCGTCGATAGGTTTACTAATAGTGCTTTCCTGGGCGGGTTTAATTTTTCTTAAAACAGTGATTTTTTTATACATATTAATTTATATATTAGTTGCCGTTATCTCAGGTATCTATGGATGGAAAAGGAAATATCTTTCAATAAATGGCTGGCAATGGTGTACTCGAGTTGCAAGTTTTCTGTTTCTACCTTTAATTATTGTCACTATAGCTATTTATAAACCTGTGTTGCTAGGTTGGCAGCTTTATCAAATTCCATCACCATCAATGTCTCCTGTGTTAAGAGTTGGAGATATCATTATTGCGGATGCTAGGCCTTGGGTTTTAAACAATGTGTCAAAAGGCGATATTATGATTTTCTATCCGCCGAATTCGAATAACTATTTTTACATTAAAAGGGTAATCGGAGTCGGCGGAGATACAATCTTAATTGAAAATGGCCAATTAGCTGTGAATGGAAAAGTGCAACTGTCCGACTTAGCAACTAAAACAATGTCCGAAAGAAGTATTGCTGAAGGACACTTTTTCATGATGGGCGATAATCATGTGCAAAGTCGGGATAGTCGCTATTGGGGAGATGTATCGGAAGAAAAGTTGGTCGCCAAATATGTTCGAGTAATCTTTCGCAATAAAGAATAACTCTGTCACTCAATTAGTTTTATTCTTTGAAATTTTGGGCTTGTATAGCCCAGAACCACTCAATCGTTCAAAAATTTATATTCATTTCTTTTGAGATCAAGAACGAAATATCGCTTTTTTTAGAAAAATTGCAACTCTCAGGCAATTGCTTGGCACTCTTTGGTAAGTTATTTCTTTCGTTTAGCCTCTAGACTGAGTCAGTGCATCCAAGGAGTGAGATATCGCGTTTGGGTTAGGGTGCACGGTCTTCGAGCGTACAGACTAGAGTTAAAAATAAAATAATAGATGTATAGTCGAACTCGAAGTAAGTCGCTTTCTTGTGCCAATAATAAAATAAACAAAGCGCATCGAAGACCTTTTAATAACAATAAAATACAAAAGAGGTTTCTAATGAAAATATCTCGTAGCTTATTGCTATCTCCGATAGCAAGTTTGCTTGCCTTTAACTTGAGTGCATCTGAAGGCGTGCAAACATTAGAAAAGACAGATAGGACCAATTCTTCAACCGTAGTAAGTTCGACCGTTATAAAAAGCGGCGCCGAATTGCTAAACGCTAAACCTGAAGCGCTTCATCCGCAAATGCAAAAAGTCGCAAACGAAGTTTCTTTGAAAGGTCTAATTACGAATAACAAGCAACTAATACAGTCAAAGCAATCTCAATTTGAACAACTCAACTCAAAGCAGATTACTATCAACAAGCCTGGTGCCAGTTTTATTAAACTGCATTTTAAGCAGCTAAGCCTTCCCTCTGGCGTTCATCTGGAAGTTAAAAGCCCAGACGGAAGTCAGGTCCATAGTTATGGTGGAGAAAATCCTTCTTTGTATACGTTGCAAGATGGAGATAATGGCGTAACGTCTTTTTCTGCGCTGTCGGTATTTGGTGATACGGTAATCGTAGAAATTATTGGAAATGTATCTGCAAAACAGGCTTACCATGTTGAAATTGATTCTTTGATGGAGGGTATTCCAGAAGATCAAATTCAAGATTTTGTTCCTCAATCAGGTGATTATCAGCCTGAGTCTACTTGTGGCGTGAATGAGCGAAAAGACGTTCAGTGTTATGCCGATTCGCACCCAGTGGAGTATGAGCGAACTCGTCCAGTCGCACGATTACTTATTAATGGTTCCGGCTCATGTACTGCGTGGCGTGTTGGTCCTGACAATAGAATGTTTACCAATAATCACTGTATTTCAGGCGCTTCAGGTCCTAGCAAAACCGAAGTTTGGTTTAACTACCAAAAAACGGGTTGTAATAGTGGAAGTTCAACATCAGGGCGAGTGATTGTTACTGGTGATGAGATGTTACAGACCAACGCCGATTTGGATTATTCTTTATTTACTCTTAAGAACTTTTCTCAAGTACAAGAGTTTGGATATTATGGGCTGGATGTGAGAAATCCAATTCAGCAAGAGCGCATTTATATTCCCCAACATGGTCGTGGTGATCCGAAGCAACTTTCAATTGTCAGTGATCAGAACAGCGATGGTCTGTGCCGCGTCGATGTAACGCTTGCCGATGGTTCAGCACCAAATACCGATATGGGCTACATGTGTGACACCATTGGTGGAAGCTCAGGTTCACCTGTATTAGCAGCAAGCTCAAATAAAGCGATTGCGTTACATCATTTTGGCGGATGTCCGAACCAAGGTGTTTTGATTAATTTAATCTGGCCACAAGTTGCCGACTTTTTCGGAAATGTAATTCCAGATGGTGAC
This sequence comes from Gammaproteobacteria bacterium, assembly GCA_013373375.1. Taxonomy (GTDB): domain Bacteria; phylum Pseudomonadota; class Gammaproteobacteria; order Enterobacterales; family Kangiellaceae; genus Pleionea. The sequence goes on from JABXHY010000018.1 coordinate 26,954, forward strand.
AATGGTTCATCTGGCGGCGACGACGATCCTGTTGCAAGCTTCAACTTTGAAGCTGATGCGCTTACGGTTACTTTTACCGACACGAGCAGTGACAGCGACGGCACTATAACGGCGTATGCGTGGAACTTTGGTGATGGCAGTTCGAGCAATCAGAAAAATCCAGTTCATACTTTTGCCAGTGCCGGTGACTATACGGTTTCATTAACGGTAACAGACAATGATGGCAATCAGTCCAGTAATTCAATACTGGTGAGTGTGACAAATGTTAGTGATGGACAGTTAGTAAAAGGCGTAGAAGTCGGCAACTTATCTGAAACACTTAATCAAGAAATTCGCTTTTACATCGATGTTCCTGAAAATTCTCGGAACTTAGAATTTAAAATGTCGGGTGGAACTGGCGATGCAGATTTGTATGTACTGTACAACGAAGAGCCAACAACCAGTGAGTATGATTGTCGTCCATATAAGGGTGGTAATGCCGAAACTTGTTCTTTCAGTAGTGCTCGAGCTGGTCGATACCATGTCATGATAAAAGCTTACCGTGGTTTCTCAGGTGTTAATTTAATTGCGGATTACATGGAGTCAGTTCCTGGTGTTGGCTTTGTGGAAACAAACTTAAATGCTTCGACCGGTAATTGGCAGCATTTCACGCTTGATGTTCCTGAAAATATGATTGAGCTTGTCAGTAATATTTCAGGTGGTAGCGGTGACGCAGATATTTACGTGAAGTTTGGTTCACAACCGACTACTTCAAGTTACGATTGTCGTCCATATCGAAACGGTAACAGCGAAACCTGTTCTTTCAATAATCCTCAAGCCGGTACATGGTACATCAGTATCCGAGCCTATAGAGGTTATTCTGGCGTTACATTAGAAGCTCAGGCTAACTAAAGAGAGTTAAAAGTTCATACCCAACAGGAATAATTTTCGCTAAGGAAAGCGACTTTCTTCTAAGTTGTGAGCGGTTTACACTTTGTTTAAAATTTCTTCATTATCAACTGAGGTTTAAAAATCTTCGTTGCTGATTTTACGACTACCCTTGTTTCCGATTTTTCCAACGCAGTAAAAGGCATGATTGCCTTGTTCCATTACATTATAAACCGCGGCAGCAACTTTTCTGGCTTGTGCTTCAGTGTTACAGAGTGCGAAGCAAGTGGGACCTGAACCGGAGATCGCAAAGGTAAGTGCTCCATTCTCCAGAGCAGTTTTCTTCCCCTCATCAAATTTTGGGATTAATACTTTTCTAGTTGGCTCAATGATGTGGTCTTTTAAGCAGTCAAGCATTACTTGATGCTCATTTCGATAGCAGGCCGCAATAAAACTTGCTAATCTCTGTTGCATTTCAACAGCTTGTTTCAGAGATAGGTTTTTAGGTAATACTTCTCGTGCTGATTTTGTGGTGATCTCGATATCTGGAAAAATAATCGCGAGATGCAAATCATCGAAAAAGGGTATCGACTGGTAAGGAGTTGCAAGTTCCGGGTTAATCAGCTGTAAACCACCGAATAAACAGGGGGTAACATTGTCATAGTGAATTGCTCCACTATTCCCGCCTTCGATTTGAGCACACCACTTTAAAATATCTTTTTTCTGAAACGGTTCCTTATACCATGAGTTTAATCCAACCATAGTGGCAACAATTGATGATGAGCTGGAACCTAATCCACTGCCAATGGGTAAATTTTTTGATAATTGAAAGTTAAGCTTTTCAACTTTTATATCGGAACGAAGTTCTTTTATTTTTTGGTTAAATACTTCTGCTGTTTTAATAACTAAATTATCTTTATCTTTCGGTAATCGAAAAGCAAACTCTCCAACTGCTTGATAACCAGCCGGTAATTCATTGGAAATTGTTAGAGTATCGCCAAGACAACGATCATGAGTTTCAATTGCGGCTCCCAAGATATCAAATCCGACAATAAAGTTACCGATAGATGCAGGTGCAAATACTGTTAAACGATCCATTCTCTCTGTCCGAAGCCTAGGTTAAATTCTAAGATACTACCTTCTAAATATTAAGATACTGCCTTTTCAATCTTAAGAGACTACCGATTGCAATATATCACCAAATACACCTGCAGCAGTCACTTCTGCTCCTGCCCCGTAACCGCGAATTACCAATGGTACTGGACAGTAACGCTGTGTCGTAAATGAAAAAGCATTTTCTCCTTCTTTGATGTCATATAAAGGATGAGCGTTATTAACCGTTAATAATTTGACTGCCATGTTGTTGTTTTTATCGATGATACCTGCGTAGCGAAGAACGCTATTCTTCTCTTTTGCTTCTTGTTGTTTAAGAGCAATCTGGTCGTCAATAGACTCTAGCTCTGAGAGAAACTCCTCGGAAGTTTTAAGTTCGAATAATTTGGCTGGCAGTAATGGTTCAATTTCCACATCGGACAGGTTTCCTTGAGCCCCAAATTCTCTAGCTATAATTAATAGTTTTCTCGCAATGTCCATTCCATTTAGATCATCTCTTGGATCAGGTTCGGTGAATCCCTTTTCTTTTGCGAGCTTAACCGCTTTAGAAAATGCCATACCTTCATCTAGCTTTCCCATGATAAAGGAGAGAGAACCCGAAAGTATTCCGCTGAAGTCGATTAGCTGATCACCACTACGAACTTGATTTTGAATATTCAGAACTATTGGTAATCCGGCTCCAACATTAGTTTCATAAGCAAATTTTTTTAATTTCTGATTAGCAACTTTGCGAAGCTTAAGGTAATACTCATAAGATAATGTATTTGCTTTTTTGTTAGCCGCGACTATGTGCATTCCGCGTTCAAATAATTCGGTATAGTGTTCAGCTAAAACGTCGCTGCTAGTGCAATCAACGAACACAGGGTTTAGTGGTTTGGATGTTTCTAGATAGGAATAAAGCTGTGATAGTTCAGATGACTCTAGTTCCTGTTCAAGTAAACTTTGCCAATTAGCCAGCTCAATACCGTCTTGCGCCCATAGCAATTTTTTTGAGTTAGCGATACCAACAACTTTAAGTTCAATACGTTGTTTGTGCAACCAAGTTTGCTGTTGTTCTATTTGTTTGAGCAACTCGTTGCCAATGGTACCTATTCCGTAAAGGACAACCGATATGCGTCTTGGGCAGTGGAAGAAAAACTCATAAACTTTTTTTAGCGCGAGCTCTGACTTTTGCTGTCTAATGACAACGGATATTGAACTCTCTGAGGCATCCTGAGCAATAGCAATAATATTAACACCTGCAATAGCGAGCGCTGAAAATAAATTTGCTGCAACGCCGTGACTGTGTTTCATTTGATCACCGACTACCGAAATCGATGCTAAGTCGTTATGGACTTCTGGCGGATCCACTTGCTGGTGTTTAATTTCTAACGCAAATTCATTTTCTAATGCTTTTACCGCTAACTTTACGTCCTCTGCTTTTACACATAGTGAAATCGCGTACTCTGATGATCCTTGTGAAATTAATACAATCGAAATACCTTGTAAGGAAACTGCTTTAAATACTCGTTCAGCGAGTCCCGCCGTACCTTTGAGGTTTACACCCGATAAGTTGATCATGGCGAGCTCTTCGAGTAACGAAATTCCAGCGATAGTTGAGTTCTCTCGATTAGGCTCTGCGACAATTAATGAACCAGGAGCGTCTGGATTGAGAGTGTTTTTAACACGCGTTGGAATTCGATGACTCGCTATTGGCGCAATCGTTTTTGGATGAAGTACTTTTGCGCCAAAGTAAGAAAGCTCCATTGCTTCGCGATAGCTTAATGTTTTAATTACTTCGGCTTGAGAAACACAATTTGGATCTGCGTTATAAATACCGTCAACATCTGTCCAGATGCAAAGTTCTTCGGCACCAAATAGCGCTGCCAGTATTGCAGCGGAATAATCTGAGCCATTGCGTCCCAATAACACTAGATTGTCGTCTTCATCTGAAGCAATAAAACCAGGACAAACCCACCAGTTATGGTCTGCAATTGAATAGCGTTGGACCGATAATATAGATGCTTCTTCGTCAAAAGTTGCTTCAAGTGCGGAACCGCGGGCTTTTATAATTGACGTGCTATCAGTAAGTTCAATAGGTTGATTAGGATTTTGCTCAATTAATAATCGACTGAACAATAGTGCGCTAATGCGTTCTCCCGTTGCCAAAATTTGTGCTCGTGTTCTTACGTCGCAATGACCCAGTAATTTAATGGCCTGCAAAAGGTCGGTTAGTCGAGTTAAATGAACATTAAGCTTACCGACTAAATCAGAGTATTGACTTAGAGAGCTCTTTTTTTCAGTTGACAATGAAGGTTGTATTGAAGCCGCGTAATCGAGGTGTCTATTCGACAGTTCTGCTGTAAGTGCGCTGGTATCTTGTCCTGCTTCGGCAAGTTCAATGGCCTTTTGTAATAAATTTGTTGTGCCACCGAGCGCTGATACGACGACTATTCCTCGGGTACCTTCGAGTGAATCTGAGGCAAGTTGAGCACTACGCTTAAACAGTTCAAATGTGTTGAGTGAGGATCCCCCAAACTTGAGTACCTGCACGGCCAATATCCTTCCTAAATTATTTTGTGTTAGAGTGCTATGAATGACGTAAAAGGTCAATGTAACAATATGCTAGAAAAGCATATTGCGATAAGTAAATGCTTAAGCATGGAACGCCAAACATAATTATAAAGTTTGACAAATATTGAGTAAGAGGCCGAAAACATGGTTAAACAGTCAGTTTGTATTTTGTTATTCGTATTTTCTCTGAGTGCTTTTTCTACAGAGATTATTCACGCTGGGCGCTTAATTGATACCGAGCGTGGCAAAGTATTAGAAAAGCAATCTATCGTTATCGAAAATGGGGTCATTGTTGATGTTAAAAATGGATACATTGATGGCAAAAATATCATTGATTTAAAAGATTCGACAGTGATGCCAGGTTTAATGGATATGCATACTCATTTAATGAGTGGCGCAACTCCAAGCTCTTATACTGAAAAGTTTTTTCATGAGGAATCCTTTTTCGCTATCCGTGCTGTTGTCAATGCAGAGAAAACTCTTATGGCAGGTTTTACTACGGTTCGTGATTTAGGTAGCGATCCAAAAGTTACACGTGAACTGGACGACGCAATCGATAAAGGTGTTGTACCCGGTCCTAGATTGTTCAATGCAGGAAAGAGCATTGCGACAACTGGAGGCCATGCCGATCCAACTAACGGTGTTCACATCGATATGATGAAAGATCCGGGTCCAAAAGAAGGTGTCATAAACGGACCTGAAGATGCTTACAAAGCTGTGCGTCAACGTTATAAAGAAGGCAGCGATGTTATCAAGCTTACTGTAACGGGTGGTGTTTTGAGTCTAGCAAAAAGTGGCGATAACCCTCAGTTTACCGATGAAGAACTCGAAGCCATCATGAAAGCAGCTAAAGACTATGATTTTGTTGTAGCGGTTCACGCGCATGGCGCAGAAGGAATGAAGCGCGCTATTCGAGCAGGTGTTCACTCTGTTGAACATGGCACTTATATGGATGATGAAGCTATGCGCTTGATGAAAAAAAATGGAACTTACTATGTGCCGACAATTACTGCGGGAAAGTGGGTGGCTGAAAAAGCAGAAACTTATCCAGAAGTTGTTCAACCAAAAGCTAAAGCAGTTGGACCAAAAATTCAGTCGACCTTCGCAGAAGCTTACAAGAAAGGTGTAAAAATTGCCTTTGGGACTGATGCCGGTGTTTTTCCTCACGGGCTAAACGGTCGCGAATTTGAGTATATGGTTGAAGCGGGAATGCCTGCAATGGAGGCGATACAGTCGGCAACGATAGAGTCTGCAAAGTTATTGCGTGTTGATGCTACTCTCGGTTCCGTAAAAAAAGGCAAGGTTGCTGATCTCATTGCGGTTAAAGGAAACCCATTAGACAATATTAAACTTATGCAGGAAGTCAGTTTTGTGATGAAAGATGGCGTGATTTACAAGCAGTAAACATGTAATCAATATCCTGCTGATTACATTAGATTAAGCAGCCGGATGATAAGTCTGGTTGCTCAATAGGTATTTAGTAGAATTGCTAAACAGAAATGAAATTCGAGAATCAATATGATCGCGGACGAGTCAAATCAATTAATGAGACATAAAGACAGAGAGTTTTTGTCGCAAGCTGTCGAGCTAGCGCGAGAAAAGTCCAAACTTGGAAACTGTGGGCCTTTTGGTGCTGTGATTGTACATCAAGGAAAAGTGATTGCTGAAGGGTGGAATCAAGTTGTGCTAGAAGGGGATCCAACTGCACATGCTGAAGTTGTCGCAATTCGACACGCTTGCGAGAAACTCGGAACGCATATTTTGGCAGGGTGTGAATTATTTTCTTCGTGTGAGCCCTGTCCCATGTGCTTTTCCGCTGCTGTTTGGGCTCGTCTGGATAGAGTAGTGTTCGCTGAGACAAGGCATGGAGCAGCAAAGGCAGGGTTTGACGATAGCCTTCTTTATGAGGCGGTCAAGAGCCTTGATACTCAATCATTAATTCAATGCGAACATCAACCATTGGCCGCAGCATCGGAAGTGTTTTTGGAATGGGAAGCAAACCCCGATAAGAAACGATATTGAGACATATTTACTGGTTGTAAATATAGAATTGAGATAATATTCAGGCTGTTTTGGAAGTGGTTAAGTTTAGCTCTCTTTCTGCATTAATGAGCTAAAACAACGAAATTATTAAGAGGGAATTTTGCGTGCATATCATATTAGCAGCTCTTGGAGCCGTGGTTACCATTCTTGTGCTTATCAATCGTTTGTCGGAAACAGGTATCGATTTTGGATGGTTGAATCCTTTTGCCTGGAAAAGACGGCGTAATTGGGCAAAGCAATATCACGCCAATCCTGTTTATTCAGTTCGCGACCCAATGGAAGTAACGGCGCTTTTAATGGTTGCTCTTGCGAAAAGTGGCGGAGATATGAGTTCCGAACAAAAGCGCTACATTAAGCAAGAGTTTCAAAACGTGTTTGGTTTAACTGAAGATGAGGCATCGTCTTTAATACATTCGTCTGTTTTTCTATTAAAAGAAAACTTCGAGCAAGTTAAAAATTTGAATAAAGTTTTGGCGCCAAGTGTTGAGTCCTTTAGTTCGGCACAAGCAAGTTCTGCCCTGGAGTTAATGACGGGGGTGGTAAATTTAGACAGTCAAACTAATGCTTTTCAGGCAAATTTATTACAAGAGTTCAACTCTATTTTCTTAGAGCGCTTTAAAACAACTTGGTCATCGAATTAAAAGAAATTGATGGTTTAACTAACAGAACTATTGAGTCAAAAGGATTGTATGATATGGAAATACCCAAACTGTCAGGCATAGGATTTATTTTTATAGCGACCGTTTTAGTAATTTGGGGTTGGTATGACGCAATAATTAATGACCCGAGTTTTAAAACAGAGTTTAAGAAACGTTTTCGAAAGGGATTGAGGTTAGGATTTTTATTGTCTCTTGCCGGTATCGGAATCGGTTTTGCTGGAGCAACTAAAGAAGGTTTTGAACACTTCAATTTAATACGGTTTGTTGTGACAAGTTTATTGAGCGGTACAATTGCTACTCTAGAGATTGCCATATTAAATGGATTGAATCCGAATCCAAAGCACCTTACCAAGTCATTTTTAGAAAAATTTGTAACTTTTGGATGGGCAATTGCGATTGGACTGGTTGGTTTTACTGCTATTTTCCTTCCGTATCACTTAATTGCTTTTATTTTCAGTTAGTCATTGTTATTAATCTATTAAAACAAAAAGCCATCTTCCTATGTACTAAGAAGATGGCTTTTCAATATAGAGCAGGATTATCGGATGAACTTTTGAATGCAGAATTATCTGGGAATTAACAAAGTGTAATCCAGCTTTAAAACCGGTTGAGTGTCTGTATCAACGGTGTAGTAGTCTTTTACTGTATCAGAATCGCAATTTTTAAATCCAGTTGTTTCAACACGAATCCAACCAATATCATCACGACCATCAAATACACCTTTATCAAGAATTTGAGTCGCACAACTAATGGTATCTCCTGCAAAACTAGGAGCTGTATGAGAACCTCCATTGATGGCCGCGAGCCAAAGCCCATTTGCCAATCCATTATGGCTGAGTGCCCGACAAATTGACATAACGTGCCCACCATAAACTAATGGCTCACCATGACGTGATGATCGCATCGCGTACCCATCGAAATGAACTTTAGCATTGTTTTGATAAAGGCGAGTTGCTAATGAATGGTCCGACGGATTAATCGTCATTCCGTCATGATGCAATACGACTTCTCCGGTTACATAGTCATCGTATTTATATGGTGCGCCACTCCAGGCTGTATCGAATGATTTAAATGACAATTCAGCAGGAATATGCTGCTCATTAATATTTGCCGTTGGTGAGAGATTGGGAATTGAGTCGATGCCGGTTGGTGCAGAGTGATTTTTCTTATGAACCATTACCCAGCGCTTCCAGGAAACAACCGGTTTTTGATCTTGATTCAAAGCGGTTGAATGAACGTAAACAATCCCAGTTTTACCGTTTGAATTTTCTTTTAAGCCAATTACTTTGGATGATACGAATAAAGTATCACCCACATAACATGGATTTAAAAATTCACATTCAGCATACCCTAGGTTAGCAACTGCATTTAACGATATATCAGGAACGGTTTTACCAAACGCTATATGAAAAACTAGAAAGTTATCAATAGGCGTTCGAGCAAAACCACACGCCATTGCTACTGGCTCTGCACAATATAAAACAAAACGGCTGCCTGTAAGGGCTGTATATAACGCAACATCGCCATCAGTAATGGTTCGAGGTGTCGCATGGATCAACTGGTCATTAATTTCAAAGTCTTCGAAAAAATAACCACTAAAGTTTTTGTCGGATAATTGTGTTTTTGGTAGTTCTGTTTTTGACAGTTCTGTTTTCGATAAATCGGCAGTCATTGTTATTTCTCCGGACCACAGAGTTCACTTTGTCCAATTTTGTGCACCGTTTCGTAAACTGAAAGGACTCTTTCCGCCCATTCCGCCAGCGAAGGTTCAACCAAGCGATCATCAAGCACTGCCATTGAACGATCCGCTTTATTTGCTTCTTCTATTGCTTCCAAAATCCGCTTCGCTTTGTTTATTTCATCTCGTTTTGGCGTGAATGCATCATTCGTGTAATTAAGCTGAACTGGATGAATAACAGTTTTGCCATCAAAACCTAGGTCGCGAGCTTGACGACATGAGTACTCACAAGCTTCAATATTTTTTAGATCAAAGTGCGGGCCGTCAATGACATACTTTTTATAAGCTCGCGCTGCAAGAATGACTAATGAAAGACTGGTTAATAAACCTTGTCGATCTGGAGTTGGATTAAGTTTCAAAGCATTCGCTAGGTCTGTAGTACCCATAACGATAACTTCCAGTCGCGGGTTGGCAGCGATTTCTTTCGCATTTAATACACCAAGTGGGCTTTCAATATTGACCATAACTTTCAAGTGTTTGCCACCAAGCCGGTCAAGGTGATAAATCGCTTCTTCAAGCTCAGCAGCCGACTCAACTTTCGGAAATAGCACACCGTCGATATTGAGTTTACAAACCGAAGCAAGATCGTCGAATCCCCAAGGTGAATCAAGAGAATTTACGCGCACGATTTTTTCTGAATGACCAAAATCCGGAGAAGAAAGTAAGTCGACTAAATTACTTCGTGCTTGCTCTTTGAGTTGAGGTGGGACCGATTCTTGTTGATCAAAAATTATAGAGTCTGCATCTAAAGCACGTGCTTTTTCGATATGCCGAGTGATGTGCGCTGGCACATATAGCATCGTTCTACGTGGACGATAAGTTAATGGTAAGGTTGCTGCATTCATGATGCCTGCTCCAAACTGATTTGTTTAATAAGTTCCTTTCGAAGCACTTTGCCATTTTTTGTTCGCGGAAAGTCTTTCATAAAATGAACGATTTTAGGCGCTTTATATTTCGCTAAGTGCTCACTGCCGAAGTTCAGCAGTTCTTCTTCGCTAACATTGTTGTCGCTGTGTTGAATGACACAAATGGATACCAGTGTTTTATCTTTAGAAATCGTTTCACCTAGAGCAACACAATCGGCCACTGCTGGATGAGTCTTCATGACTCGTTCGATTTCATGTGGTGATACCCGATACCCAAAGGTGTTGATGATGTCGTCTTTGCGTCCGATAAACCAAATGTAACCTTGCTCATCAACTCGTGCATAGTCACCTGTTAGGAAGTAACCATTTTGTCTTGCTTTTTCAGTTTCTTCTGGCAATTTCCAGTACTGAACAAATAAACCCGGATCGTCAAGGGGAATACAAATCATGCCTTCCTCACCAGCTGCAACGGGTTTAAAGTCTTCATCTAAAAGTTCAACATTATGGCCTGGTTGCGGGAAACCGGCTGCTCCTGGTTTGATGGGCTTTTCTTTGTATTGAGAAATGTAATAAGACAATTCAGACATGCCAATTGCTTCGTAAACATCTTGACCAAATCGTTCACGCCAAGCTAATAGCATTTCATCCGAAAGATGCTCACCTGCGCTCATACAGTGTCGCAAAGAAGGTACGTCAGACTTTCCGAGTTCTGTTTTTTGAATGATTTGTCGGTAGATAGTCGGAACACCAATAAAGATAGTGCAGCTATGTTTTTTGATCAGCGTTGGCCAAGTTGATGCATCGTTTGGACCTTCATAAACAACGACTGTTTTGCCGTGAAAAAGCGGATCCATTAAGGCTGAGCCCAACACATAGGTCCAGTTAAATTTTCCTGAATGAAGAATCCGATCATCGCGATCAAAATCAAACCAATACTGTGCTGCAGGAAGTCGTCCGATCATTGCTCGATGAGCATGCAAAACACCTTTCGGAAACCCTGTCGTACCCGATGTGTAAACCAGATAAGCGGGATCATTAGCTGCAGTATCTCGACATTGAAATTCTGTGCGTTGGCATTTCAATTCTAAATCTAGATCGATTAATTGAATGCCAGGCAAATTTGGCAGGTCTCTTAATTCACCTGTGCCGGTCAAAAATACTTGCTTCAGTTGCGGGCAACCTTCCAATGATTCTGCTAATTCAGGCCACATAGATTTGTGAGTTACTAAAGCTTTAGCACCCGAGTCATTAGCGAGGTAAGCCACTTCATCCGCGGCTAACAGTGTTGACGTTGGAACTGCTACAGCACCAAACTTAAGCGCGCCGAAAAAACTGATCGGATATTCTAATGAGTTAGGCAAGCGAATGAGTAAGCGCTCACCTAAGCTGAATTTAAGATTAGCTAACAGGTTTGCAAAAGCATTGGTCTGTTGGCGTAATGTTTCGTAACTCATTTCGAAAGTGCCACGATTAGCATCTTCCAAAATGAACGCAATTTTTTCGCCATTACCAGCCGTTACATGTTGATCAATGCACGCTGAACCAATGTTGAAAGAATCCGGTACTTGCCAGCTTCCTTCCAATTTATTTTGTTCAGAATTTTCATGTACCGATAAATATTGTGCAACTAAAGGATTCAGCGACTTAGGGTCTATTGCCGTCATGGTGATCTCCTTAGATTTTTCCGTAGGGCCAGTTTTCGCGAATAACGTGTACTGGCAAACGTTTCAATACATCCATTGCAAAGGCTTTGTGATCGTCGCCTAAAGACTTTAATGCATAGGCGCGCAATAAAGTTTGCAGTGCTTTGCCGAACATAGGGGGATCCAGCATTTCGCCCTCAAAGCGAATGGCACCACCGAGTAATGCATCGGCATCAATGGCTGCCTGCAATATGTTGACGTTTCGTTGGATTTGCAATGGACTGGGAGTAAATGCAACTTTGCACAGATGAATGTGATAAGGATGAATAACCTGTTTACCCGTTAAGCCCATTTGAGCTTCTTCGACTGCATGACGATGTACCACGTGAGAATTGTGATCGCCATGCAAATCAAGCCAGCGACGTACATCGTGTGGCTCAATAAAATTTTCTGGCATTGGCGTTTCGTTAATAAGTACTTCCACACCGCCAATGACTCCTTTACCGGCTATTCGAGCTTCAAGAAGCAAGTTTCTCAGGTAAGTTCGAAGTTCGTCGATCCAGCCTTCAGGAGTTAAGTGAATGGCCATGGCTTTGGAAAAGTCGTGAATGCCAAATACCACGTGAGTTACAGACGAATATTGCATTAAATCAGGAGCGAGTTTCAGCGATCTGGGGTGTTCGATAATCGGTTGGATCTCTATTTTATCGTTAACACCGACCAACCAAGCTGACAGATCTCGGATTTCCGCTGCACCGTAAACTTCACCAGCCTTAGCTAAAATAATGACATCGATGTGTTCTTTTACTGCTTTGATTAATTCGAGGTCTTTTTCGTATTCGGGTGTACGGAATGGATTGATACGCAGTGCAATTTGAAACTTTCGTTCGGGAAACTTAGGTAATTCTTGTCGCAATAACTCTCGACTCATTTCTTTTTGGCGGCAACCGTCTTCCAAATCAAAAAGAAGGGTGTGAGCGGGGCAGTGATGAGCGTGTTTTCTCATTCTCTCTGCGGCCTGCTCCATGGACTCATATTCGCCCTGTGCGGGATTATACTTAACGGGAGGGTAGTAAAGCTGTATACCTGGCCAGAAGCCTCCCAGCACTAGCTGTTCATCGACATCGTCGAGAAACGCGTACTCGTAGTTCATGATGTGGTCCTGTTGTGTACTGTGTTTACCTAATGGATAGCTACGCCAATTTTGGTCATGATTTGGTCTTATCGCTACCGAAAATGGTTATTTTGGTGATTATTGCAGTGCAATAGCACTTAACCATAGTTAAACGATCATTTCAATCACTTGTTTGAATTTTTCTTGCCAAGAAAATCGGTCTTTAGTATGGTTATGCACGTTGTATTGCGGTGCAAAAATAAGTCAATATAACCTAACTCCAATATAAAAAAGCGAAGATAGGCGCTATTTAGATTGGAAAATCAATAAGTTACAGGAGGTTGGCCATGAGCCAAAAGGTGCACCCTAACGATGCCTTATTTGAGGGCGAAAAACCCTTTCCAGTGATCCCAAGTTGCGAGCATTTTGCAGGTAGCGAGAAGCTCATCCGCAAAGCACTGGAGATGCAAGATAAGATAGGTCCTGTTTTTGATATTACCTGCGACTGCGAAGACGGTGCTGCTGCAGGGAAAGAAGTCGAGCATGCCGAAATGGTTGCTTCAGTACTTGGTTCTGATGCCAACAAACACAATATGGCTGGTGTCCGAATTCATGACTACTCGCATCCAGATTGGAAACAAGATATTGATATTATTGTGCCGAAAATCGGTGAGCGAGTGGCTTATATCACGATTCCAAAAGCGACGGAAGCAGCTCAAGTAGCGGAAATGGTTCATTACATTCAAACCGTTGCTTCTGACAACAAAATCAGCCGTGAAATCCCCATTCATATTTTGATTGAAACCCATGGAGCGCTAAAAGACGTTTGGAAAATTGCCAAGCTGCCATGGATTCAAGTTTTAGATTTCGGAATGATGGACTTTGTTTCTGGCCATCACGGCGCGATTCCAGCATCAGCAATGCGTTCTCCGGGTCAATTTGACCATCCGATATTAGCTCGGGCAAAAACTGAAATGGTTGCAGCAGCTTTAGCCAATGGAATCATTCCTGCACATAATGTGACGCTGGATTTAAAAAATCCATATCAAACTTATAAAGATGCAGAGCGAGCAAGAAACGAATTTGGTTTCTTGCGTATGTGGAGTATTTATCCGACGCAGATTTCTGCAATTATCGATGCAATGAAGCCCGATTATTCTGAAATCGAGGATGCGATTGGTATTTTAAGCGCTGCACAGGACGCTGAATGGGGGCCCATACAATTTAAAGGTGAACTCCATGATAGAGCGACTTATCGTTACTATTGGGAATTATTGCAACGAGCTCACGTAACAGGACAAGCTTTGCCTGATGATGTAACCAAACGATTTTTTGAGTAATTGATTTTGTAAAAGTCGGAAAAGCAAAACAACCAATTAAAGAAAAAGGCGCTATTTAGCGCCTTTTTCTTTTGTTTAAACTAATAAAAGTCGTGTTAAAAAGTTAACATTATTTTTTTTGCACTTATTCTTTATATCTCATAATACCTTCTTGTGCTGAGCTTGCGACTAATCTGCCTTGTTTATCAAATATCTTCCCTGTTACAAATCCTCGCTGATGTGAAGCGGATGGGCTGTCGATTGTGTAAAGCAACCAGTCATCGAAGCGAAATTCTCGGTGAAACCACATAGTGTGATCAATGGTCGCCATTTGTAACTTCGGTGTAAGGACAGAAACGCCATGGGGCTGCGCTGCGGTAGGTAAAAAACTGAAATCAGACGCATACGCAAGAATGTATTTGTGAATTCGTAAATCGTCTGGGAGCTTGCCATTGGTTTTCATCCAGATGTGCCGGTGTGGTGGCGCCTTCTCTGGCTTTAGTGGGTTATAGAACTCAACAGGTCGCATTTCGATTGGCTTATCACAAGTGAGTTTTGCTCTAAGAGGCTCAGGTATGTGTTCACTGTATTTTCGTGCGATTTCAAGTTCACTTGGTAAGTTATCGGGTAAGGTTACGTTGGGCATTGACACTTGATGATCAAAACCTTCTTTTCCCACATGAAATGATGCTGTCATGTAAAAAATGGTTTTTCCATGCTGAATTGCTTTTACTCGGCGAGTCGAAATACTTCGTCCATCTCTAATTGATTGGACTTCGTAAACAACCGGACGAGTGGAATCACCAGGGAGCAAAAAATAACTGTGAAAAGAGTGAGACACGCGATCGGCATCGAGAGTTTGTTTTGCAGCAGACAAAGCTTGTCCAATAACCTGTCCTCCAAACAGTTGAGGAAAACCAAGATCCTGACTTTGGCCACGAAATAAATTACTTTCGATTGGTTCGAGACTTAATAAGTCAACCAGCTCCTGTAATACTTTACTCATCAAATACTCCTCGTGATTTATAACAATCACTGGGTTTGTCGCTCAATTGCTTAAATTTTAGAACATTATAATTGAATTCACTATAGTTGATAGACAGCGTTGGTGTGGATTTAATTGACCTAATCTTTTGCTTCTCGCACAATGGAGCGATAAAGATTTACAGAAATATAAATTCTATTGTTGAATTTGGATTGAATTGAGAGTGAGGATATTACCCTGATGAACACGCTAAAGTGTTGTACTCATGTATTGATATTTCTCAGTTTGGTTTCTTGTGCCAACCAAACTGCCATGGAAAAAAGTTTGACTCAACTGCAAGAAGAGGCTGGTGAGGGAAACTTAAACTCTGCGCATGCTCTTTGCTATCGCTACAGTACTGGAACCGAAGCACCTATGGATGACAGATTAGCGTTTCAATGGTGCACTATGGCTGCAGCAACCCAAAATCCCAAAAGTCTAACATTACTCGCTGATTTATATTATCAAGGAAAGGGCGTTGAGCAAGATTATCACAAGGCAGCAAAAATGTATTATATAGCGGCTCAAAATGGCGTTGAAAAAGCTATGTTGATGCTCTATCACCATTATCACAATGGGTTCGGTGTAGCAAAAGATGAAACTGAAGCTAAGTATTACCTCAACCGAGCGGCAAGTCGAAACTATGTGCCTGCGATGCAACTCAAGCAACAACTTTTATTAGCGGAATAAAACTTAATAGTTAAGTTAAAGCTATTCTTGATGTGATAAACCCTAAACAGAGCACTGTATGAGTAAAATAAAAAAATTAAAACAGTCAGCACGAATGCAATTAATCTTTCGTAGTTTATTTAGTGTCTTCCTATTAGTGCATGCAGCTCAGAGTTTTGCAAAGGAGCCTTTTGACATAAATGATTGGTTTTCATCGTCTTATCAAACAGCCGTTGACTTGTCCGATGATGCTAGTCAGGTTGTTTGGGTAAACAATCTCGATGGTATACAGTTACTGGTTCAATCGTTAAGTGACAACCAGCATTTTCAAGTTAACTTGTCTGCAGACCAACAGTTATTAGATGTTGCTTTATTCGAAAGTCAAAACCTCGTTTACATGGTTCAAGAAGGGCAGCAAATAAAATTAATTCGATATGATTTAAAAAAGCAAAAACAACAGTTACTTTACACTGGACAGGGCAGTGGTCGCTTAGCTGAAAATCCCTCTGGCAACTTTCCGGTTTGGTTTTTACATAATCAAGCACTCTTGAGCTTTAATCCTTTCAAAGGCATGGTAGAGCAAAAAGTCATTGTGCCAGAAGAAACCAAAAGTGTAATCAATAGCGCTTTTTCTGGACCCTGCGTTGCTGTCACTAAGATGGGAAATGTATATGTCAGGAAAAATGACAAGTGGAATCCAGTAACTCAACCAAGTCCAATCCGTAAAATTTTACCTGATAGTCATTGTGAAAAACTATGGACTCTTTCTGAGTTTAATCAGAATACAGTGAGTATATATTTGCTGGCTTATGACGAAAAAACAAACAGTTGGGAAAGTAAATTAGTGGAGCAAGAGAATGGCTTTGACATCGAAGATTTCGTTCTGAACTTCCAACAAACACAGCTCGCTGCTTATTTTTATGATGACGTTTATCCTAAAATGAAAAATCAAATTCGCCAATACGCCAGCCTGTCGTCCATCATTCGGACTTTACAACCTCATCCGTATTGGCGCGTAATTGATGGATCTACTGGTGATGGACGCTTTTTAGTTGAAGTACAATCACCAACTCTTTCTCCAACCACTTATCTTGCGGACCTTACGAAAAGGAAACTAGTTAAATTAGATTCGAGATTGAAACAAGCTTCCGATACCTGGGTGACGACCAGTGCCCTTAAAGTAAAATCGAGTCACTCTTCGGAGTTAGTTGTTTATTTAACATCCTCGAGAGAAAAGGAGGATAAGCAAAAAATCAAACCGCTAATTGTCAAACTGCATGGCGGACCTTTTGAAATTAGAGATCGATGGCGATTTGACCCAGAAGCTCAGTGGTTGGCCAAAAAAGGATTTGATGTCGTCGCCATTAATTATCAGGGCTCAGGTGGTTTTGGTAAAAAGTTTCAATCGGCGGCCTATGGCAAGCTGAGAGATACCTTAGAAGATGATATAGATAATGTTCTTGATTACTTAGAGGCCAGTTTAGGCTATCAAAGAGAGTCTGCGTGTTTAATGGGCAGCAGTTTCGGCGGTTTTGCCGCTCTGTCTGAATTAATTGAAAACAATGAGAATTATAAGTGTGGCATTTTAATATCAAGCGTAACCGATCTAAATGGGATCTATCAGTCACTCGATAATCCCGAGGAAAAAGCTCAATTCGAAGAAAGATTCGGCGATATAACTAGCCATTCGTGGCAAAACGAAAATAATTTGGTTTCCCAAATTGGAGAGTTAAAACGTCCTTTACTGGTCATCTACTCAGACGCCGACCCATTAGTGCCGAGTGAGCAAAGTAAGAAATTATTGAAACAATTAGAAGTATTAAATAAGACGCACCAATCTCTAGTACTGAACATTAACTCACACAATCTAATTGATGCAGACTCAAGGACAGCAATTTATGAAAAAATAAATGAGTTTTTGTTATCCGTAAACCTAGTCAATTAACTTTCTAAGTTAATTTTCTGCAACTGGAATGTTTGCATTTGGTTTGTAATCGGGCATAAAAATTCTATTTTATAGGCGGTAAGTTGCAAGTCCTTATCGGTTGAAGTGTCTGTGTTATACAGTCGATCACCGACAATCGGAAATCCTTTGCTTGCTAAGTGCTTTCGTATTTGATGTTTACGTCCAGTTTCTATTTTTATTTTTAGTAAACTGTTTGTTCCTTCGTAATGAATGCATTCAACGTGACTGATGGCTGACTTTCCATCTATTGGAGTGTCTATAGTAACATTGCTATCATATGGCCACTTACCAGACACTACCGCTTGATAGTATTTGTCAACTGTTCGAGTGGAAAATAAGTTTGATAATTGACCAGCTGCCTTTTTGCTGTGAGCAATTAAAATTAAGCCACTGGCGGCTCGATCGAGCCGATGAACAATAAAAGAATTACGTTGCGGCTTTAAGTTTTGTTCTGCCCATCGCGCAATGGTGCAGTGATCTCCCCATTTTGAACCTTGACTCAATAGTCCTGACGGCTTATTCCACACACTGTAATCGGACATGTCTTTAATGAGTTCAGGGTTAGGAATAGAGGCACTTAAAACTTTTGGATCATAATACATATCCAATTGACTGCCCGCTGACAGAACTTTTTTTGCACGACGAACTCGTTGTGTTCTCTTCCCCTGAGTTAGCCACACACAACCCTTATTTAGAGCATCTTTGAGTTTTTGTTTTGATAAGGTGCAGTTGCGCGCAAGTGTTTCAATAACTGTTTCATTTGATTCGGTAATTAGAACTTGGATTTCGAGTTTCTTCTGGTCAGACATATTGTATCAATTAAGCTTCTGAGGAAGGGGTATTCCCATCGGTATGGTAATTTTTATATTGCTCCGAGGGCGGTAGCGCGTATATGTTGACTCGATTACGACCATCACGTTTTGCTTCGTACAACGCATCGTCAGAATGTTTCAGTAGTTTGTCGAGCTCGTATCCCGACACACGACTAACGGTTAAGCCAAAACTGGCGGTTATTTGGAACTCTTTACCCGTTTCAGTCGTATTAATTTCCATTAAACCTTTTCGAATGTCTTCTGCAATTTCTCGTGCTTTATCCAGTTCGCAACCCGGAAGCAGAATAGCGAACTCTTCTCCTCCAAGTCTTCCAAAAATATCGATTTTCCGAATGATATTTTTAATTTTCTCAGGAATTTTTTGTAATACCCAATCGCCTACGGGGTGACCAAAGGTGTCATTAATATTTTTGAATTTATCGAGGTCAAATAAAATAAAACTCACTGCATCAGCTCTGCTTTCGCATGCTCTAAGTACGCTTTCACTCTCTGCGGTAAAGTGTCGTCTGTTTGCAATTCCTGTCAAGGAATCGAACTCCGCAAGTTGTCTTAATCTTACATGGGTTTTTCGAGTTCGGTAAGCCCACATTATCAAGAAAGTAATGATTATACCCAGCAAAACTATAAATAAGGTTTTTGTTTTTGCTTCTTGCTTCGACAGTATTTTTTCTAGTGTAAGAGCTTCATTTTTCTTATTTAACAGCTCTATCTGAATGTTTTTCTCTTGAAGCTGATGGCTGGCCGTTTGAATTGCAATTTGCTTTCTTTTATTTTCATCTAAGTTCAATCGTTCAAATTCGTAGTATTTTTCAAGCAGCTCGACAGATTTTTCACCATTACCTCTGAGTTTTTCAATTTCATAAAGTGTTTTATAGGCGGAGACCACCGATTTGTAAGGTAGCTTATCTTTGTTTAATGAAATGGTTTTTTTACTTAAAGATTCTGCCGCAGCATAACTTTGTTGTTTAAAGTAACTTTGCGCCAGGATATTGTAAAACTCTGCAGTCAATACTGGGTAGCCAATTGACTCAACCACTTTTAAGTGAGGCGCGAGTAATTCACTGGCCTTTTTATATTGTTTATCCGATAACAGTTTTTTCCCTTTTAAATGACTATTAAACTGTACCCATAACTCTTCGTTAGCTTGTGAGCACGTCTCTATTGCTTGCTCAAAAAAAAACTCTTTGTCTTTCAATTCAACACCAGCTTCATTCATCAATGAATATGCCTTGCACTTGACCTTTAAATCTGAAGATGAGTTTAGCAGGCGCTCAGCATTATTATAGCCTAAAC
Organism: Gammaproteobacteria bacterium; assembly: GCA_013373375.1. Taxonomy (GTDB): domain Bacteria; phylum Pseudomonadota; class Gammaproteobacteria; order Enterobacterales; family Kangiellaceae; genus Pleionea. The sequence goes on from JABXHY010000018.1 coordinate 46,654, forward strand.
CATACTCACCAAGTTGGTTGTAAAAGCCAGCCTTTATTCCCGACGCATAAGTATTTAATTCTTCATTAACTATTTGGTCGAGAAATTCTTGCGCTTCATTAATGAGCAACAATCCTTCCAACCAGTTTTGTGAGATTGTGTAAATATTGACCAGTAAAAGAGTGGCTTTAGTTTTTATTTCACTTGATGTTGTGTTATTTCTTACTTTTTCAGCCAGCGTTTCTGATTCAGAAATTTGGCCCTGTAAGCTAAACGACAGCGCTTTTAAGTACAATTGATAATAAAGGAAGTCTTGGTTTGAATGAGTTGAGTAGTCAAGCTGATTAACGGTGGAAATAAATTCTCTTACGTTTTCAGTCCTTAAATTCTCAATTTCCTTTAAACGTGCAAATGCATTGTCATTTTCGGAGGCAAAAGCTGCCTCCGAAAATGACAAATATAACAAAAAAATGAATAGTCGGTTGATCAAGCTTGCTTCTCTTCTTTTTCGGGTATCTCGCTTGGCTCTTCTTGCGGAGTCTCCTCTGTTTCATCATCATCCTCTGCTGGTGCAATCATACAAACGATGTCTGGTAGTGATTTTTTGTACAGCTCGAGCTCTTCAGGAGATAACTCAGTAATACTTTTGTTGGTCAGAGTCTTTTCACCAAGTTCTTCGAGTAACTTTATAACATTCATGCGCTTTTCCTTTTGGATTTTAATTGATGACTTTCAAAGAGTGTTTTTGCTTTTTTTTTCTAGGTATTAATTTTTTCGAAGGAGGAATTATTAATGTCGATTTCTGTGATAGTTGTTGAACACTCAGTTCCGATAATTTGCAAGTCAATTGTATCGCATTTTCAACGGCATTCGATGCTGCCTCGTAAACAATTACTTTATGGTCGAGAGGAAAGTCTTCTGCCAGTAAATCGGTTAGTTCTAACAAATGTTGTTCATTTTTATTCAACTGGGTATGGCTTTTATCACCTGCAGCCATCACTTGCCATAAAATTAGATAAGCCGTTGGGTCGATGTTTCTTTGGTAAAACATGAACTGACTGGCTTCAAAATGTTGGCAGCCGTATTTACCGGGATCAATACCTAAGTCGGCGTATAAACAGTCTGCAGCTGAGATACCTGGCAACATTATTGCTTCGAATCCTTCTGCTTTTGCTTGTAGAATAGCTTTGTGAGAAGGATTAACAAAAACACCTGGATGACCATAAAAAGCAGCGACCGCCTTTTTACCTTGTCGTACTGGTGTTAGTAATGCTTCGGTCATTTCTTGATAGGTGATCTTGCGTGACTTACCTTTATTGTAATACTGCTGTAAAGATACAACATTTGGATGAATGTCTTTTAGCCATAATTCAAAGAGAGAATCTGAAGATGCAGCAAATACAATATCAGCGCTCTTTAGGGCGTGGCGAGCGATTGGCGTTATGTGTGCACCTATTGTGATGCCGACGCCAAGACATATCAAACTGCCTCGATTTCCCTCATTCATGAAAATGTACTTCAATTGGATTCACTTTTTGATGCGCCATGATGCAATAAAAATGTGAACTATTTCAAATAGTTTCTTTGATTTTTGAGTAAAGTTGTACATCGCTGGGAGTATTTTTTTCACAATTTGACTTAACAGGTTCAAAACCCAGTCGATTAATCAGTTTTATTCCTGCTTTATTGGCTACCTTTAGATTTGCAAAAATATTGTTCAGACTAAGCTTATCGAAACCATAGGTCACTACGGCCGATACACAATGAAAAGCAATCCCTTTTCCTTGCGCCTCTCGTTGCAGAATAATGCCGATTTCTGCTGACCGCTTAGATAAACTTAAATCTTTAAATGCGATAAATCCAAGGGGAGTTGTTGTGTTATTCCTGCAAAGAACAAACATCATGTAGTTGGCTGCAGATTTTTGGGTCGCTGTTAGGGTGGTGAGAAAGGCCGATTTTGCTTGTGCAGTGTTTAGCTCGACTCCGGTGTATTTCATTAGTTGAGGGTCGGTATAAGTTTGAATATAAAACTTTTCATCTTCAGCTTTTAACTCGCGAAATGTGACTCGGTCTGTTTTGAAATACATAAGGTTATAACGCTTTTGCAAAACGCTCGATGTTTGGAAGTGGGTAATTTTACTAAATGCTAACCCAAGCTTATGTTGAGGTCATCAATTCCTTGGTCGAATCTTGCTTAAAAAGTGGGCCTGACGTAAGATCATGCCCCTTTTTATTCAGGGGTGTGAGGCGCAATTAAGTCGACCATTTGCTTGTTTTGTAGGTAAAGTTTTTTGAGCTGGCTGTACAAAAATAGAGCAAGGTAATCGAGCACACCAACCATTCCCTGATTGTTTAATGATAAGACAAAGTTAATTTTGACAGGATTTTTATGATGATGCGCAGTCACTATTGTGCCGACTTAGTCGGATTACCGGAAACTTCCGAAGTCGCTATTGCTGGCTGGGTTCATCGTCGACGAGATTTGGGCGGGCTAATCTTTTTACAAATACGCGATCGAAGTGGCATTGTTCAGGTGACGATTGAACCAGACCAAGGTGATGTGTTCGAAGCTGCAGATGAATTGCGCAGCGAGTATGTGGTTTTAGTCAAAGGTAACATTCGCAATCGACCTGAAAATATGGTGAATCAAGACATGGTGACTGGCGCTATAGAAGTGGTTGCCAGCTCAATTGAGTGCCTAAACAAGTCAGAAACACCCGCGATTTTGATTGACGGTCATGAAGATGTCGCTGAGGAAACGCGTCTTAAATATCGCTATCTGGATTTACGTCGCCCTGAAATGGCGAAAAAGTTTTTATTTCGTACGAAGCTAACTTCAGCACTGCGCCGATATTTGGACGCTGAAGGCTTTTTGGATATGGAGACGCCCATTTTAACGAAAGCGACTCCTGAAGGTGCGCGTGATTACTTGGTTCCAAGTCGCACGCACAAAGGTTCTTTTTTCGCATTACCGCAATCACCTCAGCTTTTTAAACAATTGTTAATGATGAGTGGTTTCGATCGCTATTACCAAGTCGTCCGCTGCTTTCGTGACGAAGATTTGCGCGCCGATCGTCAGCCAGAATTTACCCAGCTCGATATCGAAACTTCGTTTATGGACGAAGAGGGGATCATGGGGCTTATGGAAAACATGATTCGAAGCGTGTTCAAAGAAATGCTGGATGTTGAGCTACCAAATCCATTTCCACGTATGCCTTACAGTCAAGCGATGGAAAAATACGGTTCCGACAAACCTGACTTACGAGTTGATATGCCGATCCACACGGTTGACGACATAATGCAGTCGGTCGACTTCAAAGTATTCAGCGGGCCCGCTAACGATACAGAAGGAAGAGTAGGTGTTCTTAATCTTAAAGGCGGCGCAGAACAAGTCAGCCGAAAGAAAATAGACGAGTACACCAAGTTTGTCGGTGTGTATGGAGCTAAAGGATTAGCGTTCATTAAAGTGAACGATCGAGCAGCAGGCATTGAAGGTTTACAGTCGCCAATTGTTAAGTTTCTTACACCAGACGTTGCTGAGCAATTATTGGAACGTGTTGGCGCTGAAACAGGTGATATTCTGTTTTTTGGATCGGATAACTCGAGAGTGGTTGCCGACGCACTTGGCGCGCTGCGTTTAAAATTAGCAAATGATTTCGAGTTGTTGAGTAATCAATGGAAACCATTATGGGTCGTCGACTTTCCAATGTTTGAAGAAGATGATGGTCAATTGCAAGCGCTTCATCATCCATTCACTTCGCCAAAAGAGCTTGATCCGGAAGCGCTTAAAGCTAATCCGACCGGTACATTGTCGCGAGCTTACGACATGGTATTGAACGGTTGTGAAGTGGGCGGTGGTTCAACTCGTATTCATAACACAGACTTGCAACAAACCATTTTTGAAATATTGGGAATTTCAGAAACCGAAGCACGAGAAAAGTTTGGCTTTTTACTTGATGCGCTTAAGTTTGGTTGTCCGCCACATGGCGGGATTGCGTTTGGTTTGGATCGACTAGTTATGTTAATGGTTGGGGCTTCGTCAATTCGTGATGTTATTACCTTTCCGAAAACAACAACAGCAGCTTGTCCACTAACCGAAGCGCCAGCAAAAGTGTCTGACGCGCAGTTGAGTGAATTAGGCATTGAGTTAAAAAAGAAATCGGCGGAATAAAAAGTAACCCTAGGATTTTAACAAAGGAGTCAAACAAAGGAGTTAAGTATGGCTGGACATAGTAAATGGGCCAATATAAAACACCGAAAAGCCGCGCAAGACGCTAAACGTGGAAAGATCTTTACCAAGATCATTCGTGAACTGGTGGTCGCTGCGAAATCTGGCGGACCTAATCCAGAAGATAATCCAGGACTGAGAGCCTGTATTGATAAAGCGCTTGGCGCGAACATGAAAAAAGACACCATTGAAAAGGCTATCGCACGTGGTGCTGGCAATACCGATGGTGACAACTATGAAAATTTAACATATGAAGGTTATGGGCCTGGTGGTGTAGCGGTTCTGGTTGAGTGTTTGACCGATAATAAAAATCGCACGGTTGGAGAAGTCAGACACGCGTTTACCAAGCATGGCGGAAATTTAGGCACATCAGGATCCGTCGCCTACCTTTTTGATAAAAAAGGCCAGATGATTTTCGGTGATGACATCGAAGAAGATTCTCTTATGGAAGCAGCTCTTGAGTCAGGAGCTGAGGACGTCGTTACGCATGATGATGGTTCTTTTGAAGTGTTGACGACTCCTGAAGAATTCATGACCGTTAAAGATGGTATTGTGGCAGCGGGCTTCAAACCTGAAAATTCGGAAGTTGCTATGTTGCCCTCTACCCAAGCGGAGCTAGAAGCTGAAGATGGAGCAAAAGTATTACGTTTAGTTGAGCGTCTGGAAGATTTAGATGACGTGCAAAATGTTTATACTAACGCAGACATTCCAAGTGAAGCCTACGAATTACTTTAATTTTTACCGAGTTGTGGTGTCGGTCGAACTTAGATATTGAACTGAACTTATAAAACCTCGATAAGCCAATCGCAGTCGAGGTTTTTTTTATGCCCGTTCGTGATACCTTAAAGCTAACCACTAAGCATTTATTTTTTTGAGACTGTGATTACCCGTATGCAACTGAGTGTTAAAGAGTAATTTATGGCAATTATTTTGGGGATCGATCCGGGCTCAAGGATTACTGGCTTTGGCATTATTGAAGCTCAGGGAAGCAAGATTCGGTATGTCACCAGCGGTTGTATCAAAATTAAAGAAGCACCGTTATCTGAAAAGCTGTTGCAAATTTACGATAATCTGTCAGAAGTGATTCGAAAATACAATCCGACAGAGGCCGCTATTGAGCAGGTTTTCATGGCAAAGAACGCGGACTCCGCATTAAAATTAGGGCAAGCCAGAGGCGTTGCTATGGTTGCCGCTGCCAATCATGCGTTGTCCGTTGCGGAATATTCGGCGCGACAAATTAAACAAGCTGTTGTGGGAACCGGCGGCGCGGATAAAGCACAAGTACAACATATGGTGACATCACTGCTATCGTTATCAGCGCAACCGCAAAGCGACGCAGCTGATGGCTTAGCTGTCGCGATTTGTCACTGCAATACAATGCAATCAATGGTAGCCCAAATGGGTGCCAATAAAAGAAGAAGAGGGCGAGTACGTTGATTGGAAGACTAACAGGCATACTTTTAGAGAAAGCTCCTCCAGAACTGGTGATTGACGTCAACGGAGTCGGTTACGAGTTACAAGCTCCAATGACGACCATATTTAATTTGCCTGAGAACGGGCAAAGAGTAACCTTGTTCACGCATCTATCGGTGAGTGAGAATGCACATAATTTGTTTGGCTTTGGAGCCAAACAAGATCGACAATTGTTTCGGGAATTAATCAAAGTTAATGGGGTTGGACCTAAACTGGCCGTTGCTATCTTATCGGGTATGACAACCGATGAGTTTGTCCGATGTGTCCATGATGGTGAGGTGTCTCAGTTAGTTAAGTTACCGGGTGTTGGTAAAAAAACGGCAGAAAGACTAATCATCGAAATGAAAGATCGATTAAAAGATTGGGGCTTTACCGCAGGTTCGAAGTCTGAATCAAGCGCAGAATCATCGTCGAACTCGTCGTCTGACATACAGCGCGAAGCTGAGAGTGCATTAATTGCCTTAGGTTACAAACCACAAGATGCTGCTAAAGCCGTTAGTCGAGTTAAAGGTGAAGCGTCGACCAGCGCAGAATTAATTCGGTTAGCTTTAAAGAATATGGGAAAATAACCTGACGTCAGTTAATTGATGAATAGATCTGACAGGTTGATAAGAATATTAACGAGTAGTTTATTATGATTCATGAAGATCGGATTATTGCAGGTGATTCTCAGACGCCAGAAGAAGAAAGGTTTGACCGGGCTATCCGGCCGACCAAGTTAGAAGACTACGTCGGCCAGCCGCAAGTAAAAGAGCAAATGGAGATTTTTTTACAGGCGGCGAAATCAAGAAACGATGCATTGGATCATGTGTTAATTTTCGGCCCTCCTGGGCTTGGAAAAACCACACTCGCGAATATTATTGCCAATGAAATGGGCGTTACGATTAAGTTTACATCTGGACCTGTGTTGGAAAAGGCCGGTGATCTGGCAGCTTTGCTGACCAACCTTGAAGAAAATGACGTTTTATTTATTGATGAAATCCACCGTTTAAGCCCTGTTGTTGAAGAGATTTTGTACCCCGCCATGGAAGATTATCAAATTGATATCATGATTGGTGAGGGACCCGCAGCGCGTTCGATCAAGCTCGATTTGCCGCCGTTCACGTTGGTGGGCGCAACAACTCGTGCAGGTCTTTTGACCTCTCCACTGAGGGATCGATTCGGTATTGTGCAACGTTTGGAGTTTTATAATATCGATGAATTGACCGATATAGTCGCGCGTTCAGCTGCAATATTGGGCTTGCAAGCCGATTCGGAAGGTGCGCGAGAAGTTGCTCGCCGGTCACGAGGAACACCGAGAATTGCTAATCGCCTATTGCGACGAGTGCGAGATTACGCGGAAGTTAAAGGTGATGGTTCAATCAGTAATGAAATCGCAGAAAAAGCGTTAAATATGCTTGAAGTGGATGAGCAGGGTTTCGACACCATGGATCGCAAACTACTTTTGGCGATTATCGACAAGTTCAGCGGAGGTCCTGTTGGGCTAGATACTCTTGCTGCAGCTATCGGCGAAGAGCGAGATACTATTGGGGACGTCATTGAACCATTCTTGATTCAGCAAGGTTACATCCAACGCACGCCGCGAGGTAGAACGGCCACTCAAAGGGCCTACCAGCACTTTGGTATTATCCCGCAAAAACCCGATCTGTTTGATTAATTAACTCAAAATAATATGCAAGAGCTGTTTTCTCGAGCTTGTTCACATTTTGACACCCTGTTTGTGTTTCACCTGTGCCAGCAAAAGCGATATAGTGTGCGCTGCGCAAAAAATATTGAAGAATTATTTAAATAACACTACTAAACGGTTGAAACGATGGAATTTTCTTTTCCTGTTCGTGTCTATTATGAAGATACTGACGTCGCTGGCGTTGTTTACTATGCTAATTACTTAAAATTCATGGAGCGCGCTCGCACCGAGTGGTTACGTGAGTGGGGGTTAGATCAATCCGTATTGATTGAGCAGGACGTTGCTTTTGCGGTTCGTAAAGCAGAAGTCGATTATTATCGACCCGCTCGGTTCAATGACGCTTTAAACGTTGTATCGACCATTAAAGAAGTACGAGGTGTTCGCGTTTTATTTCATCAAAAAATTGTGTCAATGACCGATCCTGAACATGTTTACGCCGAAGGAAATATTCTCGTCGTGTGTGTAACCCTGAGTACTATGAAGCCCCGTTCAATGCCAACAGAGTTATTAGAGGAAATGACCCGTGACGCATAATCAACTTTCTATTACTGACCTGTTTTTGAACGCGAGTTTGATCGTTCAACTTATTATGTTGGTGCTCGTTGCCTTGTCATTTATTTCGTGGGGAATGATCATTGACCGATTTCGAACCTTGAAACTGTCCAGCACTTCGAGTCGAAAGTTTGAGGATAAGTTTTGGTCAGGCATCGACTTAAGTAAACTTTATAATGAGCTGAGCAGTCGACGTGTTCCTCCTTCTGGGATGGAGTTAGTGTTTATGTCGGGCTATCGAGAATTTGTCCGCTTACGAAATCAAAAAGGCACCGGTCCAGGTGCGGTTATGGAAGGCGCGCACAGAGCTATGCGTGTGGCTCATTCTCGAGAAATCGATAAATTAGAAACTAACCTTTCATTTTTAGCGACAGTCGGATCAACGACGCCTTATATTGGCCTATTTGGAACTGTCTGGGGAATTATGAATTCTTTTATCGCCTTAGGTTCTGTAAAGCAGGCGACTTTAGCCATGGTTGCTCCCGGTATTGCAGAAGCTCTTATTGCAACCGCCATGGGATTATTTGCCGCAATTCCAGCGGTAATCGCTTACAACAAGTTTAATCATTCGGTACAAAAAATCGAAAATCAATACGATAATTTTGTCGAAGAGTTTTCTGGTATTTTGCATCGAAAAGCGCACAGTTCTGCGGGAGCTTAAATAATGAAGCCAAACCGTAGGAAGCCAATGGCAGAAATCAATGTGGTGCCTTACATTGATGTCATGTTGGTGCTTCTGGTTATCTTTATGATTACTGCTCCGTTGATAACGGCAGGCGTTAACGTTGATTTGCCACAGGTTGACTCAGAACCTATGTCTGCTAACGAAGAGCCTCCTCTTATTGCGAGTATTGATGCCAGTGGCAATTATTATTTATCACTCGGCGATGCAAGAGATCAAGCGCTTGAAGCACAAGAGTTGGTTGCATTGGTTGTTAAGCATAAAGAGACCCACCCAAAAATGGCAATCCTTATTAATGGCGATAAAAATGTTGCCTACGATAAAGTTGTGCGACTCATGGTGTTGCTGCAGCAAGAAGCCGGTATTGAGAGTGTTGGCCTGATGACAGAACCACTCGAGTGATTGGAGCTCGGTTTGAGTAAACGGTTAATTATTTCTCTTTTTTTCTCAGCTATTGCGCATTTGATTGTGTTAGGGTTTTTATTACTTAACTTTTCATTCAACCAAGTTGAACTGAGTAAAGAAAAAGTAGCGCCTAATATTAATGCTGTAGCGGTTGATGGTGAAGCAATTCGCAAACAAATACAGCAACAAAAACAACAAGTTCAAAATGCGAAAAGAGAAAAACAACAGCAAGAAAATCGAATCAAACGTAAAAATGAAGAAGAGCGTCAAAAGAAATTAAAAGCAGAGCAAGATAGGAAGAAAAAGCTCGCGCTTGAAAAAGAAAAGAAACGAAAAGAAGAAGAAAAAAAGAAACGAGAAAAAGAGCTTGCAGAGAAAAAGCGCAAAGAGCAAAAAGCGTTGGAAGAAAAACTCGAAAAGCAACGCAAGTTAGAGGAAGAATTACTTGCGGAACAGTTTGCTGCTGAACAGCAAGCGATGGCAGCAAAACGGCAGGCTATTATGTCGGAAGTTGATATTTATCGCACACGAATTGAAAGTAAAATTCGACAGTACTGGAACGAACCTGAGCGAGATGGTTATTGTATTTTTAATTTACGTTTAGGGCCTGGTGGAATTTTACTAGGCTTTAAACGTCTGGAAGATCAAGGGCGGTTTTGTGATTCGGCGGAAAGAGCAGTCTCCCGCGCCGCGCCGCTGCCAATGAGTAGTGATCCAGATGTGCTTGAAGAGTTACGCGACTTAAACGTTTTACTAAAACCAAAAGAGTGAACATGAAGTATTTGAAGTTAAGTTTTTTTGTTGTTTTAATTTTTGCGGTTGGCCGCATTGAAGCAACACAAAGCAATATTGATATCGATATTGTTATTGAAGGCGGAATGAGTTTTGCTCGGCCAATTGCGGTAGTTCCTTTTAAATACTCGGGGACGTCGCCACAGCCACCGCATGATTTATCGGCGATAATTGCAGCGGATTTAAGGCGGTCGGGTCGATTTAATCCAATGCCATTTAATGAAATGCCACAACAACCAAACCAACACACTGATGTTGATTTAGAGGTTTGGAAAAGCAAAGGTATTGAAGCTGTGGTGGTTGGAACCATCGAAGAAAAGGTTCCTGGCGAGTTTACGGTAAACTATCAGTTAATTGATGTTTTTAAACCGCAACAGTTTGTTGAGTCGGGTGATTTAGTAACCAGTTCTGAATATTTATTACTCAATAACACTGGTGTTGCAAAGTCAAAAAATTATCGATTTTATTCTCACCAAGTCGCGGATAAAATTTATGAAGCGTTAACTGGAGAACCGGGAGCATTTGCAACGCGAATTGCTTATGTCACAGTTGATCGATCGTTGCAAAGACCTTATCAACTTTATATGGCAGACAGTGATGGTTATGATCCTCAAGCGCTTTATTCGAGTTCTGAAGCGATCATGTCACCAGTTTGGTCACCTGATGGTCGATCGGTTGCATATGTGTCATTTGAAAATGGTCGATCTGAAATTTATTTGCAGCAAATTTATACAGGTCAGCGATCGTTGATTGCGGCATTTCCTGGGATTAATAGTGCGCCAGCGTTTTCTCCCGATGGGCAAAAATTAGCACTAACTTTATCAAAAGATGGCAATGCAGAAATTTACGTTCTCGATCTAATTACGCGTCAATATCGTAGACTGACACGTACTCGAAATTCGGTAATTGATACCGAACCAGAATTTTCTCCAGATGGTCAATGGATTTTGTTTACCAGTGACCGTGGATTGCGTCCACAAATATATCGAGTGTCAGTAAATGGTGGGCGTGAGGAACGCATCACATTTGAGGGAGAATATAATGCTAGTGCGACCTATACACCGGATGGAAAAAGCATTATCCTCGTAAATCGAACGAATGGTGTTTATCATATCGCAAAGCAAGATATTGAAACTGGGACTATGCAAGTCCTGACGAACACCATGCTAGACGAGTCTCCCAGTTTAGCGCCGAATGGCAGCATGGTAATTTATGCTACTATTCATAATGGAAGACAGGTGCTCGCGGCTGTATCGACCGATGGTCGATTCAAAGCTCGCTTACCTGCTAAACGGGGTGAGGTAAAAGCGCCGGCTTGGTCGCCCTTTTTAACACAATAGGTTTATTGACTTACTTAAACGATTAAAGATTTGTTTTTTAAAAATAACGATAGGAGCAACAACAATGTCAATTAAAAGTTTGGGGAAAAGCATCCTGGTTACTTTACCCGCATTTTTCTTATTCGCGTGTTCAAGTACTACTGAGAATACCGATACAGGAACAACAACTACTGAACCACCACAAGTTGAAGTACCTGACAACGTAGAGTCTGAAGAGGATCGAATGAAACGTCTGAACGCGGAAGCTCGTGAGGTTCGCACTGTATATTTCGAGTTCGACGATTCAACTGTTAAAACTCAATATCAAGATTTATTAAAAGCTCATGCTTGGTACTTAAGCCGTAACCCAGGCGTTCAAGTGGCTATCGAAGGGCATGCGGATGAGCGTGGTACGCCTGAGTACAACCTTGCGCTAGGTGAGCGTCGTGGTAATTCTGTACGCGACATTCTTATGAGCTACGGTGTATCTTCTTCGCAAATGCGAGTTGTAAGCTACGGCGAAGAAAAACCAGCGAATCCATCGCACAATGAAAATGCATGGGAAGAAAACCGTCGTGCCGTTTTGGACTATGAAGGTTAATCTTTTTCACGCAACATCGAAGACAGCACTTTTTAAAGTGCTGTCTTTCTTTTTGGCGTCTGCATTGTCTATTGTCAATGCACATGCCGAATCGACAGAAGAACGACTGGCTCGCTTAGAGCAGGTCGCTGAAACTCGCGGCAAGCTTCAGGCCGACATGATGTTTCAACTCAACCAAATCCAGGAAGATATTCAACGTCTGAGTGGTTTAATTGAAGAGCATCAATATCAATTAAAACAATTGCAAGAACGCCAACGTGATCTCTACAGTGATATTGAGCGACGTCTAACCAAGTTACAGCAATCTTCAGCAGGATCAGCAGCAACTGGTGCGACAATCCCGTCGACTTCCGGTTCAGCTTCTAACACTCAAGCACAACCCAGTACAAACATCGCATTAGCAGACGACGTTCATACTGCTTATCAGAAAATTTTTGCCAAAGTTAGAGAAAGGCAATACGACGAAGCTATTTCCGATTATCAGCTTTTTCTAAAGACATTTCCGAATAGCCAATACGAAGCCAATGTACATTACTGGCTGGGACAGATTTATTATATTAAAGGTGAGTTAGAGCAAGCACTTAATGCTTATCAGCAAGTGGTTAATCGGTTCCCAGATTCCTCTCGAGCAGCAGATGCCTTGTTCAAAACGGGTAAAGTTTTGTTGCAACAAAATAACGTTGCCGAAGCAAAGAAAGTCTTTAATCAAGTTGTAGAACAGTTCGACGGTACTTCTGCTCAACTTGCCAAAGCTGAGTTAGATAAACTCAAATAATCAGTTTTAATATACTTACAGCTTTGTTTATCTTGCTTTACCCTTTCCTGAAGAATGTTTAGAATAGCGCCCCATTTGTTCAAACATTGCTCAAACTATGTCTGTCAACCGACAGGCGCTAAGAACGAGTTTGTTTTTAATTTAGAGTTGTCATAGCTGTGCCTCGTTTACGTATTACCGAAATCTTCCACTCGCTACAAGGTGAGTCTCGCACAATTGGTTTGCCGACTGTATTTGTCAGGCTGACTGGGTGTCCATTGCGATGCCAATATTGTGATACGGCCTACGCGTTCACTGGTGGTGAATACTTCGAATTAGAGCAGGTCCTTGAAAAGGTGAAGGCGTTTAACACGCCTTACATAACGGTGACAGGTGGAGAGCCTTTGGCACAAAAAGGGCCATGCGAAAGTTTGTTAAAAGCTTTGTGTGATCTTGATTATAAAGTGTCTATTGAAACCAGTGGGGCAATGGATATATCAAGTGTCGATCCTCGAGTAAATGTTGTTCTCGACCTTAAAACCCCTGACTCGGGTGAGATGGATAAAAACTTGTGGTCTAACATTCCACTACTCAAGCCAACCGACGAAGTTAAGTTTGTGATTTGTTCTCGTCGAGATTACGACTGGGCAAAGTTTAAGTTATCTGAGCTGACTTTAAATGATAAATGTGATGTATTGTTGTCACCGAGTTTTGAACAGTTAGCGCCATCACAGCTAGCAGATTGGATTGTTGCGGATAACTTGCCGGTAAGATTTCAAGTTCAGCTGCATAAAATTTTATGGAATGATGAGCCGGGTCGATAACTTATATTGGCTTAATTTAATGACGATAAACTTTTAAATTTCGACTTTTAGTGTAATTGGAAAGCATGCCTATGACTAATCAAACACCTAAAGCTATCGTGCTGTTGTCGGGAGGATTAGACTCCACCACATGTCTGGCTATTGCGCAGAACGCCGGTTTTGAAATTTATGCGTTAAGTTTTAGTTATGGCCAACGTCACAGTGCTGAACTAGAAGCGGCTAAGCAGATCGCTGAAAATTCAGGTATCGCTCAACATAGAATTATTCCTATCGATCTCGGCGGTTTTGGTGGTTCTGCATTAACTGATCATAATATTGATGTGCCGACCGATCCCGCTGATGGTATTCCTGTCACTTATGTACCCGCGCGTAATACTGTTTTTTTGTCGATTGCTTTGGCGTGGGCAGAAACCTTAAATGCCGCTGCAATTTATGCCGGAGTTAATGCTGTTGATTATTCTGGATATCCGGATTGTCGGCCCGAATATATAGACGCGTTTCAAAAAATGGCTAATTTAGCGACCAAAGCAGGGGTTGAAGGGAGTGGTCCTGTGATTGAAACTCCTTTGATTCACAAAACCAAAGTTGAGATTATTCAATGGGGTGAGGCTCTTGGCGTGAATTACGGTCAAACGGTATCTTGTTATCAGGCCGATCTTAGCGGACGAGCGTGCGGACAATGCGACAGTTGCCGGATACGTCGTGTTGCGTTTGAGCAAGCTAATGTAGCTGATCCAACTCGGTACATTTAACCTGAAATACTATTAAACCCATTGGATTGACTTTGCAGCAATAAAAAGCAGCTTTTGCCTGTTTTTTACTCTTGTGGCATGTATAATGTGCCGCCGAATTTTTGTGCTCCTGCCTTTGGTTTAAAGAGAGTGCAACAACGTTTTATAATTAACATAACTTATTGATTTTGGAGAAAATAATGGCGATTGAACGTACTTTTTCTATCGTTAAGCCTGATGCAGTTGCGAAAAATGTTATCGGAGAGATTTACACTCGTTTTGAGCGTGCGGGCTTAAAAATCATCGCTTCAAAAATGATTCATATGAGCAAAGAGCAAGCGGAAGGTTTTTATGCTGAGCATAAAGAGCGTCCTTTCTTTGGTGCTCTTGTTGAATTTATGACTTCTGGTCCAGTTATGGTTCAGGTACTTGAAGGTGAAAATGCAATTGCAGCAAACCGTGAAATCATGGGTGCTACTAACCCACAAGAAGCGTTACGCGGAACTATTCGTGCAGATTACGCGGTTTCTGTAGATGAAAATGCTGCGCACGGATCAGATGCTCCTGAATCAGCGGCTCGAGAAATTGCCTACTTCTTCTCAGACGACGAAATCTGTCCTCGCACTCGATAATCGGATGATCTATCCTTAGCCCACAAGATCATGGTATTTTGTGGGCTATTGTATCTAAGTAATTGTTGTTTAAAAGTAAACTTTATTCATCGAAAGCTGTCTTAATGACTGTTTTCGGCAGAATATCGCAAAAAGGTGAATGTAATGAGTAAAGAAAAGACGAATTTACTCAACCTGAATCGCGATGGATTGACTCAATTTTTCACTGATATAGGTGAAAAACCCTTCCGTGCTACTCAGGTTATGAAATGGATCCACCATATGGGCGTGGATAACTTCGATGAAATGACTAACTTGAGCAAAGCTCTCCGAACCAAACTTGCGGAAATAGCCTATGTTCAAGGTCCTGATGCTGTCGCCGAGCAATTGTCGGACGATGGAACCATTAAGTGGGCACTGAGTTTAAATGGCGGTCAAGCGATAGAAGTTGTGTACATTCCAGAAAGAAACAGAGGAACACTATGTGTCTCTTCACAAGTGGGTTGTGCACTGGAGTGCTCTTTTTGTTCAACCGCTCAACAAGGATTTAATCGCAACCTTTCTGTAGCAGAAATTATTGGTCAAGTCTGGTTCGCTGTAAAACGACTTGGCAGTCAAAAGTTAACTGGTGAGCGTCGAGTCACCAATGTGGTTATGATGGGCATGGGTGAGCCACTTCTTAATTTTGAGAATGTCGTTAAATCTATGGATATCATGATGGACGACTTAGGGTATGGATTATCAAAACGCCGAGTGACAATTAGTACATCTGGCGTGGTGCCTGCACTTGATCGTTTAGCTGAACGTATAGACGTTGCACTTGCACTTTCATTACATGCACCGAACAATGCTTTGCGTGATGAGTTGGTGCCGATTAATAAAAAGTATCCAATTGAAGTATTGATGCCTTCAGTCATGCGTTATTTGGAAAAGTCGAAAGCATCAGAAAAAGTAACGGTTGAATATGTGATGATCAAAGATGTTAATGATCAGCCTGAACACGCGTATGAATTAATCAAGTTACTCAAGAATGTTCCTAATAAAGTGAATTTAATTCCTTTTAATCCATTCCCAAATACAGATTATAAAACATCTTCAAATAAAGCCATTGATAGATTTACGGATATATTGAGTAAAAATGGTTTTACAGTGATCACTAGAAGAACACGTGGTGACGATATAGACGCTGCCTGTGGGCAACTGGTGGGAAAAGTGAATGACAAAACAAAACGAACGAGTCGCAAAGAGCAAATTCCGATACAACAACTAGCAGGTTAGAATAGGGCGGATTATGTCAAAGTACTTGAGTATTATAATAATAATTATCGTGATGTCGGGTTGCACCACGCAAACCACAACTAAAGTAGAAAACTTTGAAGGAAGTACCACCGTTTCCAGCTTTAACGAAAGAAAAGCTGCAAAAAAGCGCGTTGAAGCGGCTCAAGTTTATTTGCAAAAAAGAAATTTGCAACGGGCTAAGTATCATCTAGATAAAGCTATTGAGCACGATGACGATTATCCTGATGTCTATCTAACACTTGGGTTTTATTATGAATTGGCGAATAACTTTCCAGAAGCTAAAAAGGCTTATGCAGAAGCATTAAGTCTCGACCGAAGAAATCCTGAGTTTAAAAATACGTTTGCCAGATTTTTGTGTCGAACTGGTGAGTATGACCGAGCAGAAGAGCTATTCGAAGAAGCAATTAACACCACCACTTTTACTCGAGTGGATCAAGCATACGTCAATGCAGGAGTTTGCCAAAGAGCACAAGGCAACAACCAAAAAGCACTGGAATATTTTCGTCGAGCAATAAATTTAAATCCTAAATTGCCAGACGCGCTAATTGAAATAGCTAAGTATGAATTTGACCAAGAACGTTATCTTCGTGCAAAGCAATATATAGAGCGATATCGAGAAGTATCCCGACATACACCTAACACCTTGTGGTTAGCACTTAGGGTTGAGTCAAAGTTAGGTAACAAAGATGGTGTCGCCAGTTACGCTTTGCAATTGCAGAACTTATATCCTGACTCCGCAGAAACAATGGAGTACTTAGATTCTAAAGAACAATGGCAATGAGTGATATGGACGCTAAAGTAATTCCAGATTGTTGTGAACAGTTAAAACAGGCTCGTATAACGCAAAAGCTGAGTGTTAAATCCGTCGCTGATCAACTCAAACTTCCTTCCGCAAGGATTGATGAAATTGAAGAAGGTCGTTTTATTGACTCCGTTTCGCCTGCTTTTTATCGAGGCTATATCCGGTCTTATGCGAACTTACTTAAAATTGATAACAAAGAATTGTTATCTCAATTCAACGAGTTGTTTGAAGAGACAACCGAAATCAAAAGTACATCAAGAATGGGTGCTTTTGGGGAAAGAAAAAGTGAAGTTAGCAGTGGTGAAGGCGTTTTTAAATGGATCTCTCGAGCTATTATATTTGTAATACTTGCAGCAGTTGCATGGGGTATAAAAGAGCGCTTTTTAAAAAATGATGTATCAGGTGATTCCTCTGAACTTACCTTAGGGTTACTCGAAGGAGAATCTGCGGAATATAGTTCTAATGAAACGAATGAAGATACAACAGAACAACCTCAGCAGAATGATCGTATCGCGAACTTACAAGACCGATTAAATGAAAGCTCAAATTCCTCTGATGATGCAAAAATTCAGACAGATACGACGGCAGTTTTGGAAAGTGAGGTAGCCGATAATACGTCGTCTAAGGATAACTCCACGTTAGATAAAACTATCAATCAGGACCCTCAAGAAAAAAATCCAATACAACTCGATAATAATTCATCAGAGCTCGCTCAAGACAGCCTAACCTTAGTGTTTGTTGGTGATTGTTGGGTGGATATTAGAGACTCAAACGGAAAACGTCTTGCTTATGGTGTGAAACAAAATGGCGTTGTGCTTACTCTCGACGGAGTCGCGCCTTTCGCTGTTACGCTTGGCGATCCTTCAGTTGTAAATATGCAGTTTAACAATGAATCAGTAGACCTATCCGGATATAGAGCAGGTCGTCCTGCAAAACTTAATTTAAAGAAATAACTCAGGAACATTTAGCATGAAAGGGCAATCTTGGATTAAACGTCGTCAATCGAAGAAAATTTGGGTCGGAAATGTTCCGATTGGTGGTGATGCCCCTATTGCTGTGCAGAGTATGACGAACACCGACACCTGTGATGTCAATGCTACAGTTGCTCAAATTAACCAACTTGCTGAAGTTGGAGCCGATATTGTTCGAGTTTCAGTTCCGACTATGGATGCCGCTGAAGCTTTCAAGCTTATAAAGCAACAATCCAGAGTACCTCTGGTTGCTGACATTCATTTTGATTATAAAATTGCACTTAAAGTTGCGGAGTATGGCGTAGATTGTTTAAGAATTAACCCTGGCAATATTGGAAAAGAAGATCGAGTCGCTGCAGTAATTAAAACAGCTAAAGATAAAAATATTCCAATTCGTATTGGTGTCAATGCGGGTTCCTTAGAAAAAGATCTACAAGTGAAATATGGAGAGCCGACTCCTGAAGCATTAGTAGAATCTGCGATGCGCCATATCGATATTCTTGATCGTCATAATTTCGATAATTACAAAATCAGCTTAAAAGCTTCTGATGTTTTTATGACTGTATCCGCATATCGCATTCTTGCACAACAAATTGAGCAACCACTCCATTTAGGAATTACTGAAGCAGGTGGGCTACGCTCCGGTTCTGTGAAGTCTGCTGTTGGTCTAGGATTACTTCTTTCTGAGGGTATTGGTGATACTATTCGCGTTTCGTTAGCTGCAGACCCAGTAGAAGAGATTAAAGTTGGTTTTGACATCCTAAAGTCTTTGGGACTGCGCCAAAAAGGAATTAATTTTATCGCTTGCCCGTCTTGTTCTCGACAACAATTTGATGTCATAAAAACTGTTAATGAACTTGAAAGTCGACTCGAGGATATCCGAGATTCTCTTGATGTTGCAATAATAGGTTGTGTCGTCAATGGTCCCGGTGAAGCAAAAGAAGCTGACATTGGATTAACTGGTGGTGCAGGCGCTAGTTTAATGTATCGAGATGGAAATAAAGATCACAAAATTGATAATCAAAATTTAGTCGACGAGCTTGAAGTAGAAGTTAGACGACAAATCGAAAAGCGAAAGCAAGCAATTAATGAAAAGTCCCACGGAGAAGAAGTGATAAAAGTGGTTGCGTCTTAGTATTGTTTCTTTTTATACAATATTAAATTTTGTGAAAGGACAGGCACTGACTACTGGAATTAATGACTATTCTTGGTGATGCTTAATAAATTCAATTGTCTCCTCGCGAGACATTGGTTTTGCGAAGTAGTAACCTTGTACGCTGTCTGCTCCGAATTCTCGAACGAAATCTAATTGCTCAGCAGTTTCTACACCCTCAACGACGCTAGTTTTTTGCAATGACTTGGCCAAATCTATAATCGTTTTGATAATAGTTTCAGCTTCTTTCTGTTCGCCAATTCGCGCCACAAAGCTTCGATCAATTTTGAGCTTTTCAATTGGAAGTTGGTGTAAATATTTTAATGACGAATACCCAGTACCAAAATCATCCAGTGCGAGATCAATTCCAATCTTCTTTAGCTTTCGTATTAAAGTTAATGCCACTTCCATATCCGTCATCAGCATACTTTCTGTAAGTTCAAACTCAAGCGCTCCAGGTTGAATCTGGTAATGTGCTAGCCTTTCTTTCATATAAAGGTCAAAATCATTTTGCTTAAAATGCCGAGCAGATAAATTAACCGCCAGTCCTATTTCAAAATCATGACTATGCCATAATTGTAGCGTTTCAAGCGCAAGCTCGATCAGCTGTTCAGTTAGCGGAATAATTAGTCCAATCTCTTCAGCCACAGGAATAAAGTCTATCGGTGAAATTATCTCGTTATTACTTCGTTGCCAGCGCGCCAGTGCTTCAAATCCTGCTATTTTGTTTGTATGAAGGTCGATTTGTGGTTGATATAGAAGGGTAAACTCATTGTTCTTTATTCCTTCTCGTATCATTTTTTCCATCGACATACGATTGATAGCTTCATCATTCATTGAAGCAATGAAGTACTTAAAATTATTTCGCCCAGAATTTTTTGCATGATACATTGCCATGTCAGCATGTTTTAAAATTATATTGGCTTCACTCCCGTCGTCAGGAAAAACAGAAATTCCAATACTGGGTGACGAATTTACTTCATGCTCTCCGATTGTAAGAGGCGAAGCCATTTTTTCTAATATTGTATTGGCGATACGACTTGCAGTATCTATGGAGTAAATATCTTCGAGCATTACAACAAACTCATCACCACCAAGTCTTGCTACTGTATCGTTTCGACGAACTGCACTTTTTAAAATTCCGGAAACTGCTATTAAAAGTCTATCACCTACTTCGTGACCTAGTGAGTCATTCACTTGTTTAAACCGATCGAGATCAATGAAAAATACCGCAACCATTTGCTTTCGACGCTGTCCATTCTCAATTGCATGTGTTATTCGATCCATCAGTAATGCGCGATTGGGCAAACCAGTAAGCGGGTCATAATTGGCTAAACGTTTTAACTCTTCTTGAGCGGCTTTTTGCTCACTGATATCAGTGGCACTAATGACGTAATAGACTTCAGAGTCATTATTTTTGAATTTATTAACGCTTACCAGTACTGATAGAGGCTCTTGATATTTTCTTAAAACTAACCCTTCAGTTTCAAATTCATTGTTTGACTCCAGCCGGTGCTTCATTGTTTGTGCAATGGGTAACTGTGAGTCTGGATTGACAAGGACCGACAATGGCTTTTCTACCACTTCATTAAGATCGATACCTGTGGTGTTGAAAAACGAGTGGTTGGTCACTTTTACATTAAATACTTTGTCGAGAATAATAATAATGTCTCGAGTGTTGTCGAATGCCTCAAAGAATAAATCCATTTTATCTTGTGTTGACTTGGTATCTGTAATATCAGTGAAAGTTCCTGTGACCCTTATAGGATCTTTATTACTGTTGACTTCCGTTACTTTTGCTAAGTCGCGATACCAACACCACTCATCTTGCTGGTTTTTGAGGCGGTATACATGTTCGAACGATGAATCTGGTTGAGATAAAAACCTTCTCCACTTGGCTGAGTAAGCGTCTTTATCGTCTGGATGAATGAAATTGATTTTTTCACTCAAGTTTATGGCATCATTTTCATTTTCGACTAAATGATTTAGTCGCGGTTCAAAGATCTCGTCATTTTTTGCATGCCAATCCCACATACCACTATTTGATCCATTAAGTGCTAACTGCAGTCTTTCTTCATTGGAAGCTAATATTGTGTTGGTTTGAAGGAGATATTTTTGCCGACGATAGCGTTGATATCCAATAGTTGAGATGATTGCAAGAGCAACTAGCACATAGGTGGTTAGCGCAATAGGTGATAGCCAAGGTGCTGGATGGTTGACTATAGACAATACATAAGGTTCTGATAACTCACCATTAGTGTAGTCCACTGCTGCAATATAGAGTTTGCTTTTGCCTGGTTTAAACTTTGGAAATAAAAGAGTGTTATTAAATGTTGAAGTAATCTGAGTGGCTGAGTCTCCCTCTATCCAGTAATCGTATTTTACCTGTTCCGTTTTATTAAATAGTCGTGCTGAGTATTCGATGTTTAAACCAAAGTCATCATACTCAAGTTCAATGGTATTGGCGTCAGAATAATTTCGATTACCTTTTGATAGTAAAGAGACTTTGCTAGGCATAACATTAATAACATGATTATGCTCGATATCAAGTCTTTGCAAGTCGATAAATACCACCCCGCGAGTTGTACCAAATGCCCAGTTATCGTCATTTATATTTACAGTAGTGCCACCAATAAACTCATTACTGATTAAGCCATCTGTTTTTGAAAATTTTTGATTGCTGTAATTCTCACGATTGATTTTTATTAGACCGTCATTACTGGTGACCCAAACAAAATTTTCATCGTAGGTAAAAACATCCAGAAAATTACTAGTGTTAAGTTCAGTAGGTGGAATGATTTTCAGTGTTTCGCTCGAATCGACATCTACAATGTAGAGCCCAAGTCCTGAATAGTTTATCCAATACTGGTTATCTACTTTAAGTATTGATTGTGGAACAGCTTGGGTTGAGTCATCTTTTTTCAGTTCGTGCAAGACTTTAGTTTGTTGAGTGGTTCGGTCATAAGTGACAACAGAGTTATACTTAGCAAAAAATAGTTGATTGGTCGAAGGTTCACTTTTCAAGATAAATTGAAATGCATTATCGCCTTTTTGCTGTGTTAGGCCTTCTATTTCACTAAACTCTCCCGATTCAACATTGAATAAGAAAACGTCTTCGTCCTGCAGTACGAGCAAGTTATCTTCATCGACCGGTGAAACAAAGTAAGTTGTTTTGTTTAATCGTTTAGTTTGTTCTGGTGTTAGTACAAGTTCAACTTCTGACTGGTCATTTTTGTTTAATAGTTTAATGCCTTTTGTTCGATGTAATATTGTTCGAGAAGGGCTAGTGAATATCTGATAAATTGACTCATCGCTAAAAGGTGATTTTTCATCTTTGTTAACGAAATACTGTTCAGTTGTGTCATCAATTAAATTGTATTTCGCCAGACCATGAGTCGTACCAATCAATAAATGATTTTCGTCTAGTTTACGCATAGCATAAACATTATTACTCGGTAGGCGTTGTGGCGTGCCTCGTTGATTGGATATTATGCCCGTTACGGCTCGGTTCGGTCGCCATTTAAAAAAGCCGTCTTCTCGACTACTGAGCCATAGATTTTCTTCGCGATCGACAAATAAACGCGTTATATCATTATCGTAAAGTTGGTAAGGCGTGTCGGAGTATCGAATTAAATGTGAAAGCTTATTGTTTTCATCGATAAAATAGAGCCCATTGTCGGTTGCTGCATAAATGGTGTCATCGTAATCAATCATATGCCAAATATTTCGACTGGCGTTTACTTCATAAATTGAGTCCGCTGTTATCTCTTCATTCCGCTCCAGAGATGACATTATGGAATTTAGGGTAATTCGATATAGTCCTTCTACGGTTGCGATGTAGATGTAACCCTGATTAAAGTTGAAAATTCCTTTAACATTGTTTTCATCGGAGTTTGGCGGCGCTATGGTATGGTTTAGCTTTCGAAAGACACGGTTTTTTAAGTCATAGGAGAACAAGCCAACTGAAGTTCCAATGAGTAAATAGTTTTTTATGCGATATATGGATCGGATGATGTCCTGATCACCGACGTTACCAGGCAGGTCTGTTATTTGGAATAAATAAGAATATTGATCACTTGCTCGATCGTATTGGTAGACTTGATACAGGCTTATTAGCCATAGATTATTTTGGTTGTCTTCATATACTTCAGTTATCCTTTGGGCTGAAGTTTTTTCGCTCATACCTTTAGGAAGTGTAACCGCTGTAAAGGATTCTGTTTCGGGTTGATAGCGATAATTTTTATTTCTCCCGCCACTTACCCAAGTTTCGCCTTCTTTATCAGTGTAGAGCAAAGTGATGTAGGCCGCGTTGAAAGCATCTGTCGGGCCGTTGACGGGTCGTACATCATAAGCGTCGTATCGGTTAAGTCCCTCTTCTGTCCCAATCCACAAATATCCCGCTTTGTCTTGAGTTAGCTCCCATACGACGCTCTGACTTAATCCGTCTTGAGTTGATATATGTTCGAGCTGTATTGGAGCGGATATCGAGTAACCGATCTGAGGGGCTATAAGTGTACAAAAAATGCTCAGAAAGACATATTTTTTCATTGCTTACGGATTATTATTGTCGACCTATGGATTATAGTAGCTAACTTTGCCAGAAAATTGGGCTACACAAGGTTAATTCTGTACTAATACGCTCCACAAGCCGTGTTTTTTCGCTATAATGCCGCGTTTATCTAAGTCAACCTAAGTAGGCCTTCTTTGAAAACCAAGTTTCAAGCCATAAAAGGAATGAATGACCTGTTGCCAGAGCAATCTGCAGTGTGGCAGAAGGTTGAACATTTATTACGACGCTTGATGCAGCAATATGGTTACGGCGAAATTCGAATGCCAATTGTTGAGAAGACAGCTTTATTCAAGCGCTCAATTGGTGAAGTTACCGATATCGTTGAGAAAGAGATGTACACCTGGACCGATCGAAACGATGACAGCCTTACTCTACGACCTGAAGGTACTGCAAGCTGTGTAAGAGCCGGGATTGAACATGGGCTGCTGTACAACCAACAGCAAAAGTTATGGTACATGGGCCCAATGTTTCGACGAGAAAATCCTCAAAAGGGGCGGTACCGTCAGTTTCACCAGTTAGGGGTGGAAGCTTTTGGGTTTAATGGTCCTGATGTCGAGGTTGAACAAATTTTACTCACTCGACGATTATGGCAAGAAATTGGAATTGCCAACGATGTAACGCTCCACATTAACACTCTTGGGGATCCTGAGTCTCGAAAAGTGTATCGAGAGATATTAGTTGAGTATTTACAGTCTAATTTTGAGCAACTGGATGAGGACAGTAAAAGACGATTAGAGTCGAACCCATTGAGAATTCTCGATAGCAAAAATCCAAAGCTGCAAAGTATTATCGAATCAGCACCAAAGCTTGAAGATCATCTCGATGATGAGTCAAAAGAACATTTCGAGAGTTTTAAAGGCTTGCTCGATGGCATGGGAGTCAGTTACGTTGTAAACCCTCGGTTGGTCAGAGGGCTTGATTACTACAACAGAACTGTTTTCGAGTGGATGACAGACAAGCTAGGCGCTCAAGGTACTATATGCGCCGGTGGTCGGTACGATGGTCTAACCGAGCAACTTGGAGGGCAGTCAACTCCGGCCTGTGGGTTTGCAATGGGAATCGAACGCATCATTGCACTCGCAGAAGAAACTGAGTTTGGCCAAAATGTGTCTAACGCCAGTGATATTTATTTAATTGCGATTGGTTCAGTTGCAGAGAAAAAAGCTTTTAATATCGCCGAAGAAATACGAACTCTTTTCCCTTCATTGCGTCTAAGCATGAACTTTGGTGGTGGGAACTTCAAAAAGCAGTTTAAAAAAGCGGATAAAAGCGGTGCTCGTCTTGCCTTGATTTTAGGCGAGGATGAAGTGGCTAATGAAAGTTGTGGTGTTAAATTTTTACGAGAAGAAAAGCCGCAAGAGTCAATGTCTTGGGATTCTATCGCAGATACAATCAAAAACTATTTTCAATTATTGGACAGATAACTATATCTGCTGTGTTTAGGAGTAAATAAAGTGGAAGTTTACAATTCAGAAGAAGAACAAATTAAAGCCATTAAAGATTGGTGGAGTGAAAACGGCACCTCTATCATCGTAGGTGTTGTTTTGGGAGTCGGCGGATTTCTCGGGTACAACTTTTGGCAAGGCCAGGTGTTGGAGAAACAGCAAAACGCCTCTAAAGCGTTTGAAGTTTTCACTGACATTAATCCAAGTGACAAGTTTGATGAGTTTGCTAGCTCGGCGCAAAATATCAAACAAGAATATTCTGACACAGGATACGCGGTTGTTGCAGCCTTACATATGGCAAAACAATATCTAAGCAAGGGTGACCTCTCTGCAGCGAAAAAAGAATTAGAGTGGGCTGTTCAACAAACTGAAGGCGAGCCGCTAAATGCATTAATGAAAATTCGCTTAGCGAGAGTTCTCGTGGCGCAAGATGATGCTCAAGCAGCGATTACTCTTTTAGATAATATTTCGGCTGACTCTTTCAGTGCTTTGAAACAACAAGTATTGGGCGATGCTTACGCTGCGAAAGGCGAGGCGGAGAAAGCTAAACTCGCATATACCCTAGCGAAAGAATCGAGTGAATCTTACATTGTTAAAAATGAACTTGAGATGATGATCAATGACTTAAGTGTTGCTGAACAGTCAACTGAAACCACTGCAAAAGATTCTTCCGAAGTCGAGCAAAAAGCGGCTGACACTGAAACTGAAGAGACACAAGGTTCATAATGACCAAACGCGTTATCAAGCAAAAAATAAAACTGAGCTTAGTCGTTCTAACATCAATTTTCGTAATTGCAGGCTGCGGCGATGAAGATGAGATTTTACCAAATCCAATCCCTGTCGTTGAAGATCCAAAAGTTGCTTACGACTTGTTATGGAACAAGGATATCGGTGATGGTATTGGTGAAAGTTTACTTAAGTTAGTTCCTTCTTATGGATACGATAAACTCTTTATCGCTGACACAAATGGAGAAGTTTCTGCTCGCAATGTCAATAACGGTGAAGTTATTTGGCAAGTGAATGTAAAAGAAAAAATTTCGGCGGGTGTAACAGTCGCGAATCGAATGGCGGTGGTCGCAACCCGAGAAGGTGAAATTGTCGCATTAAACGTTGAAGATGGTTCTGAATTATGGCGTAGCCAATTATCCAGTGAAATTATTTCTCCACCGGCAGTAGGTGATGGTGTTGTTGTTGCCAATACGGTTGATGGAAAAATCATCGCGGTTGATGCGGAAACAGGCACCAGCAAATGGTTTTACGATCGTAACCTTCCTCCATTAACTTTACGTGGCACATCTTCACCGGTTATAGCGTTAGGCGCAGCGATAGCAGGATTTGCAAACGGTAAAGTTGGCGTTTTTGTTATTGAAAATGGTCGCTTGGCCTGGGAGCGTCAGGTTACAGCTCCAAGTGGTCGCTCGGATCTCCAACGGTTAGTCGATGTTGATGCACAGCCCATTGTATTCGGCTCAACTTTGTATGTGTCTTCGTTTAACGGAAACTTGTTGGCTCTCGAAGTTCGAAGTGGTGAACCATTATGGTCGCGTGAACTGTCATCTTTCCAAGATATGTCGATTGATAATCAAACATTATTGGTGACCCACGACAACGGCTATGTGAGCAGTTTGAATCGAAATAATGGTAGCTTATTATGGACTCAAAAAGCGCTTTTCCTTCGTCAAACTACTTCTCCTGTGCCCTATGAAGGTCATATAGTTGTCGGGGATATGGGCGGCTTCTTACATATGTTAGATAAATCGACGGGTAAGTTAATCGGTCAAATTAATGTCAATAATCATTTGAATATTTCAGACTGTTACGACAGTGAAGTGAATTGTCGGCTGCATAACTATGAAGCTTACGGAATTGCCTCGCAGCCAATCGTGATGAATGATTTATTAATTGTACAAACCCGTAATGGTCATTTGATTGCTTACAAAAATCGTAAGCCAGAGTAAAAATAGATGATGGTTCCTGTAGTAGCATTGGTTGGGCGTCCAAACGTTGGAAAGTCGACTTTATTTAATCGGCTTACCCGAACTCGAGACGCGCTGGTTGCTGACCTTCCGGGTCTGACTCGTGACCGCCAATACGGCCATGCAAAAATTGAAGGTCATCCTTTCATTATCATTGATACAGGCGGTATTACTGGTGGTGAAGTTGGGATTGACGGATTCATGGCTGAACAATCGAAAGCAGCTGTACAGGAATCCGACATCGTATTGTTTGTATTAGACGCTCGTTCTGGGTTAACTGCAGTCGATGAAAATCTTGCCCGGGAATTAAGAGCTTCCGGTAAACCTGTTCATTTAGTTGTTAACAAAATTGATGGTATCAACGCTGACACTGCTCTGGCTGACTTTTATTCTCTTGGTTTTGATAGTGTTAACCCAATTGCTGCCGCTCACGGTCGTGGGGTTATGTCGTTAGCGGAAGAAGTGTTACTACCTATTTCTCCGGAAATTGATGAAGAGCAGGAAAAAGAGCGTTCTAAACATCCAAAGATTGCAATTGTCGGTCGACCAAATGTTGGTAAGTCAACGCTCGTGAATCGGATGTTGGGCGAAGAACGTGTTGTGGTTTTTGATATGCCAGGAACAACTCGGGACTCCATTTATATCGATATGGAACGTCGCGATAAACCCTATACCATTATTGATACAGCAGGTGTTAGGCGTCGGGGTAAAGTAAAAGAAACGGTTGAGAAGTTTTCTGTTCTAAAAACGTTGCAAGCCATTGAAGATTCGAATGTTGTCATTATGGTATTCGATGCTCGAGAAAATATTACCGAGCAAGATCTTTCGTTATTGCGTTATGTCATGGAAGCAGGGCGGTCCTTGGTTATTTCCATAAACAAGTGGGATGGGATGACCGGCGAGGAACGTGAACAAGTGAAAGCTGAAATTAATCGCCGTATGGTGTTCGCTGACTTTGCACGAATGCATTTTATTTCAGCGCTTCATGGTTCTGGTGTCGGAGATTTGTTTGATTCAGTTGATGAAGCTTTCCAAAGTGCCAATATCGAAATGAGCGCATCAAAATTAACGCGTGAGCTTGAAATTGCAGTTGCGAAACACCCTCCTCCAACAGTTAAAGGATTCCGCAGTAAGTTGCGCTATGCACACCCTGGTGGACATAACCCTCCTCGTATAGTTATTCATGGAAACCGAACGACTAAATTACCTGAGTCGTATCAGCGTTATTTGATTAAGCATTTTATTAAAGCGCTGAAAATAGTTGGCACACCAATAAAGCTGGAATTGAAAGAGGGTAAAAATCCTCATGAAGGTAAAAAACAAGAAGTGACTCGACGCCAGAGGCTCAAAAGGAAAAGAGCTATTAAAAAATTCGGTAAAAAGTAATTCAAATTAATCTATAAAAACCAATAGTGACGAAGAAAGAATTTAATGCTTATTGGATGAGCTTCGTCACTTGAAAGTTGTCTATTTAGCTTTTCTTGCTAAACTAACAATGCCAGTACGTAAATAGACACAGCCATTATCGTAGCTATGGAAATTGTATCGCTATGAGAATGGTGTAGCTATTTAAAGTGCTAAAAGAATTTATACTTTTAACCTTACTGAATGGTTATGCCGACTGATCCTGAAACCAATTTGATTGAAAATCTGACAATTCCCCCTCGTCCGGAAGTCTTGACTCTTATCAATCGCGAGCGACAAGAAGAGTATCCTAATATCAAGAAAATTTCTGACGCTATTGGGCAAGATGTGAGCCTCTCTGCTGCAGTCTTTCAAATAATAAATTCTCCTGCTTTACGTTTAAGCAAGACCATTACAAGTATTCACCAAGCGGTTAATTTATTAGGTATTGAGCGCGTCGAACGAGTCGTCACTATTGTATCAATGCGTCAATCGGTTACTGGTAATCTTAACCTGGGGCGCTTTTGGGATAGCGCCGCTGAAGTAGCGAATCTTGCATCTCAGTTAACTGACAAACTTACCGGCGTTAATGTCGATGATGCCTATACTTTAGGGCTTTTCCACAACTGTGGAATACCTTTAATGATGCAAGCATTTGACGATTATAAAAATACACTTATCGAGATGAACGAGACAGATCTGTATCCGGTAACGCAAATTGAACAGAAGCGATATGGAATTACGCATACTAAGCTCAGTTATATGTTACTTAAAAAGTGGCATATGCCAATGCACATAGCAAAAGCCGCCTATTTTCATCTATATCGTTTTAGTGATTTGGTTAGTCAAAACCAATTAGATGGCGATGCATTGTCCTTAATTGCCATTTTAAAAATGGCAGAAAATATCAGTGATAGTTATCGAAAATCGATGAGAGCGACCGAAAATAAAAATGAGTGGGAGCAAACGAAAGATGATATTTTCCTTTTTCTCGGTATTGACGATCATGATTACATCGAAATAAAAGAAGATATGCTCGAGTGGTTAGATCGCAACTGGGATGAGCAATAATAAGCATATAAAAAGATAAAGCATGCAAAAACCTCGAGGGTTGCCGTCTATTTTGAACTTTCTATTTTGAAATTGTTATCGAGTTAATCGTCTATTTTTGTTATTTCACTTGTTATCTTTCCTGCTCCAAGGCGTGTTTGTATGGTGTCGCCAATTGAAACCTGATTTGACGAATGAATTAATTTGTCATCTTTTAGTGTAATTGAGTATCCCCGGGCAAGAGTAGCAAGAGGGCTAATGGAATTAAGTTGTTGAGCTTTACTTGCTAATTTTTCATGACGTTGTTTTAAGAAAGTTTGCATACTAAACATCAGCCGCTCTTTTAAAGCTTTATTTGACGAGTCAACCTGATTGAGTTGTTTTTCAGGATGTGTTTTAAGTAATTTCACCTGTAGTTGACTCAGTTTGTGTTGTTGCTCCGAGAGTTGTTCTTTTACAGAGTTTATTAATTGATGCTTGTTTTGGTTGAGTTGAGCTGCATAAGAGTCGAGCAGTGGAACCGGGTTTTTTAATTTAGCAGTTGTTAACAGCAATGTTTGTTCGTAGTTTTTAATCGCTCGTTTCACGGAGCGCTGTAGAAATATTTCTGCACTGTCGATTTGTTGCAGTAATTGATGCTGATCGGGTGTTAACAGCTCTGCTGCTGCGGAAGGAGTTGGTGCTCGCAAATCCGCGACAAATTCCGCAATTGAAAAGTCGACTTCATGGCCTATAGCGGCAACGGTCGGTAATTCACTATTCGCAATTGCATAAGCTAATGACTCATGATTAAAGCACCACATATCTTCTAGTGAACCTCCACCTCTGGTGATCAGCAGAACATCAACTTCTTTTCGTTTGTTCGCAATTTCTAATGCCGAGATAACTGTCGAGTGGGCGTTTTTTCCTTGTACTTGGCAAGGGTAGACAATTATTTCTATGAGAGGGAAACGTCGTTGCATTACGGTAATAACGTCTTTTATTGCCGCGCCTGTTGGAGACGTAATGAGGCCGATACGTGAAATATTTTTGGGAATCGATTTTTTAGCAGCCGGATCGAGAAGCCCTTCTTCTGTTAATTTTTGTTTTAGTTGTTCAAACTGTAATTGCAAATTACCAAGGCCCGCAGGCTCAAGATAATCAATATTTAATTGGTAATCACCGCGTGCTTCGTACAGTGATACTTTAGCGCGAGCATAGACTTTCATGCCGCTTTCAGGGCGAAACTTCGACAGTTGATTTCGGTTACGCCACATGGTGCATTTGACTTGTGCTGCATCATCTTTGAGTGTGAAGTACCAATGCCCAGACCCTGCAGCGATAAAGTTACTAATTTCGCCCTCAATCAGAACTTGGCCAACAGAGTCCTCGAGCTGGTGTTTTACCTTTCGATTGAGCTCAGTGACTGTGATGTACTGGCGTTCGGTTGGGCGTCTGGGTTGTAACACTGGTTTTAGCATGCTTTTACCTAAATAAATCACCAAAGAGTGGTTTAGAAAGAATTTCCCAAGTTTTGTTAATAACCATATGATATCGCAATGGTTTAACAAATGGTTAACGGGCCAAGTGTATCAGTTTTGTATCGAAATTAAGGAAGTTAACTACTTTATTTAATAGATAAACGCATCTGAAGCCCGAAAACAGGAGTTTTCGCAGGGTTTTTCAGGAAAACTGCTCGAGGCTAATTGTCCTCATTTTTCAATAAATGTTATAATCCCGCTTTGGTTTTCCAACCGTTTACCCGTAAGGTGATTCTCTTTATGCGCATTATTCAGGAAGCTCTCACTTTCGATGACGTTTTACTCGTTCCGGCACACTCGACAGTTTTGCCACACACAGCGAACCTAAAAACGCAATTAACTCGCGAAATATCACTCAATATTCCATTGGTCTCAGCCGCTATGGATACCGTAACTGAGTCAGGCTTGGCGATTGCGCTTGCTCAAGAAGGCGGAATTGGATTTATCCATAAGAATATGACCATTGAGCGACAAGCCAATGAAGTTCGAAAAGTAAAAAAATTCGAAAGCGGAGTGGTCAATGACCCAATCACAGTGACTCCCGATATTACCATTGCAGAGCTAAAACGAATTACTGCAGAGAATGGTATTTCTGGTGTACCGGTTGTTGAAGGCGAAGAACTAGTTGGTATTGTAACCAGCCGGGATGTCAGATTTGAAACTCATTTGGATCGCCCAATTTCAACTATCATGACACCAAAAGAGCGATTGGTTACCGTGAAAGAAGGCGCAGAAACTGAAGAAGCGCTCGCTTTGATGCATAAACATCGTATTGAAAAGGTATTAATGGTCGATGATGCGTTTCATCTTAAAGGATTGGTAACTGTAAAAGACATTCAAAAAGCTGAAGATAAACCAAATGCTTGTAAAGACTCTCTCGGACATTTACGAGTAGGCGCGGCAGTTGGTACCGGAGCAGATACCGATGAGCGAGTTGCTGCACTAGTAGCAGCAGGTGTTGATGTTGTTTTAGTTGATACCTCTCACGGTCATTCTCAAGGAGTGCTCGATAGAATTAAATGGGTCAAACAAAATTATCCTGATATTCAAGTTATTGGTGGAAACATTGCAACCGCTGCAGGAGCTTTAGCTTTAGTCGAAGCAGGTGCTGATGGCGTTAAGGTTGGTATTGGGCCTGGTTCAATTTGTACCACGCGGATTGTAACGGGAGTTGGTGTACCACAGATTTCTGCCGTTGCCAGTGTTGCAGAAGCCCTTGCTTCAAAAGGGGTTCCGCTAATAGCCGATGGTGGCATTCGCTATTCAGGTGATATGTGTAAGGCATTTGCCGCTGGCGCTTACGTTGTTATGGTTGGCAGTATGCTCGCTGGTACAGAAGAGGCTCCTGGAGAAGTTGAGCTATACCAAGGGCGCTCTTACAAATCCTATCGTGGCATGGGATCGTTAGGCGCTATGTCACAAAAGCAAGGCTCCAGCGATCGTTACTTCCAATCGTCAAATGCAGCTGACAAACTTGTGCCTGAAGGCATAGAAGGCCGAGTCCCTTATAAAGGCTCTTTGGTAAGTATCATTCATCAAATGATGGGTGGTCTTCGAAGCTCAATGGGGTTGACTGGATGTCAAACAATGGACGAGATGCGTACCAAGGCCGAGTTTGTGAAGGTGACGGCCGCTGGCATGAATGAATCACATGTCCACGATGTTCAAATAACGAAAGAAGCGCCAAACTATCAAGTTGGTAAATAAAACAGTTCCTAGAGTAAAGAAAAGCCGGAACAATAAGTTACCGGCTTTTCTATTAGATATTTTCTTTTAGATAAAGTTTAGTTAAGAGTTAATAAACGGTTCGAAGTATTACTTCAGCTCACATAGAGCTGTTACGAAAGGTAAACACTATGTCCAAAGACATTCATTCCAGCAGAATTTTAATTTTAGATTTTGGCTCTCAATACACACAGCTCATTGCGCGCCGCATTCGTGAAATAGGTGTGTACTGTGAACTTTATCCGTTTGATTTAGATGAAGAAGCCATTCGAGAATTTGCGCCTCATGGCGTTATTTTATCTGGTGGGCCTGAAAGCGTAACTGAAGCTACTACTCCTCGTGCATCAAATGTCATATTTGAACTTGGAGTTCCAGTTCTAGGTATTTGTTATGGTATGCAAACTATGGCTGCTCAGCTCGGCGGAGAAGTAGCTGGCTCAACGGAAAGAGAGTTTGGATATGCGCAAGTTAAGCACGTTGGTGAGTCAGAGTTATTTACGGGAATTGAAGATCACGCTGATGCGAATGGTGAAGGTTTACTGGACGTATGGATGAGTCATGGTGATAAAGTAACTGCATTACCATCAGGATTTGAATGTATTGGCAGCAGTGGTAATGCTCCGTTTGCGGCAATGGCAGATGAAAAACGTCATTTTTATGGTGTGCAATTTCACCCTGAAGTCACTCATACTCGTCAAGGTGGTCGAATCCTCGAACGGTTTGCTCTGAAAATTTGTGGCTGTGAAGCCTTGTGGACCGCCGGCAATATCATCGACGATGCAGTTGAGCAAATCCAACAGCAAGTGGGCGACGACGAGGTGATTCTTGGTTTATCTGGCGGTGTTGATTCTTCCGTTACTGCAGCCTTGTTAAATAAAGCAATTGGCAAAAACTTAACATGTGTGTTTGTTGATAATGGATTGCTGCGTTTAAACGAAGGTGACCAGGTCATGGCCATGTTCGGAAAACACATGGGCCTGAACATCATTCGAGTTGATGCAGAAGATCGATTCATGAATGAATTAAAAGGTGTCAGTGATCCTGAGGATAAACGAAAAGTTATCGGACGTGTTTTTGTTGAGGTATTTGAGGAAGAATCAAAAAAACTCAAATCAGCAAAATGGTTAGCTCAAGGTACTATTTACCCTGACGTAATCGAGTCAGCTGGTGCTAAAACTGGTAAAGCACATGTTATCAAGTCACACCACAATGTAGGTGGTTTGCCAGAAGATATGGAACTTGAATTAGTCGAGCCGCTCCGCGAGTTATTTAAAGACGAAGTGAGAAAAATTGGATTGGAATTAGGCCTACCTTACGACATGCTTTATCGACATCCCTTCCCAGGGCCTGGTTTAGGCGTGAGAATTTTAGGAGAAGTTAATAAAGATTATGCTGACTTACTCCGTCGTGCCGATGCAATTTATATCGAAGAACTTTATAAACATGACTTGTACCACAAAACATCACAAGCATTTACTGTGTTCTTACCAGTAAAATCAGTTGGAGTAATGGGTGATGCGAGGAAATACGATTATGTTGTATCTTTGCGTGCAGTTGAAACCATTGATTTTATGACCGCTCGCTGGGCTCATTTGCCTTATGAATTTTTAGAGCATGTTTCTAATCGAATCATAAATGAAATTGATGGTATTTCCCGAGTGACTTACGACATTTCATCGAAACCACCGGCGACTATTGAGTGGGAATAATCGATTTAATGAGTGCAAAAAAGTTCGGCACAAAACAAGTCTCAGCAGGTTAATGTTTAAGTCTTTATTAAAAATTTTTCTTGGCGCTAATAATCAAAACTTGGTTGTTAGCGTCGATAAGCCGACTTTCAATGATGACGATCGACAGTTTATGAGGCGAGCGCTCGAATTAGCTCGACAAGCAGCTGATAATAATGAAGTCCCGGTTGGAGCTGTTTTAGTAAAGAGTGGAAAAATAATTGGTGAAGGATGTAACCAATCAATAATTCAGTCCGATCCTACCGCCCATGCAGAAATCCAAGCACTCAGAAATGCTGGCAAGAATTTAAATAATTATCGTTTGGTTGATACAACTTTGTATGTATCACTGGAGCCGTGCCCAATGTGTGTTGGCAGTTTAATTCATGCAAGAGTTAGCCGAGTGGTTTTTGCAGCTTCGGATTTAAAAACCGGAGCTTGCGGCTCAGCACTGAACTTGATTCAAGATTCATCTCATAATCATCGCGTTATCGTAGAGAAAGGACTTATGGCTGAAGAAGCTAGCCAACTAATTTCGAGCTTTTTCAGGCGACGCCGAGCAGAAAAGCGATTAGAAAGACAAGACTCAACTAAAAATTAAAGAACTTTGTTGTTAAGATCGAAGAAACGTAACAAAACTTGTGAATTTAGCTTGGCTTATTGTCAACTGAGTTATACTCAGACTTGAATAATATCTTAAGTAAACTAGCTTTAAAGTATGCGAACTAAAAGGAATAACCTCTGTGGAAAAGGTTTTAGTCGTTGATGACGATCCAATGATAAGAATGGCACACGAGCGCATGCTCAGTGATAACTTTGAGGTATCAAGTGTTGATTCTGGCAGGCAGGTCTTAGAAACATTTGAACAACACAAGCCAGATGTGATTCTATTGGATGTAAATTTGCCTGATTTATCTGGCTTTGAAGTCTGCCAAAGATTGCATGAGAAAGGATTACTAAAACATACCGCCGTCATTTTTGTTTCAGGGCATACTGATTTAGAAACTCGGATTACAGCTTTTA
The DNA here is from genome assembly GCA_013373375.1 of Gammaproteobacteria bacterium. Lineage (GTDB taxonomy): Bacteria > Pseudomonadota > Gammaproteobacteria > Enterobacterales > Kangiellaceae > Pleionea. Next base: position 81,957 of record JABXHY010000018.1, read on the forward strand.
ATTCAGGTGGTGACGATTTTATCGGCAAACCGCTTGATCCTGTTGAGCTGCTTTCAAAAATGGAAGTACTGAATAGTCGAAAACGAAAAGTATCAAAAATTTCTCAAGATTTAAAAGAAGCGCAAGAAGCTGTCATGACTGTACTTTCAACGAGCAGTGAGTTGGGGCGAGTTATGCAGTTTGTGGAACACTCCTTTTCATTACACAGTATTGAAAAGTTGATCAATAGTGCATTTGAACTACTAAATAGTTTTGGTCTGAAGTCTGCTTGTATGACCGAAGTGAATATGGAGAAAAGCTTTTTTTCTAGTGGTGGAGTTATTAAGCCTATAGAACAAGAGTTACTGGAACTATTAAGAACAAAAGGTCGTTTTTACGATTTTAATGCGAGAACTCAAACTAATTACTCGCATGTTTCATTACTGATAAAAAACATGCCTCTTGGAGAGCCCGAAAAATACGGCCGTATTAAGGATTTAATTCCCGCCATTATGGGATGTTTAAACTCTCGCTTAACTCAAATTGAGGCACAAAAGACCTTAATAAAACAGTCAAAAGATTTAGTTTATTCTTTTGATGTTATTCAAGCGACAATGCGCACGTTAACCTCCTCTTTAGGTGGAAATCAACAGAAAGCGACTGATCGTCTACATAAAATGGTATACGAGTTACAAGTCTTTATTCAAAAACTTGGCCTTGAAGAAGACCAGGAAGATCGAGTCATTCGATATGTGGATGAGGCAGTAGAAGGATCGTTAAAGCTACTTGATGCGGGCGACACTATTTTTAGTTCATTTGAACAAATACTTTCGAGCCTACAAGAAACCATTGAAAATCAAAATAAAGTAGTAGCGCGAATAACTGAAGAGCAAGAGGCCTCTACCAATCAGCAAGATGTTGCTGATGGTGATGATATAGAGTTATTTTAAACTATTTTTTGAGAGTTTCAGAGCGCTCTATTGGACGATAATTTTTTTGTGAAATTTATCGGGTAAATAGATTTACAGTAATAAAACAACTACTACGCCAGTTAGTGTAAGAGCGCTACCCATGATCTTTTTTACGGAAATGGATTCTTTTAAGAATAACCAGGCGAATACAACAATAAAAATAAAGTTGGTTTCGTTTAAGATAGCTGCAATCGAGGCATCGGTAAATTTGTAGCCTGCTAGCCAAAGTGTCATTGCAATGTAAGCACCCAAAATACTGGATAATATAATTTGCGGCCACTTTTCAACCTTTATAAGCGCATTAAATGTTGTTATAAGGCGACGCTGCAACATTAAATAAACAAGCATCCCAAGTACCCCGATCAATAATCGAGCACCAGTAACGAAGAAAAAAGGTTGTTGCTCAACGATTGGCTTTATCATGACCACGCCAAGTGCCGTTAGAAATACCGATGTGGCCGCGTATAAGATACCTTTAAAAGGGTGAGAGGTTTCGAGGACTCTTTGAGGTTTATCCAGACTAATCAGAATAATACCAGACAGAACTATAAGCATTCCCAGCCACTGCCAGTAAGATAAACTTTCTCCAAGATAAATAAGCGATAGAAATACAACACTTGGGCTGTAAAGCGCAGCAATGATCCCAGTACTGCCTGCTCCAATGGTATTGAGCGCCTTCATATACAATGTATCGGCAATGGCGATTCCAATGAGACCACTAATAATAAGCACGGTCCATTCATGAAGTGTCAGACTTGGCCACTGTAGTCCTTCGAATAGTAAAGAGGTTAAAGCGAGTAGTACAAAGCCTATAGTATTTTTAACGAGATTTAATTCAAAAGCGGGCAGACGAGAGCCAATTTTTGTGAACATAATGACGGCTATCGCCCAAACCAAAGCGCTGGATAGGGCAAAGATTTCACCAATACCAATCATCGACAATCCTGATAAAAATAGAATTACAACCTGTCACACATGATTAACTCATGTGCTTAGCGTACGGATAAAAGGCGGCTAGTTTAGATAATGAAGCGTCAAAAAGGTAGTTTTTTATTCCTTCTGGTCGTACCTGTATTCGAAAATTGGACAAACGTGCAAGGATTCTTCTTCGCTATTTTTCTTCACCTAGTATTCAATGGTAAAATTTGCCACCCAGAAAAACAGGCGTGTCTTGTTTAAATAACACTTTTTATTGAAAATCAATAAGATACGAAATATAACTCTGACATTTGGAGACGGTTATGGCCGACAAAGCAGTTCCTTACCAATCTACTAACAAAGTCCGTGTTGTAACTGCGGCATCTTTGTTTGATGGTCACGACGCAGCGATCAATATTATGCGTCGGATTATTCAGTCAACGGGCTGTGAGGTTATACACCTTGGACATAATCGCTCTGTTCAAGAAATCGTCGACTGTGCGATACAAGAAGATGTTCAAGCAATAGCAATGACATCCTATCAAGGTGGGCATGTTGAATATTTGAAGTATATGTACGACCTGCTCAATGAAAGAGGCTGCGGGCATATTAAATTATTTGCAGGCGGCGGCGGTGTCATTTTACCGGAAGAAATTAAAGAACTGCACGACTACGGTATAACCAAAGTTTACTCGCCAGATGATGGGAGAGAGCTTGGTTTGCAAGGCATGATCAATGATTTGGTCAAACGTTCTGATTTCCCGACCGGTGATAGTTTAGATAATGAACAGAAGAACCTTTCACCACAAAACCCAAACGCTATTGCGAAGTTGATTTCTGCTGCAGAAAACTATCGAAATGATAATAGTGATCTTTTTGCAGATATAAAAAAATCAGCAGACGCATCGAAAACTCCAGTGCTGGGTATCACCGGAACCGGAGGCGCTGGAAAGTCATCATTGGTAGATGAACTGGTGCGTCGCTTCCTATTAGATTTTCCGGAAAAAAATATAGCGATAATTTCTGTGGATCCATCGAAACGAAAAACGGGCGGAGCTTTACTCGGTGATCGTATCCGAATGAATGCAATTAACTCTGATCGTGTTTACATGCGCTCCCTTGCCACTCGTCAATCTAACTTAGCTTTATCTCCACACGTACAGGACGCAGTGAATATCGTAAAGTCTGCAGGATTTGATCTGGTTATTTTAGAGACGTCAGGCATTGGCCAATCGGATACCGAAATCGTTGAGCATTCGAATATGTCGATGTATGTCATGACTCCTGAATTTGGTGCCGCAACTCAATTAGAAAAAATTGATATGCTTGATTTTGCGGATATTGTCGCAATTAATAAGTTCGATAAACGTGGAGCACTGGACGCACTGCGGGATGTAAAAAAGCAGTATCAACGTAATAATAATTTGTTCGAGAAAAATGCTGACGAAATGCCTGTGTACGGGACAATTGCGAGCCAATTTAATGATCCTGGTACCAATGCACTTTATAAAGCCATTATGGATACTTTAGTCGTCAAAACGGGTGTTGAGTTAAATTCGAATTTTGAAATTACAGATGAGATGTCAGAGAAGATTTACATTATCCCTCCAAAACGAACTCGTTATTTGGCAGAAATAGCTGAGAACAATCGTAAGTATGATGAGTGGGTAATTGAACAGGCTGAGATTGCAGAAAAGCTCTATGGTTTAAATAACTCAATCGAAACCATAAATGAAATGTCAGACTCTAATGGTGACGTTGTGCCACAGCTTAAAAAGGTCTATGAAGACATTGATCTGAAGCTTGATGGTCAAAACAAAAAAATTCTAGAAGACTGGCCAACTAAAAAAGAAGCATACCAAGCAGATGAGTTTGTGTACCAAGTTCGTGGCAAAGACATAAAAGTACAAACAAAAAGCGAGTCTTTGGCTCATAATAAAATACCCAAAATATCGGTTCCTAAATATCGTAGTTGGGGTGATGTTTTGAAGTGGAATTTGCAAGAAAATTTTCCTGGAGAATTTCCCTATACAGCCGGTGTTTTCCCATTTAAAAGAGAAGGTGAAGATCCAACTAGAATGTTTGCTGGAGAGGGCGGCCCAGAAAGAACTAACCGACGCTTTCACTATGTGTCATTAGGTATGCCCGCAAAACGATTGTCAACAGCTTTTGACTCGGTAACTCTTTACGGTGAAGATCCTGATTTTCGACCTGATATTTACGGTAAAATTGGAAATTCAGGCGTATCAATTTGCTGCCTTGATGATGCCAAAAAATTGTATTCTGGTTTTAATCTTGCAGATCCCAAAACATCTGTTTCAATGACTATTAATGGACCTGCGCCAATTTTAGTTGGCTTTTTTATGAATGCAGCAATCGATCAACAATGCGAAATTTATATTAAAGAGAACGGCATTGAATCTGATGTAAAACAAAAAATCGAATCTATCTATAAGGAAAAAGGACAGCCGGTTCCGACTTATCAAGGAGAGCTACCCGAAGGTAACGATGGACTTGGTTTAATGTTACTCGGCGTGACAGGCGATCAAGTATTGCCAAAAGATGCATATGAAAAAATAAAAGCAGAAACGTTAAGTGCTGTACGTGGAACGGTTCAAGCCGATATTCTAAAAGAAGACCAAGCGCAAAATACTTGTATTTTTTCAACTGAATTTGCACTTCGTCTAATGGGAGATGTTCAAGAATATTTTATTGATCATAATGTTCGCAATTTTTACTCAGTATCTATTTCGGGTTATCACATTGCCGAAGCAGGTGCGAACCCTATTTCTCAACTAGCATTTACCTTAGCAAATGGATTTACCTTTATTGAGTATTATCTGGCTCGTGGCATGGATATCAATAAATTTGCTCCAAATTTCTCGTTCTTTTTCTCAAACGGAATGGATCCAGAGTATGCCGTAATGGGACGCGTTGCGCGCCGAATTTGGGCGAAAGCACTCAAGCTTTTATATAAAGCGGATCCTAGAGCACAAATGCTCAAGTATCATATTCAAACATCTGGTCGCTCGTTACATGCTCAAGAAATTGACTTTAATGACATTCGAACCACGCTTCAGGCGTTATATGCAATTTACGATAACTGTAATTCATTGCACACCAACGCATATGATGAAGCGATCACAACTCCTACTGAAGAGTCAGTACGCCGCGCGATGGCGATACAGTTGATTATTAATCGTGAACTTGGTTTAGCGAAAAACCAGAATCCGCTTCAGGGAGCATTCATAATTGAAGAGTTAACTGATTTGGTCGAAGAAGCGGTTCTTATGGAGTTTGAAAGAATTTCTGAGCGAGGTGGTGTATTAGGTGCGATGGAAACTATGTATCAGCGTTCCAAAATACAAGAAGAATCATTGTATTATGAAACGCTGAAACACACAGGTGAACTACCGATTATAGGTGTTAATACATTCTTGTCTTCCAAAGGCTCTCCGACAACGATTCCGCAAGAAGTTATTCGTTCAACTAAAGAAGAAAGAGAATATCAAATTCAAACCGTTGCTTCGCAGCACGATCGTTTTGCAAACGAAGGTGAGCAAGTGATTGAAAAAGTGCAGCAAGCTGCATTACAAAACCAAAATATTTTCAATGAGCTTATGGAAGCAACTAAATATTGTACACTTGGCCAAATCTCTGGAGCTCTTTATCAGGTAGGTGGTCAATACAGACGTAATATGTAACTGCATAAATTACTGAACAGAGACTCCTAATCTCTGTTCAGTAATTTTCGAGTTATTGTAATTTAGTCTGACGACTATCTTCGGTATTTAAAATTGCGCCATTTCCGATCTGCCCAGGCTGCTGAGCGTCTGGAATAAACTTGAAACTTCTTTAACCACCGCCTTGCGAACTCATACTCCGTTGCTAGCAAAGCTAGTCCGAGCGGTATTATCAGAATGGCTGGCCCCGGTAGGATAATAAAAATCAATCCAATCAAAACAATTAGCAGTCCAACGACACTTACTAGAGTTTTTCTAACATATTTCATAAAAATTATTATTTAATTTAAGCTTATGAGTCTACTAAGCAAGCTTTAGGCCAATTGGTTAAGCCTTTGTTTCAAAGGGTTTTGGGGATTCTTTTAGTTTAACCTTCATTTAAATTTAGTTTTTAAGCCAATTATTAGCTCATCTGATTAACTCTCGATATTTGAAAAATTCGTTCTCGGTAAGTAAGCCATCTTCTCTTCAAGTCTGATAGAATTGTTGGGCAGATTAGTGAGTCTTTTAAGGTAGCAGAATGGAAAAAATTGCGATTATATGTGGTACAGATTTACGTCAATATGACGGGCTTGAGCTTACTCAGAGTGTTTCTTGTGAGTCTAAATATGGCGAAATATCTTCACAAGTCTTTTTGTCTGATGCTTTTAAAGCTTCTGTGTTCTTTATGGCACGACATGGTACTAACACATCAATAGCTCCTCATCAGATCAACTATAGAGCAAATCTTGAGGTTCTCAAGCAGCTCGATGTTTCGCAAATAATTGCGGTGAATACGGTAGGTGGTTTGGTAGATGATATGTCGCCAGGTACATGGGTAATTCCAGACCAAATTATTGATTACACTCATGGCAGGGAACAAACATTTTTTGATGGTATTCATAACCCAATGCAGCACATTGATTTTAGCTTTCCTTTTGCTAAAAGTTTACGTGATGACCTCATAAAGTTTGCTGCGCTTAAGCAAAAGTCGGTCATTGATTATGGAACTTATGCCGTGACTCAGGGGCCTCGACTTGAAACTGCTGCGGAGATTGCGCGATTACAGAATGATGGTAATCATTTAGTGGGAATGACAATGATGCCCGAAGCGGTGCTTGCTCGTGAACTAGGAATTGGTTATTGCTCAATTTGTTTGGTAGCGAACTGGGGGGCTGGTATGGAACAACAGCCACTGGATATTGATGCTATATACACGTTGGTAGAGAAGGAGTTTTCTGAAATGACTCGATTTATGTCTGAGTTTTTAGCGGAGCTTTAGTGTATAGCCCACATTAAGGATGGCGATCGTTTATGTAATTAGAACTATTAATTGAAAGTTAATAACAATGATTGTCTCCGCTATGCTCATTACTTCTCTTTTCTCAGTAATCGATTTGAATAACAGTAAAATCGAAATGCCCAACTTAACTGAGTTGGCAAGCCGAGTGACCATTGGCAAGCTAAGAAAGTTAAGTGAGAATTCAAACGACTTTTCTGAACTTTTCCAAACTCGTTGGGTATGTGGTTGCTGTCCTTTTAATTCTCAGCCAAGTGTTGAGTTGACCGGTTCTTACTATGTTTTCGCTAATAATAAGCAATTGAGTATATGGCAGCCCATCAGTGGCGCTAAGCAAAATTACTCAGTCTTTCTCGTTAATCTAAATTAACCTAGCCACCACGACTGCTTGGGCAAATCTTGTTTGGTAAACACACCGGTATCAAGGATCCATGCTGTTACCAGCTCAGCTGGTGTGACATCAAATGCGGGATTGAATGTATCGCTTTCATTCGGAGCCCACTGACAACTTCCAAAGCTTCCAGAAACACCTTTAATTTCATCGGAACTGCGTTGCTCAATGGGAATTAGGTCGCCGCTTGAGCATTCTGGGTCAACGGTTGTTTTGGGTGCGACAACGTAAAAGGGCACTTTATGATAGTTTGCTAATACAGCAAGGGAATAGGTACCAATTTTATTGGCGAAGTCTCCATTGGCTGCAATTCGATCGCTACCGACAAAAATTCGATCCACTTGTCCTTTTGCCATAAGCATAGCCGCCATATTGTCGCAAATAATTTTATGTGGAACGCCTCGATTAACACATTCCCAAGCGGTTAATCGACCACCTTGCAACAAAGGTCTTGTTTCATCGACCCACACAAAAATGTCTTTCTTTTGCTCATGTGCTCGAGTTATCACTCCTAATGCGGTTCCTATTCCCGCTGTGGCCAGCCCACCGGTATTACAGTGAGTTAAAAGTTTCTCGCCGGGGTGAATAATCGAAGCTCCATGATCGGCCATAGAGCCACATAATTGAATATCTTCGTCGAGCAGTGTTTCTGCTTCCTTAGTAATATAGCTAGAGTCATCACTATCAATAATTACGCGTTTCATCTGATCGATATTGTTCATTAGGTTAACTGCAGTTGGTCGAGCTGCTCGCAATGTATCGGCAGCGTCTAGCAGTTGCTCTTTTGTAAGGCCTTTTTCTGCAAGTATTCCAAGTAAAACACTTGCTGCAATACCGATTGCCGGAGCACCTCGGATGGCGAGTTTTTGAATAATTTCTACCAGTTGCGAAACATTTTCACATTTTAGCCAGTTTTCTTGATGCGGAAGTTGAGTTTGATCGAGTATTAGGAATGTATTTCCGTCAAACTTCATGCATCCAGTCGTAAATAATTTCATGATAGTGTTCCGTGCTTTAATGCTAAGGCATTTGAAAAATAGTGAATAAGAATTGAGGTTGCTGCTTCAAGCGAGTCGCCGAAAGCAACTACGCCGTCTTCGTGTCCTGTCATCGCGAAGATTTTTTGATCTCGGACATTGGTTTCATTAAACAGACGTTCAACTTCTTTTGCCATTAAAGGCGTTCCGTAAGGCACATTCGCATCTGTCGAAGGAATTGATAGCTCAGTTCTGTAATTCCATATATCGGGCGAGTGAACATGAATGACGGCATTGATAGTTTTATCGAGTAAATAAAGTTGTCCATGGGTCATGGCTTCTGACGAAGGTTTGCACAATCCTAAGGCTTTTATAAAGTTCTTCATCGGGTCGCAGTGAGTAACAATTGCACACTCAGATTCTTCAAGCCAACTTTTTTCACCTGTTTGGGTACCACTGATCAGAAACGTATGATCTCCGTTTGTAACTCGACAGCTAATATTTCCAAATCCATAGCCCAAGTATCGATCGGGATTTTGACCGATTAACTCAAGTTTATAAGTGATCGCTCGCCATTGGTTTAGAGTAGCAAGCGTATCGTCCCGATAGTCCGGGATATTTTTTAAAGACTTTTCACTAAACTCTAGTGTGAATTTAATGACACCTTCTTGTTCTTGTGACAAGGTAACCGCTCTCCTAATCGAGTATCTTTAACAATATTGATGTTGAAAGAATTTAATTCTTGGGCATTATACATCGATAAATAATTCATCAACACCTAACAAGGTATTGTTGATAACTCGCTTATATGAAAACTATGATAGTCAAAAAATAATATTAAAATCAGTATGAGCACTTTTATTGTTATTAGCATTTGTATTTTCGCTGGGATATTACTGCGGCGATCGGGTGTATTGCCTGACAATGCGTCGGTAATTCTCAACCAATATGTTATCTGGATTGCTTTGCCAGCTTTAGTGTTGACACATATTCCATCATTCAACATTTCAGCTGAAGCATGGTTGCCCGTTGGGGTTGCCTGGTCAATGGTGATTGTCTCCGCAATAATTGTTGTTGTATTCGCTCGACTTCTTAAATGGTCAGCATCCACTCAATGCGTCCTGTTATTATTGGTGCCTTTAGGAAATACCTCATTTGTTGGCATCCCAATGTTGACTGCATTAATCGGCGAGGCTTCTGTCCCCATCGCTTTATTGTACGATCAGCTTGGAAGCTTTCTCGCCTTAGCAACTTACGGCTCTATTATCGTCGCGGTTTACAGTGGCGAAAAAGTAACAATTAACCATGTGGTTATTAAAGTAATGACGTTTCCACCATTTATAGCACTTCTAGTCGCTCTGCTTATGAATGTTGTGAGTTTTCATTCGTCAAATTTAACGGAGGCATTCAGTATCATCGGGAATACTTTGGTACCGGTGGTTATGGTTGCCGTAGGATTTCAGTGGCAATTTAAAATGAGCAATGAAGATGCGCTACCAATGGTGTTCGGGCTTTCTATAAAACTGTTGATAGCGCCATTGTTGGTGTATATCGCGCTGGATAATGTTGAGTTATCTCAAATTCTTAAGCAATCGATTATTTTAGAGAGTGCAATGGCTCCCATGATTTCTGCAGGAGCTCTGGCAATTTTAGCTAATCAGAGGCCTCAGTTAGTTGCGGCTATGATTGGTTACGGGTTGCTGGCCGCTTTTATTTCTGTGCCAATGTGGTACTGGGTTATTAGCTAGAGCGGCATCTTGCGAGGTGAAATGATTACAATCACTGACTGAGTGAATGTGAAATTCGATAGGGGGTATTTTGAATTATGCTGCGTATCGTTTGTTATCACTGTCTTCAAGTAGGTTAAGATAGCTATTCATTGCTTGAATAGACTGATTTCGAGTAAGACGTAATTCAAAACTTTCTCGTACCTGCTCTTGCTGTATTAATCTGAGCAGTTCGACTTGCCAGTCGATAGAGTTTTCACCAAGCGCCTTTCTCTTGTAGCTTAATGTAAGGTAGTGTGCTGAAACTATGCATCGAAGCCATTCGATTGAGGTGTATTTATCTTTTGGAAGCATTCCTGGCATAATTTTCATATTACTGTTGAGCGCCTGATTAAGATTCTCTCGTTCTTGCTCAAGCTTGCTAATGCGCTTTAGGTTGGTTTGCTCGAAGTTGTGTTGAACACTTTGAATATTGATTGTATTAATTTTCTTATTGAAAATCAGAATGCTGCCTATAATCGATAGGCAAAAACTGACCCCGCTAGCAATTACACTTGAACCAATATCGATAGATGCTGCTTGAAGCAACACAAAAGACAGACCAGCAATAACCACTGCAATGGCAACTGTCCAAATCATTTTTAACGGTTCTAAATTGAGCATAAAGCCTCTTTACTTACAGGTAGTGGTTCGTTTTGCAGACCTTTCGAGCGCAAACAAACCAATCTCGACAGGCGATTATAGGTTTTTGAGCGTTTTGCACAATGTAAGTTTCACCAATTTAGTCGTGAATAGTACCAATTGTACATACAAGTCTAAGTTTTGAATAAAAAGTAGGCCTAAAAAGGGAAACTCGTATCCCTAAGAACCTTATTCGACTATAATGCCCAACGTTTTTGAAGGCTTTACCTCCTTTCTGGTTAATCCCTCCTATATTTGGAATACCGTAATATGTCAGAGAATGAATCTTTAAGTTTCGACCAATTGTCGTTACCTTCGTCTGTTTTGCAGTCGCTTAATGCGTTAGGTTACGAAACACCTTCGCCAATCCAACAACAGTGCATTCCATTGGTTCGTGAAGGACGAGATATCATTGGTCAGGCGCAAACCGGTACTGGGAAAACAGCGGCGTTTGCTTTACCCACTCTCGCAAACGTTGATGTGGAAATTAATGAGCCTCAAGTTTGTGTCATTTGCCCGACTCGAGAGCTTGCTATTCAAGTTGCTGAAGCTTATGGCGAATACGCCAAATTCATGAAAGGTTTTAGGGTACTTCCGGTTTACGGTGGCCAGCCATACCCTCCGCAATTGAAGCAATTAAAGCGAGGTGTACATGTTGTTGTTGGGACTCCTGGTCGTATTATGGATCACATGCGTCGAGGCTCGCTAAAATGGGATAACCTGAAAACTCTCGTGCTTGATGAAGCCGACGAAATGTTGCGAATGGGTTTTATTGATGACGTAGAGTGGATCTTGGAGCACACGCCGGAAACCCGGCAAATTGCACTCTTTTCTGCAACCATGCCAAAGCCAATTAAAAAAGTCGCAGAAAAATTCTTAAAAGACGCCGAGCATATACAAATTAAAAGTAAGGCAAAAACAGCGTCGACGATTGAGCAATTGTTTTTAACCGTATCGAATAATTACAAATTAGAAGCGTTAACCCGTGTCTTGGAAAGTGAGAGTGCCGATGCCACGATTATCTTTATGCGTACCAAAAGCAGTTGCGACGAACTTTCACAAAAACTGACCGCGAGAGGCTTTTCTGCGGAAGCTATTCACGGAGACATGCAGCAAAAGCAACGTGAACAGATAGTTCAACGGTTAAAAGATAGTAAAACCGACATTATCATCGCAACTGACGTTGCTGCACGCGGATTAGATGTCGAACGAATATCTCACGTTATTAACTTTGATATTCCCTATGATTCAGAATCTTACGTTCATCGAATTGGTCGAACAGGTCGAGCAGGTCGAAGCGGAAAAGCTATTTTATTTGTCACGCCTCGAGAACGCCATTTGTTGCGTATGATCGAACGTAATAACAGTACTCAAATTGCTCGCATGACGTTACCGTCTGTTGAAGTCATTAACGATGAGCGAACACGTCGCTTTTATGAAGAAGTGCAGCAGCAGATTGTTTCCGGCGAACATCAAGATTATCTTTCAGTTATTGAGCAGATTCAGGCTGAGCATAATCAATCTGGTGCTGAAATTGCGGCAGCGCTTGCTAGTATGTTATTTAAGGACAAACCACTATTAATTGAAAACCTTCCAGACATTCCTGATTTTGAATTAAACGATAAAAAGGAAAAAGGTCGTAAAGAAAAAGGCAAAAGTGAACGCTCTAAAGGTAAAGCGCCAGTTGGTACAAAAGCAGAACCATTAAAAGGCGAGCCTGAAGTTGAACTTGAACGGTTTGTCATTCACGTCGGTCGAGACCATGGCGTATCACCCAAGCATATCGTTGGCGCTATTGCCAACGAAGCTGACATGGACAGTCGATATATCGGAAATATAAAGTTGTTTGATGAAGTTTCTACCGTAGATTTGCCGAAGGGCATGCCAGAAGAAGTTTTTCAAATATTACGTAAAGCGCGAGTCTGCGGTCGACCATTAAATATTGAGTTTGCTTCTGACTATGCTAGCGGTCCTGAGTCTGATGGAGCATATAAACCTAAGCGAGGTAACCGTTCAAAGAAAAGCAATGCTAATTCTAAACCTCAAAAGAAACGCAGTGCTGACTCCCCCAAGGGAGCAAAAAAGAAGCCAGGAAAGAAAAAAGCCTAAAAAGCAACTTGAGTGGTCTCGGGTGTGCGAGAGTGCACCCGCTTTTTAGTATACTTCACTCATAAAATGTAATTCTACAAACCTACAAACCTACAAACCAGAAACCCCATAATTAAGATTGATAATTTAATTTTAATCAATGAAGATAATCGGTTAGACATTAAAGCTTAAAATTGAACCCTGTGAATAAAATCTTAATTTTGTTAGGCACTCTGTATGCGATATCTGCACTGGCTGATGCGCCTGGAGAAAAGGTTGATAGTTTTGTGAAACTAAAAGAATTAACCGGTCATTGGGTAAAGGAGGGCGGAAGTCCTGAGAAGTTCTATATTTCATTTTATACCAGTGCTAATGGAAGTGTTTTAGTTGAAGACTGGATATCGAATGGCGTATCTCGGTCATTAACAGTTTATCATCGAGATGGTGAAAGGCTTTTGGCGACTCACTATTGCCCACAAGAGAATCAACCAAGGCTGAAGCTGAAAGAAAGCTCAAATGAGAATGAAATTTCTTTTGTCTTTAAGGATGCGACTAATTTAGAGGATTTGAATGAAAACCATCAACACTCACTATCTTTTGAGTTTGTCGATAAAGATACACTTATAAGAAAAGAGAGCTATATAAGTTCTGGAACTCTAGCTCCCTCAACATTGAAGCTTATTCGTAAATAATACCGATTAAAGCTCAAAAAGTTACTTAAGAAACTATCAAAGTTAAACTCAAAGGAAAACCTAACTGCTTTTATTTGGTAGTTTTTAACGTGTAAGCTACTATCCGTTTTCAAGAATATCGATGATGGCATTAATGCTGCTATCAACTTTCATCTCAAACGCTTTAGCTTCTTCATGAATTTTTGTCTCATATTCGCGAAAGACATCTTCATTTTCTAAAAGCGTCATTTCTTGTAGTTCCAATTGCTTACTGTGGTTATGAACCATCTCCTCTAACTCGCGCAGTGTCATGGTATCGCGATTAATTTCGATTTTTTCTGCAAATTCTTTAATCGGTTCGAGCTTTGCCTCAATCTGTTTTAACATAGGCTCAATTTTTCTATGAGCTAACTCAAATTTTCGTTCAGCAGTTTCCATTGTTTGCTCTATTTCTAGTATCCGCTCTTGTTGCGATTCACTAAGGTCGCTCCATTTGTAATGAGCGCCATTTATAAAATATTCCCGTTGATTGCTGGAGTGAGTTATTTGAATAGAGTCATGATGCTTTGATATAGATCTGGCAAAAGAATGATTACTGTTTTCAGCTGTGTTTAACCCTGCTTCGTTGGGGGTGGCATAAGTTATCATTACTGATAAAAGAATTGTTGCCGTAATGATTAAGGTCTTATATTTCATGTGACTAAGCTCCTGTTGACTTTAATTAAAGCTTTAGTCGGTATGGCAGTTCAAAAAGTTTTAACTTTTTAAAAAATTACTGAGTGACCCTAGGTGCATCTCTGAATCTTTGCTTGAGCTAACTCGGCTTTATTATCACTTTTTTCTTCAACGAGCTTTTGAGTGTGGGGCGTTTCATTTTCGGTTAACCCGACCAAAGCTAGCGAACAAACTATCGATGCCACTAAAAATATATGATTGAATAAATGTTTTATCTTGTTCATATTGCTTACCTTAGGTTATTTCAACTCACTTTTTTAGTCTTTATCACTTTACTAAGCTCAACAAGCTTATACTTCTTACTATTAAAGACGAAATTGAAGTGAAATAAATTAAAATTTTCATTAGTAAATGTAAATTAAAATACTAACACTCGATTGTTTTCTATCGAAATGTCGACTTTACCGACTTAGGGCTTTTTCCTGCTCTACCTGAGTTTTGATAGCTAAATACATGCCAAAAATAAAAGAACATAAAAACAACAAGTTAAAGTTCAATATTATGTTTGTTATTTCTGATATGAGCAGATGCCTTCTGAAATCAGGAATTCGTTATTTGTTTAAAGAAAATACAGTTTGTTACAAATGTTTTTTTATAAAAATGGTGAGCGTATGCATCATTGCCGAGGTTATTTCTATTTTATCTAAACCGGCTATTTTTCATAATTATTCTTTTACCGAGTCATTTGCAAGAGACACTTTATATTGATTGCTCGAAAGTTGTTTGCTCTGCAGTTGCATGCTGCAAAGTAGTCTGATTATTTGAGAACGAAATGATAGAACTTTTAATCGAATAATCCGTTATCAAAGGGCTCTGACCAGAAACTCGTTTTTCAATAGTAGTCTTTTGTGTAGGTATCTGATTGATAGTTTGCCTTAAAGACACTACTTCTCCAATGACGATTATTGAAGGCGATTGTAACTTGGCTTCAGCAACTTTTTGAGAGATATCATTTAATGTGCCGACGACTTCCTGTTGATTGGGTAAGGTTGCGTTCTGAATCACCGCAACCGGAGTATTATGGTTTAAACCATGGCGAATCAGTTGTTTTGCAATAATGGCTAATCCGGTTAAACCCATATAGATGACTAAAGTACTTTTTTCTTGCGCGAGCGCTTTCCAATTTAAATTAATCGTATTGTCTTTTAAGTGTCCGGTGACAAAGGTGACGGATTGTGCGTGGTCTCGATGAGTTAACGGGATCCCACAATAGGTTGAAGTGCCTGCTGCAGAGGTTATGCCTGGAACAACTTGAAATTGAACACCAGCTTTCGCAAGTTGAATCGCTTCTTCTCCACCTCGTCCGAATATATAAGGGTCACCACCTTTTAGTCTGACGACGCGTTTGCCTTGAGAAGCAAACTCAACTAACAATTTGTTGATATCTCGCTGTGGGACGCAATGATCCGCTTTTTGTTTTCCAACATATATTCTTTCTGCATCTCGTCGAACCAGGTTGAGGAATTCTTTTGAAACTAGTCGATCATAAATGACTACGTCGGCCTGTTGCATCAAACGAAGTGCTTTGAATGTAAGAAGATCGGGATCTCCTGGACCTGCTCCCACCAGGTAAACTTCACCTTGTTGATAATAGGGAGAGTCAACCTTTGAATCATCGATTGATTGTTCAGCTTGCTGTAATAGCTGAATAAGTTGTTTTTCGGCGAGCTCCTCTTTTCCATTAAATACATGTTCTGCAATTGGTCCACTAAATACCGATTCCCAAAAGTTTTTACGTTGCGTACCGGTTTGAAGCAACGATTTGACTCTGTCTCTAAATCTTTTAGCCAGTTGAGCGAGCCTCCCATATTGTGCAGGAATAATAGACTCAATTTTCCCACGCAACAAACGGGCGAGGACAGGTGCTGCTCCGCTTGAGCTAATAGCAATGGTTAAAGGAGCTCGGTCGACTATTGCGGGTGTAATAAACGAACATAACTCGGGAGTATCAACAACATTAACAAATAGATTTTGTTTATCAGCGTCACGAAAAACCTGTTGATTGACATTGTCGTTGTTGGTCGCAGCAATCACTAAAAACGCGTTGTCGAGATCGGCACTATGGTAAAAGCGTTCAGCTATTGTAATGCGCTGACTGGACGATTGGTCTTGCTGACATAAGTTGCGGATATTGGAGTGAATTTGAGGTGCGATCACTTTAATAGTCGCACCCGCATCATAAACTAAAGATAATTTTCGAGCGGCTACTTCACCTGCGCCAACTATAACGACCAGGCGATTGTGTAGTTTGGTAAAGATAGGAAAGTGCTGCATAACGACCTCGACAAGAATTCGAAATGATTGTTGCAGCTACCGTCATTTGGAACCAATAACACTCGTCTATGTTCATATTCTAAAGCGCTATATAAGACGCTATATAAGACGCTTGCTAATGTTGTTGTTAACCTATTGTTTATCTTCCTCTTTGGGAGGCTTGTCCGAGTAGTGAACCTGACCATTTTCATCGGTCCATTTATAAAATTGAGATTCTTGAATAGATTGTTGATCGGTTCTAATGAGTTTGACGCTCGGCTCAGGCGCTCTTTGACGAAGCGAATAGTTTTTAGCATCATCCGAAATAATTCTTTCGAATAATTGAATTATTTTTTGTGAGTTCATCAGTTGAACCACTTGGCCTCTGGCCATTAGCGATTTAATTTCGGGATCGTTTATAATCGATTGCATTTCAGGATCATTTTGCACGAACTGAGCTCTTGCCCACATGTCACGAATTTTTTCTGCCATTTGAGTTTCGTAGTCAGCAGACTCACCTTCTTTATATAAATCGTTACTCAATGCTTTAAAGTTTGGGTTCTTAATTAATTGTCGAAAAGCGGCAGACTGCTTTATAAGGTTGATGTCACCAGTGTTGAGTATGCGCTGAGAACTTGGACTTAAAAACAGTTCACGAAATTCCTTACTGTCGGTAATGCCTCTAAATTGACGTACCGTCATTTCAGGGGATTCTAGGAGCTTGGCGGTCAGGCCAGCTACTTCAGGTTGATCGGTCGTTATATTGATGGCGCTTTCAATCATTGAGCCAACCACTGATTTTGCCATTTTTTCAATGCCTGATATGTCTTCTTCGGTGTTTATTGGCGAATCAACTGACAATGACTCAGCAGCAGAAGCTACTTTGTCTGACTGTTGGTTTTTACTCCAAACTTGGGTCGCGAGAGAGATGGTCCATATCAGTAAAATTCCAATAAAACCGCCAGTAATTCCGCCAACGATACCACCTGAAATTCGTGATAACTTCGAAACTTTTTTTCCATCAGAGGTGAGTAGCTTATAAATTAGGGCAAGTATGGCGCTCGATACTAAGCTTGTGCCAGCGAACAGCACTATGCCAGCCGCTAGATAACCGACCAGACCATTGAGTGGCGTTGAGTCATTAATCACAGGAGCGAGCAAAGGGGTGAATAGCACTGCGGCCATGTAAGCCGCTATCAGGCTTATGAGTCGAAAAGCAAATTTCGCAATACCTTTACTGTAACCCTGATAAAGAAAGTAAAGGATAAAAACTAAAAATAATAAGAAAAAGAGCATGTTAGTAATAAAACCTGAATGTGTATCAAATTGAACTCGCTTGCTGCAGTTTCGTCAATTTGCTGTTGAAAGGCAAATTGATCATCAAGATTTGTCTATCAGTTAGGCTCATTTTGGTGATTGTTGCCTTGCACTAATATTCTTTAATTCATATAATTTCAGAAATTATTGAAAATACAGAAAGTGCTAATGAATATACCAAGTGAAATTGAATCGTTTGTGGTTCATTTTGGTGAAATGGGAAGTCGCTGGGGCTTTAACCGAACAGTAGGGCAGATGTTTGCTCTGATTGTTGTGTCTGAACAAGCGCTCAATGCTGACCAAATTGCCGATATGTTAGGAGTATCGCGCGGTAATGTCAGCATGGGATTAAAAGAGTTGCAGTCTTGGCGCTTAATCAGAACCCAACCGATCGCGGGCGATCGAAAAGATTACTTTAAACCTAATGGCTCTTTGTGGGAGCTGGCAATGCAAGTATTGGCTGAAAGACGCAAACGGGAAGTTGATCCCACACTGTCGTTATTAAGAAGTGAGTTGATAAACCCTCAGAGTGAACAAAACACTTACGCCCATCAAAGAATGCAAGAAATGCACGATTTGATTGAAATGTTTCTGACTTGGTTTGATGACATTTATAAGATGAATCCAGACAACCTGAAAACCTTGTTAAAGCTAGGCGCTGGTGTTGGCAAAGTCTTGGACATGAAAGATCGATTACTCACAAAACAAAAATAAACCAACATATTTTGTTGTGTTTTTAATAGGAGGCTCAGATGTTGGAAGCCGCTAATGAAACAACCTTAATACTATCTCGCATTCAGTTTGCACTGAATATTAGTTTTCACATTCTGTTTCCTACCATTACGATCGCAATGGCATGGCTGCTATTTTTTTTCAAGATTCGACATCATATTTCTGGGCATCCAGTCTGGATGAGAGCCTATCGTTTTTGGGTGAAAATTTTTGCACTGACATTTGCTTTAGGAGTTGTGAGTGGGATTACCATGTCATTTCAATTTGGCACAAACTGGCCCGGCTTTATGGAAAAAGTGGGGAACATTGCTGGACCATTATTAGGCTATGAAGTGCTGACGGCATTTTTTATGGAGGCAACTTTCCTAGGTGCTATGTTGTTCGGAATTAAAAGGCTTCCACCTTGGTTACATACTTTATCAACCTTCTTAGTTGCCATTGGAACGTCGCTTTCTGCGTTCTGGATATTAGCATTAAATTCTTGGATGCACACACCGCAAGGTTTTGAAATGATAGATGGAGTTGCTCATGCCACGGACTGGTGGGAGATTATATTTAACCCTTCTTTTCCTTATCGATTTTTTCATATGTTGATCGCATCTGGATTAACCGCTTGTTTTTTAGTTATGGGAGTTTCAGCGTATCGAATTATAAAGGGTGACGAGAAAAAAGCGCCTCAAGTGACCTTGAGAGCTGCCGCGTTTTTGGCAGCAGTGTTAATTCCTGTGCAAATTTTTGTAGGGGATTTACATGGTCTTAACACCTTAAAGCACCAACCGCAAAAAGTTGCGGCAATGGAAGGTGTTTGGGAGACCCAAAAAGGGGTTCCGCTTTTGTTGTTTGCTTTACCGGATGAAGACGAGAGAACCAATCATTTTGAAGTTGGTATTCCAAATATTGCGAGTTTAATTTTGACTCACGATTTAGATGGAGAAATTAAAGGACTGAATGAATTTCAAGGAAAGCATCCTCCTGTCGCGCCTGTTTTTTGGGGGTTTAGAATTATGGTTGGTTTAGGTGTCATTATGTTGTTTGTAAGCTGGATGACGTCTTGGCAACTGTTACGGCATCAAAGAGTGTCACCGATAATGTTAAAAGTTATTGTCGCAACAACGTTTAGTGGCTGGGTGGCAACCTTAGCGGGTTGGTACGTTACTGAAATAGGGAGGCAGCCTTATTTAGTTACTGGAGTATTAACAACTGAGCAAGCTGCAACAAATATTGCGGCTAGTAATGTCGGTATATCCTTAGCACTCTATGCCATTGTGTATGTGGTTTTATTAATCGCTTATATTCATACTTTATTTTATATGGCGAGGAAGTCGGTCAAAGTAGAAGAGTTTGTAACGCCGAGCGAAAGTTGGAGAGAAAGCGACAATAATAATGTCGAGGATTCAAGTGGACAGACAAAAAGTGAAGAGGTAAAAGTATTATGATGGCTGATTATTTACCAACATTTTTTTTATTATTGATGGCTCTGTCTGTACTTATCTATGCAGTATTAGATGGTTATGACCTAGGCGTTGGCATATTGTTACCCATGAATAATGTCGAGCACCGTCATCAGATGATAGCGTCAATTGGGCCCTTTTGGGATGCTAATGAAACTTGGCTTGTGCTCGCGGTTGGAATTTTACTGATTGCTTTTCCTCAAGCGCATAATATTGTTTTACGAGAATTATATTTGCCGGCAGCAATTATGTTAATTGGGTTGATTTTACGTGGTGTCGCTTTTGATTTTAGAGCAAAAGCGGTTACGCAGTATCAACCTCTGTGGGATAAAGTATTTCGTTTAGGTTCATTGATTGCTGCTTTAAGTCAAGGCTTTATGTTGGGCATGTATGTGGTTGGTTTTGAGTATTCTTTTATAACCATCTGCTTTAGCTTGCTTACCGCGTTTGGCGCAGCCGCTGCTTATGTTTATATTGGAGGAGCTTGGCTTGTACTAAAAACGGAAGGGGAGCTACAAAAATTTGCGGCGAAAAAAGCGCGACGAGCGGGTTGGTTAATGGGCTTATCTTTTATCGCAATTAGCACGGTTAACCCATGGCTTAATCCTGAAGTTGCTGAACGTTGGTTTACTATGCCAGGAGCTCTTGTGGTTTTGCTGATCCCTGTAATGTGTGGTCTTATTTGGCTGTTAGTGGATCAATATTTAAAATATGTTCCTGTTCAAAAAGATAGAGCTTGCTGGGTGCCGTTTGTAGGCGGCATTGCTATTTTTAGCTTTTGTTTAATTGGTTTTGCTTACAGTTATTATCCTTATGTTATCCCTGGTCAGTTAACCGCGGAAGAGGCGGCGAGTGCTACTAAGTCATTGCAGTTTGTATTTTATGGCGTGGTTATCGTGCTGCCAGTTATTTTAGCGTATACCGTTTTGTCTTATCGGATTTTTAAAGGTAAAACAAATGAGTTGAATTATTATTAGTAATGCTGACGATGAAAAAATTAACAACAAAGCCTAATGAGCAAATTGTCTTATTTGATGGCGTCTGCAAGTTGTGCAGTTTTTGGGCAAGATTTTTGACTCGCTTTGATCAGCGTATGAAGTTTAAGTTAGCTACAGTTCAGTCAAAAGAAGGGCAATATATTTTAAAAAGTCTTGGCATGCCGACGGACCATTATACCACTATGGTATTCATTGCCGATCAGACTGTTTATACCCATTCGACTGCGCTGTTAAAAATAATAAAGCAGCTCCCGCCTCCCTGGCCATTATTATGTATAGGTTATTTATTACCTAGGCCAGTTAGGGATTGGTTATATCTTAAAGTAGCAAAAAATCGTTATCGCTTGTTTGGCCAATATCAGCAATGCATGATTCCAGATGAAAAGATGAAGCAGCGGATTTATCAATTGCCGAAAGAAAATTCTCAAGAGTAATAATGGACTAACATTATTGGTAAAAAAGCTGAGCATAAAAAATTGACTGTGAAAGGGTATGAATTTAATTAAAAAATTCTTTTCGAAAGATATCCACTTGATTGCAACGCTAACGATTGCTTTTATTTGGGCGTATCATGGATTAGTACCTAAACTGTTGGGCCCTCACTCCCAAGAGCTGGACATGATAGCGGCTTTCGGCATCAACGAGAATCTAGCGACTACTTTGGCTTACATTGCAGGAGTGCTGGAATTACTAATGGCCGTATTGGTATTGGTTTATCGAAATAAATTCTGGCCATTTTATCTTACGATTGCGATCGTTTTGGTTTTAAGTATCACGGTGCTTTTCGGGCAACCGTCTTTTGTCATGTTTGCTTTTAATCCAATCACTATCAACATTGCCATGATCATGCTGTCAATAATTGCGATACGCTCGATGGATGAGAATTTATCTAAGCTTGATATATCGAGTTGATTTGTAGGTTCTCGATTCAATCCAATACTCTAATAGCGGAAATATTTGGTAATAAGTCAACAATGGTACTAATACCGTGAGTTTTCCTTAATTTTGATCTGAAATATAAAGGATTAAATATTATTTAAGGAGAATCGCGCCATGTTAAATAAAAAGATTGGACCTTTGTTTGGTTTAGTGTTGTTTTTAAGTTGTTTAAATGTTTCCTCTGGTGAGTATTTCTTCAATCCGGAAATTGGCAGAAATGACGCATATGTTTCCGCAGATCTTACTCTTACTGGCGAAAGAGTAAGTCAATCTAACCCAATGTTGAGTCTGAAATTTGGTTATCAGTTTGATACTCAGTGGGTAGTGAGTGGAGCTTATAGCTTTTCAACAGATTTATTAACTTTTGGCGCAATCGATGATTATAAAATTCGGAATAAGGAAATTTCTTTAGGTTATGCTTTTGAATTTAGTAATAACTTCACGATTGAGCCTACTGTTGGCTATAACAGCTGGGAGCTAGAAGTCGTCGAAGGTCAGTTATTTAATCCTGGCCCGGAAGACATTGAGTTATACAACGGAGATGATTATTTTTGGCATTTGGTTACTAGGTATAAGCTCTCTCTCCAGAACTTCATTAATTTAACTTACTCGAAGTACAACTATGACTTTGGGCAAAGCGAGGCCATAAAACTGGGGTTTTCTGTTTACTTCGATTAGTGAATCAAGTGTATTGAAGGGACCCTAAAACAAATCAGCTTTTGCTTTAGGGTCGAATCGATTTTTATTTTAGAGTTTAATTCTATTTAGTTCATTTTAAGAAGCTTGATCATAGAACAGGTATAACCGTCAGTTGGCTTACGCATCAAATGAACGCTTAAATTACTTGAAATAACATCTGCTTTTTTCTTTAAATTATCGACAATATTGTTACTGCTTTCATCGATTGTACGAAACTGATCAGCGATATCAAGCCAGTAATTCTGCTCAGACAGTTCGCTGGTTAAAGATGTTTCGTAGTTGAGTGAAAGATTAGGTGTCATTAATGCTTCATCACCGATTACGCCATATTCCATTTGGCTTCTTAGTCCACCGATTGCATTTGCTAGAAAGTCAGGAATAAAACTAAACAATTCTCTAAATTCATCAAGAGCCAAATTACTCACTGGAATCTTGGCAAATAAATCGTGCGTGTTGGTTATTCTATAGACCGGAACATTCACTAATTGTTGCTTAGCTAGCTCTTGCCAGTTGCGACCGGCAACTTTTGGCGCCCCAGTTGCGTATACTTGAGCAAGATCAAATCCTTCAACTTGAAGACCTGGTGCGGCTAATAATGCGAGGGCTCCACCTAAACTGTGACCAAAAATATGGATGCGCTTGTTTTGATAAGGTGTTCTGTTTAGTTGCTGTAAAATATCATTCCAAACGGATCCCAGCATGGTTCCAAAGCCATGATGAACGGGAGCGCCTAGTGTAAAACTATGCGAAAAATCCCAGAGTCCATAGTCGGCATTAAGTAACCAGTTAAGGTTAGAGTCGGTGTGCCGAAACGTTAAAAATACATCATCACCGTATGTCGATATCATGACTTTAACATTCCAACGTTTGTTTTCAATCATACGAACGTTTTTGATGCCCCACTGTTGTTCTGCTTTTACTAAGTCGGCGTCTGCATCGTCATCAAATGTTTGTGAGTCGGTATCAAGTGTTTGCAATGCAATCCACGAAAAACTATACGCATGAGCAAGATCAAAGTTGGTATGACTGGTATCGATAAAAATAGATTCTGGTGAACCGTGGCAAGATTCTATGGTTAACTTTTCAACAAATTGCTCACGACTAATCTCGTACGCAGCAGCTTGATAAGATATTAAGGTTAGAATAATCCCTACGATTAATTTACGCATAAAATTAACGCCTCGTTTTGAATTTAAGCAAACTGGAAAAGTCTAGACTGTCTCAACATGTCTAGACAGGTGAATGGCCGCGATTGTAAGGATGTAATGTGACAATTCCAGGTAAATATTTCCTTTTTTTACTAAGTTGTCGTAGATAACATTATTTAGTAAATATTTACTTATTTGTGAGATTATTTAGCTGCTCACTTTGAACTGTTTTTATTTATAAACTGAGAAAGTCCGATTGGACTGTGAAGGATGTCGAGGAATAAATCGACTTAAAATAAGTGAAATAATTGCCATGCATGCTCCAATTAGAAAGACACTGGCTGGTGAGACTAACCACAACGCACCAAAAGTGACTGGAATAATTACGGCTGCAATATGGTTGATAGTAAAACTCACAGCTGATGTGGCAGCCATGTCTTTGGGATCGGCAATTTTCTGGAAGTAAGTTTTTATTGCAATTGCCATCGCAAAGAATAAGTGATCAATAATATACAACCCAGCAGCGTGGTAACGATTTTCGACAAATGCATAGCTGGTAAAAACCAATGCTAATCCAATATATTCTACGCATAATGCATTTCTTTCTCCCACTCTACCTATCCATCGACCAATTTTTTCTGCAAAAAAGAAGTTGAATAGATGGTTAATGAGATAAAGCAGTGCTATATCGCCCACATCATAACCAAATTTTTCGACCATCATAAAACCTGCGAATACAACAAATATTTGTCGTCGAGCACCACTCATAAATGTGAGTGAGTAATACAACCAATATTTTTTTCGGACAATTATTTTATTATGTTGTTCGACAGGCGCTTTGAATTTGGGAAACGCTAAAAACATGTAAGCAATTAAAAGTAATGAAGCTCCCCCTGTAAACAAATACATTTGTTTGTAGGTTAATTCGAGAAGGTTATCGGCGGCCCATATGAAACCGTAAACAGCTAATGAACATAATGAACCTATTGCCATTAGCTTTCCCATTTGCTGTGCTGCACTTTGTTTTGGTAGCCACTGCCATTTTAGTGATTGATTCAATGTTTCAAAGTAATGGAAGCCAACGGACATAATGAATGTCGTAACGAGCAAACCCGCAGTTGTTGGAAAAAAAGGCGTTGCGATAACGCCTACGGCTAATAAAAATAAGCTTATCAGCGCGAAACGCTGCTCATGAAGGAATGCCAAAATAAATATTGCAGTGAATGCCAAAAAACCTGGGATTTCACGAATACTTTGCAGTAGTCCGATGTCTTGGCCATCAAATTGAGCTGCTTCAATGGTAAAGTTATTGAGTAATGTCATCCAACTGGAGAAGGCGAGCGGCATAGCAATCGCCATTAAAATTAGCAGTTTATAGGTTCGTCGTTGTTGCTCTAGCGTCAGTTCTAAAGACTGCTCTGAAAATTGTGACATCGATAATCTCGATTATTCATTGGTCATGACATAATCTGGCATTGTAAAATTCATTAAAAACAAATGCTATAAACTGGTTCGATAAGTTTCTTAGACTTATTCGATGCTTGTTAACACATTCAATCATATTGATATACGGAAAATTTATGAAAGTTTTGTTCGTGATATTAGGATTTTTGTTGATGGCCAATGCGGTTCAATCTGGTGACATTCAATTTGGCGATGGTGCTGATATGTTAGTGGTAACTCCTGTTGAGCAGGTTTTAAAGTCGCCAGATGAATTTCTTGGTAAGCCATTGACGGTACAAGGAACCATTACTTCTGTATGCAAAAAGAAAGGATGCTGGATGGTTTTAAGCTCAAATAACAATCAGATTCGCATCAAAGTTAACGATGGGGAAATGGTATTTCCATTTAATTCGAGAAACAAAATTGCATTTGCAACAGGAACTCTGGAAGCATTAGAAATGACTCAGGAGAAGGCGGTGGGCTATCTGTCTCATCTTGCAGAGGATGCTGGTCAACCTTTCGATCAAAGCTCCGTGGTTGGTGATACTGTGGTATATCAACTTCGACCTACAGGGGTCACGATTAAAGACGTTCAGTCCGATTGAAAATAATATAACTCTTTAAAAACAAAGCGTTATATTATTTTGCCCGGTTTTTACCCAGAAAAAACTATCCATTGATCCGGGGCAGGTGCATAGTAGTGACCTAGGGAGACCATAATTAATTAAGTGGGAGTTTACTATGCATATTGATAAATCTTTTTCATCTGGTAGCGGTAACAATTGTCTGACAGGAAAATCTCTTTTAGGTATAAAAGGGGTTTTATACTCAAGCTTAATGGTAATTGGGCTTAACGCTTTCGCTCACGAAGAGCCAATGGAAAAAGGTTGGTGCTCACAAGGCAATATTCAAATAATGGGCACATTTAATTTTACTGCTGCATTGCTGGAAAGATTCCGCAGTGAGCAAAACCCGGTATGCAACCAATATAAAAGTTGTGGTCAGTTTGATGATGATTACAGCCTGGCAATTAGAGCGGGTAACTCGTTATGTCATTCATTTGATATCGAAGAAAGAGAATTTAAGAATCAAGGTGATTTTGGTACGGTAAGGCTCATAATACATGGCCCTGCTTCTTTGAAAAACTCAGAGAAGAGTCACCACTTGCTCTACGACATTCGACAAGGTGCACATTTTAGCTGCGCAGTATGCGTTGAAAATACAGCCGAGCCGATTAAAGATGTTGAAGTGACACGTTAGCTAAGTATTTCCAATAGCTTTAGCTTCGAAGAACTAATAATCTTTAAATAAACCTCAGACAATAAATGTGCTGTTTGTTAAATAAGGCTTTCAGCACGAATATGTTGTTGAACAGACTCAAGCAGTTGTTTGACTGCTTGCTTGGTGTCTGAATCAAGTGTGCATTCTGCTAATACAAAGTGAACTGTACGAATCACTTCTCGCCATCTTGGTCTTTTGGGTAATGACTTTAAAGTAAGATAGCGATCCAGCGAACGAGTGCGCAGACGACCATCGTCAATTGAAACACGCCATATGCCACTTTTTTCTGCGAGTTCGATGCGTGTGGATTGGGTTGCGTTTTCCCAGGCTTGAATGCTCATGTTCATTAGATCAACCAAAAGCTGATGAAAGCTAGCTTTTGGCAACAGAGCATCAAGCGGAACCTGCTGCTCCTGAGCTTTTGCCGGAGAAATAATAATAACGGTAATGGCTTCTTCGCGATGCTCGGTAGAGACCGTCAAGTTAACCGAATAATTCTCGTTACCTGCATGCAGATTAATATCGGTCAAGTATTGGCTGTCGATGGTTTCATTGTTATTCCATAGTTGCCAAAAAACTTGATTGCTTAATGGAATGAGCTGTTCAAGAGACGCGTCCATTATCGATGAGTCAATTTGATATTGCTGATTCATAGCATGATTGACAAACATTATTTCTTTTCGATTATTAATAATAATAATGGGTTGTTTAATTTGCCCAAAAGCTTGTTGCAGTGACTCGTAACTTGCGCCAAGAGCGGCAACTTGAGAACGATGATAATTAATTTCTTCTTGTAACTGCTGTGTTTCAATTTTTCTTTTTTTCCATAGCCAAAAAATAATCAAGCATGAAATAAGTATTGTTAATACGATAGCAAGGAAGAGTATTATGTTTTGACTTCTCTGTTGTTTTAACGCGAGCGACTGAATGGTCTTTTCTTTATTAAGTAATTCGATTTGATGATTTTGCTGATCAAATTCAAGAGTTGCTCGATGGAATGCTAAAGATTGATCAAATCTAGAGTTACGCCATTGCTGCTGTGCTTCACCATAACGTTTTTGATACTCATAAGCGTTTTGCCATTGCTTTTGATTAATGGCGTTTTGGGTAAGCGCGTATAAAAACTCAATGACTAGTTCTTGCTGCTCGGCTTGTTTTGCATCTTGAAAGCCAGTCATCAGTAGCGATTCTGCCGCCAGGTATTGGCCTTGCAAACTTGTTAGACGACCTAATTGCAGTTTGAGTCGATTCGATTGATCGTTTTTACCAACTTTTAATTCTAACTGTTGCGCTGCATTCAGTTGTTGTTGGGCTTTTTCCAATTTCTGAGTATCAATATTTAATTTGGCTAATAATATTAATAAGCGCAATTGTGCATGTTGGTTATTGGCACTGTTAAATGCATGATAACTTTTCTGTAATAGAGAATACGCATCCGACAGCCGTTTTTCATGCACAAAAATTAAGGCGAGGTTTTCCTGAGTGTGAGCAACTCGTATTGGTTGGTTTGCAGACTTATAAAGGTTGATGGCTTCTTCATAAAAAACTCTAGCTTGTTGCCATTCATCTAAATTGCGATACACATTTCCAATATTATTCAGTGTAATAGCCGTGGATATTGAGTTATCTAAATCTCGCTTTAAGGCTAGACTCTTTTGAAAGAGTTCAAGTGAACTTTCATAATTCATCATAGCACTGTGTGTAGTACCCAGATCAGAGAGAGCTACTGCAGTATTGTCAATTAGCTTATTTTTTTCGGCGACACTCAAAGCACTTTGAAACTGAGAGAGAGCATCCGTTAGTTGATTCTGGCGGTAGTTCAGTATTCCTCTCCGGCGAAAATAATTAAATCGCTGTTCAGCAGAAAATAGATATTCTGGCAGCAATTGAAGTTTTTCTAACCAGCGATGAGCCGCAATAAACTCTCCTTTGTGTGTTAAGACTTCGGTTAACTCTAAATAAAGATCAATTCGAGAGGTTTGGGTGTGAGTTTGTTTTTCTGATGTATTGTCGTTTAAGTATTCAATAGCAGTCTCACAAAGTTGGACTTTTTCTTGAGCAGGAGTATCTGGAGCCAGACACTGATCAATTAAAGTAGCTTCCTGCGCATAAAGCGATTGGTTAAGTATTAGAATTAATACAGAAGAGTAAATGTATCTCATATGGTAATGCGCTGCACCAGACTGAAGTATTAACAGTTAGGAGCAACACATTACGCGATTGTTTTATTTTTTCAATTTATACCTGTGCAAAAAGAGGTTATTTTTATTTACGCTCTTCTTTTTGATTAAAATCGTCGTCTTCATCTGGATCAACAACAGGCGCTAACCAGTACTCTGATAACGCAGGTAATTTTTCATAAGGTTTAAAGATAATGCCACCAGAACCATCATCACCGTCGTCAATACGTGCGATTTCATGATGTTGTGTCATTGGCGGAATGGTATAACACTTTTTTAATCTAAACTTCACACCTTGAGAAGTATAGTAATAGCCTGGGCCAACCATATTGGTATAAGTGTAAGGAGCATAGGTTTCTACTTTAACCTGGCCAGAACCCGGAACCGAATAACCGCCAAAACCACCACCACCGCCAGCAAAAGTCGATGCATAATTGTGAGTTGCTGTGAAAGTAGTGTAATACTCAGGATCTATAACACCTGATGGAACTGGTCCGGTAAAGTTGGCCATAATTTGCGCTTGGCTCCAGTTTACATCGGCAATTTGCACAATAGTGCCTTTATGACACCAAGGAACTGCGTTGACTGCCGTTGAAAGTAAGCCTGCCGATAGTGTTAATGCCATCAAACGTATATTCATATTCATCTTCCTTCTGTGAAGTTTTAAATAAATCACGCAATTGGTGATGACTTCACTTTATAAGCTGCCAGAGGCGGCTGACTATCAATTGACCGGGCATAATAGGGACAGGACGATTATTTACCCAAATTTACCCCTCAAAACTGCTAAGACTGATGTAAAAAAACTCTCAAAATTAAAGATCCTTAATGATCAATTACTTAGTTGAACTCAAGGATAAATCGCTGGATCACTATTTAAATAAATGCTACTTATATAGGTAGTTATTTTGTTTTTGAGATAAGCGTTTAGAGGAGTAGTTTGGGCATAATGTCGGATAAAAGCTCTATAAATCAATTGCTTAAAAATCCAGCTTTATGGCAGGCCGCACGGGTGGAGACTCATCGTCCGAGCCATCCCACTGGTTTTGAGAAGTTAGATGTACAGCTGTGTGATGGCGGATGGCCTCAGGGTGCGGTGACTGAGTTATTGTTGCCCACTGACGGCACCGGAGAGCTGCGTTTATTACTGCCAGCGTTATCAAAATTATCTCGTCAGCAGGGTTATATTGTATTTGTGGATCCTCCTTTTTTACCTTATGCACCAGCATTGAATAAGCAGGGACTGAACTTAAATAAGCTATTGGTGATAAGAAGCAAAAAACTTGAGCAGTCGATCTGGGCGACTTATCAGGCTTTAACTTCTCAGTCATGCAGCGCAGTTGTTACTTGGTTGACCGGTAAAGCAGCTTATAAAAATGAAATTCGTAAACTGTCATTAGGCGCGCGTCAGGGACGTTGCTGGAGTTTTGTTTTACGGGATGAAAAAGCCGCTGTACATCCTTCTGCAGCTAAGTTGCGTGTTGCTTTGTCGATGGCAAAGCAGCACAAGGCTATATCGTCTAATGCTAATTATGGTATGAGCCAGCTTTCAATTTTAAAGCAGCCAGGTGGCTGGAGTAATCGTAAAGTTTATTTGAACTTGTTTCCCGAGCAGCGCTTTTGGACCTCTGTGTCAGCAAAGCATTGGTCAGTCCCAGTGGTCAAGCAAGCGCCTCAAACAGTGTTATCACCAGAGTTGGCGGCAGCAATTCCTTATTCGGTAGAACAGTGGCTGAAGCAGGTTACGCCGGGTAATAAGCATTCACTCCCTTTGGTTCATTAAGGTTGTGCTATGTGGTTGTGCGTACGTTTTGCTTTGTTGCCTCTGGAATCTTTCTGGATAACCGACAATGAGTCGCAAGCTATTGCCATTTGTGAGCGCAACAGTGTTGTCTGTTGCAATCAGCAGGCTTATGAGTTTGGTGTTCGTGCAGGACAAACCGTATCTACCGCATATGCAATTACCGGCGACTTAAAAGTAATTGAACGCCGAGTTGAACAAGAGGTAGAAGTGTTAAAGACAATGGCATTACAGGTTTATCCTTTTTCTCCGGTGCTGTCATTGTGGCAGCCTGATAAATTGTTAGTCGAAATAGGCCGTAGCTTAAATTTATTTAAAGGATTGGATAACCTGCTGATGCAAATTAAGTCGATAATGGCCCAGCAGTCTATGACGGTAAGTTTTGCATTAGCGCCAACGCCAAAAGCTGCAGAAGCATTTTCTTTTTTGCCATTAGAGCAGTCTTACTCTCTCTGGAATAAACAACAAGGCCAGTTTGAACAGCATTGTTTTAGAAAATTGTTGAATGAATTGCCGGTTAACATTTTGACACTTGATGATAAAACGCTGTCTAAAATAAATGCTTTGGGATTTACCAGACTTGGTGACTTATTGTCTTTATCCGAGTCTGCTCTGGCCAAACGGCTTGGTCGAAGCACTGTTACTTACATTCAGCAGTTAACCGGAGCTTTGCCAGACGTACAAACTTGTTTCCAGCCTTTGGTTAAATTTAAACGTACGTTAGAACTGGCAGATGTCATTCATCATACGGAAGCCTTATTGTTTCCTATGAAACGACTGCTACAAGATTTAATTTACTTTTTGCGTCTTTATCAAAAAACGGGGCAGACATTATCCTGGAAATTGCAAGATATTTATCGAAATCAATTAACCTTCGAAGTGCATCTGGCAGAGAGCCAGGTAAATTATGAGCTGTATCTGGAGTTAACTCGGCTAAAACTTGAATCGATTAAACTCACTGGTCCTGTAGAGTCTGTTGAATTAACCATGCTCAAACTGATTGATGTTGAACAAAAAACAGATAGCCTATTTTCAGCTACCGAAAACTTTTCGGATGAACTTAATTTTGCCAGTAAGATTAAAGCTCGACTGGGCAGTAAAAGTTGCTTTTGGATAACTCAAAAAAATGAAGTGGTTCCAGAGTTAGCTTCAAAATCTATTACAGATGGCCATCGTCAAATATTTAAAAATAACACCGACATTAATTCTGAAGATCAGCCTAATCGCCCAGCGTGGTTATTTCCGGTACCACAAGCCATTGGTCAAACGAAAAGTGCTCTATATTGGCAAGGTCGGTTAAGTATTATTTCTCAGCCAGAACGGATTGTTCACTACTGGTGGAAAAAGCCTGTTATTCGAGATTATTTTATTGCTCAACATGAGTCAGGTAACTTTTACTGGGTGTTTTTTGATGCCAACAAAAAGCGTTGGTTTGTACAAGGAATTTTCAGTTAATGCCGATGGTTACTAAACAAGACTCTGTATCTGAAAATCAGTCTTCGATGCTTATTCGAAAGCAATCCTATACAGAACTATTTGTGCAGACAAACTTTTCTTTTCTTGTTGGCGCATCGCACCCTGAAGAATTAGTAAACCGAGCTATCGAGCTTGGATATCATGGTATTGCAATCACCGACGAGTGTAGCTTTTCTGGTGTGGTTAGAGCCTATGTGGCGGCTAAAGAACACGCTATAAAGTTGATCGTTGGTAGCTACTTTAAAATAGATTGTCTGACAGAAAAGGATTTACATCTGATTTTACTGTGCCCAAATCGACAAGCGTATGCTGAAGTGTCATCACTTATAACACTGGCTCGACGCAGAGCTAAAAAAGGCCAATACAAGTTAGCCTTCAGTGATTTAACTGATCGTATTGAACACGCTTTCGCTATATTTTTGCCATTTGCTAAACATCAGCAACATCAACAGCAGCTTGTACAATTAAGTAAGCAGTTTAAGCAGCGCTTATGGATTGGTTGCCATCGATTACTTCAATATGATGACTATGCTTTTTTTGAGCATTGCAGCGAGCTTGCTCTGCAATTTAATTTACCTTTGGTTGCGCATAATTATGTGGTTATGCACGATGTTGAGAGGCTTCCTCTGCAGCATTGTTTAACAGCTATTAAATACAATCAACCCCTGCAAAAATTAGGCGCTACATTGCTAAGTAATGGTGAGCAACACTTACGTCCATTGGACCGATTACATTCTTTATATCCGCTCTCGTTACTTGAAGAAACTAATATTATTGCAGAGCGGTGTCAGTTTTGTTTAACCGAGTTAAAGTATGATTACCCAGATGAAGTTATTCCTAATCATACTTCGGCAATTGAATATTTAAAAAAACTATGTGAGCAGGGGGCTCAAATGCGTTGGCCTGATGGAATGTCAGAGAAAACAAAGTTAACGCTAGAAAAAGAGTTGAAGTTAATTAATGAATTGCATTATGAACATTATTTTTTAACGGTTTATGACATAGTTTTATTTGCCAGGCAGCAAGGTATTTTATGTCAAGGAAGAGGGTCAGCTGCTAATTCTGTTGTTTGTTATTGTTTAATGATCACCGAAGTTGATCCTGAACAAAGTGATTTATTATTTGAACGCTTTATATCAAAAGAGCGTAATGAACCTCCTGATATAGATGTTGATTTTGAACATCAGCGCAGAGAAGAGGTGATTCAATATATTTTTAAAAAATACACCCGTGAGCGCGCAGCTCTTGCCGCGACTGTTATTACTTATCGAATGAAAAGTGCGATTCGAGACGTTGGGAAAGCGCTCGGTATCGATTTAGCAATCGTTGATCATTTAGCAAAGTCTCTGGCCTGGTGGGATAAACCTAAAACGTTACAAAAATACTTTCAGAGTACGGCATTAGATAATACCGGTTTAGTTGCGCAGCATTTCTATCAACTGGTAATGGATATTTTAGGATTTCCTCGTCACTTATCACAGCATGTTGGCGGGTTTGTTATTACCAATAGACCTATTTCCGAATTAGTGCCGGTAGAAAATGCTTCGATGCCTGACAGAACCGTTATTCAATGGGATAAGTATGATATAGAAGCATTGGGTTTATTGAAAGTCGATGTGTTAGCCCTTGGCATGTTGACTATGTTGCGAAAATGTCTTGCTTTAACTCAGCAATATTCAAACATACAACAGCTACATGATATTCCAAAGGAAGATCGTAAAACATATCAAATGCTTTGTAATGGAGATTCTGTTGGCGTGTTTCAGGTGGAATCACGAGCTCAGATGAGCATGCTTCCCAGACTAAAACCAGAGACATTTTATGATCTTGTAATTGAAATAGCGATAGTTCGACCCGGCCCCATTCAGGGAGATATGGTGCATCCATATTTAAGGCGAAGAGAAGGTAGTGAAGTCGTTGAGTATCCTAATGAAGCAATTAAGTCGGTACTCAATCGAACATTAGGTGTTCCGATATTCCAAGAGCAGGTCATCCAATTAGCAATGGTCGCAGCCAACTTTTCTGGTGGTGAAGCCGATCAGTTAAGACGAGCTATGGCAACATGGGGACGTAATGGCGACCTGTATAAGTTTCGAGAAAAATTATTAGCCGGTATGTTAGAAAATGGTTACACAGAAGACTATGCCGTTCGAGTATTTGAACAAATGAAGGGGTTTGGTAGTTATGGTTTTCCTGAATCTCATTCTGCAAGTTTTGCTATCTTAGCTTACTTTTCTGCTTGGCTTAAACGGCACCACACGGCTGCTTTTTACTGCGCTTTATTAAACAGTCAGCCTATGGGGTTTTACTCACCCTCTCAGCTCGTACAAGATGCAAAGAGGCATGGCATTCAAGTTCTTCCTGCGAATATTCACAACAGTGATTGGCCAACCACTTTAGAAGTTATTGCTGACAATAATCAAGAACCTATAGGTTTTGAACATTATTTTAAAAATAATTCTCGACTTAACAAAACCGATAAATTAGTCATTCGGCTTGGCTTGCACTTGGTTAAAGGATTTAACTCGGCAGCGGCCAACAGATTAATTGCGGCGCGTAATAAGAAGTCTTTTGGTAATCTTCAAGACATAGTGCATCGAGCAAGCTTAAATAAACTGGAGCGTGAAGCATTAGTGAAAGCTGATGCTCTGTCTGACTTTGCTAAACATCGATATCAAGCACAGTGGCAAGTATTGGCTATTGAAGAATCAAAACCTTTGTTTTCGGATTTTGAAAACGCTGACTGTGAAAGACTTAATGAGAATGTCGAACTTAAAAGCCCGGTATTACTCGATGATATGCTTATGGATTATCAATCAACCGGACTATCATTAAAAGATCACCCTATTAATTTATTGCGTGATGATGTTCGAGTTAAGGTTTGCAAAAAAGCTGCAGAACTAAAGTATTTAAGACAAAACCAATTTGTACAAGTAGCAGGCATAGTCACCTGTCGTCAGCGTCCTGGTACTGCAGCTGGGGTGCTATTTTTAACCTTAGAAGATGAAACTGGAAATATGAATATTATTGTCTGGCGTGATCAAGTCGAAAAGTTTCGTAAAGAAATTATGGGAAGCCGCTTACTAAAAATTAAAGGAAAAATAGAACGCGAGCGTAAAGTTGTCCATGTGATCGCTGGGTTTATTGAAGATATAAGTGATTTGATACCCGAGTTTCGTCGGGTATCAAGAGATTTTCATTAAGTTGCTATGCATTTTATTGAGACTTTTTTTCATCCTCTTGCTCTTGAGTGTCGTTACTTCTCGTAGTGCTATTAAATTGATTCTTGTAGGTAATACTGGCGCTCACTTCTTCTCCACTTACTGCTTCAAAAGAGAGTTTTGGTGACAGTTTATATTCAATAACCCAGCCAACTTGAGTTTCATTTTGTGAGTCAATCGTAGTGCCATAACCGACACTTAATCGGTCATTAAGTTGTGTTTCAATATTTATTCTAGACGTGTCAGCGGTATTTTTGCTGGTGACCTGTACATTTTTGATACCAAGTGCCGCACCTATTTGTTGCGCTATTTTATTCGCACCTTCAACACCCAAACTAATCGCTGCATTTGCTAATGCATTGCCCTCGCTTTCTGACAATGACTCAATTGAACGTCCTGTAAGTAGCAGGGCCAAAACATTTTCTTCTGGCATAATAGGGTCGGAGTAGAGCGTAAGCTTAGGGTTAAGAAGAGTGCCATCGGCAATAACACCCACTACTATATCTTCTATGGTCCGTGTTGCTTTAAATTGAATGCCTGGGTTTTCTGGAGAACCAAGGAAAAGCAGTTGACCTTCTTCAATAGTTAGTGATTGTTTGTAAGCTTCAAATTTTCCATTGATTAATTTAAGTTGACCATCAACTTTCAGTGCTTGTCCCGACTGAGCTAAAAGTTTAAGTTGTCCACCAATACTGCTGCTTAACCCAAATCCAGAGAAAGAGATTGAGTTACCCATAACAACATCAAGTTTAACTCGATAACGAAAAGTTTCTTCTTGGACAGTTGCCTGACCAACAAACATTTGATCATCTGATACCGACACTTTACTTTGGGGTATCTTATTAACTTCTACTCTCGCTTCGTTGAGTAAAATACGACCATTGATATCTAAAAGCTGATCCTCATAAATAGCCGATACCGTTGGGCTAACTACTAACTTCTGTTTGTCAGTGTCGATTACAGTGATCTTATTACCTGTTATATCGGCTTTTGCTTCTATTGTAGGCCAAAGTTTTACTTCACCATCAAAATTCAGTTTTCCTTTTTGGTTGTTGAGTTCGCCAACTAATTTCAAAAGTTCATTATCGGATTTAATGTCTAAATACGAGTTTTCAATTTGCAGCCCAAGCTCTTCCATGACCAGTTCGTTAACTTTAAGCTTTCCTCCTCCTTGAACATTTAATCGAGATAACGGACCACTAAACTCAGCTTTATGATTCCAATTTAGGTCAACCGAATCAATTCTTGTTTGCCATTTTTGAAGCCAAGAGAAATTAGATAAAGCCACCTCAATATTCCCATTTACCTTGGTTTCAGTTGTAATTGGAAAACCTGACTGCCAGTTCAGAATGATTTTGTCATCATTAAACAAAAAAGTTTCGGTTGAGGCATTTAGAGTTTTATCTTTTAGTATTAACGATGCTTTTAACTGGTTAATGGGAAATTCTAAGTTTTGGCTTGTCATTCCTGTTCCAGTAGAAGTAATCATTTGCAGGAGAATATCCGGTTGCTCAAGCGTAGCATCTATATAATCTATAGAGTTGAAATTTGCAGTAAATGCTCCACTACCAGTGAAAGTATTTAATACTTGAGGAGCTAACTTAAATTCACCCGAAAAATTTTGCCATGAGGTATTTAAGGTATGTGCTTTTTCATGCTTTTCAGAGTTGAGCTCTAGTTGACTGAATACTGCCGAGTAATCATCTTTTTTAAGGCTTAACACTGGACTTTTAAGTTGAACTTGAAAGTTGTCAATGTTACTGGCTCGCCCACTGATATTGAAGCTGCCAGAAAGTAAACCATAAACTTCGAATGGTACTTTTATGTTCATTGCATTAAGCCAGAAGGGTAAATCCGATAAGGTCAGGGTATTTACATCACTTTTAATGGACCAGCTTTTACTACTAAAATCTCCTGTGCTGCAAACTTCACCTATTCCTTGAATACATAAATTTGCAAACTTCATTTCATTATTATTAAGCTCTAAGGTATTGGTTTCTAATGATAGTTGTTTGTCTTTTCCGTCAATATCTAACTTTATCTTACTCGACTTCCAAGCTTGATGCTTTTGATTATCAATTAGTTGACCATCAATGAGTAACTTTAAGTCTGTCTGGTTTAGCTGTGTGTTGACGGTTAAACGGTGATTGGTTGGTGTGCCTGTTAAATCGATGTTAGCTCGTTTGAAAATGAAGTTTTGCCCGTTTAATGCAAGGTTGACTCTATTCACCGCAATGTCACTTTCAATCTTATCTTGGTACAAAGCCTGCCAAGTGAGTGTGTCAATAGAGTATTGTTGGTAATTAAGAGTGTTTATTTTACCTATAGACTTTATATCCCATTTAGATGATTTGTCGGATCTATTTATCTCGAAAGAAGCTGCTACACCATTTCCTTCAATAGGTAGCCAGGCGGGTAGTTTGGTTGCAGAAAGCTTGCTGTTAAGTTTTAAAGAGCGAATAGCATTGTCCACAATAGTTGCTATTAGATTAGTCTCTAGTTCTATATTATCGACAGTTATTGATTTTGACTTTGAAACAAGTTGACCATTTTTTACAGTTAAAGGAATATCAATCGTAATAGGAATTAACTCATTATTTTTTTTAGTTGAAGCAGTGTCTTCTGTTGTCTCAGAAGTTATAAGACTAGCTTTAGGGTTGGCGTTAGATGAGTGACTGCTAATACTTCTATGCGACTGAGAGTCTTTCGTGTTCGCGTTATTTGTTTTATTAGTGTTTATTTTTGCGCTGTTCGCTTGTGTCATTTGTTCCAATAAAGTATTGCGTTTAATCGCACCTTTGACCAGGAAAGCCCCTGTTGTTGACTGACCCCAGTTTAAAATCGATTCAATCGATAAATCCTGCTTTAATTCTATTATTTCGTCTTGATACCTGATTTTGCCAGATAACTCACTAGTAAGTTTTGGCCAGTCAAGGGTAATCGGAAGTTGTACTTTCTGAACACTCAGTTCTTGAACTAAATGATCCAAAGTTTGTTGTTCTGCATTAAGTTCAGCGTTAACTAGTGGTTTACCATTTCGAAACAGTAAGGTTGCGTTTAACTCTGTTTTAATTAGGCCATCATAATGACCACTTATTGCTGTTTCATATAATAAGCTTCCATTTAAGACTAAATTCGCTTGATGTTGTTCTGAAGCGAAATTCATTTCCAGCTTACCAGGCCAATTATTTTGCGGTGACAATTGGCCTTTCAACGATAACTGATTACCCTGAGTCTCCAAACTCAAATTACCTAACTGCGCTTTGTTATTCTGCCATTTTAACTGCTGAACGGAAATATTTTCGATTACGGTTTGTGTTTGAGCTTTGCCAACAGAAACTTGATTAAGGGTAAGTTTTTTTATTGCTAAATTATCAAGTCTAGCGATCAAATCTAAAGTGAAATCAGAAAGCTGAGGCAGGGTTTCGAAAGAAACGGGGTCTTCTTCTAGCTCAGATGATACGGTCGTTACTTGTAGATTTGGGATATTAACCACCCGACAACGGTAGTGTTGAAAAATAAACTCTAACCAATGACAACTTATGACACCTTGTTCTGCTTTAATGTCTATTGATGAATTACTAAATCTAAAATTCTGAAACTCAATACTTGTTGACAGTGAACCAGTGACATTTTCAATGTTTAACTCAGTTGGTAAATACGGACGAGCAATACCTAACAATAGCTGTAAGCCAGATTGACTGTTATACAGCCACCCAAAGGCAATCGACAGGAATATGAAAAATATTAAAAGGCCAAGCAAAGCTTTTTTAATAAAGCGCATCATAAGTCCGGCCCAATCGTAATATGCCAACGCCACTCTTTTTTAAGGTCAAGCGCTTTAGCAAGATCTACTCGAATTGAACCAACTGGGGTTACCCATCGGACTCCAGTACCCACTGAACGCTTTAGCTTTTTATTGGAGCTTTCATTAAATGCATCTCCAGCATCTACAAACCAAGCCCAACGCCAGCTTTTAGCAAACTGCCAATCAACTTCAGCTGTTTGAGTTAATAAATATTGGCCCCCGATAAGCTCTCCATTACTGTCGAGAGGCGCTAGCGACTGGTAGCGATATCCTCTAACTGAAGTATCACCACCAGCAAAAAAACGATAGTTAGTTGGCATATTACTAATAAACAGCTCTTCATCCATATCGGTAAAGCCAATATTTGTTCGACTCAAAAATCGCCATTCGTCATTAAATGCATGCACCCACTTTAGCTTTTGTTCCCACTGAATAAACGGCAAGTCTGGGTCACTGATGGTTTCATTGCTGAGTCTTAAAATTGACTGCCAGTGAAAACCTTTTTCTGCACTAAAAGGTTCTTCTGTACTGTAATAGTCGACTTGCCAACTGGGCACTAAGTACTCGAGGTAATTTTCTATACTCTCGTTTTTGGATACTTCTTCTGTTGCAAGTACTAAAGAAAATTGATGAAACCAAAAGTCATTTTGTTTAATTATCCAACGACTTTCTAACGTGCTTATTTTACTTGTCGCAATTTTTTCATCTTCAATTCGGTAAGATGCGCGGTTAAGCCAAAAGCTACCAACAGTGCTCAATGGAATGTGGTAAATAAAGTCGACACCGCGATCGATTTTACTAGCATCGGCTGAAATGGTGTATCGATGACCAGCATCATTCACTAATCGATCTTGCCACTCTACGCCAATCTTACCGCCAGAGTCTGTGCCGTAACCTAATGTAGATTTGAACTGATATTTTTCTTTTAACCTTGTGTCGATTACGATACTGACTTCTTTTTTTGAATGATCGATGGTTTGCTCAACATTAACGGAAGAAAAATACTCTGATCGATTGAGTTGTTGCTGAGTTTTAACTAAGGCGTTAGTGCTGTAATAATCACCTTCGTGTACACGGAGGTATTTTTGTAATACTTCTGGAGATAAATCTGAATCTGTAAACTGAACATCTTTTACCTTATAACGTTCACCTAATTGAAGCTCCCATTCAATGTTAGCGCCAGTAAAATTGGGTAAAACAATAAGTTTTGAGGTGATAAATTCAGCGTCAAGAAATCCTGATTGGTTAGCAGTGGAAGCAAGGTTTCGCTTTAAGTTCTGATATTCGCCATGATTTACCGTGGCTCCAGTTTTTATTGATGATTGATTCAGTAATTGTTTCAATTCCGTAGACACTTGGTCTTCAGGTGTAATCTTAATGGATATCTGTTTCCAGCTAAGTTTGTTGCCAGGGTCAATGTTAAGTGTCCAGCTTTGATGATCGCCTGATAATGAGAGCTCTGGTTCGTAGTATCCTAAAGCTTGCAACGCTTGTCTTGTTTTCCTGAGAATGTATTCGTTCGAGCGGGGGAAGCCTAAAACAGACAATGGAACCTTGTTATCACTGATCTCTAAATGAGCTGCGATATTTTGTAATACAGCATCTTCAACTCCTGTAATGGTGATCGGGGTTCCTTGTAAATTTTGTTCGACCGACGATTTTTTTTGACTTGATCTTGATTTCTCAAGATCATTATTAATTATTGTTGGCTCATCTGAGTTTTGCTCCGACATTACTGAGGTATTAAAAATCAAAGCTGTGCTCAATAGAATGAGTTTAGGCCAGATAGAGGTATTAAATGCCTCAGCCATATAAGGTATTAGTGGAACTTTTGAGTTATGACAATAATCGACCAACTTCACTTTGATCTCATCAACCATTCAATACGATGTTAGGTATACAATCTGGAGCTACGAATTATCCCAAGACTTAGTTTGAAATATGTTAATTTGAAGTACATAGTTTGAAGTACGACAATAGTTTGAACTAAAAGACAGTGAACAATAGCTAAAGTTCAAGCTAATTGTTCTTGCGTACAAGTTTGGCTGTGCGAGAGTACTGTTCGAAAATACCAAAGCCTGTCGCTTTGTTTGGGTTTGTTAAATCAAACACGATAATTTTATTCTCAAAATTAATCGTATTATCATTCATTCGGATCCCTTTGAGCTGCTTTTTCTGCATGCTCCTGCCAATTTGCTCTTCCCATTCATAAAGTGCTCTAAAACCTTGGTCTTTCTGT
Organism: Gammaproteobacteria bacterium; assembly: GCA_013373375.1. Taxonomy (GTDB): domain Bacteria; phylum Pseudomonadota; class Gammaproteobacteria; order Enterobacterales; family Kangiellaceae; genus Pleionea. Next base: position 123,103 of record JABXHY010000018.1, read on the forward strand.
TCAATAGAAAAGCAAACTTTATAAATATTGTCCCATTGACCACACCATGTGCCTTCAACATCTAAGTCCTCACTTTCAGCATTAGCCTGAAAGGGGAACATTAAACTGCCTAATAGGATAGCTACAAATATTTTCATAAGACAATTTTACACCTTTTCTGGCTCTGTGTAACTTAAAGTACCGCGTGAATATCAATAGTGTTTAGATGTAATTCGACTTAGGCTCTAATCTGTTGATGCGACCAAACTCAGTCCAAATGCTGTAACTGCTCAATATTTCGAGTGACGCAATCGGTGCCTTCTTGAATGATCTCATCTGATTTCTCGAGTTCAAGAAAACCAATATGGGCGAGTCTAGGATTGAAAATGACATCCGCAGGGTCGCCAGCCAGTCGGCTACGAGTAATTCGATCTTGCATTATATTAACGGTACAAGATATGACATCGAAAATACCGGGTGTATTTTCTTTTGGGCGAGTATTGAACGAAAACCGTTCATTGATTGCCTGTTTAATTCGTCCTCCAGCTTTACCCAACACTGTATTTTCAAGATTAATTAATGGCTTTTTATCTTTTGGTTTCTCAGGTCTTGGCACTAAAAGGTCGTGGTTTAAATTAACGCCTATTACATGAGTTGCACCAAGCGCTCTGCAAACAGTGACAGGCACAGGGTTGACTAATCCGCCATCAATTAACCACTGTTCTTCTCGCTTCACTGGTGTTAGTAACCCGGGGTAAGCTCCAGACGCGCGCACGGCATCCCAGATAGAGCCTTCTGTTAACCAAACTTCTTTGCCTGAGTTCATATCACAAGCTACTGCGGCATAAGGAATAGGCAGGTCTTGAATTCGGTAATCGCCAAATTCAGTTTTGAGAAAATGAATAAACTGTTCACCATCGGCAATTCCTCCGCTGGCAAAAAAGTTAATATCAAGATGCCCTATAAACTTGCGTGTGGTTTGTTCTTGAAACCACCGCTCAAGGGCTTTTAAGTGTCCAGTTACGTATGCAGCACCAATCAGAGCTCCAACAGAGCTTCCACATATCACTTCTGGCTGAATATCTTGCTCTTTAAGTGCTTTAATTACGCCAAAATGACAAAGACCTCGTGCCGCGCCGCTTCCTAAAGCAAGTCCAATTTTCTTTTTCATATATTTTCAGACGATTTTTTCGCTACTGTATCATTAGAAACATTCATTAAAAAAGTGGTATCTTTAGATGGTATTCAGATTAAAACATTATTAAGAGGCAATTTAATGCGATACAAAGCTCAGATTTTAGTGATTGTAGTATCACTGCTTGGGTTACAAAGTTGTGCCACTCTCTCAAAAGAAGAATGTCGAGCAGCCGATTGGCGAACTATCGGTTTTTCAGATGGAGCAAGAGGCTATGCATCTGGCAGAATTAGCGATCATCGTGAAGCCTGCGCCGAGTATGGTGTAGCACCTAATCTTCAGCAGTATTTAGCTGGTCATAAAGAAGGTATTCGAAATTACTGTGTACCCAACCAAGGATTTGACCTTGGACGACGAGGTACTCAATATAACGGAATCTGTCCTGCTGATTTGGAGCCTGCTTTTCTTTCTTCTTACCGACAAGGCCAAGAGATATATGTGATAGAGAGAGACATTAAACAATTTGAGAGAGAACGTAACGATTTAATATCTGAGCACGATAGTTTATTAAAAGAAATTGAAGATAACGAACGAATTATTGTCTCAGATAATACCTCTCCGCAATTGAGACGTGAGTTATTAGAGCAAAATAGAAGGTTAGAACAATTGGTTGAAGAAAAAGATTTTGAAATCAATCAATATGAGCGACAAATCGAGCGCTTGGAAAGAAAAGTAAACGCTTTACTTGGTGGTTATTGAAGGCAGCCTTTATATATTCCAAGTGTAACGGAATAAGAGGGCTGCCCATAGGCTTATGTCATGGATGACATAAGCCTTAACTTACATTTGGAGTAATTAGAAATTCCAAACGTAGCCAGCACTCAATGCAGAGATAGTCACGCCATCTTTGTCGAGATACTGAACATATTCAACATTAAATGCACCATCGCCATTAACTGCGATATCAGCACCGAAACCAAAAGAAATGTCGGTTTCTGAATCAGAAAAACTTCCAGCAGATATTTCGCCACGTGAATAACCAATCAACGCGTATGGGCTAAACTTTTCTTTTGGCATAAAGTGAAAAGCACCAAAAACACCCAAAAGTGAATCGATATCTACGCCTTCATCATCAGCGATTCCAAAACCAAGACGACCTTCTAGTGCGAAATTATTCGTCAAGAAACTTCCGTATTTACCTTCTAATGCTGAAGGCTCAACAGAAGAACTGCCTGCCTCAATTTCAACCATTTTATAGCTGACACCAGCATAGTTATCTGCGAATACTGAAGTAGAAAGAAGTCCCGCTACTGATAATGCAATTAATTTTTTGTTCATAAAATGTACTCCGTTATTGTATGAAAAGCCTATAGTCCATAGGCGAGATGAAGAATACAACACTACAGATAAAATGCAAACAGGGATAACTTTATTTGATTTTCAACTAAGACTGATTAGGATTAGTCGATTCTTCCAAAAAGCTGATGATGGTTTGTCGGTAACAAGTCGAATGAGAACTACCGATATGGGGTTCTATCAATGTCATAAACTCTAGTTGATGGGCTACTTTTCTTTGTAGTTGAATAGCGTGGTGAAAGGGTGTGACCTGATCGTTCTGACTGTGTAAAAGCAATATGGGTTGTTTAATATTGGCGATATGCTTTTCTGGATCGTAGTCCGAACTTGCAAACCAGGATAGAGGATATTGCAATGGCCAGGTGAGCCAAAATTTTGCCAATTGCTCTTGTGCTATTTGTTGGTAACTGGCAAAACTCGCTTCAAATATAAAGCCTTTTATTCTTTGAGATAGTTCTGGTGCATTTGCAAACGCCGTAATCGATAATGCTGCACCAAGACTTTGGCCAAAAACAAATATGGGCTTATCTTTCGCAAGATTGTTAACGACGAATTGTGATGTTGTTAAAATATCGTTTAATGCTCCCTCCACATAAGGAACACCTTCTGAATGACCATAGCCCTGATAGTCAAAAGCAACAACCTGATAGCCTTCATTGAGTAACCAAACGACGTTTCTGAAATGAGTTGATATATTCTCTGCATTACCATGATAAAAAATAATAGTACCGACGATTTCTTTTTGTGGAGAAAGAAGCCAGCCATGTAACTGAACATTGTCAGTGCTTTGAACATGTAAATCTTGGTAGTCAATTCGGAACTGCCCAGGATCAGTGATGAGCTCTTTTTGAGGCTGAAAAAATAGATGAGTGCAGCCACTTAATAAACAAGCCAATAAAATAAAAGAAAATCGTATGATTGATTTTAGATTCATAAGTAAAACAAGTAACTTAACTTTACTTCTGAGTTGTAAAAGTCGTTGAACGCTTTTCTCGAGCCTTCAAAGCGTATCGCTGACTGATTAGTCCAGTTGAATTGATAGCCAACGTTGATTTTTGATAATTCGATATTTGACGCATCGATATCGTAACCGTGTTCTAAATTCAATAAAAATTGACCTGAGTTGACTTCAGTTCGCCAACCGAAATTAAAGGTTGCTAATGTCCCCGGTTGATCTCTTTCATGACTGAAATTCAAAAACTTCAAACCAATTAGACTGTAAAACATATTATCATCATTACCAAAAGTAGTGCCCACTTTCCCAGCAATATATTGCCCAAAGACACTCGTGTCTTCGCTGCGGAAAAAGCGCTCACCTGCTAAATCGAAACTCCAAGACAATGGACTCATTAGGTCGTTCTGAGGCGATAATGACTTTAACGATAAAATATTGGCAAGATTGACTCTGGTTGTATTGGCGACACTCAACTCAATATTAAAAAACTCAATTTGTGCACCAGACAAATAACCTTCTGTTGAATCGATTAAGTCATGGTATGCAAATCGTGTACTAAAAAGTAAAGTGTTTTGATTGGCTTGATGCTGATAGCCTACTCCAAAACGATAGGCATCATGACCTAAGTCTGGAGGTAGGTATGCAGCGTGATTATCTGCTAGTGTTTGAACATTTAGCTGGCTCCTGGCTCGTAATAATCGGTAACCAAGAGAAGCTTCACTTGTATTTTCGCCAGCATCAGAAAGTTCATATCTTAACCATAGATTTAAGGTCTCATATACTTTGGCTCTTGAAAGCTCAGGTAGCCTTAAAAAATCGTTTGACTCAAGTTCAGAGTTATCACTGGTAATCTTTAGAGTCCAGGCTTGCTCAATTTCATTTAGCTTAGAATATTGACTAAGGAGTTGAGTCGACAAGGATGGTCTGTAGTTGGGCGCTTCAACTAAATGGTGCTTAACGCTGGCTTTTAAAACATCTGCAGGTATTGCTCGAGTTTGAAAATCTTTCATTAGATTTAAGTTTGGGTATGCGACGGCAAGGAGACTCAAAATTCGATAGGCGCAATTTTCATCAATAAAATAGTAATCAATTTCGACATTTTGTAATTCCCATAAATGAAGCAAAAGCCGACGTAACTGTGCATCATCCAACTTTAATGGGTACTCCCAAATATCACGGTGCTCAATATCGTTATACTCATTTACTTTTTCATAGTAGGGCACAATCGTGTAAGTTCCCGGATAGCCACCAAACAATCCTTTGTATATGTAAGTGAGAGAGCTGTCATCGTTATCGACATTCGCGCCGTAATTGACGCTAAATGCCAACAGATCATTTGCTGTTTTATCGGCATCAAGTCTTAAGAATAAATGCCCGAACATTGATGATGGACTATTCATGTAAGCGGTAGGAAATATTAAGCTTGCTTTATGAGTGTCGAGCTGTTGATACCACTCAAAAAGTTCGGGGCAATTTTGGGGATTTAAAGGTTGAAAGGTCCAGTTAAGCTTTTCTGATAACCATTCGTAGCGAGCTGGAAATTTGCAGCGCAATTCTGGATAACTTTGTAATTGCTGAATAGTTGCAAGTAGTTCTTCTTTTGCGCTTGAGGTATTTGATAAAAAAAATTTTGGATCGTCTATTTCACTTTCTTGTCCAACTTCAGTGATGTGCAGTAACGAAAGCCATTGTTGGTCAGTTGCCAGACTAGAAAGATTTTTAGACTCAATAAGCAGGTCAGCTTGGCTGGAAAAAACTGTACAAAAATAAACCAGTAAAATAAATCGCATTGTAGCCTATTGTTGTTTTTATTCTGGGTAATGGCAGGTAGTATGATTATTAAGATCTAAAAAGGGGCGGTCAAGCCCCTTTTGATTGAAGTAGATTAGAACCGATTAAGCGACATAAGGCTGTAGGGTTTCATCTTGCTCCATTAGTTTTACGATATTTTGCATCGCTTCACTAGAAGTTGTTTCATCAGAAGTGAATACGAGAGTAAAGTTTTCTTTTAATAAAGCGTTGAAGTGTGCTTTGTCTTCCGACTTTACACCCATTAACTCTGCCAATGCATTAAGTGCTTCGCCATCACCACGAGAGATGTCGGAGGCAACTTTATCAATGTTAGAGTCCATATAAAGTGTAGCTACTTGAATGGTCTTGCTAGTATCACAACCGAGTGTACCAGTGGTCATACCGAATGTTTGGTTACCAGAAGTGCCGTTGGTTGTCGCTGCTAACACGTGAGAGACAGTACCACTTTTACCTTTGAAAACCTGAGCTCCTAAACCACATCCTGGACCGCTTTCAGCCATCAATGAGGTTGATCCCATAAGTACAATCGCGCCAAAAATAACTTTTTTCATTTTACTCTCCTTTCATTAAGTCCCTCTTTCAACATAATCGGAAATTGCTCAAAGTCAAATTAATTTCCGACAAAAGTGGTAAAAACGAGATTTCTGTCAATTTCTATTCGGAATGTATCGGAGATAGTTAACATTGATTTTTCAGGTTTGATTCTGTTTTTCATAATTATTATGTACACTAAGATGACTAAAGGAGTTATTAAATACGTATGTCGAAAAAAAATAAGAAAACGTCATCTGACACCACAGAACTTACCGATCCTCACTTCCAGCGAGAAGCTGCAAAATACGAAAATCCAATCCCAAGTCGCGAATTTATAATTGAGTTTTTGCAATCACACCCTGGCCCTGCTCGATTTCCAGAGATAATGGAAGGCTTAGGGTTAGAGGAAGAGTCGGACTTAATTGCCCTTAGTCGACGACTAAAAGCAATGGAAAGGGATGGCCAGGTGATTCGTAACCGAAAAGGCGGTTACGGTCCTGTTGCAAAGCTCTCGCTTACCAAAGGCGCGATCATTGCGCACAAAGATGGCTTTGGCTTTTTTACTCCGGAATCGGGCGGTGATGATTGGTATGTCTCGGCAAGGGAAATGCGTAAAGTATTTCATGGCGAGAAGGTCGTATGTCGACCCAAAGGATATGATAATCGTGGGCGAGTAGAAGCAAAAATCGTTGAAGTGCTGGATTCGGAAGAGCCTGTTCAAATGGTCGGACGTTTCTTCGAAGAGAGTGGAATAGCATTTGTTAAACCAAATGACCAAAGGTTTACTCAAGACATTCTCATTTCTCCAGGTCAATCTGCTGGGGCGGTTGAAGGTCAAATTGTCGTAGCGCGAATTACCGGAAGACCCACCGATAAAACCCAGCCCATCGGAGCTGTGGTTCAAATTCTTGGTGAGTATTTAGCTCCGGGAATGGAAATTGATATTGCGATACACAATTACGGTATTCGGCGTGACTGGCCAGATGCAGTGCAAAATGAAGTTCAGCGACTGTCGCCAGAAGTTGCGGAGAAAGATAAACAAAACCGTGTTGATCTTCGCCATTTGCCTTTAGTCACTATTGATGGTGAAGACGCTCGAGATTTCGATGACGCTGTTTATTGCGAGTGGAAAGAAAGCGGAGGCTGGCGCCTTTGGGTCGCGATAGCCGATGTGTCACATTATGTTCAACCTGGCAGCGCACTTGATGACGAAGCAACCTTACGTGGTAATTCAGTTTACTTTCCAGAATATGTTGTACCTATGTTGCCAGAACAAATCTCCAATGGACTTTGTTCATTAAATCCTCATGTCGATCGCCTGTGCATGGTGGCAGAGGTCACTATAAGTGCAAAGGGTAAAATTAGCGGATATCAGTTTTATCCAGCGGTTATGCACTCTAAAGCTCGGTTAACTTACAATAAGGTGTGGTCAATCCTTCAAGGCGATGAACAATTAAGATCAGAGTACAAAGAATTAATTCCTCACTTGGAAAATTTATACTCCTTATATCAGGTTCGTGCGAAAGAGCGTGGTAAGCGAGGCGCGATAGAATTCGAAACGGTAGAGACGCAAATCGTTTTTAATGAAGATCGTAAAATCGATCGAGTCGTTCCTGTTATTAGAAACGATGCGCATCGTTTGATCGAAGAATGTATGATTTGTGCCAATGTCGCAGCAGCTCGTTTTTTCTTGAAGCACAAAGTTCCTGGTATGTTTCGTATTCACGAAGGACCAAGTGAGAAAAAGCTTGAAGATTTACGGACATTCCTCTCGAGTCTTGGTCTGTTTTTATTTGGCGGTGACACACCTGCTCCAGGTGATTATGCAGAATTATTAAGCAGCGTTTCAGAACGTCCAGATGCGGAAAATATTCAAATGATGTTATTACGCTCTATGAGTCAAGCGGTGTACGCGCCTGATAATATTGGACACTTTGGATTAGCGTTTCAGGCATACACTCACTTCACGTCGCCGATTCGACGTTATCCTGATTTATTAGTCCATCGTGTTATTAAGTCGGTATTAAAACAGCAAGGTGGCGAGCAGGATTATTCTGGAGCGGTCAGTTACTCAACAGAGCAACTGACACAGTTTGGAGAACAATGCTCGGCAACAGAACGTAACGCAGACATGGCCACAAGAGAAGTTGTTGATTGGTTGAAGTGCGAATTTATGTCTAGTCATATAGGTCAGCAGTACGAGGGCGAAATTGTTGCCGTAACTAACTTTGGATTATTTGTCAGACTACCTGAGTTTCATATTGATGGATTAGTTCATGTTACTTCTCTTGGGCGCGATTATTTTAACTATGACCAGGCGAAACAGCGAATGGTGGGCGAGAAAACAGGTGTTGCTTACAGTTTGGGTGACCAGGTTGTTATTGAAGTCTCGGCGGTGGATTTAGAAGATCGTAAAATTGACTTTGAGCTAATCAACTCAAAGCAAACACAAAAAGTAGCACCCCTATCGGAAAGAGAAAAATTATACGGACGTGCAAAAACAGCTGCACAAAAGAGTAAAAAGGGATTTTCAAAAAGTGGGTCGGGTAAAGGTTCGCAAGGTAAGAAAAAATCTGATAAGCCCGAACGTCCTTCTGGTAAAAGCAAGAAGCAGAGCACATCTAAGAAAAAAAATAAAAAGCCAGGCAAGAAAACTCGCAATAAAAAAAGCTGAGTGTTTGGTTATGAGAGTTTATTCAGGTGAAATATTATGTCCGACAAGTTAGTTATTGGAATTCACGCAGTTGATCTACTGTTAAAAAAAAGCGCTGACCAAATCAATAAAATTTATTTGCAAGCCAACAGGCAAGATGCAAAAGCTCAGCGATTAATAAGCTTAGCCGCTAAGCATCGAATTCCTGTTGTACGTTGGGATAAATCGAAACTTGATGATATGACCGACGAGAACCATCAAGGCATTATCGCTGAGTTATCTCAAACAGGCAGTACCGTTTTATCGGAGTATGACTTATACGATCTGGTGGAAAATAAATCAGGTGATATAACCTTACTTATTTTAGACGGAGTGACTGATCCTCATAACCTAGGTGCGTGTTTTCGAAATGCAGATGCGGCAGGTGTTGACGCAGTAGTTGTGCCTAAAGACAAGTCTGTCGGGCTTAACTCGACGGTGAGAAAAGTTGCCTGTGGTGCGGCTGAAACAGTACCTTTTTACGCTGTCACTAATTTGGTACGAGCACTTAAAACATTACAGGAGCTTGGCGTATGGATTATTGGCACTGCAGGTGAAGCAGAACAAACTTTATTTGAGTCGCAATTTTCAGGCAGTTTAGCGTTAGTTATGGGAGCTGAAGGAAAAGGAATGAGACGGCTTACTCGAGAAAACTGCGATCAGCTGATCAAGATACCTATGAAAGGCAGTGTCTCGAGCTTAAATGTTTCGGTTGCGACAGGTATTTGCTTATTTGAGATGATGCGGCAGCGAGAACTTTCTCAGTCGTGATGAATCTTAATATATTCAACTTGACGGATTAAAAGTCTCGACACTAGTTCAATTGCAAGTTGAATAACATTAATAAATCGTTTTGATTGTGAGTATTAAGCAGTTTCACGGTCGTTAATTTTGAGGGAGTATTTATGGCTAACAATGCGACTGTTTACACCGTCAAGAAGACATTCCTTTTACTGTCTACTTTTTCCATTTATTTGACGGTATTTGTTACTTCAATTGGGCATGTGATAGCGGCGGAAGGCAATAAAGCAGTTCCTGCCGAGCTGAAGCCTTGGGTAAGTTGGATTAATAAAGATCTCGATTTTCTTGACTGTCCGGTTACTGATGGTGGTTCGCCGCTCGAGAGCAAACACCGCATTTGCGCTTGGCCGGGTAAGCTAAATTTAAAATTAAGTCGTACCAGAGGAGAGTTCGAACAAAACTGGCGAGTTTATAAGGACTCTTGGGTGCCGCTACCAGGGAATACAGAAACCTGGCCTCAGTTAGTGACTGTTAATGGAAAGTCGTCGATGATTTTTAGTCGCAACGATATCCCTCACGTTTGGTTAGAAAAAGGTACTGCAAAAGTTATTGGCTATTGGCGTTGGAATATGCAACCCGAGTCAGTTCGAATTCCCAAAATTAGTCAGTATTTTTCGTTAACATTAAATGGTAACACGATTAATTTTCCTGAGTTTAATCAAGACAAGGTGATGTTAGCTGAAACATCGCAGGAGCAATCCATTAATGAACTGGAAGTGACCAGTTTCAGACTTATTCGAGACGCTCATCCAATTGAATCAGAATTAAAAATTCGGCTCGATGTTTCGGGAGCACCAAGGCAAGTTAACTTAGGGGCAATTTTGCTCAAGGGATTTTTCCCGGTAGGTATAACCTCTGAGCTTCCGTCTTTTATAAACGAAAGTGGCGACTATATTGTTACGGTTCGACCTGGTATTTGGGATGTTTTAGTGCGCTCAGTCGCACCAGCAGGTACAAGTCAACTTGCGGTTAATAATCAACAAGGAGTTTGGCCAACGCAGGAAATTTGGAGTTTTGATGATAACACCAAAATTAGAATTGCGACGCTCAATGGGTTACCGATAGTTGATCCTGGAACAGTCGATGTTCCTCAGGCATGGAGAGCATTTCCGAGTTTTGTTTATGACAAAGAAAAAACAGCAACGTTAACTGAAAAACTGCGCGATGTTTTAAGCAGTCAATCAAATCAACTAACACTTACTCGAAGGTTGTGGCTGGATTTCGATGGAAGTGAATGGACGTTTGAAGATTCGATTAATGGGCAAATAAGAAAAGATTGGCGATTGGACATGCAGGAACCTTTCCGATTAGCTCGAGGTGAAGAACAGGGAGAGTCTTTATTAGTAACTCAATTGCAACCTGAGCAAACGGGTTTGGAGTTGCGCTTGCCGAATGTACAGGTTACGGCAGGTGGAACTATTGCTAATGAAGGCTCATTGCCAGTTAACGGGTGGTTAAGTGGCTTTGAACAAGTGACCTGGAATTTAAATTTACCGCCAGCTTATCGTCTACTAATCGCCAGTGGAGCAGAGTCTGATAACGGATGGTTTAGCAAGTGGAATCTATGGAATGTGTTTTGGCTGTTAATTGTTGTTGCCGTATGTTTTCAATATGGCTCACGAAAACTGGCCGCAGTAGTGCTGCTAACATTAATTTTGATGTTTCATGAATCCGGGGCGCCATTAGTTTCATTTTGTAATGCCGTTTTTGCATTTATTCTTTATCAGAACATTGGTGTAAAAAGTCGAATACTGTCAGCCTTTAAAGCCGGTTATTTTTATCTGTCGATTGGACTATTAACCTTATTTCTAGGTCTCTTTACCATTAACCAAATTCGAACGTTAATTCATCCTCAGCTTGAGCATTACTCTCCATACAAACAGCAATCGTTTAATAGGTTTAGCGATGATTCAACCGCAGTTTTAATGTCAGAAGCAGCAGAATCTGATGTCATGTACGAGCAAAAATCTTCGCCAAGTCGCTCTGAAAAAATGGCAGTGACAGGCAGCCGCATTCGACAGTCCGACTTAATGCAAAAATACAATGACAACACCGTAATTCAAACCGGCAGTGGTATTCCGTCATGGAGTTGGAATGAGTATCGACTCGCCTGGAATGCACGTGTCAGCGAGCAACAAACAACGAGACTTTGGATAGCAACGCCTTTGGTGATGAATATCTGGCGAGTGATTATGCTTTTAGGATTGTTTATCAGTATCGGTGTGTTAGCAAAGCAAGCGTTCGGTGACAAACTCAAAAAAGCTAAGTGGGCATCGGTATTGCCTTTAGCGGTCTTTCTTTATGTGCCATTGCAACCTCAATCGGGTCATGCTGAAGTTCCTTCAAAGGAAGTATTAACAGAATTGAAACAATGGCTGCATCAGCCTCCTGAATGCTTTCCCAGTTGCGTTAATATTTCGGGATTAAGAATTTTAAGTGAACAGGATCTACAACAAGAAACCTTAACCTTGGAAATGCGAGTGGATGCTATGGAAGCTGTCGCTTTTGCGTTACCGAAATCTGACAATTGGTCGCTCACCAATGTTAAGTTAAATGATGTGCCTTATAACTGGATTGCCCATAAAGATAATAATGATTGGCTTTTTATTAGCAAAGGCCGGCAAAAAGTTACTTTACAAGGCGTGGTATCTAACCGAAGTAACTTAGTACTTAACTTTCCGGTTAAGCCGTTTAATATTCAAAATTTATCGACCATATGGAATATGGAAGGGGCTCGTAATGGTGTTCTGCTGGGCCAGCAAATGGTGTTAATCAAAAAGCCAGAAGCCATCGCTCGCTTGCAACCATCAGATGACAGTTCTGGTGAATCAAAAGCCGCCAATATTCGTCCATTGGTTAAAGTTATTCGACATCTTTGGTTTGACACTCAATGGCGAGTCGAAACTTCGGTGCAACGGATTGCTCCTCAGAGCGGCGAAATAAACTTAAAAATTCCCCTTTTACCTTTTGAACGGTCATTTTCCAGTAACGCTCAAATTAAAGAGGGCGAAGTTTCGATTCAAATTCCTCGGGGGGAATCTCAAGTGAGTTTGGGATCGAGTATGGCTCAGCAGTCTAAGCTGCAGCTCGAGGGGACTAAAAGAGAAGACATTGTCGAAGAGTGGCGTTTTACGGTGGCTCACCAATGGCGGGTAGAAGCGGATGGGTTAAACCCGGTATGGCCAGAGTCTTTTTATCCAAACGATATCTGGTCCTTTCGTTACTTGCCAAGAGCTGGCGAAAGTTTGCAATTAAATATTCAGTCGCCAAAATCGATTGAAGGAGCGAGTTTGGCATTCGATAAAGTTGATTTGAATATTGTGCCAGGTCTGTTTCAGCGAACCATTAACCTCGAGCTTAACTATCGAAGTTCTCGTGGAGGTCAATCGACTATACAGATTGGAGAGGGAGAGCAGTTAGTCGCGAAAATTGATGGGCAGAACGCATTTTTACAAATTCAAGATGGCGCGATTGACTACACCACCTTACCCGGCTCTCACAAAATTGAGTTGCAGTGGGTGCAGTCGGAGCCGATAGGTGTTTTTTCTTCAGCACCAACCATCGATATTAAAGCACCTTCAAGTAATGTTGGGGTTCATTGGCAAGTTCCTCGCGATCGCTGGGTTATCTGGGCAAGTGGACCGACGATAGGACCTGCAATCATTTATTGGGGAGAACTACTGGCTTTCTTATTGTTGGCGGTGATCCTGTGGCGAACCAAGGTGCTGCCAATTCCTGCCAGTCATTGGTTAATTTTAGGGTTGGGTTTGAGTATGCAGAGCTGGTGGTTACTCGTGGTATTTTCTGCCTGGTTAATCGCTCTGGAACTTCATCATAGAAAGAGCTCTCAACTTGGTGAAACCACTTACAATGTTGTTAAGGTATTCTTGTCACTGTTTAGTGGGCTCATACTATTAATATTACTGATAACTATTCCATTCAGTTTATTGAGTCGGCCTGACATGGGCATTCAGGGAAATCAGTCTAGCGGTTATGTTTTGAATTGGTACGCGGATCAGGCGGCTGGACTATTGCCAGATATCTCGGTTATCTCCCTCCCGACATGGTGCTATAAGTTGCTGATGCTGGTTTGGGCTTTGTGGTTGGCATTTATGCTGGTGCGCTGGGTTAAGTGGGCATGGGCAGTATTAGCAAAAGAAGGCTTTTTTAAGTCGACAGCTAAATCCAATGCCATTTCAAGCCAACCAGAACAGAAGCCTGACAGCTAGACTATCAGCTGGGCTCTCGCTTGCTTTGTGACCAGTGGGCGCGTATAATCGCGCGCTCGATTTGGTCGGAGGGCCGGCCAAACGTTGACAATTTGGTTTACTCCTTGCTGTTGTGCAAGTCATATCATTCATGCAGGACACAGCGGCTGGAATCCAAAAGGAGCTATTAATGAATCATTACGAAATCGTATTCATGGTGCACCCTGATCAAAGCGACCAAGTACCAGCAATGATCGAAAAGTACACCAATATCGTTACTGAAGCGGAAGGCAAAGTACACCGTCTTGAAGACTGGGGTCGTCGCCAACTAGCTTACGCCATCGAAAACGTGCACAAAGCACACTATGTATTAATGAACATCGAGTGTGATTTTGCTGCAGTTGAAGAAATCGAGAATATTTTCCGTTTCAACGACGCGGTTCTTCGTCACATGACGATCCGTCGTAAAGGTCCTGTAACCGACGCCTCTCCTCTAGCAAAAGAAGAAAGTTCTGAGCGTTCTGCTGCTCCTGCTAAGGAATCTACTGAAACTGAAGAAACTGCAGAAGCTGCAGCTGAGTAACTAGGAGGAATTGAACATGTCTCGTTTTTTCCGTCGTCGTAAGTTCTGCCGTTTCACTGC
>JABXHY010000066.1 GCA_013373375.1 Gammaproteobacteria bacterium
CGCGAGTCAGCTGTACGAGCTTTTGGCGCGGCTGGATTCAAGATCACTAACATCACTGATGTTACACCAATTCCTCACAACGGTTGTCGTCCGCCTAAAAAGCGACGCGTGTAAAATTAACGGAGACTCATTATGGCTAAGTATCGTGGTCCAAAGTTAAAACTATCACGTCGTGAAGGCACAGATTTGATGCTGAAAAGCGGCGTGAGAGCTATTGAAAGTAAATGTAAGATTGATCAAACACCAGGTCAGCATGGTTCTAAACGACCACGTTTGTCTGACTATGGTGTTCAATTGCGTGAAAAGCAGAAAGTTCGTCGTATATACGGCGTTCTAGAAAAGCAATTCCGCAATTATTACAAGCATGCTGCGCGTCTTAAAGGTGCGACAGGTGAAAACTTGTTACAACTATTAGAATCTCGCTTGGATAATGTTGTATATCGTATGGGATTTGGGGCAACTCGTGCAGAAGCACGTCAGCTGGTTAGCCACAAGTCGCTTATGGTTAATGGGATTGTTGTTAACATCCCTTCTTACCAAGTTAAACCCGACGACGTCATCACTATTCGTGAAAAGTCGAAAGGACAGGCTCGTATTAAAGCTGCTCTCGAGTTAGCTTCACAACGCGACAAGCCTACCTGGGTTGAAGTTGACGAAAGTAAAATGGAAGGCACTTTTAAGAGTGTTCCTGAGCGTTCAGATCTTCCTACTGAGATCAACGAAAATCTGATTGTGGAGCTGTACTCCAAGTAAAGCCTAATTCTTTAAAGAGGACAGGATTTGTATGGGTAATGTCAACGAATTTTTGACACCACGGCAAATAAAAGTTGAACAAGTAAGCGATAACCGCGCGAAGGTGGTGTTAGAACCATTCGAACGCGGTTTCGGTCATACTTTGGGCAACTCATTGCGCCGTATATTGCTTTCGTCTATGCCGGGCGCAGCAGTAGTAGAAGTAGAAATCGACGGCGTGTTGCACGAGTACACTACTATTGAGGGTGTGCAGGAAGATGTGATTGAAATCTTGTTGAACCTTAAAGGTTTAGCTGTGCGACTAGATGATAAAGACGAAGCGATTCTAACACTGCAAAAGAGTGGTGAAGGTGATGTTCTCGCGGGTGATATCGCAGGTCTAGCAGGCGTTGAAATAATTAACCCTGAGCACAAGATTGCAACGCTAACTAAGAACGGCTCTTTAGCTATGAACATAAAAGTCGCTAAAGGTCGTGGTTATGAAGCTGCAACTAATCGTCGTGACAGTGAAGAAGATTCACCAATTGGCCGATTGCAAGTTGATGCTTCTTATTCGCCTATTCGACGAGTGTCTTACGTAGTTGAGTCTGCTCGTGTTGAGCAGCGAACTAACTTGGATAAGTTAGTGTTAGAGATCGAAACGAACGGTACAATTGATCCTGAAGAAGCTATCCGACGTAGTGCAACTATTCTACAAGAGCAGTTAGCAGCTTTTGTTGATTTGAAAGACGAGAAAGAGTCAGAGCCTGAAAATCAGGAGCCTGAAATTGATCCGATTTTATTACGTCCAGTAGACGATTTAGAGCTAACTGTACGTTCAGCGAACTGTTTAAAAACTGAAAACATTCACTACATTGGTGATTTGATTCAGCGAACGGAAGTTGAGTTGTTAAAAACACCTAATTTAGGTAAGAAGTCACTTACTGAAATTAAAGACGTTTTAGCTTCTCGTGGACTTTCGCTTGGTATGCGATTAGAAAACTGGCCTCCAGCCAGCTTGCTAGACGATAAGTAAGTAAAAGTAGTTAAGATTAAGAAACACTGCCTGCTGCGAAGCAGGCAGTGTTTTTATAATGTAAACAATATAAGAGCAGTACTATTGCAGGCTGTTCAGTGAATAGAGGTAAATTATCATGCGTCATCGTAAAAGTGGACGTCAGTTAAATAGAAACAGTTCTCATCGCCAAGCGATGTTTAAGAACATGTCAGTTTCTTTATTTAAGCACGAAGTTATCAAAACAACTCTTCCAAAAGCTAAAGAGCTAAGAAGAATTGCTGAGCCATTAATCACGTTGGCAAAGACTGATTCTGTCGCTAATCGTCGTCTTGCGTTTTCACGAACTCGCTCAAAAGAAGCGGTTGGTATCCTTTTTAACGAGCTGGGCCCGCGGTATCAAGATCGTCCAGGTGGTTATCTTCGAATTATAAAAGCTGGATTTAGAGCAGGTGACAATGCGCCAATGGCTATTGTAGAACTAGTTGATCGTCCAGAAGTTGAAGAAGAAGATATCGTCGAAGAAGTTGACGAGACAGAAGAGTAAGCTTAATCGTTTATGTCTAAAAAAGCCGGTTTTTGACCGGCTTTTTTGTTTGTCAAAACAGGAAAAGTCTCCAGCTTCTTAAAGCTGGGGGATTTAACAATGGAATGCGTTCCTAATCCGGCTAACAAGCCGCCTAATCTCATCTCACTTGATTGGACATGTCGTTTCCTTTAAAATGATGCGTTGCACAAATCGGGGTTTTGTTCCGCAGTTATGGAGGTAGTATGAAACCTTTTCTTGAGTCATTATGGGAAGATTATTTAGATCTAACCGCTGACGCAAAGCGAATTCATGAGCTATTTGCGTCTAAAGGTGAGCAAATTGTTAACGATCACATTGCTCTCAGAACTTTTGATCGTGGAGCTTTGAGTCTTGAAAATATAAAAGACTATTTGTCTTCGCAAGGTTACTCTGCCGTTGATGAATATCATTTTGAAGAAAAAAAGTTGAGAGCTTATCATTTTGAAGATCTGTCAGATTCTGAAGCACCAAAGATTTTTGTTAGTGAGCTTCTGTTAAGTGAAATGCCAACAGAGGTCCAGGAAATTTGTGATGGGCTAATAAAAGAAGCGGATAAAAACGTAAATGAGCATGGTATTGATTTGCCAATGATGCCATGGCGCAAGATATCGTCTTATGAGTATGAGACCTTACTTAAGCATTCTGAGTACGCAGCCTGGCTTGCTACTTTTGGTTTGAGAGCTAATCATTTTACTGTGTCTGTAAATCACCTGAATAATTTCGAAACGATTGAGCAAGTAAATCAATTTCTGAAAGATGAGTCTTTCGCTCTTAATAAAAGTGGTGGAGAGATTAAAGGTGACGAACAGGTCGCATTAAAACAAAGTTCCACTATGGCTAACTTGGTTGATTGGCCCTTTGCGGATAAGAAAATGATGGTTAGGACCTGTTTTTACGAGTTCGCAGAGAGGTTTAATATACCGGGTACTAATACCTTGTACAGAGGTTTTGTCGCCGCATCAGCGGACAAAATTTTCGAATCAACTAACGTTGCAGCTTAGCAAATCAGTCGATTTGTTGTAGTTGACTATTGAGTTTGCTCGCGCGCTTCCTGTAGACGCGAGCAGGTTCATGGTTTGGATTAATTGTTAAAACCCTGTCCCATATATGGATAGCTCGCTCTAGCTCTTGATTTCGGTAGTAAACGACGGCTCGTTTATGCAAGTACTCGCTTATTTGCTCAATTAAATTATTGTCGCTTAACGTTTTTGTTTCCATTGAATTCAACACAAATGCTGCTTTGTACGCACTATCTAAATCATTATTGGCGAGTGCTTGGTTGGCTTCTTTTCTTAGTTTCGGTAAGTCCAGACGCGTTAACCATCGAGTGACTTCCTCTTTGAACATAGGGTTTTTTGACTTTGTGATTAAGTCAGTCAACAAATTACTAATAATTTCTTTTTCTTTGATGTCATCTGATTGTTGCTCTAAACCCGAGATAGCTTGTTGAATTTGCACACTGTATTGCTTAGCCTGAAATACTGATGGTTCTGTGCTGACAGCGAGTCGCTCGAGCGCTTCGTTAAACTGTTTAGCTGAAATCAACGCGTTTATTTCTCTGACAGAACTATCAACTTTTAAAACGTTTTGTTGCTGTGAAGATACACTAAAGTCTTTTGCTTTTGGGATTTTCAGTGACTGGCCAGTTTTAAGTGAAAGAGGGTTTTCTATGTCATTGTATTTAGCAAGTCCCCAAAACTCCAAGGAATGCCCCAAAAAGCGTTTTGCAAGCAGTCCAAGCGACTCGCCCTCTTTTACTGTGTAGGTAAAAAATTCTTTGCCGTATCTTTCTTGCGCTGTTTGCTGTATCTGCTCTAGTAATCGTGTAGCCGTTCGGTTATCGGTGTCTGATGATAATATTCGTTTGAGCGAGCTTTCAACATTGTTCAGCCTACCTCGCTCCATTGATGAAATTGCTTGAGCGAGATTTAAGTCGCCGGAAAACCTTGAATTGACATCACTGACCGGAGCAGGATCGCCTCTTTGATCTATGCTCGCGCAGCCGGTCGCGAGCAAGATAAATGAGAAAAGATAACAGAGTCTTTCTGCTGCTTTATGCATTTTTTAAGATTCTCTGTTTAGAACGGTTCCACTCGCGTTCTTTTTCAGTAGCTCTTTTATCATGTAGCTTTTTCCCTTTGGCCAAACCAACTTCCAGCTTAACTCGGTTTTTCTTCCAGTATAGCTTAAGTGCTACTATGGTGTAGCCGTCTCTATTTTGTGAGCCAAAAAGTTTTGCTAACTCTCTATTGTGCAACAATAGCTTACGGTATCGAGTAGGATTAGCTGTAATATGAGTTGAGACTGTTTGTAGTGGTGAGATATGGCAGCTGAGTAGCCAGGCCTCTCCATCTTTTAAAAATACATAGCTGTCCGACAAGTTTACTTTACTAGCTCTTAAGCTTTTGACTTCCCAACCTTCTAAAACAAGGCCTGCTTCAAAAGTTTCTTCTATAAAATATTCGTGCCGTGCTTTCTTGTTTTGCACGATAACATTGTCTGGAACTTTCTTTTTTTTCGCCATAACATACTCTCAATGTAGTAACCGCATTATAAGGGTGATTTTGATGCGCATAAAGTCTCTGAGCAAGATAGTAAAAAAATGATAAAATCATCCTTAAAAGAGACTCTTAACTGAGGAAAATCAATGCCAAAAGTGGAAAAGTCGGCGCTTGTTCCGGTTTCTGCAGAAAAAGTCTTTAATGTGGTAAACGACGTAGAATCATACCCCAGTTTTGTCGATGGATGTAGTGCTGCTCGAATTATAGAGAGTTCAGAGGTTGAGATGACTGCTAAACTCCAAATATCCAAAGCAGGTTATGTTAATGAGTTCACTACTCGAAATGAACTCGTTAAAGGCGAATGTATTAAGTTGACGTTAGTCGATGGTCCTTTCGATTACCTAGTAGGGGAGTGGAGGTTTCAATCACTTGATGAACATGCTTGCCGGGTGAATTTTACACTCGATTTTAAGTTTAAAAATAAACTTATGGGTATGGCATTAAATGGTATATTTAAAAATTTAGCTGAATCGATGATGTCTGCATTTATTGAGCAGGCTAAAAAGGCATAGGAGAACTTTTTTGATAGTTGAAGTCACATATGCTGTGCCGCAAGAGCAATTTTTAGCACAAGTAGAGGTGGAGAGTGATGCTACGGTTGAAGATGCGATAAAAGCATCTGGTGTATTGGAGCGTTTTCCACAAATTGACTTGGCTCAAAATAAGGTAGGGATTTTTTCGAAGGTAACCAGCCTTGATACAGTTTTGCGAGAACGAGACCGTGTTGAAATCTATCGTCCTCTAATAGCAGATCCGAAAGAAGTTCGAAGAAAGAAAGCTGAAGAAAAAAGAAAACAGTCGTAACTGAATGGTTATATTGCTTTCAGTATTATTCCTGAGTTAGTAATAATAACTCGGTATTCAGCTGGCCTGTCTGCTGGAACAAAGCTTCCTGAACCATATTCTGTGTCGTATAAAAAGCTTAGAAAATGAAACTGGTTTCTCATTTTTATTATGTCAACTGTCTGTTCGGGTTGTAGCGTATAAGCCGAGAGTTGAGACTGCGAGCTGGATTGAAGTTTTTTGAAGCGACCAGAAATACGATCAAGTTCATAGTACGTGTTTAGTCCTAAATAATTTGCGACGGGTTGCCACTTAACTATGTTGGCGTCAATTTGCACTTGATCCCCATTGAGGAGAAAGGTTTCTTCATCACCATTATTCAAGGTTATCGTCGCGTAAAAACTGTCCAGTGACACGGGTTTAACCGTCAAAATACCGATTGGCGTCTCCGTGTTAAAAGCATAAAACCCTCGAAGCCCCATTACAATAAATAAAACGGAACTTGTTACACTGAAATAAATAATACACAGAATTGATTTTCTAGTGGCTCTAAGAAGCTGGTACTTTTTTATAGCTCGAAATACTGAGACAATTGCAAAAACACCCAAGACTGCAAAAATTAACGCAAAGCAGCCTAAAATTAAGAGATAATTGCTAGTAGAAGCCTCGAACATATTAACTATCTGTTTTTTAAAGAGGTAATTGAGTCTACTATATCTGAATTCATAATTGAAACAAGGACAAAGGCTGAGCTTGTGTTCCGATTTATTTACTGCACTTTTTTTATACTCGCTATACCGATGGTTCTGGTAAATTTATACCTCAAGAGCCGTCAGTATCCGAATTACCGAAAGCGTTGGAAAGAGCATTTCGGCATTTTTAAGTCGCCCAAGTTCGATAAATCAATCTGGGTTCACGCGGTATCTGTAGGCGAGTCACTGGCGGCAGTACCAATAATCAAACAACTTCTTGTCGATTACCCTGAATATAAAATTGTAGTCACAACCACTACTCCAACAGGGGCTGAAAGAATAAATGCTGTGTTAGGAGATCAGGTGCACCACTTTTATTCTCCTTATGATCTTCCGTGGGTTGTCATTCGTTATATTAGAAAAATAAACCCGTCTCTTACCATTATTATGGAAACCGAGTTGTGGCCTAACTTTATTTTTTATAGCCACAAGCAAAATATCCCTGTGGTTGTTGTAAACGCTAGGTTATCAGCTAAAAGCGCCCGTAAGTATGCCCAATTAACGACACCAACGAATCGACGTTGGTTGGTTGAGCCCATTACTCACATTGCCTGTCAAAACGTAGCAGACGCTGAACGTTTTAAAATGCTGGGCACGGATGATAATAAATTATCGGTAACCGGAAGTATCAAATTTGATTTACAGTTGCCGGCAAACATTGGGACGAAAACGCAAGAGATGTTTGGTGACTGGGGAAGTGATTCATTTGTTTGGGTCGCTGGCAGCACTCATGTGGGAGAAGATGAAGTTATACTGCAAGCACATCGGTACCTAATTGACGCTGGTGTGAATGCGAAACTCATTATTGTTCCGAGGCACCCGGAAAGATTTGATTCTGTATCTGAATTAATTGTACAAAGAGGTTTTTCCTTGCATCGTCGAACGGAATCGATAAGCAATCTTGATAATCAAGAAGTTTACATGTGCGATACTATGGGTGAGTTAATGTACTGCTATAAGAAAGCTGACGTTGCCTTTGTGGCGGGCAGTTTGGTTGAACGTGGTGGACACAATCCTCTTGAGCCAGCGGCGCTAAAGAAACCAGTTTTAAGCGGGCCTCACACGTTTAATTTTGCTGATGTCTACCAAAATATGATTGATGCAGGTGCGGCGAAAATTGTTGAACCTAACGAATTAGCAAAAGTACTCGAGGAATTTTCAGAAAATTCAGGTATTGGAATTAAGATGGGGCATGCGGGGATTAAAGTTGTAGAAGCTAATCGTGGTGCCGTATCGAAAACAATTAATTTACTAAGAAAGTATATTGATTAGTCGGTAGTCACAGAAAATAGCAGCTTTAATTGAAATCATTCAGATTAAAAAAGGGAGCAAAAGCTCCCTTTTTTATTAGACGTTTATTGTATAAATCAGTTCTTCAACAACTGTCCTGCTAGCCTTAAGTCTTGCTCCGAAAGTGTACCTGCCGCTTGCTTCAAACGAAGAGTATTTAAGATGTAATTATACTTTGCACGAGCGAGGTTTTGTTTTGCGCTGAAAACAGTTCGTGTCGCGTTAAGTACATCCACTATGGTTCGAGTACCCACTTCAAAGCCAGCTTGTGTTGCTTCTAACGCGGCCTGACTTGAAACCGTTGACTGTTCTAATGCTTTTACAGCGCTTATAGAAGCTTGAATTCCTAAATAAGCGGATTTCGTTTCTCTAATCGCAGAGCGGTAAGATTTTTCCATGTTATGCACAGCTTGTTGGAATAAGCTTTGCGCTTCACGAACCTTAGACTGTGTATTCCCGCCTGAGTAGATAGGCACACTCAAAGTCAAGGATAGGTTTGTTCTTTCTGAAGGCACCGTACGTGTTCTTGAGTCGCCAGGTAAAGGATCTGGCTTTAAAGTTGTCGTTTCATTTTCGGAGTCTGTGAAAGTACCCGATAAGTCTAATGAAGGATAATGTCCTGCAAAATTTAACTTGATTGTCTCTCGAGCAATGTCTTTTTCAATTTTACTCGCATTAAAATTTAAGTTGTTTTTCTCAGCTTCAGTGAGCCATTTATCAACATTGGCTGGCTCAGGAAGTCGCAACTCAAACTTTGGCTTTAGAGGTTGGAGTTTCTCGTAATATTCATTAGTGATTTCCCGCAGGGACTCCAGTGCGTTGTCCAGCTCGTTTTGAGCAACTATATTATCCGCAACGGCTTGGTCATAACGTGCTTGAGCCTCATGCACGTCCGTTATCGCGATTAGTCCAACTTCAAATTTTTGATTGGTTTGTTCCAGCTCCTGCTTGATCGCATTCATTTCAGCTGACGAAAAGTCAACTTTGTCCTGGGCCCCCAGAATATTGAAATACGCTTCGGAAACTCGAATTATTAGTGATTGTTTTTGCACTTCATGATCTACTCCGGCTTTCAGAGCTCGTTTTTTTGAAATATCGAGGCCCAACCATGTTTGGTGGTTGTAAATCACTTGACTCAAATTGACATTTAAAGTCTCTCCATCACTTTCGGATTCAGTGTCGTATTGCAATAACGTGCTCGTGTTAGAATCGAAGTCAAACGCAACCCTTTCATTTTGCTCTCGGGATAGAGAATAAGTTGCGGATAGAGTGGGTAATAAACCGGAAAAGCTCTGATCGACTCTCTCCTCAGTTGCTTTTAATGTCATCTCACTGGCTAAGATGGTTGGATCATTGCGTAACGCTTGTTGATAAACTTCCCACAGACCTGTTTCTGCGTTTACCCCAGCACTTAAGCTGCTGGCAAAAACTGCTGAGATAGCAGCTCTAAACATTAAACTTTTCAAAACACTCTCCAATTTATCTTGATGTCCGTTTGTAATAATCGTCAGACCTATTAGACGTAAAGGATATCAAAAACGTTGCGATATAATGATGTCCAATTGTAAACGAATGTTGTGCTTAAACAGATACATTAAAAAACAAATTCTTGTTTTTCATTGTCCAAAGACATTTTTGGGGTTGCAAGCTCAAATAGGCGCTGTCGAGTGATATTGTCGTCCGTTTTACGGTACAGGGTGGCGTAAGAGATTCCATTATAAAACTCAACCGAAAACAGGCGACCATTGCTTGTGAGCTGTTTAAGTAACTCATTTGGTGAATGTGATATTGCTGGCGTACAAACAATAACATCAAATCGGTCTGAAGGGTGCCACTCTTTATTGGCTGTAAAAATATCAGTCGTCACATTTGAAATTCCGCATTGGGCAAGTTTTTTATCTGCCTGCTGAATAAAGTCGTCAAACTGGTCGATGCTGACTACATGATGACTCATTGAAGCCAGAAGGGCAGTGGTAAAACCTGTTCCAGTACCAATTTCTAAAACTTCATCACTCTCCTTGAGGTCTAAAGCTTGTAACATGCGAGCTTCTTGTTTTGGTTGATACATCTTTTGGTGATGCCCGATATCGATAGAAAGATCGGCAAAGGCAAGTGAGCGAGTTTCTGAAGGAACAAATATTTCTCTTGGAATACTGGTCATCAAGTTGATAATCGATGGCTGAAACACTCCCCAGGGGCGAATTTGTTGTTCAACCATATTGTATCTTGCTTTTTCTTGGTTCACGCTGTGTTGTCCTTATGGGCCGAGAGAGTGAAAGTGAGTGTTACCAAAGCAAACAGAGTTTTAATATTATTTTGTTAATCAGTAAAGGATAGCGACAAATGAAACTGGATGCGAATACTTCGAAAGAGAAGATGAAATATAAAGTTGCGAAAGAAAAATGCCTCTATAAAGGTTTTTTTGAGGTAAGTGAGTATTCAATTACTCACGATAGGTTCGACGGAACTCAGGAAGCTGGCATTAAGCGCGAAGTGTTTCGGCGCGGTGAGGCTGTTGGCACGCTTTTGATTGATCCTGAGCGCCGAGAAGTTGTTTTAATCGAGCAGTTTCGTGTTGGAGTCGCGGTAACTCAGCAGGAGTCGCCTTGGTTGATCGAGTTGGTCGCTGGCATAGTCGAAGATGGTGAGAGTCCGGCTGACGTTGCAAAAAGAGAAAGCGATGAAGAGGCTGGGTGTCAACCAACGTCAGTTGAGCTTATTCATGAGTACTGGGTGAGCCCTGGCGGTTCGGATGAAAAGTTTTATCTTTACTACGGAATTGTTGATAGTTCAAAAGCGAGAGACTTTGGAGGCCTGGCTTCGGAGCAAGAAGACATTAAAGTTCATGTTTACAGCTTTGAAGAAGCTTTCTACCTCCTGCGTTCGGGAATGATCAAGAATGCGATGACCATCTTAGGGTTACAGTGGTTGATGTTAAATGAGTCACAATTTAAAGTATAAAAATCGCTCTGTGGGTTAAATATGAGTAATTTTGCCATCTGAGACGTAAAATATACTATGGTTTTTAATAGAGTAACCAAGTAATCTTATTCGTTATGAATGAAGCGAACAAAAAATACGTTCCAGATCTCTCTGAGTTTATGTCTCAGTGTGAGCTCAACTACGCTCTTATGATGAAGTGCATCAGGGCCGCTAAGTCTGGGACAGTTGTGAAAAGGTTTCGTCTTGATGATACAGCACAACTGAACAAAGCCGATTCTGTCAAAGTGCTTACCCTGACTATTTTAGATGAGGCGCGTTACACAACAACTGTAAATATCGAGCTGAAATTGTTTGAGCACCCTTGGCTTGAGCCTATCTTATTTAAAGTTCGCGTCTACCATGATGCGCAATTAGCAGAAGTCCTTGAGCCAGAACGCAATCATGCGCCAAAGGCTAAAAATCCTTACCCAGAGCAAGTTCGCTTTTACAGGGATGAAAAACTTCAGCGCAATCAGATGTTGGGTTTATGTTTGACTCAATGTTTTAATAATCAGACAGATGATAACTCAATGGTTCATTTGGTTATGGAAAATGAGTAAGGCTAAGGAAATGAGTGATATTGATTTATTGGCGAAAAAGCTTTTTCCAAATAGCCAAGACTGCGTTCGCATTATTCAAATTACAGATACTCATTTGTTTGGCGAGCCCAAAGGGAAGTTACTCGGTTTAGATACCCGAGAGAGCTTAGGCGCTGTAATGTCGAGAGTGAGACAGGAAGAAATTGCGCCAGATATTATTTTGGTCACTGGCGACCTTTCTCAAGACGCTTCGCCTGAATCTTATGAATATTTATTGAAAGAGCTGCAAGCTTTTAATATTCCTAGCTTTTGGATCCCCGGTAATCACGACGATCCCAGTATTATGAGTCCAATTCTCGAAGGAGATAATGTTTACCCGCAGCGAAGAGTTTTAATCGGTGATTGGCAGATAGTGCTGCTGGATTCGTCAGTGCGTGGAAAGGTTTATGGGCACATCAGTGAACCCCAGCTAGAGTTTCTTAAAAATTGTCTGGAACAAACGGACGACAAACATTCTTTGATCGCAATGCATCATCAGCCAGTGAAAGTTGGCAGTGATTGGCTGGATAACTTAGGAATTAGAAATGCGGATGAGTTGTTCGAGGCTGCTGCCAACCATCATAACCACTGCTGTTTCCTATGGGGGCATGTACATCAAGATTTTCATGGCGAAAAAAATGGAATTGAGTTGATTTCAACACCATCGACTTGTGTTCAGTTCAAGCCTGGCTCTCAAAAATTTTCTGCGGGTGATGAAAGTCCCGGATACCGTTACCTCACTTTGCACAAAGATGGAACAATCGATTCAGTTTTACACCGAATTACGGATGTCGAGTTTACTGTTGATTACAGTATCAAAGGTTATTAATCTATGTTTTTTTGAGCTTCGGTGTTGATTGTTTGATTACGATTCGGTCACCTTTGCTCAAAACTTACTCACTTCTAAAATAAATCCTTGTTTTTTGTTAAGGAATCCCTTTTTAGCTTGGCATTGGGGCTTGCCAATTGCTTCTGAAATCGCCAAGATTAGCGGCATCACTAACAGAAGTAAGTTCTCTATGAGTCAATATACCGCAGATTCAATCGAAGTCTTAAATGGCCTCGAGCCGGTTAAAAAGCGCCCCGGAATGTACACCGATACGGCTCGTCCTAATCATCTTGGGCAAGAAGTCATCGATAACAGTGTCGACGAGGCTTTGGCAGGACACTGCTCCACTATTATCGTTACCTTGGAAAAAGATGGCTCAATGTCTGTTGCCGATGACGGACGAGGGATGCCGACGGATATTCATCCAGAAGAAGGTATTCCCGGAGTTGAGTTGATACTCACCAAATTGCATGCTGGCGGCAAGTTTTCCAACAAAAACTACCAGTTCTCCGGTGGGTTGCACGGCGTTGGTATAAGTGTTGTTAATGCCTTATCAAAAAGAGTTGAAGTAAGAGTCAAAAGAGATGGTAAAGAACAAACCATGGCTTTTGAAAATGGCGATAAAGTGTCTGCCCTGGAAGTAACAGGGGAAGTTGGAAAGCGAAACACTGGAACCACGGTAACTTTTTGGCCCGATCCTCAATATTTCGATTCGGCTAAGTTTTCAATTCCTCGATTAAAACATCTGTTAAAAGCAAAGGCAGTGTTATGTCCTGGCTTAAAAATGAAGTTGCAGGATAACTTGAGTGGTGAAACTGAAGAGTGGTTTTATGAAAATGGTTTAACCGATTACGTTGCTGCATCGGCTGAAGGATTTGAAACTCTTCCTGAAGAGCCTTTTGTTGGATCTTTCTCGAGTCAGTCAGAAGCTGTGGATTGGGCTCTGCATTGGATGCCGGAAGGTGGCGAAATGTTGGCTGAAAGTTACGTTAACTTAATTCCAACAGCATTAGGCGGTACTCACGTTAATGGGCTTCGAACAGGTTTACTAGAGGCTATGCGAGAATTCTGTGAGTTTAGAAGCTTGCTTCCGCGAGGGGTAAAGTTGGCGCCTGAAGATGTTTGGGAACGCTTGAGTTATGTTCTATCTGTAAAACTGGAAGATCCTCAATTTAGCGGACAAACTAAAGAACGACTCTCCTCTCGCCAATGTGCTGCGTTTGTCTCAGGTGTGGTGAAAGACGCATTTAGTTTATGGCTGAACCAGCACTCCGATCTTGGTGAAAAGTTAGCCGAGCTAGCCATTAGCAATGCGCACAAACGTTTACGTGCAGGTAAAAAAGTTGCCCGCAAAAAAGTTACATCTGGACCTGCGCTCCCTGGAAAGCTTGCCGATTGCGTTGGACAGGAGCCAATGAACGCCGAACTCTTTTTAGTCGAAGGTGACTCAGCCGGAGGTAGTGCCAAGCAGGCGCGTGATAAAGAGTATCAAGCAATCATGCCGTTGCGAGGAAAGATTCTGAATACCTGGGAAGTGGACGGTCATGACATTTTGGCGTCTCAGGAAGTTCATGATATTTCGGTGGCGATCGGCCTTGACCCCAATACAGATGATTTAAGCAAATTAAGATATGGAAAAGTATGTGTCCTAGCCGACGCGGATTCGGATGGACTACACATAGCAACTCTATTATGTGCTCTTTTTGTTAAGCACTTCCGGCCACTTGTCGATGCAGGGCATTTGTATATGGCAATGCCTCCTTTGTATCGAATCGATGTTGGAAAAGAAGTTTTTTATGCTCTTGATGAAGATGAAAAAGCGGGCATTTTGGATCGGATAGAAGCAGAAAAGAAGCGCGGCAAAGTTAATGTGCAACGCTTTAAAGGCTTGGGTGAGATGAATCCCTCGCAATTGAGGGAAACAACTATGGCTCGCGATACTCGACGGCTCGTTCAATTGTCGATTGATGATATTCAAAGCACGGAGCAAGTAATGGATATGTTACTTGCAAAAAAACGATCCAGCGATCGAAAGAGCTGGCTGGAAAAGAAAGGTAATTTGGCGGAAGTTTAAGAGGTCTCGCTGATGGAATTTAATTTTGAAGGTGTAGAGCGTCAGTCTCTCGCCGAATTTACCGAAAAAGCGTACTTAAATTATTCGATGTACGTAATCATGGACCGTGCTTTGCCGCATATTGGCGACGGTTTAAAACCGGTTCAACGACGCATTATTTATGCGATGAGTGAACTTGGGTTAAAGGCTACTTCTAAGTATAAAAAGTCAGCAAGAACCGTTGGCGATGTGCTCGGTAAATTTCATCCGCACGGTGACTCAGCGTGTTATGAAGCTATGGTGTTAATGGCACAGCCTTTTTCCTACCGCTATCCATTAGTTGACGGTCAAGGAAACTGGGGTTCGCCGGACGATCCTAAATCGTTTGCAGCAATGCGTTACACAGAATCAAGGTTGTCGCCTTATTCTGAAGTTTTATTAAGTGAGCTAGGTCAGGGGACGGTTGATTGGATTCCAAACTTTGATGGAACAATGAAGGAACCGAAGATATTACCGGCAAGGCTTCCTAATCTGTTGTTGAATGGAACCACGGGTATTGCGGTTGGTATGGCGACTGATATTCCGCCACATAATTTGCGCGAAGTTGCCGATGCCTGTGTCCACTTACTGGATAACCCAAAAGCAACGGTAGAAGAGTTAAATGAAATAATCAAAGGCCCTGACTTTCCAACTGATGCTGAAATTATTACACCAAAAGACGACATTTTAAAAATGTATGAAACTGGACGTGGTAGCATAAAAATGCGCGCGAAGTACCACGTTGAAGATGGTGAAATAGTGATTACCGCGTTACCTCATCAAGTTTCAGGAAGTCGAATTCTCGAACAAATAGCGCAACAAATGCAGGCAAAAAAACTTCCGATGGTAAGCGACCTTC
The DNA here is from genome assembly GCA_013373375.1 of Gammaproteobacteria bacterium. Classification (GTDB taxonomy): domain Bacteria; phylum Pseudomonadota; class Gammaproteobacteria; order Enterobacterales; family Kangiellaceae; genus Pleionea. Next base: position 15,042 of record JABXHY010000066.1, read on the forward strand.
GGGATGAATCTGATCATGAAACACCAACTCGATTTGTTGTGGTTCCGCGATCAAATCGCATTGATACAGAAGCGCTCATGCGTCACTTATTTGCGACGACCGATCTGGAAAAAAATTATCGCGTGAATGTCAATGTTATTGGTATTGACAACAAGCCACAGGTAAAACCCCTAAATCGTTTTTTACATGAGTGGCTAGAGTTTCGTACTGATACAACTCGTCGAAGATTAGAGCATCGCCTAGGTAAGGTTAACGACCGATTACATTTACTTGAAGGTATGTTAATTGCCTTTTTAAATATTGATGAAGTTATTCATATCATTCGTACGGAAGAAGATCCCAAAACAGAATTGATGAAGCGGTTTAAATTAAGCGAACTTCAAGCAAACTATGTTTTGGATACTAAACTTCGTCAATTGGCTCGACTCGAGGAAATGAAAATTCGTGGCGAGCAGAACGAGTTATCAAAAGAAAGAGAGCAACTTGACACCATTCTTGGTTCAGCTAGACGCCTAAAAACTTTGGTGAAAAAAGAAATTCAAGAAGCTGCGAAAGAGTTTGGCGATGAACGTCGTTCTCCAATTATCGAGCGAGAAGAAGCAAAAGCTCTCGATGAAGCTGACTTAATGCCCACTGAACCTGTGACGGTTGTTTTATCGGAAAAAGGTTGGGTTCGATGCGCTAAAGGTCATGATATCGACGCCACAAAACTGAGTTACAAATCGGGTGATAGTTTCTTATCAAGCGCCGAAGGAAAAAGTAACCAGCAAGTTGCATTTGTTGACTCGATGGGTAGAAGTTATGCGGTAAGCGCTCACACATTGCCTTCTGCAAGAGGTCAGGGCGAACCATTATCTGGAAGATTTAATCCTGTTGCTGGCGCTATTTTTGTCAGTTCATTAATGGGGCAAAATGACGATTTATATCTTGTAGCTTCTGATGCTGGTTATGGCTTTGTAGCTAAGTTTGAAGATTTCGTAACACGCAATAAAAATGGTAAAGCACTGCTGAATTTACCCAAAGGTGCCAAGGTAATTGCGCCTAAGCCAGTGAGTGACTATGAGACTCAATTATGCGTTTCGGTCACGAATGAAGGTCGATTATTGGTATTTCCGTTGCGTGACTTACCATGTTTGGCAAAAGGCAAAGGCAATAAAATAATTAGTATTCCTTCTGCCCGTGTACTGGCAAGAGAGGAGTTTGTGATTGATATTGCAATTGTCTCCGAGTCCGATGAACTCTTAGTCCACAGTGGAAAGCGTCATCTCAAATTAAAGATGAAAGACCTTGAGCATTACCGTGGAGAGCGAGGGAGACGAGGCAATAAACTGCCGAGAGGCTTCCAAAAAGTTGATGCATTGGAAGTCGAATAGGAGTAATTAGCTTTTTCGATAAATAAAATTTGGTCTATGCTTAAATGAGTTTGAGCATAGGCCAACATTGTGAGTGAACAAGATATTCTAAAAGGGGTTTATATTCCCCCTCAACCTAAGTTGATTGATGTTATTCAACATGCCGGTACTGATCTTGATGATATAGCATCTGCCATCAGTTCTGATCCTGGTGTCAGTGCCGCCGTAATCAAAACTGTTAATTCTCCTTTTTTTGGACTTACTGCGCGTATTGCTTCAATTAAACAAGCTGTTATTTTATTAGGCATTGAGCGCGTTGTTAATATTGTTAAATCAATGATGTTGCGCTCATCTATGTCGAACATAGCGGCATCAATAAATATGGAAAATTTTTGGTTATCGAGTCAGGCTGTTGCAGTGGTGTCATCTGCGATATGCCGACAACTCAATTTAGGTCTCACTGACGAAGCTTATACTCTCGGATTGTTTCATAACTCAGGCATCCCAATCATCGCTCAAAAAGTTGATAATTACGGTGAAATAATTGCGCAGTCTTATGCTCGAGAAGATGGAAAAGTAACTCGTGAAGAGTTTAAAAAAATAGGCATGCATCATGCGGCGGCTGGGTATCGGTTAACTAGAGTCTGGAATTTGCCAAAATTAATTTCAGAAGCAGTAAAAAATCATCACAGTGTCGAAAGGTTATTGGACGATGCTACGATCGAAAACCCAAAACTCAAATCACTGGTGTCAGTATTAAAAATCTCTGAGCACATGGTCAAATTACATCAAAGGCTTGGTGGTGTTGATGTTGATCATGAATGGAACAATAATAAACTGTCTATATTAGGTTTTCTTGGACTAAGCGAGTACGATGAAGAGGATTTAGAAGACGCCGTGGCTTACACGCTTGGCGGGATCCCATAACCACTTGGATTCTAGATAAACTGTTAATGTTTATAGTGCGAAAAAAATTAGTTTAACTTCCAAATCCGAGAGAGTAATTCATCTGCCAATCGACTTAGGTTTTGCTTTTCTTCATGAGTAAAGCATATTTCCAGCTCTACGGATTTATTAATAAATAATAATCCGTTTTCTACGTCTGAAAAATATTGTTCAGTCACTCCGTTTTTATCTGAATGTAATGAATCTAGTAGCGATTGTAACAATTTTTCTGGACAAACAAGCGCAGAGCTTGATTGGCTTATTACTAATTGATTTTTTGTCAATTCATTGCTTGAGATTAACTCTTTGCCGGAAGGCGTTGACGCGATTAAAAACTCCGCTTCCTCGATTGCAATTTGTCGAAGAGAAATAGCTTTTGATTCATCCGTTAAATTTTCAAATATTCTCTGTAATAAATAGCTAACTTTAATAATTGCTAGTTTTGAAGAGTTGTTATCCGGCAGCTCACTTTTTTGATATACAATGAGAGAGTCGCTAAAAACTAGCGACGATAAGTTAAGTCGTTGTAAAATTTCAGAAACTGTCTTATCCCAATTCAATAAAGCAGTTTCAGCTACGACGTTGGTACTATATTGATTAGGAAATAATACATGGATTAATAGTACATGCTGTCGGGTTGTAGTTATTTTGGATTGTTTACCTGTATTTTCTTTACTAATTTGAACCTTTTTAAAGTTGGTATTCTCCGGCAACGATTCTTTATGTTTTAGCCGAACTGCCAGGTCATGAATGTTTTTAGGCGGCTCATTTCTTTTTATGCTATTACCAGTCGTTTGGTTACCTTTTTGTTTTCTATAAAATCGAAACCTTCGAATTAGGAACCAGCAGATCCCGAGAAAAACAAACGCACCATAGGCAGTAATACATACTAGTGTAATCTGGTAACTCGAATTGCGAATATCAGCTTCAAGAGAATGGCGATCGACTGTAATTTGAAACCATCCGACAGGTTGTTGATTCCAGATTATTTCTGGCATGAAAGTTATTTCTTCAGAACTGTATTTAGGTAAGTGTGAAGTGAGCCATTTTTGCCATTCGGGTATGGTTTCCTCGGGCAAGCTTATCGTATCCGATGTTTGTGCTAGCAGAAGCTGACCATCGGTTTGATATATTGAGACTCCACTGATGACAGGTTCTGCCACTAAATTGGTCGCAATTTTATTTAGGTAGGCTAAATCGCCAGAAACAACCGCATCTGATGCTGCTATAGCGGCAACCTTTGAGTATTGATGACCGGTGGTATTTATCCGTTGGTTTAAGATCTCTTTTAATTGTAAACTTAACCAAAACCAGGCAGTGATGAAAACAATTCCAGAAAGAAAAGTGAGCCCGAAAATAGGGGCTAAAATTTTGGGCTTAGGCTCAAGGTGTTGTTGATTATCGGATGTTATAGTTGAATTCGACAATTGTTCATTTCTTTCGAGTAACGAATAAATATATTATCTTACGCATTCGTCATAACTTCAAACTCGGTATTCAAAACTGAGAAATTACGCACTTAGAGAAAGATAGCGGATTAAGGGGCTTAACTTGATTTTTAGTAATTATTTTTCTTCCAATACTTTGCTAGTGGACACCTGGTTTGAGCTGGTCGATGGAGGCATTTCGAAGTTTGACGGTAGTGAAAGCGAAGTGAAGCAAGAGGATATTTTAAATGTACGTTTGTATGGAAATTTGGAAAAAGTAAGTATCGATGCTTTGGTTGAGTTTTTGACTTCCAATAAGAGCATCTTAAAGTTTAGATCTTTAAGCGCTGAGCATTGTGAGTTTCAGGTTTTTTCGATGAGTGACTTGATATCACGACAAGATATGGTGAGCCATTTAATCCCTCTAGAGATTAACTTCGTAGTAATGCCTGAGTCACAGCGCACCATCGAGCCTAAGTTAATGGTGTTCGATATGGATTCGACTTTAATTCAAATGGAGTGTATCGACGAAATTGCTCGAATGTGTGGCTTCTATGACAAGGTCTCGGCAATAACCGAAAGAGCAATGCGTGGAGAACTTGATTTTGCAGAAAGTTTAAAAGAACGAGTTGCACTACTTGCAGGTTTAGAGGAGTCACAATTTTTAAGTCTGACCAAGTCACTTCCGGTAACTGAAGGAGTCGTAGATGTTGTTAGTTGGGCTAAAAAAAATGAATGCAAAATTGCAGTAGTTTCTGGCGGATTTATGCCGTTTGTTAGCGAATTAAAATCACAGCTAGGACTTGATTACGCGCATGCGAATGAGCTGGAAGTAATTGACAAGAAACTCACAGGTCAAGTGAGCAGTAAAATTGTCGATGGCGAAGAAAAAAGGTCTTACATGTTGAAGCTGCGAGAAGCTTTAAATTTGAGAAAGGAGCAAGTTTGGGCAATTGGCGATGGCGCTAATGATCTATCGATGATGTCCGCCGCGGGTTTGGGTGTTGCTTTTCATGCTAAACCAAGTGTGGTTAAGAAAGCCAGTGCATCGATAAGGCTGCCTAAAATGCAGGACTTATTGTTTTTTCTTGAAGGTTAGTTGCGTTCTAAATAATCGATAAAAAGGCTGAGTCCTGAATAATAAACTTCAACCTATCGACGCTTGCTTTGCGATTTAGAATTCTGATGCTGAGAAGTCGAACGATAGATCTTCCATCGGGGCTTGCAAGTAAAAGCCCTGAATGTATCCAATACCAAGCGGCCAAAGTGCCGCAAGACTGGCTGCATCTTCAACTTTAGGTGTTATCGTCAAAATATCACGCTGGCTCGCTTCTGAACATAGTTTACTGATGTCGGACGCATCACCACCCGCACTGAGTTGTTCTGTCATTCCGCCATCACTTACGGCAAAGGCGGGCAATACTTGATCCAGTAACGTGAAGTGCTCATCCGTATTCTTTAAATGACTGATGGCCAACTGGACTTTAATCTTGTTTAAAGTGTTTCTTAATAAAATAACACGCTTGAGATAAGTTAGAGCATCATCTGCTTTTACAGTGATAATTAAAGATGACGGTGGTAGTTTGCTCGACTTCAACACGTCATTTATAAATTTAGCCAACGACTCATCCGTTAAAGATGCGCCAGATAAATGAACAAACAAAGACGCTTTAACTTTCTGCTTATGAACACGCTTTAGTGCTTGCATGATTACCCAGCGGTCGAGTTTCGATGCAAGTCCCGCTGCTTCTGCAAGAGGGAAGATTTCATCTGGAGCAATCTCTCCCTTTTCAGTTTTCATCCTAAGTAAGGTTTGGTAAAGCGGGCGTTCTTCACCGTGTAACTTAACAATTGGCTGATACAGTAATCGCATGTGGCCATTTTCTATAGCCTCATGAATTTGCTCAACCATTTCGCTGTTTTCAGATCGCTCTGAGTCGATCATCTTATTATAAATTTTGACTTCATCACCGCCATGCTTGTGAGCACGAACGCAGGCAGAGTGAGCGTTTGAAATAAGTGATTTGGCATTTTTGGCTTGGTCACCCACTGGAGTAACACCAATACTTAGCGTTAGCTTTTGGGTTTTGCCTTCAATTTCAAATAAATGAGACTTTACTGATTCGGTCATCGACTCAGCAAACGTTTTGGCTGCTTCAGGTGAGCCCTCATCCAGTAACACCATAAAAGAGTCATTACCATATCTCGCCAGTAATGTATCTTTGTCATTGGTTTCTTTTAACCAACTCGCCATTCCGGTGATGATGTCGTCGGTACCCGTTAAGCCAAAATCCTTTTCTATTTCATCGTACTGATCAAGTTCGATAAACAGCAAATGACGATTTTGCCCAGAATCAAGACCTGAAGAAATTAGTTCATCAAGTTTATCCTGGAAGTACGTCTGATTATAAAGTCCCGTCAGTACATCCTGCGCACTCAGCTCTCTGACTTTAGCTTCAAGTTCTGCACTGTCGTCTGACGTTTTAATTAGTACTTGAGTGCAAGCCTCGTTATCAAAAGTTGCATTTGATAAGGTTAGCATTGCATCGAATTGGCTTTCGTCGCCTTTGATTCCCTGACATGCGAAAGTATTTTTTGATGGATTTTTCGCGTAGTGTCTTAGGAACTCTTTGAAGTCACCGTGGCAGTCTCCGGCAATCATATCCATTATCGGCATCGCCAACAGGTCATCTGGATCATCAAAGCCAAATAAGTCGACATAGGCTTGATTCGCGTAAATGTGCATGCCTTCGTGAATATAGGCGATAGCATCTTGAGAGCTATCGAGTAATAGACTGCATCGCTTTTCTGTTTCCGCCCATTTGGCTTCCGCTTTTTTGCGTAATTTGCGCTGTTCCAGATTGTCGAGCTCGCGGCGAACCACTAAAAATAATCTTTCCTGGCTTTTAAAAGGGACTACGTCTTTAATTCCGGTCTTCAGAGCGTTGATTAAATCTGGCTCATTATCGCCATCGGTAATTAAGACGACTGGAATATCTCGGCCATACTCGTCGATTTTTTCGATCACTCGCTCAGCCTTTAACTTTTTGACTTCTGCTCGAGTAAGACAAAGATCCCAAGTTTGCCGAGATAACAGTTCATCTAGTTTAGCTTCTGATACCACCTGGGTCGCTCGCACTGGATAACCATTGTTTCGGAGCGTCGTGATCATGGTTTCGGCGTCATTTGAAGACGCTTCGACTAGAAGCAGGTGAACAGGTTGAATCTCATTGGCCATTAAAAGTGTCGATTCCTTTTTATTTTATGGTTTTGTATTGTCCAGGCTTCGAGCACAGACTAAAAAAGGCGTTAAAAACCAGATAATTATAGAGATTGTATCTGAGAAATCGAGTTGAAGGAACCGGTGATATTGCAAATTTAATCTATCTTTTTTAGATTATTGAACTAGATCAAGTCCCAGACGTTGTCAAAGCCATCGTCTTTGTCTTCTAAGTTCAAACTTTGTGTTGACCTCACCTGAGTTTTGCCTCCGAGTCGTTCAAAGTGAAACTGACGATAGCCTTGTGTTGAAGAGACCAATTTTGTGAGTTTGGCCTCATATTGCTCCTCGCCATCGATTATTGTGATAGTTTGCTGTGGCGTAAAGCCTGTAGGGCTCGTCAGTAATGTGGTTTGCTGTCCTACACCTTTGAGCTCCGGAAGAAGTAACGCTTTCTGCTGAGACTGTGAGGCTTGCTTAGGACTCTTTGCCTTTGAGTTAACGGCTTTTGCTCCTGGCGCAATTAGTTGAATACCCAGTTGCACTCCACCGTTTTGTTTGTCTCTTTTAAGCCATCGAATGACGCCGATCTGCCAGGCATCTTGGTCATCATTTCTTGATTCCACAAGACCTATGACTTCTCCTGCCTGAGTGTTTAGTGGAGGGTTTTGTACTAAGTGAATACAATAACCACCGGGACTAATATTTTTCAGTTCTGCGCCCACAAATTCATGTTTTGCATGAGACTGCACATTGTGCTTTTTGAATGCTTTTGTGTAATCCACTTCTTGGTTGTTGGGAATAGCTTGTTTGGGTCGGTAAAGCTTAGCCCAAACGTCTTCTTCGTCTGGTTCCTGGTATACGCTGTTATTCCCGAAACTCGCTAGCATGTGAGCCGTTAAGTTATCTTCTACCAAGGTTGCATTGTGTAAACTGCCTTCGTATCGCTCTAAAGTATCGTTTGGTTCTTGTTTGGCAATTCCATTAAGCAATTGGTGAGTGGCGCTGAGACCAACCGCAATTCTAATATCGCCATCACAATTTGTTCTTGAAGAGTTACGAGACGACAAATGTGCCCAACTGTTTAGCAGGTGCCGGGTTAGTCTATCTGAGAGACCTCCAATCGTTACATTTTCGTTAACTTTGGGGGGCGCTTTCTTTAGGTTTTTTTGCAGTTCTTCGACAACTCTATCGAGATTCAAGGCTTGGGTAAATTGACTTGGCCTAACTTTGCGAAGTGCTTGGTGCATTGGTGGATACGCGCTGGTTAAATCCACTATAAATTTATTATCGAACCGGTTCGAAAGTTCGAGTGAGCAAAAATCTACGTAGCGTTGTAACCCGTTAAAAATAGTCTCTATTTCTTGTTGTCTAAGTTGGTATGGATTGGCTATTGAAAGCAAACAGATCTTTTTAAAGACATCCAATATGGAGTGATCTTTTTCAAACCCTTCAACTTGACTGTTTTTAGTATCCAGTTTTTGGGTTAATGCAAAGCGGTAAATTATATTGATCTCTTTCCATAATCTTGCAGGAACATCGGTGTAAACTTGGTAACAGCGCAGAACGGTACTTGAAAGGTATTCAAGCGCCATAAAAAGAGAAGTATGAAGCATTGATTTATTGATAATGGTTATTTTTGCTGACGTACTTTCAATAATCGCTTTAAAACCAATCGCCATTTCTGTATGAATTGCTTGGACTAAAGCCGCAACTTTTTTTTGTTTGTCACTTAAGTTTAATGTGTGGCTAGTAAAGTGCTTCGAAAGTGATTTTAAAAGGTGCAGAACAGACGGGTTTATTGCCATTAAAATTTTAAAACGTTCATCGTCAGCAAGTGTGGATTTATTACACTCTACTAACAATTGATAAATGCGTTTTGAAGAGTCACTTATATTCGCCAAAGGCAATGCATCCAACCATCGGCTAACTTGCCTTGGTGTTAACTTGCTAACTTGAGTTAGTGAAATTGATTCGGGAGCTCTTATCGATAGCCCCAGTTCACCCTGAATCATATTCAATTTCCCTGATTTTGTGCCTGACACTTGGGTTGTTTATAGTAACCAGCTTATTCGAATCTACTGGCGTAAAGTGCAATCGACTCTCAACTACTCAATCTCATATATTAATAGTGAGATAATTTACGACCTACATCTTCAAAATAGCACATTTGGGCTCAAAATGCTCAAGAAAGCAACAATGGTGTTTTAGAACGACGATTGGCTTCTTCTTTTACCAACTTGGGAACCAAAAAGCCCGGAAGGCTTGCCAGGAGCTCACTATAAATATCTCGAATGACAGACTCGGGTAGCTCGAAGTGAGCGGCTCCCTGAACTGGGTCTAATGTATGAAGATAATAGGGTTGAATCATACAATCGAATAGTTTTTCACTTAAACTTTGAAGTTGCTGGCATGTATCGTTAACACCTTTGAGCAGCACACTTTGATTGAGCTGCATAATATTCGCAGCGTGGCATTTTTCAGCGGCTTCCTTAACATGTTGATCAATCTCATTCGCATGATTGATATGCCAAACTAATATCACTCGAAATCCAACACTGGTGCACAATTCAAGAAAGTCCTGAGTAATCCTATTTGGTATTACAAGAGGCAAGCGAGAGTGAATCCTTACTCTTTTAATTTGTGGCAGGCTTGAAATTCGGTTGAAAAGTCGAGAAAGCTTTTCATCACTCAGTAGCAACGGGTCACCACCACTTAAAATAATCTCATTGATTTCAGGGTGCTTAGTGACATAATCAAGCCAATCTTGCCAATTGCTGTCGCCGTATTTTTGCTCGTCGTAAGGAAAGTGACGGCGGAAGCAGTAACGACAATTGACGGCACAACTTGCGGCGGAAATGGTCAGTACACGGCTACCGTACTTATGCAGAAGTCCCGGAATTGGATTGGCGCTTTGCTCTTGAAGAGGGTCTTTTGAAAATCCATCCGCAAGCTCAAACTCCTTATCTTCTGGCCAAACTTGCAAAAAAAGAGGGTCTTTTGGATTATTTTTTTCCATTCGAGCAATAAAGGCGTGGGGTACTTTCATGCCAAATAGTTCAGTCGCCTTACCTAAGCCCAGCTCATCAGACTTCAAATTTAGAATACTTAGTAGCTCGGCGGGAGAGGTTACCGCCTGTGCTAACTGCTTTTTCCATTCTAAATTGTGACAAGTGTTTATTGAACAAGGTATCATTGCGGTTTTATAACCCTATATCGTTTGAGAACAACCTGAGGTGTACCAATGGCGAGCTATAGTACCAATGAATTTCGCAATGGCCTAAAAATAATGCAAGATGGAGAGCCTTGTGTAATCGTTGAAAATGAATTTGTAAGGCCCGGTAAGGGGCAGGCATTCGCCAGAGCGAAACTGCGTTACTTGCTGACCGGACGAGTGGTCGAGAGAACATTCAAGTCGAGCGATTCGGTTGAAGGTGCTGATGTTATGGATCAGGACATGGAATATTTGTATACGGACGGTGAATTCTGGCACTTTATGGATCCTGCCAGCTTCGAACAAGTCGCAGCAGATGCTCGGGCTGTCGGTGATAATGCTAAATGGTTGATCGAGCAGGACAGCTGCATGGTAACGACCTGGAACGGTAACCCGATTGCCATAACGCCTCCTAATCAAGTGATATTGGAAGTGGTTGAAACAGACCCTGGATTAAAAGGTGATACGTCAAGTGGCGGTAACAAGCCTGCAACGCTAAATACCGGGGCGATAGTAAACGTTCCTTTATTTGTTCAAATAGGTGAGAAAATTAAAGTTGATACGCGTACCGGCGATTATGTTGCTCGTGCTAAGTAATAAAGATACGGTTTTTTGAGTTCGGTGTTTTAACTAAGTGTTATTTATAGATATCAAAGGGTGGCATTTGCCGCCCTTTGTGCTTTTAATGAAACGTTGACGATGAGTAATCTCAAATATGAGTGAACTATGGCGGCCCTCCTGTTCGATTCAATTATTGAAGTATCGAGCTCAGGTATTCAAAAAAATCCGAGAATTTTTTTCTGAGCGACAGGTATTGGAAGTCGATACTCCTGCACTGATGTCTTGTACCGTAACAGATCCCTATATGAATGCGTTATCGGTTGAGCTTTTTGAAAAATCGTACTTTTTACAAACATCGCCAGAGTACGCAATGAAAAGACTTCTGGCATCAGGCTGTGGTGATATTTACCAGTTATCAAAAAACTATCGAGCTGATGAGCGAGGAAACAATCATCAACCAGAGTTCACGATGCTTGAGTGGTACCGTACCGGTTGGGGGGTAACGAAATTAATGGATGAAGTATTCGCTTTAGTGAATCAAATTTCAGGCCTTGAACAACGACAAGACGTTACATATCAGCAATGCTTTGAACAATTTTTAAATGTAAATCCTCATACCTTGCTGCTCGACGAAGCAAAGGAACTCGCGGAAGGCCGGCTTGGAAAGTTACCGGAAGACTTAGTACTCGATGATTATTTATCGTTACTGTTTGCAACTCAAATTGAACCTAATTTAGGAAAAGAAGCTGTTGTATTTGTGCGTGACTTTCCCGCAAGTCAGGCTGCTTTAGCGAAATTGAATGACGATGCTATTACTGCAGCAAGGTTTGAGTGTTATTGTGAAGGAATTGAGTTAGCTAATGGCTTTGATGAATTAACTGACTCATCATTGCAACGAGAAAGATTTAAAAAAGATAATCAAATGCGAAAGCAAATGGGTAAGCCATTAATTGAGTTGGATGAGTTATTTTTACAGTCACTTAATTCTGGATTACCAAACTGTAGTGGTGTTGCTCTTGGTGTTGATCGATTAATAATGATCGCGACTGGTAAAAAAGATATTCGCCAAGTTGTTCCATTTGCTTTTTGATATCGAATAAAACCAATAGTACCTAATGTGGGGAGATTGCATATGAATATCGTAAAAAAACTGTTTTTGATTGCACTGATTTTTTTGTTGATTATTGTTAGTCCAGACAGTCGCTCTGAAGAACAGTCCGCTCGAGAGAAATATCAAGCAAATCTATTTATTTCTGACTTAAAAGTGCCTTGGGGGATGGTTCAGCTTCCGGATGGTAGTTTTCTAGTCACAGAAAGAGAAGGCAAGCTATTGCATATAAGTGCTGATGGGGAATCCCGAAAAGAGGTTTCTGGTTTACCGGAAATAATAAGCGAGGGGCAGGGTGGACTGCTTGATATTGAACTAGACCCTGATTTTAATTCGAACAAGTTACTTTATTTGTCTTTATCCAGCCCCATTGGTGAAACGGAAGGATCAAACACCGCGATTATTAGAGGAGAGTTTGAGAACAATAAACTTTCTAATCTTAAGGTGCTCTATAAGGCTTCTCCAAACACCAATAGTCGACATCACTTCGGCAGTCGAATTGAGTTTGATCGTGATGGAAAGTTGTTCTTTTCGATTGGCGATCGTGGCGCGAGAGACCAGAATCCGCAAGATCTCAAGCGCGATGGAGGTAAGATCTATCGAATTAACGCTGATGGGTCGATTCCAAAAGATAATCCCTTTGTCTCAACTGAGAAACCCGCTATCTACTCATATGGGCATCGTAATCCGCAAGGCATGGCAATGAACCCGAAAACAGGAAAAATTTGGGCTCATGAACACGGACCAAGAGGCGGTGATGAAATCAATATTATTGAGCCAGGTAAAAATTACGGGTGGCCAGTTATTAGCTATGGGATCAACTACAACGGCACTAAATTTACTGAATTGACTGAAAAGGAAGGCATGGAACAACCTGCTTGGTACTGGGATCCTTCCATAGCACCTTCTGGGATGGTGTTCGTGACCAGTGATAAATATCCTGAGTACAAAGGAAAGTTAATCGTAGGGTCACTTAAGTTCGGTTATTTGGTGCTGCTCGAAGTAGAAGACCAATCTGTGAAAAGCGCAGAGATTATACTGGAAGGCATCGGACGTGTTCGAAACGTACGGCAAATGAATGACGGCTACTTGTATATCGCAGTAGACGGCCAGGGCATTAAAAGGCTAGAGCCCTGATAGCAAAGGCTTGGAGTGTGGTACCACAAAAAAAATCTCAAAACATGTAAATTTTACTGGTTGATATGTTGTCATTCTTCACAATATGAGATATATTTTGTTTAAATATTAGACAGAAGATGGACTTTTGTGAAGCTTTCAGAGACGGACTTTACTCAGCAAATCGAACAGGCACTCTGCATTTTAGGGGGTGTCGATGCTGTAGCAAACGAGTCATTTGTACGTGCCAAAGCCGATGAAGCGTTAAAAAACCTTTCATTAGAGCTTTATAACTCTCCCGAAAAACTCGAAGATTTTGATGGGTTTGGCTGGGATCGTTATTTACTTCGTCAAGGTCATCGGTTATCCGCGAAGCAATTAGCGGCTATCCGTTGGATAAGAGGGTATTGCTGGCACACTATTGGCGAGTATCAACCTGTTATTTTGTTGAAACGCACTTTCGCCCAATTGACGATTCTTTGGTCGCGTTTATTATTGATTAATCCAGATTCAATTACTGATAACAGTCGAGCAATTAATCGTATTTTCGAGAAATTAAAACCATTATTGCAAACAGTAGACTCCCACAGCGGTACGGCGAGTCGCCAATACTGTCAAAATCTTTATCGAAAAATAGCCGCTTCGGCACGCGCCCAATCAGCTGAGAATGTTGATACGGTTTGCTGGCAAGAGTGTTCTGCTGTAGAAAAAGTATTTATCGGTCAGCGGAAAGAAAACATTAAGAATGCATCGCTTAAATACCGTGATCGTGCCAAACGACTCGAGAGTGGGACCTATGTTAATAAGGTCGTTCGTCAAGCGATTGGTGAAGGCCAGCTGCCGGTTATTATGCTCGAGTTTTTGGAGAGCTATGCCGCGGTAATTCTTGAGCACCTTTATTTAACAAATGGACCAAAAGGTTCGGAATGGAAAGACACCATCAGAGATATTAAGTATGTTGTGTGGGGGTTCAAAGCGCCAGTTGATGACAAATACCGACAGTTATTCTCTTCCCAGGTTTTAGGTCCGTTACGAAAACTTTTAGAACGAGTAGAACCACTGGTATCGTTAACCAAGCGAACTTACCGCGACTTTATGGCTGTCGAGCAATTATTGGTGGATCGTTATCAAGGATTTAATTATCGACTAGAAACGGTTTACAACGCAGTATCCCTAGATGCAACTGAGTTCTTCTCCACAAAAACTAGCCGGAATAAATGGCGTGACGATTATCCCGCAGGACGTGCATTTTTGGTCATCGAAGGCCCCAAAGAATCAAGATGCTTTGCCGCAGGGTTTGACATAAGCAAAAGGTTTTTGTTGTTTATCAATCACTCTGGAGAAGTTGTTTTTGATATGGACACGGAACATTTTAATTTTGATCCTTTCGATATAGCAGCAATTCCAATTGAAGTTTCGGATCGTGATAACTACGTTTTATCTTCTTTGCGTCAGGAATTGAATTTCCAATACCGAGAGCATCTGGTGCTAAACCAGGAAAGTCTTGAGCAGGCTGAGAAACAGCAGCGAGAGGTTCGCGATAAAGAGCAGATTGCGCGCAAAAACTTAACGATGCAAAAGAAAAAACTGCGTCAGCAAAGGGTTGTAGAACTAAAAGAACTTCGCGCTTTAAGAGATCGCAAGGTAAGGCAACAGTCAGAGTTGAATAAAAAGCACGATCAGTTTAAAGAAATGATCGATCAGTTGAAACCTAGTGCTCAACTGACTTGGAAAGTTCAGAACTTAAGTGAAGTTACTCTAGAGTTGGTATTGATAACAGCCACCACACGACGTTTTATTTTGAGTGATCGCGCAGGGCGGAATCACTTGTCCGCCAGCGCTGAAGAACTTATCGACAAGTTTTTGTCGGGAGAGTTAGAAATATTAAACTTTGGGCGTGATGAAAAAGTACACCAAACATTGTCGGACATTGTTAAGTATCAACGTGAACGACAAAATGATACTCATCACTGTGCTGCTTTTCAGGCCTCTGTTTTGCAAACCAGCGGCTGACCTAACTTTACTGCTGCACCGTTTTCGATACTTTTGTCCCATTGATAATTACCTTTGGGTAACAACAATATTACCGTTGAACCCAATCGAAAGCGTCCGACTTCGGCTCCTTTTGATAACTCGATATTTTGATCAGAATAATCGGTTACTTCAACCTTACTTCTTGTTGGCGGCGTCACCACACCTGACCAAACCATCTCCATACTGCCGACAATAGTTGCCCCGACTGCCACGTAAGCAAGTGGGCCCCATTCTGTATCAAACATTGCAACTACGCGCTCATTTCTGGCAAATAAATTGGGCACTGTTCGAGCCGTTAGCGGATTGACACTGAACAACTTTCCTGGAACATGGATCATTGTTTTCAGCTTGCCGTCAATTGGCATATGGTACCGGTGGTAATCTCGAGGTGAAAGGTAAATGGTGCAGAATTCACCATCGGTAAATTTTTCGGCTAAAGCTGTGTCGCCACCTAGTAGGTCACTGACAGAGTATTGATGGCCTTTAGCTTGAATAATTTGATCATGTTGAATAGAGCCAAACTGACTAATCGCTCCGTCAACTGGACACGCTTGAGTGTTTGGATCGGCTTCGATTGGGCGTGTTTCTGGACGGATTGCGCGGGTGAAGAAGTCGTTGAAACTTTCGTATTGGGTTAAGTCTGGCTCAACCGCAATCGACATGTCGACCTTATAGTGCTCTGCGAATCGTTTAATTACCCAGTTTTTCAGAGGGTGATTTTTTTTATCGGCCAATTTGCCAGCCAGCAAAGAAAGTCCATGCTGTGGAATCAGATATTGAGGAATGGTTTTTAAGTGATCAAATAAACTCATGGAGCGCCCGAATAAAAAGCGAGAGTTTACCTTAGGCAGAAAGGTTTGACTATCTTTGCAATCATTCGCTATCCAGCTCAAATTAACTATAGTTACTTTACAGGATTTGGAAATAGCCTGGTGCTCAGGTAAATGAATAAAAAGAGGTAGCAGCATTAATGCCCTTACTCATTGGAATGATAATCGTACTAGCGGCGGTTTTGGGCGGGTATGTTCTTTCACATGGACAACTGGTGGCTTTGTGGCAGCCGTTTGAGTTGCTCATCATTGGTGGTGCCGCATTAGGTGCCTTTATCATTGCTAATCCCGCAAAGGTGTCGCTTGAAGCTTTACGAAATATCCCTAAGTTGTTCAGTCGATCTCGATACTCAAAAATCCTCTACATGGAGTTATTGGCCATGCTGTACGATATTTTTTCAGTGATGCGCAAAGAGGGGCTCATTGCTATTGAGGAGCACATTGAAGACCCTAAATCCAGCAGTGTTTTCACCAAATATCCATTATTAAGGAAAGATCAACAATCGATAGAATTCATATG
Organism: Gammaproteobacteria bacterium; assembly: GCA_013373375.1. Classification (GTDB taxonomy): domain Bacteria; phylum Pseudomonadota; class Gammaproteobacteria; order Enterobacterales; family Kangiellaceae; genus Pleionea. The sequence goes on from JABXHY010000066.1 coordinate 31,369, forward strand.
CGATTACCTAAGGTTAATGATGATTGGTGATATGACGCCCTATGAGCTCGAAAATCTTATAGATATTGAGTTGGAAACCCACCATCATGATGAGCTTGCACCTGGAATGGCAATTGGAAAAGTAGCAGACGCTTTGCCTGGTTTTGGGATTGTGGCGGCTGTGTTAGGAATCGTCATAACAATGCAGTCATTAGGCGGTCCACCAGAGGAAATTGGCTACCATGTCGCAGCAGCGCTAGTCGGGACTTTCCTGGGGATACTTTTAGCTTATGGGTTTGTCGGGCCGATTTCGACGGCTATGGAGTATCGAGCTCACGAGAAAGCTAATTTTTACGGGTGTATTAAAGCTTGCATTATGGCGTCGTTAAATGGTGTGCCCCCGCAAGTAGCTATTGAGTTTGGCCGTAAAACACTGCCTCACAAAGTTCGCCCAGGGTTTGAAGAGCTTGAAGCAAGAGTTCGAGGACGCTAGCAGGATAAACAATGGCGGATAATCAAGCTAGACCCATTATTGTTAAGAAAGTTAAAAAGGGTGCTCATGATTTTCATGGTGGTAGCTGGAAAGTTGCGTTTGCCGACTTCGCAACAGCAATGATGGCCTTCTTTCTGCTTCTGTGGCTTATGGGAAATACCACCAAAGAACAAAAACAGGCAATTTCGGGCTACTTTAACGACCCAGCAGGAACAACTCTCACCCCAGGTTTAAATAGCGTTCCCATTGGAGAGGGTGGCGCTAATGAGGCGGTTATTGAAATAGAAGTGCCGAAAGTGAATCAGCCGGTAGATGAATCGGAATTGGATGAAATAGCGGAAGAAAATGAGCGCCGCCGATTAGAGTCGTTGCGCAAGCAACTCGAAGAATTGGTGCAAACGAGCGAAGCATTTCGACAGTTCAAAGATCAAATCTATATCGATATCACTCCGGAAGGTTTACGAATACAAATAGTTGATAAAGACCAGCGCCCCATGTTTGACAGTGGGAGTAGTGAACTGAAAGTTTATTCGAGAAAAATTCTTTATGGGCTTGCCGGCGTATTAAGACAGGTTCCAAACCTTGTGAGTATTACCGGGCACACCGATGGGGCTCCATTTGATCTCGGGAATTATGGTAACTGGGAGTTATCGGCTGATCGCGCTAATGCGGCGCGGCGAGCCCTTATTAAGGGCGGCATTGAACGCGAAAAAGTGGCTCGGGTTGAGGGATTTGCGGACTCTGTATTATTCAACGCCGAAGAGCCTCGGGCTCCGATTAACAGACGAATCGCGATTATTGTATTAAAGCAAAATATTGTTGATGCGATACGTCAGTCGGCGAGTGCTTCAGATTCTGACTTAACAGAATTGAAGAAAAATAATAATTAAAGCTTGGAGTTTTTATGGACTTCGAAACAGTCTTAACTTTTTGGTTTGACGAATTAAAGCCATCGCAATGGTGGAAAAAAGATTTTGAGCTTGATCAACTCATTACCGAAAAATTTGCTCATTGCCATGAAAGTGCGACAAAGGGAGAGTTATTCAGTTGGCGAGAGATGCCTGAGGGAAGGCTGGCTGAAATCATCGTGTTAGACCAGTTTTCGAGAAATATATTTCGCAATGATCCGCGCTCTTTTGCGTTTGATGGTATGGCTTTGGTTCTTAGCCAATGTGCGATTGACCAGCAACTTGATACTAAATTGTCTCAAACTCAACGATTGTTTTTGTATATGCCGTTTATGCACAGTGAGTCGATGGTGATTCATGAAAAGGCTGTTTTATTATTTACGGATTTAGGATTGGCTGAAAATCTGGAGTTTGAATTGAAGCATAAAGCAATTATCGATAAATATGGACGATATCCACATCGAAATGAAATTTTGGGTCGTGCTAGCACTCGTCAAGAGCTGGAGTTTTTAGAACAACCCAATTCTTCTTTTTAGTAAGTTTGAAAACTATCTGAGAATCGGTGAAAAAACTTCATAGCGTGTTTTATTTGAGGCGCCCTTGATTGGTTGAGTAATGACAAAACCAAATTAAAAATAGGTTTATTGCAATAATAATGACAGGCATGATAATCGCTTGCCCTCCTAAAACCTTAATTGCCTCACTCAAAAACCAATTATAGATATTTTGGCCTATAACAGCAAAGGTGGAAATGACAAAAAGGTAAAAAGCAAGACGCCTTTTCAATAATAAAAATAGGCTGCCAAGAGTTCCTGATATAGTCGCTAAACCAAAACATCCGAGTACCCAGATAGGCATATTTTGGTAGATTGATTGCTGTTCAGAGGGTAATTGCGCAATTGCTTCAGGCGTCAATGATGCTTGAATAATAAACATGAACAGCCCTGCACAATTCCATAACAGCGCAATAATACCTATTAGCCAGAAGCTGACTGGATAAAAAGGTTGGCTTGTGTTTGCCGTTATCTCATTACTTGAGTTTTCTGAATGGGTCATAATCATTACTCTAAACTGAACATAAAAGTTAGTGACACAATGAAAAGTATGTGACTTTTATTATTAGTAACTAAAAACGACTGGATAGGCAATATTATTTGTTTGTCGTTTCAGCGTATATCCGTTTACTTTGAGATGATCGACTGATAAATTTTTTGATAATTGGATAGCCTCTGGGCGTTTATTTCTTGTGTCTCAAGGGCTGCGTTTAAACTACAACCTTTTTCTCCAAGATGTCGACAGTTGCGAAATTTACATTGATTAAGCTGTTGTTTTAAGTCAATAAAGCCATCAATTAATTGCTCCGGTTCTAAATGACTGAGTCCAAACTCTCTCACACCTGGTGAGTCAATAATGTAACCTTTGTCAGGTAAAAAATATAAGCGTGAAGCCGTAGTGGTATGGGTTCCCAGTCGAGAGTTTTCAGAAACGGCCCCTGTTAATATTTCAGCTTCAGGAAGTAAACTATTGATAAGCGATGACTTACCAACACCCGATTGCCCCACAAAAATACTTTTATGCTGTAATAGGCGTTGCTTTAGGCTTTCGATTTGATTGCTTGTTTTACAACTGACTTTATGAACTACATAACCAATTGACTGGTAAATTTTCATTTGGTCTTCAAAAAAGATGAGTTGCTCATCTGTCATTAAATCTGTTTTATTGAAAATAATCTCGGATTCTATTCGTGCCAACTCGCAAGCCACTAAATAGCGGTCCAGTATGAGTGACGAGTAATCGGGAAACGGTGCAACAACAACAAAAATTTTATCGATATTGGCGACAATCGTTTTAATACCAGAGTGTGGTGTTGGGCGAGTAAGTTCGGAAAACCGTGGCTCTATGGCTTCGACAACACCTGAGTCGTTATCATTTGTTCGGAACATTACTTGATCACCGCTGACGCAACTGCCAAGATTTTGTCTTAAGTAAACTCGGAATATATTTTTGTTTTCATCAACAACATCCACTTGTTCACCAAAACGGCTGATCACAAGTCCCTGTTTTGCTTCGCTCAACCCTGACTCATCAATGTCATCTGTTTCAAGTTTTTTTTGTTGGCGCTCAGCCAAACGACGTTTTTGTTGTAACGTAAGTTTTTGTCGCTTGGCCATATTAAAAATTAACTCTGACTTTCTTCAAGCTTGGGGCCAAAGTTACCAACGTTTAATAAGTCGTCAACTTTTGCAGCGCAAATAAAATCATTTATTGTCAAACGATTACCCGAATCATGAGTCGTAAACGTGACAAGGCAACGCCCATAATTTACTTCAAGATCGGGATGGTGAGCTTCTTTATTGGCAATCCAGGCAATGGCATTAACAAAGTTCATGGTGTGATAATAGTTCTTGAACAAAAACTCGCGCTCAATTTTTGTTCCCTCATCATTAATTGACCATGAGCTTACATGAGCTTTTAATTCTTTTATTTTGTCTAAGGAAAGTGGGTTTTTGCCTTCATCATCGTAGCGACATTGCTGCTGATTTAACGGTTGCATTGTGTTCCTTCCTATTTCGGTTATGCTATTGAGCAAAGATGGGCTATTTTGCGCGATTATTGGGGTAACATTCAACCAAACCAAACGAGTTTTCGAAATTTAGAGCGTTTTATTAAATTAAGTTCTTTTCTAAAATTATGGTTGGCCTTAAATAAAAGGTGGTTGCCTTAAAGCTAAAACATTAAACACTCTAAAAGGAGATGTGTATGGCTTCTCAATCCCCCTCAGCTGATGCAAGCAACCTGATTTGGATTGATTTAGAAATGACTGGACTCGACTCAGATAATGATCAAATTATCGAGATTGCGACTATTGTGACAGATAAAGAGCTCAATATTCTTGCTGAAGGGCCTGTATTTGCAATCCACCAGAGCGATGAAGTACTAAGCGCTATGGATGAATGGAATACCTCTCATCATGGGAATTCTGGGCTAACTCAAAGAGTGAAAGACAGTGATACCAGTGAACATGCCGCTGAATCGGCCACCTTGGAATTTCTGCGGCAATGGGTACCTGAGGGGCGCTCACCTATGTGTGGGAACTCAATTTGCCAGGATCGAAGGTTTTTGTATCGCCATATGCCGAAACTAGAAGCTTATTTTCATTACCGAAATCTTGATGTTAGTACTATCAAAGAAATTACCCGGCGCTGGCAGCCAGAAATACTCAATGGATTTGAGAAGAAAGGTGCTCATTTGGCACTGGATGATATTCGAGAATCGATTGCCGAGCTTCAATATTACCGTAAAAAAGTCTTCTCAATTTAGAGCAATTATTTGGCGCCATAGTAGAATCAAAGCTTCGCAAAAGGAGAGTTAATGATTTACGCATTGAAGGTAAAGTGAGTTATGGCGAAACGGATTGGACTTTATACAGCGGAACAAATAAAGCAACTTGAGCAATTATATGCTCGTCTAAATGATGGCGCTACTTATCGTTTAATGGAGCGAGCAGGTGGCGTTGTGTACAACGAGTTGCGAGAAAGGTGGCCGGATTGCCGTCGAATATTAGTGGTCTGTGGCAAAGGCAATAATGGTGGTGATGGATTTGTGGTCGCCAGATTGGCTGCTTCAGCAGGGTTTCCCGTAACGGTTGCACTAACCAAAGACGCTGACAAACCTTCTGGAGATGCGGAGAAAGCGTTTCGTCGATTGAAAACTTCGAGTGCGTCTATCGTTAACTGGTCACCAGAGTTACTAGAAAATCATGATGTTGTGGTTGATGCGCTTCTAGGCACCGGTATTAAAGGTGATTTAAGAGCTGATATAGCTGAAATTATAATCGGCATAAATAAATCAGGGCTTCCCGTGATCGCAGTTGATCTGCCAAGCGGTATCATCGCTAATACCGGAGCAGCTGCCGGCGTCGCAGTAAAAGCTAAAGTAACGGTTACTTTTGTTGGCATCAAGCGAGGGTTAGTCACTGGTGATGCTCCAGATCATTGCGGCGAATTAGTGGTGAACGATTTGAAGTGCGGCCAGGGCGTATTCGGGCTGGTAAGAGCTCGAGAGTTTTTGTTTCAATTTAACAAGCAAAGCCGCTGGCTCGAGCCACGATCGAGAACGGCTCATAAAGGCATGTTTGGTCACACGATGATCATAGGTGGTGCTCCCGGATTTAGCGGAGCAGCAAGAATGAGCGCCGAAGCTGCAGCTAGAACTGGCTCGGGCTTGGTTTCATTACTGACTCATCCACAGCATGCTGACTTAATCGCAATGCAGCGCCCGGAAATTATGAGTCATTCGGTGACAGACAAAGCTTCAATGCGGGCAATGAAATCTCTATTATCGGTCGCAAATGTGATTGCTATTGGTCCTGGTCTTGGGCGAATGGGATGGGGCAAAAACTTGGTTGCAATGATCGATGACTTTTCTGCTTCAGAATTTCATACCAACAACTTAAGCATGGTGTGGGATGCCGACGCTCTAAATTTTTTGGCCGAACATCCTAAGGTGAATCATTCGCGAATCATTACACCACATCCGGGAGAAGCAGCGCGATTACTCAATACTTCAGTCGAAAATATTCAAGAAGATCGGTTCGCGGCCTGTCGCAAATTAGTAGAAAAGTACGGCGGTGTAGTCGTACTGAAAGGCGCGGGCACCTTGGTGATGTCCGATAGCAATAGCAGTGTGGTTTGCGGTGGTAATCCGGGTATGGCAACTGGCGGTATGGGTGATGTATTAACTGGAATAATAGCTGGGCTTTTAGCACAGAAAATACCCTTGTATGACGCAGCTCAACTCGGAGTAGCGATTCATGCAAATGCCGCTGACCAAGCGGTTAAATGCGGCGGTGGCCGGCAGGAAAGAGGGTTGCTCGCATCGGATCTTTTCCCTTATATTCGTGCTCAGGTAAACCCTTGATAATCTTTCGTACGCAGGGTTTAAGTCAGTTGAGTTAATTTGAAGATGTTACTATGACCCAAGAGTGTGTAATTTACCTCCCTGATCCTGCAGCAACCGAGCTGCTGGGAGCTCAACTAGCAAAAGCGATGAAACCTGGAGATTTGGTATTTCTTGAAGGCAACTTAGGTGCTGGCAAAACGACGCTTGTTAGAGGAGTTCTTCGGGCTTTGGGAGTGACAGGTTCAACTAAAAGCCCTACCTATACCTTGGTCGAACCCTACGCTATTGAGTCTTTAACGATTAATCATTTTGATCTCTATCGGTTAGCGGATCCTGAAGAGCTTGAATACATCGGGATAGAAGATTATTTATCCGATACAAACAGTCTAAATTTGATTGAATGGCCAGAAAAAGGCGGAAATTGGTTGCCCAACCCCCAACTTAGTATTGAATTAAGTTATCATGGCGAAGAACGGAGGGCTCATTTAACTGGTTTAAGTAGAATTATTGAGTCGATAAGTCTCGGCTAAATGAGTTTTGACTATAGTTAGAAATAACAAAAGTTAGAAATAACAAAGTTCTGCCTAGTCAGGGTAATATGAATTTCATTCGAGCAATGTATTCAATTGAAAGACGTTTTGTTTGCCTGTTGTTTTCTTTGAGTGACCATGAATTAAAGGTTGATGAGCTCTTTTGGGAAGGTTGAAAGTTGCTAACAGTATTGTCTAGTTGTGAGATCATCAATGAACTTAGTTAAGCGTTCGTTAACTAACTAGCAGTTAACTTTGAAATTAATAATTAAGTTACATTTCACTGATTAGTATCAGGGAGCCGTAATAGATGATTAACCAGAGTCGAAGTAGTTGGTTATGGAAAAAATGATAATAAGAATTGGATTGGTCATACTGCTTGTCCTATCCGTTAGTAATGCTTGGTCTACCAGTATCAAAGGAATGCGGTTTTGGCAATCGCCAGATAGCACTCGAGTTGTACTGGATCTCTCTGCTCCTGCGGAACATTCGATTTTTACTCTTGAAAATCCACATCGAATGGTCATAGATGTGAATAGTGCTTCACTGAGTTTTGATCCAGCTGATTTGGACATCAAGTCAGCCATTGTTAATCATGTCCGAACCAGTGAACAGAATGAAAATGTAAGAGTTGTATTAGATTTAAAGCAGGCTGTGAAATTTAAGTCTTTTGCTCTTCCTCCTTACCAAAACTACGGTCATCGATTGGTAGTGGACTTGCTCGACGAGTCCAAAGCTTCGGAGCCTCCAAAACCCAAAAGCACTACCACAAGCGCTCAAAGGGATATTGTGGTCGCCATTGATGCAGGACATGGCGGTGAAGATCCAGGTGCAGTCGGAAAAAAAGGCACTTTAGAAAAAAATATTGCATTGGATGTAGCCAAAAAGTTGGCCGACTTAATTGATAAAGAAAAAGGAATGAAAGCTGTACTGGTCAGAAAAGGTGACTATTTTATAAATCTAAGAAAACGAACTCAAATTGCCCGACAACATCAAGCGGACATTTTCGTTTCTATTCATGCGGATGGGTTCCACGATCCCAGAGCAAAAGGTGCATCTGTTTGGGTGGTGTCGCCTAAAGGAGCTGAATCAGAAATGGGGCGTTGGTTAGAGCAGCGAGAAAATGAATCGGATTTGTTAGGTGGCGTTGAGAGTTTGAGTAATAAAGATCCATTACTTGCGAAAGTATTATTGGATCTCTCGACAACTTATTCTGTAAGTGCAAGCTTGCAGGCTGCCAGCGATGTGCATAATCATTTAGCCAAAGCAGTTCCGAAAATGCACAAAAAGCGAGTTGAAAGAGCGGCGTTTGTTGTTCTTAAGATGCCAGATATTCCCGCTATGTTAGTCGAGCTTGCTTTCATTTCTAATCCAAAAGAAGAAAAGTTATTGCGTGCAGGGACCCATCGACAAAAGCTAGCAAAATCAATTTTTTCAGGGTTGAAAGATTATTTTCAAAAAAGTCCTCCCGATGGAACCTTATTCGCTTCACAGCGAAAAAAGCCAACTCATTATGTTATTCAAGGCGGTGATACCTTATCTGGAATTGCTGAGCGATTTAATCTCAGTCTGTCAGAGCTTCGGCAGTTAAATGAGCTGAAAAATGATAAAATTCGAGTAGGGCAAAAGTTAAAACTCATCCGTTAAAGCGATTAACTGTTTGCGGAAAGAAGTTACTGCTTACTTAAAGTATCAATTCTGAAAGAGTCGAATTTTTATGGCGCAACGCATTCACCAACTTGATAACCAGTTAGCCAATCAGATTGCTGCAGGTGAGGTTGTTGAGCGCCCAGCATCTGTGGTTAAAGAGTTGTTGGAAAATAGTGTCGATGCTGGTGCAACCAGAATTGATGTTGATATTGAGCGCGGTGGAGCAAGACTGATTCGGATCATTGACAATGGTCAAGGTATTCACAAAGATGATTTACCGTTAGCTCTGAGTCGACACGCGACAAGTAAAATTGCCAGCTTTAATGATTTATGCGCCGTTAAAACCATGGGTTTTCGCGGAGAAGCTTTGGCCAGTATCGCATCTATTTCACGATTGTCTTTACGCACTCGTCAACAAGGAGATGAGCTTGGCTGGCAAGCTCAAACTGAAGGGCGAGAAATGGCGGTTAAGGTAACTCCTGTTGCTGCGACTGAAGGTACTTGCTTAGAAGTAAGAGATTTATTTTTTAACACTCCTGCACGTCGAAAATTTTTACGCACTGAAAAAACAGAATTCGCTCATATTGAAGATGTTGTGAAAAGAACTGCTTTAGCAAACCCTAAGGTAGCGATTGTTTTAAAGCACAACAATAAAGTAATTAAGCGTTTTCCTGCCAGTTCAGAATATAAAGTTATGCATGAAAAAGTTACTGCAGCGTGTAGTCGAAACTTTGTTGCTAACAGTCATTACTTTGAAGGTGAGTTGGATGAGGTTCGCATTTTCGGTTGGTTAGGACATCCTTCTTTTCACAGAAGTGAGTCGGATAATCAGTTTATTTTTATTAACCAACGAGCAGTGAAAGATCGGTTACTCAGTCATGCTATTAGACAAAGTTATTCTGAGCGGTTACCTATGGGGCGTTTTGCTTCTTACATTATTTTTATTGAATGCCCAGTTACCGAAGTGGATGTAAATGTCCATCCAACTAAGCATGAAGTTAGATTCCGTAATCCGCGGTTTATTCATGACTTTTTGGTCAAATTACTGCAGCAATGTCTCAGCGCCGAAGGGGATATGATTAGCTCATCTTCTCCAGCAACGGTATCAAACATTTTTACTCACTCTCAAGCTACTAAAAGTGGCAATGGTCGGAATGATTACCGTGATAACCATGGTTGTCTTTCTTTAGTTCCCAGTGGTGATAATTCTAAGAATAATAGCGATTCTAATAATGACAGCGAGTCTATTGTACAGCGGCAGGGTGTTGGACGACTTACTGCTAAATTAACATCCATTAATGAAAAAAGTGCTTTGTATGAATCTACCGTGAGTCATGAAAGCTTATATTCAAATACGATAAATGGGTCTGCTTCTAACTTTTCAGAAAAGCATCATTCGAAATATGATGACGAAGTAGTCGACTTAACAAAACGTTCGAAGTCGGCCGCCGCAAATGGAAATTTGAGTGTGTCGTTTAGCCGCTTTAGTGTTCAATTTGAAGCCGACAAAATTTGGCTAATCGATTTTTGGCAGTGGCTGTTAAGAGACTTCGAAGAAAAATTAATAGCTTCTTCTATGAAGCCGTTATTAATTCCGAAAGTCATTGACGCAGCCTGTCCTGACTTGGAAAACCCAGAGCTTTTTGACGCTTTTTTAACTTTGGGAATCGAAATTACCCCCGCTGGTGATCAGCAAGTTATGATTAGAAAATTACCACTGCTTGACTTTCAAATATCGTTTGAGCTTTGGCAGAAAGTTTTATGCCTGCTGCTCTCACAACCTTTGCCAACTGAAAACGCAAAGGAAGTTGCAGAGCGTTTGCATCAATTGTTTTTAAAACAATCGGATTTACTTAGTCAGCAAGAGTGGATGCAACTAAGGTCTGCATACGATGTGCGGAAGGTAACTCCTGAAGAATGGCGAAAGTATGCATTAGAAATTAGTCACGATTACTTGCTCAAGCACTTGGGCCGGTCGCTGTAAAATGCAGAGCATGAATAATCATTCAAAATCAAATTCGTCGGCAGGGTATCTCGACAAACATAAAGCGGTTATCGCTTTAATGGGACCTACTGCGGCAGGTAAAACGGCACTTTCACTTGAATTGGCTGAAGCATTGAATGGCGAAATTATTAGTGTCGATTCAGCTTTGATTTATCGGGATATGGACATTGGTACGGCAAAGCCCAATGCTTCGGAATTGTCTCGGGTTCCCCATCATTTAATTGATATTCGTGACCCAACTGAGAGTTATTCGGCCGCTGAGTTTCGTGAAGATTGTTTGGCGTTAATTGAACAAATACAGAGTCGAGGTAAAACCGCTATTCTCGTCGGTGGCACCATGATGTATTTTAAAGCTTTACTGTATGGCATAGCCGATTTACCAGAAACAGATCCCAAAGTAAGAGTTCAAGTTTTACAGCTACTCGAGCAGAAAGGGATCGAGTCGCTGCATGATTATTTGGCCAGTTTCGATAAGCTTTCAGCTCAACGCTTGCACCGAACAGATACCCAAAGAGTTACTCGGGCAGTTGAAGTTTTTTTAACCAGTGGTAAGTCATTGTCCGAGTGGCATTCAGAACAATCTTTAGAGCCATTCCCGCATTTAATTCGACAGTTCGCCATCGCACCACAAGACCGTAAGCAGTTGCACGAAAGAATAGAGCGGCGTTTTGATTTAATGTTTGAGCTAGGTTTTGTTGAAGAGGTGAAGCGATTGTATGAACGAGGTGATTTATCGCTGGAACTTCCTTCGATGAGATGTGTCGGATATCGGCAAGTGTGGCAATTTTGTGCTGGCGAGATTTCGTTAGATGAAGCGCGCTATAGAGGCATTGTTGCTACTCGGCAATTGGCTAAGCGACAGTTTACATGGCTGAGGAGTTGGCACGATTTACACTGGTTGGATACGTTTGCTGAAAATAACTTTAATAGCGTATTGAAATCATTAGACAATATCTCCATATAGCAGATTCGTCCAGTCGTGCTACACTAGTAAACAAGCCACCACGAGAGCATTCAAGCGGGTCTGATGAGCAGTCGTTTTGTCTGTGTGGCTCAGTAAAAGAGTTTTGGGTTTCCGTCTGCAAGAACTCCCGAGCGATTATTACGGGAAAAACAACAATAAAATATAAGGAGAAGTACCATGCCAAAAGGGCAATCATTACAAGACCCTTTCTTAAACGCGTTACGCCGAGAGCGTGTTCAGGTCGCTATTTACCTGGTTAACGGTATCAAGCTTCAAGGTCAGGTTGAGTCATTTGATCAATTCGTTGTGTTGTTGAAGAACACGGTTAGTCAAATGGTTTACAAACACGCGATTTCGACCATAGTGCCAGCTCGCAATGTGCGATTACCTCATGCTGGCGAAAATGGTGCCGAAGAAGACTTTAACGGTAACGATTAATAATTCTCAATCCTTTCTTATTAGGGGCGCTAGGCTAATTAATGGTATCTTAGCGTCCTGATATCATACGTCATTACTTATCATTCATTTTGGACTTTAATATATCGTGTTTGATCGTTACGAAGGCGGCGAGCGTGCAGTTCTGGTGCATGTCGATTTCCCTGACCAAAATAACCAGGAAGATTTAACAGAGTTCGTTGACTTAACTACCTCTGCTGGCTTAGAAGTGCTCGGCATAATTACTACACGCCGCTCATCACCTCAGTCAAAATATTTTGTTGGCACTGGAAAAATAGAAGAAATTGCGGATTTTGTGCAGGCGGAAAATGCCGATGTTGTGTTGTTTAACCATGCACTATCGCCTTCTCAGGAAAGAAATATTGAAAGCTTGGTAAAAACACGAGTAGTTGATCGAACCGGATTAATTCTCGATATTTTTGCTCAACGAGCATTTACTCACGAAGGTAAACTGCAAGTCGAGTTGGCCCAACTACAACATCTGTCGACACGTTTGGTACGAGGTTGGACCCACTTAGAGAGACAAAAAGGGGGGATCGGTCTGCGTGGTCCAGGTGAGACTCAGCTAGAGACCGATCGTCGACTATTAAGAGAGCGAATTAAAACTATACAAAAGCGCCTGGAAAAAGTAGAGAAGCAGCGCGAGCAAGGGCGTCGATCTCGAAAACGCGCCAATGTACCGACGGTTTCATTAGTCGGATATACCAATGCTGGGAAGTCGACACTTTTTAACAAACTGACAGAATCAGGCGTTTTAGCTGCGGATCAATTGTTTGCAACTCTGGATCCGACTCATAGGCGTATAGATCTCAATCGACAGCAAAGTGTGATTTTGGCGGATACAGTCGGATTTATTCGACACTTACCGCATGATTTGGTGGCCGCATTTAAAGCCACATTGCAGGAAAGTCGAGAAGCCGATATTTTGTTACATGTTATCGATGCATCGGATGAAAGAAGAGACGATAATAAGCATCAGGTTTATTTGGTTCTTGAAGAAATCGAAGCAACTGACAACATAATTGTCGAAGTGTATAACAAGACCGATAAAGTTGATGGCTTGTCACCTAGAGCGGTGAAAGATCCCGAAACAGGAAGCTATAGAGTGTATTGCTCAGCGGTTACGGGAGAAGGCTTAGAAGATTTGCTGGGCGTGGTAGCTGACTTACTTGAAGAAGAGTGGAAAGAAGCAACTTTGAAATTATCGAGTGACGATATGGCACTTAGAGCGCAATTATTTGACTTGAAATGTGTACTGACTGAACAAATAACAGACACTGGTGAGTTTGTTCTTCAGATAAGGTTGCCAGTTTCGGACTGGAAACGTTTAGAACGAAAAAATGAGATTGAGTTAAATCATTTGGCAGTCAATGTATAATAGCTGCCAGAAATACGAGACATTAAAAATTAATTTTCTGACATAAGATTGGAGATGCATATGACCTGGAATTCACCGGGCGGGAAAGATAAAGATCCTTGGGGAAATCGAAACAAACAAGATGGCCCTCCTGATATTGATGAAATGGTGAAAAACCTTTGGAAGAAAGTGTCGGGCGGTAATGGTGGCAATAACAATTCTGCGCCGAGTTCGAAGCCGATAATCATCATAGCTCTAGTTGTAGGCTTATTTTTATGGTGGGTGAAAGGTGTGTACATCATTAACGAGCAAGAACGTGGTGTTGTTTTACACTTTGGTGAGTTTTCAGAAATTGTCGGCTCTGGTTTTCAATGGGTTCCTTATGGTATCCAGGAAATCCGTCGAGTGAACGTTAACAAAGTTCAGGAAAAACGCGTTGCCGGTGTAATGCTTACCAAAGACTTAAACATCATTGATGTAGAAATTGGTATTCAGTATCGAATTGATGACCCAAGAAATTATTTATTTAAACTGGCCAACCCTGATGAAACATTAAAGCAAGCAGCAGAAAGTGCTTTACGTCAGGTAGTGGGTGACAGTCGAGTTGATGCTTTATTAACCACTGAAAAAGAACGTATCCGTAATGAGTTACAGGCTGAGTTAATCCGAATACTCGATGAATACAGTGTTGGTTTGAAAGTTGAACAAGTCACACTCGAAAAGGCAGCTCCACCGAGAGCTCTTAATGATGCGTTTGAAGATGTTAACCGTGCTGAACAAGATGCCAAGCGAGAAATTCAAAATGCCGAAGCTTATCGAAATCAAGAATTACCAAAAGCGACCGCAAATGCCGAACAAGCCCGCCAACAAGCGGATGCGTATCGCGCGACTGTAACGGCACAAGCAAATGGTGAGGTTGCTCGCTTTGAAAAATTATTGCCTCAGTATTTAGCTGCTCCACAGGTGACTCGTGATCGTCTTTATATTGAGACATTAGAAGAGATTATGAGTAATTCGACCAAAGTGATGGTTGATGTGGAAGGTGGAAACAACATGATGTACATCCCGCTTGATCAAATAATGAAAAAGCGTAAGGAGCAACAATAATGCAGGGTAAAAGTTTTGTATCTCTAATCATTGTATTGATTGCTATTTTAATTGGATTGAATTCAGTTTATGTAATCGATGAAAGTGAACGAGCACTGAAATTACGCCTCGGAAAAGTTGAGCGAAATGCTGATGATTTACCGGTCGTTTATGAGCCGGGTATTCACTTCAAGTATCCATTAGCCGATAAAATTATTAAACTTGACGCACGGGTACAGACTATGGATCCGGCTCCGGACGTATTTACGACTTCGAATAAACAGTTTTTGGATGTCGATACTTATGTTCAGTGGAAAGTTAACGACTTTTCTCAATTTTATCTTCGTACCAATGGGCAATTTCGACAAGCTGAGTCGTTTCTCGAGCGATTGGTTGATAACGGTTTACGAGATCAATTTGGTCAGCGTACTTTGCAAGAGTCAATCTCCGAGCAGCGTGAAGATTTGATGGAAGAAATTCGTCAAGACGTCAATTCTCGGGTTCCAGAGTACGGTATTGAAGTCGTTGATATTCGGGTGAAGAAAGTGAACTATACCGCAGAGGTCGTTGGGCGAGTGTATGAACAAATTAAGTCGGAACGTCAGGCGACGGCTATTGATATTCGCTCTCAAGGTCAGAAGGAAGGTAACATCCTTCGAGCGAAAACCGATGCCGATGTGCAGCGGATATTAGCGGAAGCTGACCAGTATGCTCGAACCACTCGTGGTCAGGCAGATGCTGAAGTGGCTGAGATTTATGCTAATACTTATAACAAAAATCCAGAGTTTTATGCCTTTCTGAGAAGCCTGGATGCGTACAAGAAAACCTTCAATGACAAAGGTGATATTCTGGTGATTAAACCGGACAGTGAGTTTTTTAAATATCTCAAAAACTCCAAAGGTAAATAGTTAACATCATCGACTGCAAAAAAGCCCGGCTAAGACCGGGCTTTTTTGTAACCGCTAAAAATTAGGAAAAACAATGCAAGATTTATTAACAGCGTTAGCCCTAGTGCTGGTTATTGAAGGCATATTGCCGTTTGTGAAACCCGCGAAGTGGAGGGCCATTGTCGTATTGGTGGCACAGCAATCTGACAGCGCTATTCGCAAAATAGGGCTAATAAGCATGTTGCTTGGACTAGTCTCGGTTATTTTGATTCGTGCATATTGAGGACAATTTGATTTAGGGTTGGTTGTACAAGTTTGCTGAAAAACTAAGCAATTCGAGCGCGGCAAACATTGTGATGAACAGCTATAAGGAGTAGAATTCGAGGTTTGGTTTTCCCGTTCCGAATTAATCTCTTTTAACTGGCTCTGAATCTAAATTATGGCAAAAAATGTTGTTGTGCTCGGCACCCAATGGGGTGACGAAGGTAAAG
>JABXHY010000009.1 GCA_013373375.1 Gammaproteobacteria bacterium
ATAACGCCTCAATAACCGGCAGCTGCAACGAAGCAAAGCGTAGTGTAAGCTGTCCGGCACCGAAGGCGCAAAGTTGATTGATTTGTTATGTGTTCTTGGCACTTTCTCTGACCCTACAGCATGCCTCATGTGAAGTATGCATTGTATAGCGAATTGACTGAAGTTCTGTACCAAGTTCATTATGCTCGTATAAATAGCGCCTTGTTAAATGGTTTTTTCAATCGTTTCACCATTTTCGTTTATATATTGGATTCCACTATATGTTTTTGTGGTGCCCGACCATTTTGCAGTTGCAACTACTGGAAGTTCTAAACCATTGCTTTCAATAAACGATTTAAACCTTTCAAAATCTTCTTGCGATGGTTCAGCTACACCGTACCAAAAAGAATACCATTCATCGCCCGCAATAATGTTAAATGCCTCAGAGCCGTCATAGACTCCGAATACAACTTTGCCATTTGAGAACTTAAACTCTGATAACTCTAGTTCCGTAATCTGCTCTGAAAATTCAGGGTGACTATCAGGAATAATATGTTCAAATGCATCGAAACCTTCGTCGTCGTTTTGGTAGAAACACCAACGATGAGCTTTTAAGTCTTCGACAGTAATATCTTCTATAGCTTTAGGTTTGCACATTTCCTTTGCCATTTAACGCTCAGTTGTGCGGCTGTGAACGAGTGCGCGAGTGAACTGTCGCGACACCAACCGCTTGTTATAACTTACTTTACAGCACTTCGATTTTTTTAGTGGACGCATCAAGCCTGTGTACTCTAATTTTGTTATCGTCGGTATATGCTGTGAAACGAACAAAGTTGAAGTCATCTTCGCCGCTTTGATAAATACCTTCAGTCCAAAATATATTATCAGGCTCAGTTCCGATTTCGTAGCTGTCACCATTACTCAAAAAGTAAATCGTAACACCACACCCTGCAATAGCAACAAAATCATTTCCGAATGAAATTAGCGCGGAATCTGGATCGCCATACACTGAAGAAATGAAAACATCTTCTACACTTCCACTAGCCGTCAATTTTTTTAAGTATACATTTTCACATACCGAATAAAGTCGATATTGTTCATTTTCAAAAAGTATTCTATTGGTAGGGTCCATATTAGTAGTTATAACGCTCAGCGCAGTCGTAAATTTGCGAAGCGTGGTTATTTATCGGCTGCCGCGTCTGGTTAAATCCAGAACTCTCATACAAAAGTGATGCTAGTATTTTCCGCCAAATCCTTTTTATGAAGCCCTTTAAGCATATAAGCTTCCTTCTCGACAGGTTCTGAAGTGTGACGAAGAAGCCATTCTTTATAAGCTTCGGTAGTCAGAGTTTCATTATCTTTACCTGTCACCTCAACCTTATAAGGTTTTCCAGGTACGCGTTCCGTAATTGCTTCTATTACGACAACAGCTCCTCGGTTTGTAATTTCGAATTTTTCGATTATTTCAAATTGCTCGGTCATATCATTTACGATTTAACGCCTAATTGAGACGCGCGAGTTGCGCGTCGTTCTCCGATGTATGGTTAAGTACTTTATATCCAAGGCTCTAATCGCTCTCGAATAAAAGTATCAAAATCGTCCGACACTTTGCCTACAACTTGTTTCGAATACACATTAAACCAAACTACTGGACACTCATTATCTCTCATCTTATCTAATTCAAGACATGCAAGCTCATGAGCATCATGATCAGCTTCAAGGCAAAAAAGATTTGAAGGTAGTTCAAACTCTTCTCGCGCCATCATAGTATTGCCCATGATGCCGTCGAAAGGATCTAAATAATCATCATCAATACCACTGTAATGATGATCTGCATAGTCAAGGCATCCAACTTCCAAGAGAAACCTTTTATAGCTCTCAGGGAATCGAACTTTAAATTTGGCCTCTACTTCATCTATTCTGGATTGTTCCTGTTTTCCAGAAAAAAACCATGTATCATCTTTTGCTTTAATTGCAGTGGCTAATTCAGTGTATGATTTCATCATGTACGTAACGCCTCGTTAAGAGGCAACAAAATAGTTGGCTAAAATTAGCGACGAAGGAGCAAAAGCCAACTGTTTTTTGTCCTTTTAAACGATTTGTTAGCTGCAAATGTCAGTTATTGAAAAGTGGTGACTGGCTATATTAAAACGATTATTTAGATAAAATCTATGGGCTGGAAATTTTTGAATGCCAGAATCTAAATGTAGTTGCTTACAACCTAATTCTTTACAATATGATTTAAACCAATCAATTATAAAAGTACCAACACCCGTTGAACGATAGTTTTCATTTGTAACAAGATCATCAATGTAAATATGTTTACCCCAAGCAATTTTTTCACCTACAACGAAACCTGCAACACATAGAATATTGTCGTCTGATTTAACGGTAGCGATTTGATAACCAGCTTTTTGCTGTTTTTTAATTTGCTCAATGAGTGAATCTAAAGTGTATTGGGGACGAAGTTGAAGTAATACTTCTGCTATAGCAGGTAATTCCTTTTCAGAATTTACTAAATGAACTTCCATAGTTTCTCCTTGCAGCTAACGCTTATTCTATTCATGTAAGCGTAAATAAACCGCTCACTTTTCATACCGCATAGCCTACAGCCCTTTCAGGACAAGTACTAGAGCAAAAATTAAATTTCCAGATAATGCTGTATAGATCGCTCAATAGCATAAGATCCCATTATGTGCGCCGCTGTATTCTCAATAAATTCAATTGGTTAGTGACTTATCCACAGATATATATACGAAAAACTTGCTTTTTAACTACTCATTTGCCTAGTATTTATACACTACTTATAAAAGTAGTGCTGTCTACGAAGGAGTGTTCATTGAGTAAGCCAAAACTTATGCAACTGCTCAGGAGAGCTATTCGAGCAAAACACTATGCTCTATCAACCGAAAAGACCTATTGTTCATGGGTTAAGAGCTATATTTTTTATCATGGACTGAAGCATCCAAAAGATTTAAATGAAGGCGATATCGGGAACTTTTTAAGCTACCTTGCAGTTGAAAAGAAAGTTTCCCCAAAAACGCAAAACCAAGCGCTCTGTGCGCTCCTTTTTCTCTATCGCCATGTGCTCATGAGAGAGTTGAACGACACTATTAACTACCACTGGGCTAAACCGAGTCAGTATTTGCCTGTCGTATTATCAAAAAGTGAAATAGACGATATCTTATCTGAAATGAGTGGCTGCCCACTTTTAATGGCCCAGCTCATGTATGGCGCTGGATTGAGAAAGATGGAGGTTCACAGACTTAGAATTAAAGACATCGACTTTCATCGGCATCAAATCACAATACGCCAAGGGAAAGGGAATAAAGATCGGTATGTTCCTCTGCCGAAAGTCACTATTCCGGCTCTTAAAGAACAAATAGCGATTTCAGAAAGCTTATTCAAACAAGACCGGTTACTTAATGTCGAAGGCGTCGAGATGCCTTTTGCGTTAACCCGGAAATATCCAAACGCAAATAAGGAGTTCAACTGGCACTGGGTATTTCCCAGCCTTAAGTTATCAGTGGATCCGAGAACCAAGATCAAAAGAAGGCACCACATTCATCCTTCTGTCGTAGCAAAACATCTAAAAAAAGCATGCAAAGACGCCAAAATAATAAAGAAAGCGAGTTGTCATACTCTGCGTCACAGCTTCGCGACACATTTACTTGAAGCTAATTCGGATATAAGAACAGTGCAAGAATTGTTAGGCCACAATGATGTAAGAACCACACAAATTTATACACATGTAATGGATAGAAGTCGCTCCGGAATCTTATCACCTTTGGATAGAGCAGATTAATTATTCAATCCAAAAACTCCCAAGTATCTGCGCCATCAAACAGCCTGACTTTCACAGCAGTTAAAAGTTGGGGCTCAAAATTTCGAAGGTTCACACCATGACGAGCGCCTGGAGATGCGCCTATCGGCTCCCAATGAGTAAGAACACCACAGGTTTTACATCTAAAATTTTTGAGCGTTTTATCACCACAAACATAACTCTCAGTATTTTCGGGGTGACCTTCAATAAGGACTTTTCCTAATTCATAGTAGGCCAATATCGCACCGGTTCGACGACACAAAGAACAGTTACAACTTGTTGCTGTTTCTGGCAACGAAGGTAGAGTGATGCGAATTGAGCCACAATGACAAGAACCACACAGTGACAACTTATTATTTTTCTCTTCCATTTGAGAGCTCGGCCTTAATGTTAAGTTAATCTAACTTAATGCTCTTATCCATTCCTGTTTGACTGTCACGAATAGTGATTTCATTTTCACTAATATCCCATTCTGGCTGAGTTGACATAGGTTCGTACTGATTTCCCATATACATCCAAGGAAAATCACCAAGGATTTCTTGATTTTTATGATCAAAAATAACCGCATTATAAATATCAACAATATAAGAAGTTCCAGCGCTTCCAGAAAAATAAACAATCAGCTCAATACGTTCGCTCACTTTATAGGAATTGATTAACCCAATACCACCTGACGTATAGGTAATTGGTGAATTTATTTTAGAGTTCGATTTAGACTCGATAAATAAATCCGGCGCTTCACCTTTTATTATCCAGTCGAGCCCCTGACTGCTAAAAGACATAACAGTTACGGTTAATAAAACCAATATCTTTAGCAGTTTCATATTCACCTCGTTATTCAGTTGAGCTAGCCTAAAAGACTAACTCTCTTAAAGATTAATCCATTAAAACTTATTCGTGATTCCATTTTACTTGAAATTCAATTTCTTCAGAGCCATCTTCACGTTCGTGCTCAATCGAAAACTCAGCTCTCACTGGCACATAAATGCGCTCACCCGCAATTTGAATTTCGAACTTTTCACCTGACTCTAGTGAGTCAGCAAGTCTGCGTAATTTCGCAACAAACTCACTGGTTGAATAAATTTTTTCAATATCTCTTTCGCCTTTCATAAATCCTCCAATTGAATAGTCGGCATTTAATCAATATTACCTTATAAAATACATGTACAGTTACTAAATATTAAGAACTGCTTACTCTAGCTCAGTGATTACTCAACAGCAACCTCATTCCCTTTACAAATAATCGAGAAGTTTTATTTGACAGATTAGAGAAAAAAGTAGGGGCGTAGATACTTCTGTTTCGCGATTGAACCGCTCGGTCGCTTTTCTCAATAATTTGTCACAAGAAGAATGAAGACTTATTTTAGATGCTGCTGTTCTGTTTCAATTTCTTTTCTTTCTTTTCCTTTCTGCGCTTTTCTTTGTCAGTTTTTAGTTTCTCTTTTCTGTCTATAGCCTCTAAAGATAAGAAGCTACCTTCAACTTTTTCGCCATTAGAATCTTCCAACCAAACTGAAGTTCTTAACCAAAGTACATCTCCTTTCACTCGATACTCCTCGTTTGCTTTAGGAGTGAAATTAAATGTGTGTTGAAGAAGATAATTGTCACCAATCATTGACTCGAAGTCTGTAGAAAAAAATTGATAAGCTTGAATAGTCACTTCAAGTGGTTCCGCAGGCAATCTTCTTTTCACCATTACCGGATCAAACTCTCTGCCTCGACCGTAGTTTCGACTTCGAGTAGCTCCCCATGAAGATTCAATGTGCCGACCGTTTACCATTGCCAACTCATAAAAGTGGGCGGTAGACGTTTGCTTATGACTGTAGGTATCCTCAACGTAAGCAATAGATCCTGTGTAGCCTTCTGGAACAGGTTTGTATGGCGCCGCACATCCATAAAACATCAAACTAAAAACGATAATGCTCAAAAGTCTAGAAATTGTCATCATTTTCCCTTACTGGAAATTTAATACTTCCAGATCATAATTTATCCAAAATGTGTACTGTCGAACGCCGAATATTATAGGTCAATATTACATACTAACTCTAGTTGTTAGGAGTTCAATTCATGTCCATGAGCTAGGATCAAGTTTCTAAGGAATTAAAATCGAGTAATTTTATTTGTATCGAAGAATTTAGAACGACATCCATGTCGATAATTTAAGTCATTAGTTTTTGAGTACGACTCTGTAACGCGCTTTACCATCTTTTAAGTGTTGAATTGCTTTATTAACATCTTTCATATCAAACACTTCTACTTTTGGTTTTATATCGTGACGGACTGCAAAATCAAGCATCTCAGCGATGGTGACTGGTGCCCCGACTGGAGAAGCCGACACACTGCGTTGACCCATGAGTAATGAAAAGACGTTCAATTCCACTGGCTCTAATACCGCACCAAGAAAATGAAAACGACCTTTCGGTTTTAGGGTGCCAATATAAAGTTCCCAGTTTAGCTTTACGTTAACTGTCGAAAGAATTAGATCGAATGATCCGGCCGCATCTTCTAACGCTTTATCATCTTTAGAATTGAGCGTTTTGTGCGCACCCAGTTCTCGCGCTTCTTTTTCTTTCGCTTCAGAAGATGTAAACGCGGTCACTTCACAACCCCAGGCATTTAAAAATTGAAGTGCCATGTGACCCAAACCACCAATCCCAATCACCGCAACTTTAGCAGTTGGTGGAAGCTCAAATTGTTTCATTGGGTTATATACTGTTACACCACCACAAAACAATGGCCCGGCGACTTCGGATGGCAAGTTTTCTGGTAATTTTATAACCGCGGTTGCTTGTGCTCTCACGCGATCGGCAAATCCTCCATGACGACCAATGATGGTACCTTGCGCTTGCCCACATAAATTGTGATCACCCGACATGCATGGATGACATGTATTGCAGTAGCCCGAATGCCAACCCAAACCAACTCTATCGCCTTCTTTGAGATGAGTGACATGCTCACCAACCGCAGCAACTTTTCCCGCAACCTCATGACCAGGAACAAACGGAAACTCAGACATTCCCCACTCATTGTCCAACATGCTTAAATCGCTGTGGCATACACCGCAATATTCAACCGCTATCTCAACCTCGTGCGCACCAAGACTACCAGGATCGTACTGATAGGGTTTAAGTTCACCACCTTCTTTATCAGCTGCATAAGCATTAATCACGTCTACGCTCCTCTTAATTTGTTTATAATTAGTTTATCTATCAACGTTTATATTTCTTTCGATACAATTTAAAAAATGTCGAGTACAGTATCTTTCAAGACAGATTCTTTAAATGAGTCTTTTTCCTTTTAAGGTATTTACTTGTACGGTAACGATTGCTTTTAGAGCAATAACAATTAAAAACGACTCTGAAAAGTTAAACGTTGATAATAATTCAACCTTTGCTTTCTTCACTTTCAATTCTCTAATACTCAATAATGTTAAAATTAATTTTATTCAATAACTCTAACTGCCTGAGCTTTGTACATTAAATCATTCGCCATTTTTCGCTGCTTTTTAGTTTTCACGCGTACAATCAGCGCCCAATGACCATCTCGAACGGCACTCGACAATTGTGTAAAAAAAGAACTTTTCCCACAGCCAAACAAGTGGCTAAATTCCATTGTCATGGCAGCCGTAAATCCAGAGAAAAATCCGATTGAACCTGCAACAATCATGACTGTCCAGTCGGTTTGCGTCACAAACTCAGGGCCAGACGACCATAAAACAAGACCGACAAACAATCCTAACAACAGGCCAATTATGGAATAGGTGGAAAACGTCGAATACCATTTACTGTCGCTTCTTGGCAAACCCAACCCTCGCTTACGGGTCAGGGTGGGATCATTGGGTCTTACGACTCGAATATGTCTCATTCGAATATGTTTTTCGTCTAATAAGTTTTCAAAGGCATCATGCACTGCATCTTCGGATTTAAATACAGCCCCGATGCGATGCGCTAACACTTCGTTAACTTCTAAGTTTTGAGTACTTTTATTGCTATCTTCTTCTGCTTCATTCTCTTCAAGAAGCATGTGACCTCCTGCTGTAAAGCTAGCTCATGAATTCTTTAATCTTGGCAACGCCAAAATTAATGGCATCTTTCACAGGTATTTTGGGAGGCATAACCAACTCATCCGGATTGACTCTTACGTCGATAACAACCGGCTTATTTGTGGTCGTTAATGTACTCAGAATCTGATGGAGTTCGTCAGAGGTGGACACACTATAACCCGAGGCGCCACAAGACTCCGCAATTGCCGCAAAATTAGGATTGGTAATTGATGTTCCGGATTTGGGGTTTCCTTCTGCATTTTGCTCTAACTCAATAAATCCCAGTTTTTGATTATTGAAAATCACGACAATTATCGGTAACTCATACCTTACGGCGGTTATCAGATCCGGCATCAACATCGCAAAACCGCCATCGCCAGTAAGTGCATATACCTGCTTATTCGGATAACTCAATTGCGCCCCAATAGCACCTGGAAGGGAGTAAGCCATAGATCCCAAGTTTGAGGATAGAGTAAATCGTTGCTGATTTTGGACCGGTAGATGCCGCGCGGCCCAAACATCGATAGTTCCGGTGTCAACGACAAACACGCTGTCACTGTCGGCGGTTCTTGCCACTTGATTCATAACGTATTTGGGAGACAGAGGTTGTGACTTTTCTTCCTCATCTCTTCGTTTTTTCTCTAGCTCTTTTGCTTTAATGGCCAGTATATCTCGACAGAATTTTTCCGCATCTGAGTGTGGTTCAAGATTGTCCGACACTCGCTTAATAAATGCCTTCACGTCGGCTTGCACGCCCAAGCTTATGTCATGCCGCCGTCCCAATCGATGGGCTTTAGTGTCGATCTGAACAATCGTCGCGTGTTCAGGGTAAAAATCCGCGTAAGGAAAATCGGTCCCGAGCATAATCAATAAATCACATTTGTCTATCGCAGCAACGCCCGCTTTGTCGCCGAGTAACCCAGTACCGCCAACACATAACGCTTCTGTTTCATCAATAATATCTTTCGCGGGTAAGGTTCTGACAATAGGCGCTCTGATTTGCTCTGCAAAAGTAATGACTTCACTGCGAGCATCTTTACACCCTCTTCCAACCAATAAAGCCGTTTTGCGAGACTCTCCAATCCACTGTTTTAATTGATCAACTGCGTCGTCCGATGGCGCAAGTTCTTCGCCGGTCATTATTGAAGGAAGCCGAGAAGAATCGAACTTTGCAGTTTGGCCCGCAATATCACTGCTTATCGTAATATGGCTTACACCCCTTTTGGTTTGTGCAACACGGCAGGCATCAATGATCGCCGACACCGCTTGTTCAGCCGACGAGACTCGAGTACTGTAAACCGCAACATCTTTAAATAAGCTTTCAAGATTTACCTCTTGGTGGTAATCACTGCCCACATATTGAGATTCCACCTGTCCCGTAATCGCCACAACGGGTGCCCCGTCCATAGCTGCATCATATAAACCATTCAACAGGTGCAAAGCACCCGGGCCACTGGTTCCCACGCAAGCAGAAAGCTTGCCGGTCAGTTTTGCTTGCGCACCTGCCGCGAAAGCCCCGCTCTCTTCGTGTTTCACTTGAATAAAATCGATATTCTCATGCTGACGAACTGACTCCATAATGTTATTAATAGCGTCGCCTGGGATACCAAAGATTTGCTTTACGCCAAAATGTTCCAACGTTTCAACTACCACGTCTGCAACTTTCATAGAGCCTCCTTTACACTCAAATTATTTATACCTTAAAACTAATTTATTGCTGCTCTGTTATTACTGGTTTTGTTTCAACTGGTGAATTCACTTAATCAACTAACGATTAATTAACTCACAATTAATCATTCATTAAGCGAAGACCATGCCAACCAATTAATTTTTCAATAAACTGCATGCCTCACCTCATTAATATCTCACTTGCAAATCTTCTTTGTTAATTAATGTATCTATATTGTTTAAATCGATGACTGTAATCTTTATAACCCCTTGTCTCTCACTGCCACTCGCTCTACCATGACTGTTGAGCAACGATGTTTACGAGAACGATATTTACAAGAACGATGATTACAAATTGATTAAAAATATTGACGAGGAATAGTGATGCAAAAGATAGACATTGGTATCAGTCAGGCAGATCGGGAAGACGTCGCAGAACAGCTCAAAAAATTGTTGGCTGATTCCTACACCCTTTATTTACAAACTCATAACTTTCACTGGAATGTAACCGGAACACAGTTTCGTGATTTGCATTTAATGTTCGAAGAACATTATGTCGAATTAGCCGAAGCAGTTGATGAAATTGCGGAAAGAATAAGAACACTTGGAGTCGCAGCACCAGGTACTTACAAGGCCTTCGTTGAGCTGAGTTCGATTAAAGAAGTTGATGGTGTTCCAGAAGCAAGTGACATGGTTTCTATTTTAACCTCGAGTCACGAAGCAGTTGTGAAAACTTGCCGCACCGCATTAAAAGCGGCACAAAGTGCAGACGATGAATCGTCGGCAGCATTGATTTCAGATCGTATGAGAATTCATGAGAAAACAGCCTGGATGCTTCGAGCGATGACAAAATAAAATATTTAACGATTCAAATTCGACAAATATTGAAACTTTAACAGTCAATGCCGATGCACTGCGTATAAGTAGACACGAGGCTGTTACACTAAAGTACAACAAGTGCGAAGAGTATCAAGCGTGAAGAATATGACAGGGGCTCGAGAGAGCCCTTTGTTTATTTAGCATTAAAAAATTATTCACTTTAGTCTACTCATCGATAACACTTTATTGAATGATTCTGCTCAATGACATCAAAAATAGTATTTAGTATTAATCATTTTCTTGAGAAAACTCTATGAAAAAAATAGCCATTATTGGAGCGGGTATTTCAGGCTTAACCGCAGCACGGGAGTTACAGCCAAAGCACGATGTCATTGTTTTTGAGAAATCAAGAGGTCGCGGTGGGCGAACCGCTCATAAACGGCTTGAGTGGGGAAACTTCGACATTGGTGCGCAATACTTCACAGCAAGGTCGACCGAGTTTAAAAAGCAAGTGGATGATTGGTTACAAAAAGGTTGCGTAAAAGAGTGGGAGTTCACCCCTCTTAAGCTAGAACAAAAAGCAGAACGCGCCATGCTGGTAGCATCCTCTGATTCTACCGAACGTTATATTGGCAATCCCGGAATGAACAGCATCGCTCATGACCTGAGCAACAATATTAACATTAAATTCAATGTCCGGGTTAAGACTATAGTACCAACCTCCAATGACTGTTTAGAACTGTTCGACGATAAGAATAACCTTCTTGGCTCCTTTGACAGTGTTATCATTGCTGTGCCAGCAGAACAAACGATTGATTTATTACCTGACGACACAAGCTTTCGAAATTCTATCCCCAGCTCTTTACATACGCCTTGTTGGGCAGTCGGCATAAAAACCCCTAAAAAGGTTGCGCCAGAAATTCAAGGTGCTTTTGGTGATAAAACAGTTTCTTGGGTTTCGAGACAGTCAGCTAAACAGTATCTATTTCAGTCGTCACCTATGCAAACTGATATCGACGATAATATTGAACAAGATGATTTTTGGATGCTCCATTTTTCGCCAGAGTGGTCCACCAAAAACTTAGAAGCAACAAAGCCTGAAGTGTTTGCACACGCAAAAAGTTGGTTCACGCGAGTATTTAAAGTCCCAGTAGACGAACAAAACTATCTGGTGCATTTTTGGCGCTACGCAAATTTAAAAGACAATACATTGAGCAACATCTTTTGGGATAATAATTTAAAAATAGGTGCGATTGGTGACTGGTCAAGTGGAGGGCGTATTGAGGGTGCTTTCACGTCAGCGCTGAACTTGATTAATGCTGAAAACTTTAAATTATAAGCTCAAAGTTAGGAGCATTTTCGATGAAAAACGAACTCGACATTCATAAAATACTAAAAGCATTTCAAAAGGTGATTAAGCACGGTACAAAAAGGAATGACTACCATATTCTCAATGGTATAAAAGCGCAGTCTGACTTCGATGGTTATACCGTTATTCTAAGCAACGACGATGTTGAACTCACTATTTTTTTTCACAATCGATACGATCTAAAGAGCAAAAATAAGTTCGCGCAAAAAGAGTTCTTTGAAAAAATAGAGGTCATACTAAAGCGAGATTATCAATAGTAAACGTTTTGACGATAACGACCATTAAAAAGGGGACAAGAAGTCCCCTTATGTCACCGGTTACTTTTCAAACAGAATAGGTTTAAAACAGAGGACCTTTAAAAACCGACCAACTGTAAACCGAACTCTGCCAAAAGAAATTATTGCTTGGAATAAAATTCTGCCAATGAGTCTATCTCGGCGTCAGTTAAATTTTTTGCTTGAGCCGACATCACTGCCGCTTGACCACCTGAACGTTTACCCGCCCGGTATTCTTTAAGAACGCCTGCTAAATAACCTTTATTTTGACCCGCTATCTTGGGATAAGTGTCCATAATTGGCTTAGCCCCTTTCTCACCATGACATGCTTTACACATCGCAACTTTAGCAGGTGGATTTGCGTAGCTGTTTGTCATCATCAGTGTTAATACAACTGCACTGAAGCAAGTAGTCAATAGTTTCATTGTAAAGCTCCCATAATATGCTTTATTCGCTTTTAAATTCAATTGTGAGTATAGATTAACTCTATAAACCAGCAACAATCACTTTCAATGTAGAGTATTTTTGTTTCGACACTAGTTTACGTTAATTATTCCCTCTATACGAGCTGCTATATAGACAAAGCATGATCATTCAACTTTTACACTACTTGATAGTACTGACTGTAAATCTTCCCAGGATAAAGGTTTCGATAAAAAGAACCCTTGTAACATTTGACAGCCTTTTGCCCGCAAGTAGTCAATTTGTTCCTGACTTTCAACACCTTCAGCAATAACATCAAGTTTATACAAATCAGCTAGAGCTAAAACAATATCAACCAAATGATTTTCTTCTATTGCGCTATCATCAATGCCATCAATAAACAAACGATCTATTTTCAGTCTATCCACAGGCAGTTCAATTAGCTGTGTAAATGCTGTATTGCCTCGGCCAAAGTCATCTAACGATAAAGACACTCCTAAAGACTTAAGTTGATTTAATTGTCGAATGCCACCTTCCACATTATCAATAAATGTTTTCTCTGCAATTTCGAAATCGATTCGCTCAGGAGCAATGTTGTGCTTTGATAAAATATCACTCACCATTTCAGAAAATTCTCGATTATGCAATTCAGCTGCAGAAATATTTATCGCAAAAAAACCGTCAAACTTAAGCGAATGAGTAAGTTCACTGATCCTTTGTGCCGCTTCATTGAGCACCCAAGCATCAATAGCCTTAATGAGACCCGTTGACTCAGCAATAGGAATAAACTCTTCAGGTCCTATTTCCTTTTCAGCTAAACTAGGAGCACGCAATAAAACTTCTACCCCCACAATCTTCAAATCGTTGGTGCTGTAAACTGGCATATATTGCAAGTGAAAATTTTCTTTTTCGATTGCTCGAGTTAAGGATCTTTCAATATATTGTTTTCGCTGAATACTCCCCGCAATATTATGATTAAAGAACTGAACTTGATTCTTACCACTGAGTTTAGCTTGGTACATAGCCGCGTCAGCATTGTGTAAAAGAGTAGCAACATCATTACCATCATCGGGTGAAATAACGATTCCAATGCTTACCTGAACGCTATGTCTTACACCGTCTAGGACAAAACCATTGTCAAACAAAGTTAAAATTCGCTCAGCAACTTTTTCCGCAACTGCAGGAGACTCTATATCATTGAGCAATAAAGCAAACTCATCTCCTGCCAATCGAGCAAATTCACCTTTCGCAATAGTCGCCACATAATCACTCGGACGAATGGAATTTTGCATACGTTCGGAAAACTCTTTCAATAATTTATCACCCGTGGCATGGCCATAATGATCATTCACTTTTTTAAAGTTATCTAAATCTATATAAAACAACGCCATTTTGCGACCATGACGGCTGGCTGACTTTAATTGCCTTTCTAACTGGAATTGAAAGTTCACTCGATTAGACAGTCCTGTTAGATGATCGAATGCAGCAAGCTTGTTCAATTTATGCAACATATTAATGTAAGCGTTTATCAACTGACTCACTTCACTACTGTCTTGTCGTGTTTTTAAATTAACAGGCTCTCCAAACTGATTCGTTTTAATAGTTTTGAGTAATAGTTGAATCGGATTGACGATATCTTGCTGCAGGAAAAATAAAATCAAAAGATGGCCCACTAACAATACAGCAGTAAAAAATAAGGTGAGCTGCCATAAATTCATCGGCATTATTTTTTCTAAAGCGCCAGCAGGAATTCTTACCGATAGTGTGTAAGCCTGATGGCGAAGGACGGCTTGAATGTCATCGTCTTGTTCACCTTTAATATCGATTTTAAAATCGGTATTTTCCGTTGGCAGTTCAGAAAAATTCTCCTTTTCATCTCCATAGGGCAACATGGATACTTGCACAGAGCTCGAATACTGTTTTGATAATCTATCGACGTATGCTCTAAATTGATAAACCGGAAAGTAAACCTGGATCTTTTGCTCAATGGAGTCCTCTCCATTAACTGGGATAACATTGTAGTATTCACTTAATAATATAGGTAAAGAGTTGGCCTTATTAACCAAGCGAAAACTAAATGTTCGGTTACCATCAGACAATTTATTGTACATATAAGACTCAAAGCCTTTGGTATCGCCAAGCGTTAATATGCGCCGATTATTTTGTAATACCGCTATGCCATGAGCCAACCGTGCTTCATTTATCAGTCGGTCGAGTTTTGATTTTATTTGAGCGTTACCTGGACTATCAAATAATGGTTTCGCTTGCTCAAAGACACCATAGGAAATTGACACATAAGCACGCAAGCGCTCTTGAAAATCTTGATAAAACTCTTGTAGAGAAAAATTGATACTCTCTTCAACTTGCTGACGAGAGAGCTTTTGAGAGTATGAGTGTGTGATTAAACCTAAAACCAGTCCTATCAAAAGTAGGACTGGTAATAACAGCTGGTTAATCTTTCGCAGTAACTTCATTCATTACCGTCTATTGTTGGTAGTAATATTATATTTGTTACTCAACAATATTATCTACTTAAGTTAACAACATGACCGCCATTCATCATCGCTCTGCTAAAGCCGATTTAAATCTTTCTTGAGCATCGCGAAATTGAGCATTAGCTTTTTCGATGTAAAGTTTGACTTCATCGACATACCCATCAGTTGAAGCCGACCATACTCGATTAATGTAACGTTCCCCTGCGGCAAAAGAACTCATAATATCGGCGTAGTGCTTTAACCCAAAGACATGTCGCATAGTTTCGCGAGTTTCTGCAAAATCAGATAAGTCTTCTCGAAACAAACGATCGATTTCGAACCTTGCCTCATAAGTCGGCAAGTTTTCTTTATTGGTATTCACTTCCGACAAATTGTTTACTATTCGACTTAAAGCACCTTGGAGCATCTCTATGCTACCAGAGCTGTGCGCGTTTGCTTTGGCTGTCGCGTGCTGAGTTCTTTTAAGTAATGCCGCCCCTATAAAGCCTAGCAGCAAAACCGGAATAAACCACTCCCAATTCATAACTTTAGGATCGAGTGACGATAAGAAAGCACCCACAAGAAAACTTAATACAATTAACGCTATAGATACTGTTTTCATTG
Organism: Gammaproteobacteria bacterium; assembly: GCA_013373375.1. Classification (GTDB taxonomy): domain Bacteria; phylum Pseudomonadota; class Gammaproteobacteria; order Enterobacterales; family Kangiellaceae; genus Pleionea. Next base: position 15,497 of record JABXHY010000009.1, read on the forward strand.
ATTATCCCTCCAGACCCGACATTATTTTTACTACCGCATAACCAACACCAACCAGCGCTTCACCGACAATCAGTCCAGCCGCAATCGGAATACCTTTACTTTCAACCCAGGTTTCTCCGTAGTAACGATTAATGATGATCCTAAGCAACGTACCCAGGCTGTAGGTCAGCACAATATTAAATGGCAGATAAAAACCAAGACCTGCTGTGATACCTAAACCACCAGAAGCGAGGCTTAATAATGCGCCCAAACCTGCGCCCGCCAGATATTTCTCGACCGGAACATTACCGCCCAAAATACCGTTCACCATACTGGCAAGAGCCTCACCCTGTGGTGCAGGCAATTGATCTGAGCCCAGCCCGTATGCCTGGTGTAATACAAAGATCAAAACCATAATTAAAATGGGACCAAGCCAGGCACCGAAAAACTGTCCTGCCTGTTGCATTCGAGGTGTTGCGCCAACCAGATAACCGGTTTTTAAATCCAACATTAAATCCGTCGCCTGAGACATGGCAACACAAGCCGCCGCGCCGACCATCACTGCCGCTATAATCGCTTCGGATCGGCCAAGTCCACTGGCGATAAAAATTAATATGGTAATGGCTATCAAAGTCATCCCTGACAAGGGAGACCAATTAGTTCGGCCAATGCATTCGGAGAGAATAACCCCAGCAATCCAAATCCAGAGAGTGCCAACCAATGCCATGGTAATGCCTCGACCAATACCCATTTGCTCGGTCGACAAAATAGCCATAATTACCAGTAAAATCGCTGCACCAAAAATCGCGAAATACAGCAGTTTGATTGGCATTTCATCCTTCGAGAGCGAAGCACCACTTTTTGCAGCGTCTTGCATACTGCGCACAGCCGATACAACCAAAGGTAACGCCAACACAATCCCCATGACTGCGCCGCCAATAATCATTCCAATACCAACGGGACGAAACAGTTCACTTCGAAGAAATCCAGGATCGCTAATCGCCTGACCATCGACGACGGGTAACATATCGGTGCCCACTAACATCGGAGCTAAAAACCAATAACAGACAAAGCCGCCGATAATAAACGCAATCCCTCCTTTTCCTGCGATAAAACCAACACCAACCGTTAATAACGACACATACCAGATACCATTCATAAAGTTTGGTAAGCCAATGTAACTGCCGATATCAATATTTTCGACGCCACTGGCCAGACTAATCGCATGTACTAACCCAGCAAATATCGCAGCGCTAATTAACAATAATGCCTTTTTCATTCCGGCGCCTGGCGATTTTAAAATTGTTGCGACCGCCACTCCACCAGGATAGGTCAAACGCTCATAGTCGATCATTTGCTTGCGCAACGGGATAATAAACGCAATTCCCAAAAACGCACCTGCGATACAGCCAAAAACCATCAAATAAGGATTAAAGTTTGTCTCACCGAGAATAAACAAAGCCGGTACCGAAAACATCATGCCACTTGACGCACCATTTACAGCACTGGCAACAGTTTGCGCCACATTATTTTCGATGATGCTATTTCGGCGCATAATGCCACGCAAAATACCAAAACCTAAAATAGCGGCAAGCTCAGATCCCTCTATTGAAAACCCTAACTTAAGTGCCGCGTATCCGATGCTCATTGCAATAACGGCTCCGAGCAGATACCCCACAAGCACTGCATGCATCGACAGTTCGGGGTAAGGTCCATACCTTAGCTTCTGTTCACTGGCAGACATATTATCCTCTTTATTTTAATTTTATTTTGCAGCAGCATCTTAGCGAACAGGACAAATAATGTCATGTCGCGGCGCTTTGGAATTAAAACTGACGCTTTATTGTTGGAACAATGAAGGTAATGGAGTGATGAAGGAATTAGTTTTGCTGGCTGTTCGATTCCCGCAGCAACGACATTTTAGTTAAAACAGGACCAATTAACTCGAAAAAGACAGTAGTCGCAATAATCGACGTCAGCAGAATATGAGACAGATCAGGAAACTTTTCGGAAGCAACTAACGCCATACCAACCGCAACTCCTGCTTGCGGCATTAAGGATGGACCTATCCAGACACTTTGTAAAACCGACATTCCAGCTAACTTGCCGCCGATAAAACCTCCAGTAATTCTGGAAATTATTCTTGCAACAATATAAACCACTCCAAGAATGCCAACCGATACCAATACATCAAAATCCATCACGGCGCCTGCAAGCAGAAAAAAGACGCTTAGAAATGGACGCTCAATATGTTCAATTGCATGAAATGGGCGAGTGTGATGAGAGGCCATATTCACAACCACAACTCCCATCACAATTGCCGACAACAAGTGCGACACCTCAAAATATCGAGCCAATCCTCCGCACAAAAATACCATGCCAATCGCTTCACTGACGGTGGGTTCTCCATCGCGAATTCGGCCGCTCAAATAAGCCATTGGCAATCCAAGTAAACCACCTAGAATTATCGCTCCAAATAACTCTTTCGCACCATGAGCGAAGGTACTCGATACGCCAGACTGTCCGCCAATTCCCTCTACAAAAGCGAGAATCAAGCTAAACACAATAAGACCCCAGGCATCGTCAATTGCAACCACTCCGAGAATTACTCGACTGAATCGACTGTCATTCGAAGATTCTTTTACCACGTCACTTACCGCGGCAGGATCAGTTGCTGTAGCAATTGCCCCCATTAACAATGCGATCGTAATTCCAAAGCCAAATGCCACCAATATCCCACTTACCAAAACTAGCGTGACCAGAGTGACAGCCAATGAGACAATAAATATCGCCCGTCCGTAGAGGTTGAAATAGTCTCGGCTGAATTTGCCTCCGAGCAAAAAGCCAACCATTAAAAGTGCCATATCAGCAATTAAACCAAACCAGTCATAGAGCTGATCGGGCAAAAGCGCTAATCCACTATTACCGACTAAAAGACCGAAAGCGATTAATAAGGAGACTCGAGGCAATGGGGTTAACCGGCCTATTGCTTCGATCAGAAGTCCAGATAAAAGAAGTCCGCCAAAAGTGATTAAAGTAATTGCTGAAGATTCCATGACTAACAGATTACTCGGTTAACCAAGCCACCGCTTGATCGTAATCAGTAAACACCTCAAATTCTTCGTTTGGAATCTGAACACTGAACTGACGCCAAATATTAAAAATAGCGTGCTCTGTTGGTGATTGACTCAAGGCTGCGACTCGATATTTATGTGTCGCAAATTGAGTCACCTTTTTAGCATATTCCACCATGGTTTCCATATCGGCCAATCCCATATTAGGGCTACCCTTACGGTAGTCGCACAAATAACAACTGCCTAATCGGAACTTAGGGTGCTCAAAACAAGCAAAGTATAGTTGAAGAACTTGATCAACAGTGGCAGGTCCATTAAAGACTAATTCGAAAAAGTCATGCTCACTGTTATAAGACAGCTTATGCTTCATCGCCAATAGCCCCCTTTCTGTTCCATCATTAGCTTTTTAGATTGTAGTCAAAAAGAAGTAATATCGCAGGACATTAACGACAAAAAGCGTTAGAGTCATTGTCAAGTAAATTTATTCATCAGGGAGCTTGTCATGCGAAGCCTTTTCAATAAACAGTTAATTTTAAGCAGTTTAGTATTTTTTATTTCTGTTAGCTTGAGTGCTAACGAAAAGGATAAGTCATCCACTCAGTCGGCTAAAACAGCAGCCACTCAACAATCACCGCAACCAAGTCTTCATCCAAAGCTCGAACTGTTTCGCCCATTTATAAACCAAACTTATCGTGGTGAATTTGCTAGTTCCACACCCGACAAGCCTGTTATCGATGTGTCCAAATGGGAGCGGCACCTAAATGGAAACGCTATCCGGATAACACACTCATTAAACGAAGGCAGTTACGGTGGTGAAACGTTAATTTTTTACGACAAACCAAATGATAAGATTCGCTATTTTTATTTTACAACCGAAGGTTTTTTTACCGAAGCTGAAGTAACCTTTGATGGCAGCACCATGATCAGCCATGAAAAAGTGACTGGCAATCAAAATGGTATTACCGAAGTGAAAGCAAAAGCTTGGCTGACACCTGAAGGCATAATGCAAACACAGTCAGAGTACTTGCAAAATGGTAAATGGGTGCCCGGCCATAGTGCTACTTATAAGCCTGCGCCGGATGCAAAAGTCATTTTTAAGTAATAAGTTGATTCTCTCTTGCCCAGTAGCACATTAAGAAAATATTCAACTTTTATTTTAGAATTGAGTGTGAACTTAAATAGTAATACTAGGATTTTTTCGTCCTGAACGCTTTATTCAAAAAGCTACCGACAAATCCATAATTTACACTTCCGCGAAGATGATGCTTGGAATGATAATCCGGATAACGGTTTATCCAGTTAATTAGCATTGTCTTCACTTCAAACTGAAAGTTGGAGTGCAATAAAATAGTAAACATCATTCCAAGAACATGAAGTACCAATCCGACACCTAGACTTAATGGGAATAACAACATAAACAAGGGCGCACTAAATCCAATAAAACAAGCTTCGACTGGATGAACGCTGTAAGCCGTCCATGGTGTTACTCGAACCGATTGATTCGAAAGAGCAGAAAGGACAAAGTAAAATTTATTTGTTTAATTCCACCCTACGCTTCTTACCAACTAGAACAAAGATTAAATAACAAGAAAAAATATCGATGTTATTCAATAAGCTATGGTATCTTAAGATACTATCGAAGCTTTATTATCGTAAGTTATTGAGTTTATGGAAAAAACATCTTTTTTAAGCGATCTTTGGGAACGCCGGGTACCTCACACCATAGGGTTGTACATCGCAGCCACCTGGATGTCGATTGAAATAGGCGATTGGGTAATCGAGCGCTTTTTGTTAGCACCAGAAATTACGTCTTACATTTTCATCGCGATGTTGTCGTTTTTGCCGTCCGTTATTTTGCTGGCCTATCAATACGGAAAAAAAGGAAAAGATCCTTGGCATAAGTCGACCTTTGCAATTGTTCCTTTCAATTTAATTCTAGCTGCGGCAATACCAACAATTTTGGTACAGCCTGTAAAAGCAACTGAAATAAAAATTGCTATTGATGAAAAAGGTGCAACACAAGAATATGTTGTTCCCAAACAACAGTATCAAAAACGCTTGATCAGTTTTTTTTGGACAGGAGATGGATTAAATGATGAGGACCAATGGTTGCAGTATGCAGCTCCCTGGTTACTGTCTAAAGATTTAGACCGAAATGAATTCATATCGAGTATTACCGCATTCGATCACTCGCATTTATTCGATATTATTAATAAAGCAGGCTTCAAAAAGGGCATAGGAGAGCCATTAGCGCTTCAGTTAGAAACTGTCAGAAATCATTCTAGAGAGCTTTTTCTTACAGGAAATGTCGATAAGAAAGACAATGGCTACTTATTGAAAGTCAACCTTTACAATACAAAAGACGGACAAATACAAGAAACATTTTCTGCGGAAAACAAAGACTTATTCAAAGCGATCGATGCTATTTCAGCAGAAATCACTCAACAGCTCATTGGGTTTGCGTCAAGAGAACAGATAAACAATGACCTTCCAGTCAATGAACATGCGATTGCGAAACCAGATGCGCTCAAAATAGCTGCCCAGGCCATGTTAGGTAATTTAGAGGCTCCCTTTAATATTGAATATATCAAACAGCTAGAAACAGCTCATTCGATTGACGAAACTTCATTAGAGATACAAAAGCTCCTTTCAAGTGCCTATCTATACGCTGGAAAAGTCAGTTTGGCCAAAAAGTTTGGCGAAATGGCGATCGCTCAATCCTATAAGTTAACCCGAGAAGAGAAATTTAAGTATCAAGGCTATCTGTACAGTTTAAATAGTGACACAGATTCTCATCTCAAGATTTTGAGCTTGTGGGTCGAACTGTACCCTAACTCAGTTGAAGCTCATAACTATCTAGCAAAATATCAGCAGTCCTATGCAGCAGACTTAAAAATTGCTGAAGAAAGTTTACTGAAGGTCATATCACTGTTACCAAACGACATGGGAGCTTACTATCGCTTATCAAAATTGTATGAAAGCATGGGAGACCTAGATAAAGCAATTGATAATATGAACAAGGCTATTGAGTTAAGTTCTGACGATGTTAATGGCAACCTATACTTAGCATTACTATACGAACAAAAAGGTCTGTTCGACCAGGCAACACAAATATATGAGAAAATCACATTAATTGATCCTAGCAATACATCAGCAAAATATTTCTTAGCATTAAATAACTATAAAATAGGTAATTTCAAAGAGGCAAAAAAGATAATCAATGCACTGCGTAAACAGAGCGATTTATCATTAAGTCTTAGTTTTTCTTTAACCTATCTTATTAATCAAATTTATATCACTACGGGTGAGATTCGAAATGCGCAAGAGCAACTCAATAAATTTGACAATGAAACAAAAGATCTTCCTGCAGCCACCAAGTTAGCTGCATCTATTATTCCGCAAATTGATTTGCTTTCAAAATTAGGAAAGTCGTCGGAGCAAGCAGCTGAAATTAAAAGAGTAATGAGGGAGCTAGAGCCACCATTTAGTTACTATCTCGAAACTCAAATGCTCGATGTATATCAAAAGACAAATGATGTTGATAGCATTAAAGAGTTTATTAATAAGTATGAAGCGTTAAAAGAGCAAGAAGCCGAAGGACTCATCGAGACCATGCTGAGATTCGCTTACTTAAGTCTATACGAGACAACTGAAGACTATACCAAAGCCAGGGAAACAGCGTCCAAAATAACAGAAGATGCAATGAAAACTGCCGATGATATTATGAAGCGATTTACCTTTTTGTCATGGAAAGTAAAATTAGCTCGATTCTATCGTCTTACAGAGTTTAATAAGGAAAGTGAGACGCTGCTACAGGAAGTTTTAAATGAATTTCCAGCGTCAGTTTTAGCAAAAAAAGAATTAGTTGAGTTATACATTAAAACTGATCGTTTGGATGATGCAAAACAACTGGATGTTGAGATCATGAAAACTTGGGCAAACTCAGACGAGGATTACGTCGTATATAAAAACTACTTACAGCTGAGAGAAAAACTAAATTCACTCATTTAGAATAGAGTTTCTTAATTATAAGAGTTAAGGATATTATCAAAAATAATTGTGTAATTACTAACTGACTCTGATTTTTAATCAAAAAATATGAACAAGGAAGTAACCATTAGAGTCACTTTATGACTAGCATTATCGTTACGAGAAAACATAAAGAATAAACTTTAGACTAGTTAATACTTGCAAAATAGCAATTTAGGACACGCAGACCATTGATGACTCTTATAGTATTAAGAAGAAAAGGAGAACCTCTCAATGAAAGCAGCAAATTATTATCAGATTAGAGTCGAGAAAGCAATAGAGTACATTTCAGAGTCGTTTTTGAGTGGAAAAATCCCAACATTAGATTCAATATCTAGTGCAGCAGGACTATCAAAGTATCACTTCCACAGAGTGTTTAAGCTGGTAACTGGTGAAACCCTTCAACAAATTATGGGTCGTATAAAGCTTTCTAAAGCAGCAATTAATTTAGCTAAAGACAATTTGACTATTACGGAAGCTGCAATAATTGCAGGTTTTGAATCAAGCCAGTCACTGGCAAAAGCATTAAAAAGAGAATGCTCAGTCACAGCGACGGAATTAAAGAATGATTCTGAAAGACTATCAGAAACGTTGACTTATTTGAGTTTACCCTCACCGAATAAAACTGGAATAGCACAACTATCGATTGAGCTGACGTCATTAGAGCCTTTTAGTTACTTAGCTGTACCTACCGAAGGAGCATATCCAGACCTTAATCAAGTCTACCATCAATTGTTTAATACCGTTGGCGATCCACTAGCCGTAAGAGCCATTCTCGGCATACCGGACTGTAACGCAGAGTGCCTACAAGGAGACTCTGCTATTTTTGACTGTGGATTATTATTGACAGAAGGCCTTGTTGTATCTGGTAACGAAACCATTGAAAAGTCTTTAAGCGGTGGCAGTTTTGTAAGAGTTCAGCACGTAGGAACCTACGATGGGCTGGATAGAATATTAGATTATGTTTATGAAGGTTTACTTTCTCAAGAAGATGTTTGCTTAGCTGATAATAGATGTCTATTTCATTATTTAGATGACCCCGAGGAGGTTGCAGAAAGCTCTCTTCGAACAGACATCTACATACCAGTCGCTCTTGAACCAGCTTAATATAATATCTGATTTCTAAGCAGGCTGAATAGCCTGCCTTCATTGAAATAGGTTAAACTTTGTTTTACAGAGTCTGGAATAATCAAACCTATTTTTATTTCTTACTAAATAATCAAAACAAAAATCTTAATGCTTATGCATACCACCCATACTTGGCATGATCACTTCCGGAATATCTGGATCAGTCGCTTGACGAGGCGCTAATTGCCAACCGTTACCTAACTGGCCAGCAGAACAGTGTCGGCCCTGACGGACACAATGCTCTGTCCACGCATCAATAATTTCTGGATGCCAAGACAACATCCAGTCAGCATGAAATGAATAACCACCTGGCGAAGAATCTGTAACTTCATAAGAATCTGAAGCCAAACGCCACATTCGACTATCACCGTGTGGGAAAGAGTTTTCGGTAGTCACTTCATATACGACTTCGAATTGAACTTGTGGTAAAGCGACAGGATGAGACGCAGGGCAATGCAAACCTAACTCCGCCGTCCAGGTCGGAAATGCCATATGGTCTTTGTGATTGGCCGCACTTAAATTTTCACCATCCCAACAAGGAGGAAAGAACACCATCGCTCTAACCCAGTCACCAACTAAACAGCGTGGTACATGCGGAACGAAGTCATCTGAGCTGGTAATTGTCCAAGACTCGCAGCGCCAGCGAACGATACCTACGTCCTGTGGGTTGGCGGGATTAGCACTAGCACTTCCCGAAATCATTCGCAATCCGCTTGGCATACGTTGAATAGTCATTGTGTCGTCAACAGCACTCTTATAATACACATTCGGCGCTTCATCACCTTGAAAAGGCATCACTAATCCGAAAGGTGCTTCTGCATTGTCGGTTGGATAAAGCATGGCAGGCATCCAGTAACCAGAACGATTTAAAAAACTACCTTCACAAGTACCTGTTCCCGAACTGGCTAGACTATCGATAGTTGTTGAGTTATCCGTTGATGTGTTTCCAAGGTACATGTGCAAATGAGCCGCATTCGGTTGGCCAGGAGATACCAGTGCATCGTCGTAATTAAAATGGGAGACCTCACACTTCACTCTAAAACTTCCACCGTCAGGATCATTTCCAGGAGTAAAGTCGGTAAAAGTCACAAAGTCTTCAGCTAATGCGCTGGTAAATACACTTCGAATGTCCCAGGAATAAGTCGCTTCTGATGAGCTATCGCCTGCAACCCTAACAATAAAGTTGTGAACACCCACTTCCAAATCTCGAATGAAAAATGGTGACTCACAACTAGCGTAAGCAGCTTGGTCCAAAGAGCACTCAAATTCAGTCGCACTGGAATGAGCAAAAGTAAAACGCGCTCCTGATTCGATCGTTACCTCAGCAGGCCGAGAAAGTATTTCAACATTGGTGCCCGTCACTGGATTAACGGTGACAGTCACTTCAGCCGAATCGTTGCCAGTATCGTTACTGACGAATAAAGTATAAGTGGTGGTTTCTGCTGGCGACGTGATAACAGTAGATTGACTTAACACGTTTAAGTCACCCGGATTAATAGTAGCTAACGTTGGTAAGCCACCCGATAACGTCCACGATAATGTGACCGATTCGCCAGCAGTAATGGTTGTACTTGAAGCTGTATAACTCACTATCTCTGGCGCTAAAACTTCATTATTGCCAGAATCATCTGAGTCGTCGGAATCATCGGAACCACTACACGCAACTAACAAAAAGACTATAGAAACGAACATTAATTTGAGCCAGTTGTTCATATCTCATCTCTCCTTTGAAATTAAAAACTTACTTTGAAAGACAAATAAAGCTCGGTTAGTGTTTCTCTCTTACTTCGAGTTCTTAAACTACTGAAATAAGTCGGTATCAGTAAACCATTTGCCCAGAGTAAAATAAGTATAAAGACACAAGGCATTTTTGAGAACAAAGCTGAGGGACGTTTCAGATAAACGGCAAAATCCGCAGGATTAGTTGCCGCTCATTATTCTTTATTGTGTGGTGAGTCACATTTTTCTGCGCTTCTGACCCTTATTTGACCCGCCCACACAACAAAAAGAGTTCCATTAAAAGCTCAGTGGCTTGGGCAGAGATTTAAGTAGCAGTAAATTTTTCAACTACCAGGTACGTTTTTCATTTCCAGTAAAACGAGTTTAACTTGAAACCTTTTCAAAGTGGTCAAACTGCTCGATAAGATATTGATCTTGAATATCCCAAGGGTGGAAACGAAATTTAAAATAACTCAAATAGTGCTTAAACGACTGCCGAATCATACCTTTTCGCCCAAACAAAAAACTCCAAAACGATTTTATCGTTTTAAGTTTAAATAGCTGACCATCAGCGAACAGAAGTCTAGCAGTCATCCAAAGTACATCAATAAAAAACAACAGGCTTACCAATAGCATTAATGATACTCGCCTAAAATAACCACCGTTCATCGCAGTATAGGTATCAAAGGCAACTGCTTTATGCTCGATTTCTTCAATAGCATGCCAAATCCATACATCCTTGGACGCATCATCAGTGCCATCTCGCCAAGACGGTTCGGTTAATAAATAGTGAGCAAAAATTGCAGTAATATGCTCTAAAGCTGTTGTTTGGGCTAATAAATTTAGATTTGAGTTCAGCCGCTGATTGATATTCGTTTTCTTCTGGAAGCCATCACGCAGTCGATGCCATAACTTTTCATTACCGATATTTTCGTGATTAAAAAACTTATGTGCGTTTCGATGATTCGCTTCCTGCTTGATGAATTTAACAATATCATCCTTTAGCTTTGCATCTTCTACCTTATCAAAAAAAGGCTGCACACTTTGTACGAAAAATTTCTCTCCTATAGGAAATGTAATCGACAAAGCGTTCATAAAGTGGGTTTTAAATGGATCGTTTTCCAACCAATATATTTTCTCAGAATTTGATTTAATGTCCGGAAGCTTTCTTGGCTGAATGTCATTCAAAGTTTTTGAAGCATGATTCATTTTAAAGTCGACTTTGCTATTCATTTGGCAGAATCCGCTGAAGTTTGCGGCTCAATAAAAACAGAATGTGAAGCATTAGCCAGCATCGATGCTTTTTGATAAATAGTATTGTATTGATTCGTGTTCACTTCGATGACTTCTGCATCCCCCATTCCACACCATTTAACTTTAAGTTTTACCTGGCCGGAATAGTCGTCTAAACCAAAAAGTAATCGTCGTTCTGACTGCGAAAGCAAGCCATTAGAAGCAACAACTTCTCGCATTTGGAAAGGAAGACTTGTCTCCTCACTGTAGATCAACTCAACACGTGATCCGATAGCATCGCTATTACAACTTATTCCGTTACCAACCAAGTTAACCCCAAGCCAGCTTTTATCCATCGAATTATTTTTGTAGATAGCTAACGGAGCAAACGGCTGAGAAACCATAACATCCATATCCCCATCGTTATCAAAGTCGGCAACTGCAACACCACGAGCGACTTCGGTATCGGACCAACCAACAACATCGGCTACATCAACAAAATAGTCACCATTATTCATGTACACACGCTTTTTATCATGAGGATAAATACAGCGCCCACGAAGATCAGCATAGCTATCAGCATAACCATGAACATCAGGACCAGTTAATGCGACTTTTTCATTCCAATACCAGTAATCAGGACAACCGTCATACTTGTCATCATAATTATCATTCACCATGCCATTGGCTTGCAAAATATCCAAGCGACCATCTCTATCGATATCGACAGCAGCAGCTCCCCAACCAAACCTGCTTTCATTTAACGCGTTCATGGCCATGGCGCTATCTTTGAATGCTTTGTATCCGCTCTTATCGACTTGCCCATTATTAATCCACAACAAACTACCTTCCGCCTGAAGTGCAACATGAACATTTGAGACGTAAACGTCTTGGTTTCCGTCATTGTTAAAGTCTGCGATTGTTGAGTTCATGCCTTTATAGGTATCACGACCTAACTCGCCAACCAGTTTACCTTCAACTGTTTTGAACATTGAACCTTGTTGATTAATAAACATTTGATCGGGACCAAAATCGTTCGCCAAGTAAATATCAGGCCACCCGTCATTATTCAAATCACCAACACCGACATCTAACGTCCAACGAGTCCCATTAAACCCCCAAGCGTCATTCGATTGTCTTGCAAAGCCATCGTCAGAATTTAAATAGAGGACGTTTTCTCCACCATTAGCAGCGTTGTGCCAAGTTCTGTGCATAAAATCAAATGCTCTTCGATCGCCATCGTATTCTGCTTCTGGCAGCTCAAAAATATTTAAGTTTTGCTGACGATCATATTGACCTAACTGAGTACGCAAACTATTACCAACAATTAAATCGAGTCGACCATCTTGATTGAAGTCCGCTACGTTCGCACTCATAGATGTGGTGTGCTCTTTTAAATTCATTTCCACAGTTTTATCTTGGAATTGAAGTACGCCGGACTCTTTCAGACTATTATGTAAAAATCGAGGAGTACCGAAGCCTGTCGCAAGGTAAAGATCTTGGTCACCATCATTATCATAATCAAAGAACAAGCCAGTCGCAGCTAAACCTTCTTGTTTATAATTGTTAATAAAATCGTCTAATGCGGGCAAAGGATGACGTTTGAACTGGAAATTCCCTTGATTTAAATAAAGTGCTGAACGGTCGTTTTTATCTTTTAAAGAATAAGTAACAAAAACATCTGGCAAACCATCGTTGTTTACATCAGCAACTGAAACGCCGTCTCCTTGCGCCATAATCCACTTCGCCAAGTGCTCAACTTTAGGGTCGACTTCTTCCATGATCTTCGAAGGCCGAGAACTTATCCCTTGTTGTTCAGCGGATAACTTTTCAAAACTAAAGTCTGGGTTCTTTTGCAAGTTAAAAGTGTGTGCCGATTGATATAAGAAAATCCCGAGCAAGCCGACAAATCCAATTGTGACGGGCCGCTGCCAATAATTTTTAACCTGTTTGAAAAACTGGGTAGGCTGTTGGCGATATGCTTGATATGCGCGATAAATAAACATCAATGTGTAGAATAAAAATGCTGCTTTAAACAGTGTCGAAAGTGCCTCAAATTTATGAAATATTAAATCAACAAACGAAATGAAAAACGCCATGAAGATTTGTCCAGTTTTAGAATTGGGAGACGTCGCTGGATCGGTAATCATAAAGAAGGTAAACAGATAGAAAGCTGGCGCGGTTAAGGTTCCCAGGATAATCGTTTCCGGTGGCACGTGATGCTGTGTGAACCAGGCTCGTACTGCCAGGTTCATTGAGTAAAATATAAGGAAGGAAATAATTAACGCATTTCGGTTAATTTTAAAAACAAATAAAGACAGTGCAGCCGTAACCACAAAAAAGCTAATCGCAGTATAACCGCCCCATTGATAAGCAGGTGATGGACTGATCATGCCCTCACCTAGAATTACTGCAACTAACAAACCAAACAAATTAGGATTGAATAGATGACGTCCGTTCACAGTAATTAAGTACTTTGAAGCGATAGCAAAAAATGCCGGTAATGCGGGCAGCCAAAGTCCGTGCGCTGTATTAACTAATATACTTAGTCCCATACCCGTTATAGCAGCACTGAGTGGAAAAATAACTTTCTTCCTAAAAATCGCTGAAAACACCATATCCAACAAGCAGGTAGTTAACACAATCACCAATACTTGACCAGGACTTCGGTTAAAACCCAAAAAAGTTATACCGACCGTCACGTAGCACAATAAAATTAAGAAGAAAGGTATTCTAGGATCGCTTTTTGATGGCAACCTATCCCAACCAATAAAGAATTTGGCTAGCGGATTTTTAACAGTAATTTCATTCATAATAGTTCCAAAATAAAAATTAAATTTGTTATTTAATCCCAACAGTTTGAACTGGTCGAGAAGGTGCTTTATCAATAATGTCATCGAAAGGATCTAGTTTTCTAATTTCAGACACCAGTGATGGCATTGGCTGTTTGTTGTAATCACTTAACCGATACTCGTCGAGTATCTCGCTAATTCTTGGTAGAAAGTTCCAAGGTACTGTTGGGAATAAATGGTGCTCGGTATGCAAGTTAAAGTGATAGCAACTAATAACCGCTAACCACCTTGGTAATGTAGCTGTACGACAAAACGCTTCTTGCTGATAAGTAGGTACCGACTTTGGATGTCTGTGACTAATAAATGGATAAAGTCCGGCATGATGACAAAGATTAATCATCTCAAACCAAAAATAAAATACTAATAAAGCGGGTAGCACATAGGTGAAAAACATTGTTGAGCCCAATAACTGCCATAAGCCAATCCAGGGTAACAAAGTAACCGCCATAGAAATTGATGCAGCAATAAAAGCTGATTTATCAAATTTTTTCTTAGATATAAGTCTTTTGGGATAAAGCCAAAACGCAGAAAAGATACCAATAGCAGCGGCTAACGGTATACGAAGTACCCACATTAGCCGGACTATCGAACGCATTAGTGGGCTATAAGACTGAGCGTCTAATGCTGCTACTGACGTTGGATCTTTATCAATTACACCAACCCACTTGTGATGCTGCCGATGAACATCGCGCCAACAGACGTAAGGAACCAGAGCAATAGCACCAAATAACGTACCCACTAAAGTATTGGATGTGCGCGTTTTGAACAATGTGCCATGACCGCACTCGTGGACCAATACAAAACAGCGAAACATAGCGATCCCGATATAAATTTCTAACAACCAAAATTGCCAGCTAAAAATTTCCACAACGGACAAAAGATAAATACTCAATGACAAAAGCGTTAATTCAATGATGACCAATAAACACGCCAAATTTGAATGAATGTCGAATCCACCCTCTCGCCTGATTTGGTTTAACGCATTGGTATAATCATTTTTATTCATAATCGAAAACTCGTCATCACATTCTTGGTTAACTAATGCAAAGCCATTTCAAAACCAGGCCGTTCGGTTTTAAATTGCTGGTTTTGGTAAGCAGATTCAGGATGTTGAAATACTCGTAATTCGAAATCGGTTTTTCGAGTACGAAAAGATGAAAACGCCTTATTGAGAGGAGAATTTTCTACCATCATCGCGGAAAGCATATGCAAATTACTATGTCGATAATCTCGATAAATTGCCTTTAACAACGATGACAATAGCTTTGGATCATCCTCTTTAATTTCGAGATGAGTTAGAGTGAGATAGTTGAAGCTGTCTCCCGCATTGGGTAATGGCTCAAAAGATCTCAGTTTTGCTTCCAAGTTATAAAGAGTCTTTAACCAACGCATGCTGCCTTTATAATCGACGATATGAGTTTGTCTTAAATCATGACTATTCCAAGGGGCAGCGCATGCAACTATCTCATCTTGTGCATTTCGAATAAGATAAAAGTCTTGAATGGAAAAACTTGGCCAAGATTCAATTCTTTTTACTAAAGTTTCTTGATCTTGCAAAAATCCCAAAGTTCTCTTTTTAGCACTTTCGGTTAAGAAAATCGCTAATTCATCAATATCACTGCACGATGCCTTTTCAACAATATGAGAAGGCTCATCAACATTTCCAACGAACTGAATGGACATCATCGAATAGCGAGTCATGGTCTCTGAACCTGCAAATCGAGTGGCATTTATTCCTTTGGCGTTACTGGCGAGTACCGAGCAAAAATAGGTGTCAACCTGATAGAGCGAGCGAATCGAATCAATAATAAAATGAAACACTGGAGTGAGCTTTATTTTACTGCGATACTCCGCTTTCAATCGCAAATCACAAAAATAACCGACCTCGATTTGTCTCTCTTCAAACCAGGCCTTTCGAACAACACAACTCACACAACCCACAATTTGTTCGTCTTTCTCAAAGACGAATGTGTCGGACTGTCCTAAGTGCATGGTCAACAATCCAAAAAAGTTATCTCCCCGCTGTTCAATTAACGGCATAGATCCTTCAGAATGAATGTCCTTTAATAATTGACTGAGTTCAGCTGAGTCCTGCTCTGTTGCCAGACGGACGAAACAGTCCGGGAAGTTTTTTGCTATATCCAAAAGCTAATCTCCCGTGTGCGCTGACTCGGCTTTTTAAGTGTTTGACCCGAGGCTTCATAGTCTCTCAATGACTCTATAAATAAGTGTAAAGTATCCGCTTGGGTACTTTTAAACTTTGGCGGAGCCTCGCGAAACGACTGCCCCTGATTGGCCATAATATCGACGTCCTGGTTGATAACCTGACGGGTATACCAGGGCAGCCAAAGAGGCGCCATATAGTTCAGCATTCCCAATTTGTAGCTAATACATGTGAAGACACGGCTTCTCAAATCAGAAACAGGCGTACATGTACTGGTTATAACAAAACCGCGATCCGGCTCTGAGTGCTTATCTTTACGCCAAAGGTAATCGACTCGAGTGTTGTTTGGCATATAGAAATTATCGGTATGCATGAGTGGCAGCTTTTTTGGATTTAAAATTCGATCGGTAAATCCGATTGCATCATTCTCCTGATGATAAGTCACCAGGACGCTGTTTTCGGTTCTCTCAACAGTAGCATCAACCTGTTTACGTGAGCGACTGCGAAACCACCCCTTGTGAACAAACACGGTATGCGGAACATCCATAAAATTTTCCGCCAAGCTGGTAACGTCATTGTCAAAATCCGTCACCATGTAATAAGTACCCCATTTCTCAGTATTATAAAATGGCATATTGAAAGGCTTCTTTTCAGGATCGGGTTGCTTATCCGATCCCATCCAGATCCAGATCAGTCCTTCTTGCTCGATAACAGGAAATGTTTCAACACTTCGATTGTTAAAAGCTTTGCCACTTTCCCCTTCAGATGGAACATTGACACACTCGCCGTTTTGGTCGAACTCCCAGCCATGGTAAGGACACTTTATACAATCTTCTTTTATATTGATTTCGCCTTTGCTTAAAATCACGTTTCGATGCGCGCATCGATCGCGTAACGCAACAGCAGTTCCGTCTCGCTTGCGCCAAATCACGATTCGTGTATCCATTATCACAACCGATAATGGTTTAGATTGTTTTAGCGACTTACTCAAAGTTGCCGCATACCAGTATTCCGTTAGAGTTCCGCAAGTCTCACGCATCGGAGTTTTATGAATTAACATAGATTTGTCCTTAGCTCACTGCCGAGAATTTCGAGTTCATACTGCTATTAAATATGGTGTGCCAATTTTCTTTGGTATCGAGAACAGTTGGTTTAATATCACCAAGCTTCATACCTCCTTGTTGCTTTTTCGTTTGATAGCTTTGCCATGCCCGATCGACTCGACGCCAAACCAAAGGCTTCAACTGCGTTAGGCGTTGAGCGTATTCATAGTGATGCGATTCCTTTAGATTCTTCTCAACCAACTCTACCCAAGAATCTAGACTTTTGGTTGGCTCATTAGATTCGATAAAAACACAATAACTACCAGGAATATTTTCCGGTGGAGCTATCATAGCAAAGGCTGGTTTAACTCCGGTTTGCAGTGTTGCCTCTCGCATTGCAAATTCAATTAAACCACTGTGTAATTTTTCTCCGGCTAAATCACTCATATGATCTTGTTTACCAATAAATTTAATTCGCGGTGTATTAGATTCATAACCAATACATTCAACGAGATCTTGCAACTGATACCGATACAAACCACCCTGCGTCGTAACTACTGGCACATATTGTTCACCGATTACCAACTCATGAGCGAGCCTGGTATTAGAACTGGCGTTTGACATTGGAATAAACTCGAGGAAATGACTGTCGACCGCCAGCACATGTCCGTTAGAGATTGAGAGCTTATCACTCGGAAATGTCTGCCAAGGTATCGATATGACACATTCAGTTGTCAGCAATCCTTTACCTTGAATGGGCGTTGATGGCAGCATTGCTCGTAAGGGTTCAACAAACCGCTCGGATACTCCATCGGCCCAACAGGAAACGAGTCCAAGTTCAGGCCAAATGGATTCAACGTTGAACTCATATTCACTTGTCTTGGTTAAAATTTTATTGCGGCGTGCACGGTTTAATCCTCTCACAAGCGGGCTAAACTCTTGTTGAATGTATTCAAACAGTACGGTCAAAAATGTTGGACTCCAAACTGAAATCAAAGATAAATTGTCACAAGCCAATAAATTTAATGCCGTACGATAGCGCCACTCGTCTTCACTTTTTAAGTGACGAACTGAGCTTGGCACTGCCATGATTTGATTAATATAAAATCGGCTTAAAAAATCAAAATATTCACTATCGTCGGACATTCCAATTGGAATCACACTTTGATAAGTCGCTTGCTCGTGAGCAGGAGAAATTGACCAATAGTGACGTCCTCGAAACGCTCGAGGATAATTTCGTGAAAGATTAAATAACCAGGGTTTCGTCGCCGCATTAAAAGATTTTAATAAAGACTGGGTGTAAGGAATAAGTTTTCGTACACCACTAGACCCGCTGGTTGGTTCAAAAAACGTCACCTCTTCTGAAGTTAACTGTTCTTTCTTACCAATACGAATGGTATCAATATAGGACTCATAATCCTTGTAGGTAGAAATAGGAACTTGCTGTCGAAAACTATTAACGTCATCAATTGAGTCAAAGCGATGTTGACGACCATATTGAGTCGCCGTATTTTTTTGAATAATAGAGCGAAAAATACTGTTTTGTTGAATCTTTGGGTTCAACATTATTTGCTCGAAACGCCTACCGTGAGGCGTTAAAAATTTTTCATGACACCAATGCAGTGCGCGGTACTTAATGTTCATTATCTAAATATCTTTAATCGCAACACTGCTTTTCTAAGCAATTTAAATGGGTAACTCACAACTAAAGACGTATTTACATGGCCCAAGCAACACAGCTCGTTTCCATCAATATGACCAGGATTCGCATCGTTGAAATATTTTATTTCGGGATGACTCAATAACTCATCGGTGATCGGTGAAATCGCCTGCTTCAGCTTGCCTAGAGGTTGATCGAATTCTAACGTGCCCGACTCTTCACGCCATGCACTTGCGAACATTTCTTTAGCCACAAAGCGAATTATCTGCTGCTCTTTTTCTGGTGTAGGCTTTCTATAGTTCGGCCAATAGGCTTTAAAATTTCGGCTCAAAAGTAAATAGGTTTTATATCCTTTCGAAATTAAAAACCAATAAACAGGAGTAAAAGGATGCTTAAGGTATTCTTTAAACAGGAATTGGTAAAAGGCTTTTTGCAAAGCTGTTTGTCCCCAATATGTCTGATTAATAATGGTATCGCCTGAGTAAACTATTCGGGTTTGCTTCCCATCTATCGCTTTGTTAAAACATTTGATAGTGGAAAACCCTTGTATCTGACCCTTTGCATCATGCAACAGAATGACTCGGTCTTTCTCCATCAAATCAGACACAAACTTATTTTTTTCAACATCGTCATAATAAGCGTGAAACAGCAACCACATATCAACGATCTGCTGTTCAATGAGCTCCTTAACCTCAACTTCTTGAGCATTAAGCTTCGAGGTATTTCTACTCTCGTCGAGTGAAATTGAACGCGCTGCCTTTGATAAATTCACACCAAATCCTTGTAAATTTCATGGTTACTTAATTGAGATGCGAAGGCTATTATTGATAGGCTTTGAGATCAATGGCACTAATACCACGAAAAGTACTATTTACTATGCAAGAAATTTAATTTAAAGCGAATTTGTATTCTTAACGAAGAAATGTCACGTCGCTAGATTGAGAGTCTCATTAATTTTCTTGTGCGAGTAAAATTAAAGCTCCCATATATATGCAGCATGCTTCTTTCAAATAGCAAAGTTAGCGAGTAAGAAACTCAGCAAATAGAAAAGTCAGCAAACATCCGTACGCCGAAAAAATAAGTTTAATGATGATCACAGCAACTATTCAAATATTTCATTAATAGATTAGCGTTTCATAATTTATGATTTCGAGTAATTTTGATTTTATAACCATCAAATAATCTTATGACTGACAGCTTTTAATAATTTTTAGTTTGTAAATCAGAATTATTCTTATTAGTAACTACCAAGCACATTGCAACTAAAGTCTTAAAGTTATTGAGTCGGTCCTTTATAATTCATATACCAGTGTTGAAGTTTTGGTAACATTTCAAATCGAACGGCAGGATGCAAGTGGTGCATTTTATGATACCCAATATTCCTAGGAAATATAAAGAAGCGAAGCAGTAATCCTGCCGGCTGATCATTAGTGTATTGCACAATATTAATGGGAGAGTGGTCATTGGTTACTTCATGAGTATGTTCTTCTACCACTCGATAACTGTTAAGAATTGAGGCGACAACTAGAGGAATTATGTAGTACAAAATCATCCAGTGAGTGAATACAACACACAGTACGATTAATAGCGATTGATAAATGATTTGTCCGATATCTTTCGCCATGCACAAATCAATTTCATTTGAATCTCTTAAATTGTCACTCGTTTTATCACCAAAGAATACTTTCGCATATTGGTTTTTCAGCTCTGGATAAATGCGTGCGATAAGTCCAAAGTAAGGTCTTATGCACCAAGCGATAATGACTAAGATTCCTCTTAAATAACTGAAAACGCGAAGTATCCGACTGCTCTCAACTCCTGTTTTAAGATAAGGGTCATCATGTGAGCAAGCGTATCGATGATGTCTTAAATGATGGTAACGCATACTCTCAATAGAGAGACCTATAGGATACCCTCCTAACCAATCAACCAAAGAGGAATACACACTATCGACTCGCTTTACATGGCACGCATCATGGAGTAATGCACCTAATGCGATAAATCGACCGCTAATGACTAACGCGCCAAGTGGATATAGCCAGATAGGCGCGAACCATAAAACTAGCCATGTTAGTATTATCATTATCCACTCTTGAGCCATATACTTGGCAATATCCTTTAAATTTACTTTTAACAATAAACTTGCAGGAACAGCCTTTTTAGCCTCAATAGTAATATGTGGACTTTTCCAGTTATGGTTAGAAATATTTTCAGATGTACTATTAACGTTCACAAAGTTTTCTACTGTATTGCGCACTGACTTAAGCGATTAAAAAATCCATTATAAGGAAATCAACTTCAAAGTTCTTGAGATAATTTTGACACTACAATTGCGGATTATAAATAACTTAACCACCAATGTTTATTCTGAGACTTTACCCGGTTCATCCAGGCCGCAAAAGGATATAGTGCGATCATTAATACCACCCAAGCAATATAAACACCGAATAAACTAAGCCCATATCCATTTGGAA
Source organism: Gammaproteobacteria bacterium (assembly GCA_013373375.1). Taxonomy (GTDB): domain Bacteria; phylum Pseudomonadota; class Gammaproteobacteria; order Enterobacterales; family Kangiellaceae; genus Pleionea. The sequence goes on from JABXHY010000009.1 coordinate 36,852, forward strand.
ACATAAAATATAATGTAAAAAACTGTTGTATTTCGAACCCCTGAAGAACACCTAACACACATGCTGCGGAGTGTATCAATAGTAAGTGAGCAATATATACGGCAAAAGGCGCTCGTCCGAAAGTAATGCAAGCGGATTGTATGGGTCTTGGGATCTTATGATAGGCCGCTAATATCAAACTGCCTACACCAAGGGTTAATAAAGTAAATAATAAACTAGGTGGATATTTAGTGACATTAAAAATGCTTCGTAAGGTTAACTCAATGTCATCATAGACTTTCCACTCGTTTGGATCACCATATGCCTGAGTGAGTCGCAAAAGAAAAAATAAAAGTAGCATAGAAATACCAACAACTAACCATTGAAGTGATTGCTTTTCATTTGAATTGTTAAATAAAGAGGCTGCAGAATATCCGAGCAAAATAATACCGATCCAAGGCAATGGAGGATACGCAATAAATAAAGAAAAAGGACCAAAAGAACTGGCCATTTGAGCATGAAGGCTTACCCATAGCGGAACACCTGTTTCACCAAAATTTGGCGTTGGCCAAAAACTATCAAGGCTATTGTGACCAACTACAATTATTAATCCAAGGATCAAACACACTTTTGCCCCCAGCAACTGCAATCCGCCAAGAACAATCATAGAAACACCTATCGCGCCAATAACCTGAAACGACAGACCGACTAACCCACCAAGAAAAGGTAAGCCTGAAAAATTGAATGTCCAAAGTTGCGATACGACCACTAACTCTATCAATACAAGCCAGAGACCTCGCGTTAATAAAAAACGACCAACTTCTTGAGGTGAGCGCCGAATAGCTAAAAGTCCTGCGCTTGTTCCTGCGAGAAAAACAAAAATAGGGGCACATAAGTGGGTAATGATACGAGTAAAAAACGTTGCCAGACTCGCATCATCTGATGTAGGGTTTTGCGCAACAAGCCCCGCTCCCAGGTAATCACGAACATGGTCCAGCGCCATTATGATAATAACCAAACCGCGTAAAAAATCGATATTATCAAGTCGGTATGGTCGCCCAATTACTTTCGAATCTTCTGCTTGCCCACTTGGTTTAAGTGACGATATTTGAGGTGCTGTCATACAATTCCCTTTGAATACTCAATATTATTATCGGAGCTAGCATGCCATGGTCTTTAAAAAATTAAAAGTGAAAGGTGAGTTCACAATATTAAAGAATAATTTTAAGAGATAGCGATGCCATTAAATCAATATCATTGCTGCGATGAAATAGAAAATCGCAGCAATCGAATACCGTTAAAACGACTTGTAAAATAGTTTACTTTGATAAATTACTCGGTCTGTTGGCAACGTAATCTCAAATTATCACAGTAACGCCCGCTGCACTGTAATCCAGAAACATAAGCAACACCCGGACATTTCCCCAATCCTTGTTCTTCAGAAAAAGCATCTGTCCATGTTGCCGTTGGAAAATAATGACTACGATAAATCGCTCTTAGGTTATCACAATATCGACCATCACACTCTAACCCAACTAACACAGTATAATTAGAGCCAGTGGTATTATTGTTTCCATCAGAAATCCAAACAGACGCTTTATAAGGTGCTCCAGAAGGAACTACATCAGGAATATTTGAGCACTTTAAACGCTTATTATCACAATAACGACCCTGACACTCGATTCCCGTCACTACTCTATTATCGGGACATATTTCAGTACCCGTTCCTTCTTCAGAAAACCAATTAGTAAAAACGCTGTCTTCATCAGCAAAGAAATGAGGATAACCAGGAGGCTTGAATCGATTTAAGTTATTTAAGAAGTTACTGTCTTTCAGTGGAATTGTCGCACTACCATAATTAAAAGTATTGAGTTTGCGTTTTAATTCTGAATTACTAACGCCGTCACCTTTCATTAAACTCCAACTAATAATCGGAGGAGTGACAAATTGACCATAACTGTTTTCCGCAATTTCGTTGATTTTTGCAAAACGAAGTGCGTGGGTAGTAATACCATCTTTGTGATACACCACTTTTATCTGCTTTCCATTTCTGGGAATTTCGGAAATAGGCTTTGTTTCCATATCACCGTGAGCACTGACACTACCATGAGTAACAACGTCATTTTTTGTCCATACAGCCGCCTGTTCCCAATCGTGGCGATGACCAAACCAGTCAATTCCTGCAATAACTTGATCCTTTTCAAAATATAGTGAGTAGAAATGCCCACAGTATTTATCTGTTCCAAGGTATATACATTTTTGACGATGTAACGTATTAGAGTAAGCTAGAAAATTTGAAGTTCGGCAACCACCCCCTAAACTTCCAGAGGTTTCAAGTCCTGGATTCATTTCCCCAAGACGACTGACGCCAGCCGCGGGATAACATCCATCTCCATCAAAATCAAAAACCGGGGCAATGTGATTAACTCCTTTGACTGGAGCAGCATCTAAACTGACAAAGTTAGCTGCAAGTACATTTGAACATAACTGAATCAGGGTGACTAAGATTATTACGATCATTTTATTCTTCATTTTCGATACCTCACTATTAATTAGATCAATAGCAGCAAAGACATCGTCTCTTGAAAGCAAACATCATCAATAACAACTTTATTGAATCAACAGACACATTACCTTCCATCCCACATAACGAATTGCGTAATCAATACGGATAATTTTTTTCCCGCTCATACTATTCTTTTATAAAGTAGAGCATATTACAAAAGATAAATATATTTGCCCTTAAACCAGATATTGCTGGAATATTTTTCAAGTAAATTATTTTATAGATTAATAAACTCGCGAATGAAAGGACCATATAAAAATGCATCTTATGTAAAACACAATGGATAAAAACAAAGAATCTCAAAAAAATAGTTGCTGCGCAGTAAGATACTTTTAAATCAATAGAACGATTGAAGTAATACTTTTGAATATTTAGTAGAATAAGAAATGAAAGATAACAAAGCCTTGAATTAATCTCCGCCACAGCCACCACAGCCAGATGAATCACTACTAGAACATCCGCTACCGCAACCTGATCCACACCCTATATCGCCAGCACAATATTTATGACTACCAGGCTTGTTACAGTCTAAGGAATACTTAAATCCATCAGGAATATTCAAGTCTGCGTCAATCGCGAATAGAACAGGAAGAACGGGAGCTGAATCGGGAGACATATTTTCGCGAAAACACGAAATCTTCCATGCACGCTTTATTCCGTCTTGGGCTTGTGTAGGCGATCGCATCGCTTCCGCAGGTGTATGATGAAGAAATCGACCAAAAGCATCTTGGCAAAAGTTTTTATACTTTAGCGTAAATAGAATAAACTCATGCCATGCAACATCTACAACCTGAGAAGGCATCGACACCATTTTACGACCAGCAATATTGCAAAGATGAAAGTATTCTCGTAATCCATCGATAACCAGCTGAGCTTGCTTTTCATTAAGATGAGGGTATTTCTCAATAATTTTCTTTTCTATTGTGGCGGGAAATCTAAAGTTATCAATAAGCTCCTCTCGTTCATTTGTCACATACTTTCTATAACTCCTGTATAGAAAGTAAAGCCCGAGAATTCCCACACCAATATAAATAATATTTTCCATAATTAATATCTACCTTACAACATAAACTTCATTTTTGTATTTTTAATCTTTTATTCATCTAAGACTTCAACTCAAATTCATTCAACAGGTAAAACTCTAATCTTTAATTTCAACTCGCCATGGCGGGTTTAGTCGATTTTTTCCAGCCCAGTAAAGCTTTATTTTATTACCTGAAGGATCATATAAGATGGCTTCTCGCCATAGATAGCTCTCATCTTTGGGCTCCTGAGCAAACTCAATACCTTTGCTTTTCAACTCTAATACCCATTGATCTAGGTGTTCGTGCTCAAAATAAATTATAGCGCCGTTACAAAACTCTCCTTCTTCTAAAATAATAGAAAATGTTGCTCCGTTATCAGGGCACTCAAACCGCGCATAATGTGCTGAGTCAACTATTTGAGTAAATCCTAGTTGTCTATAATATTTCGAAGCTGCTTCGACATTGTTAACTGGAAGAGTTACTTGATTTAAATTCACTATAAAACTCCGGTATTTTAGCTAACAAGTGCATTCCAAAATTTCTCATTTATAAAGCATATAAAGGTTAGTAACGGAGAAATTTACTCTTTTCGAAAATCTAAAGTCACATGATTTTTTTGAGAAATCTCAACCTTTTCTTGGTTCATCCCGAAGGATTTATTTCGTCCTTTGAATCATATATAAGTAAAATATACACCACCTATTATGCGATGCACAATAGGTAGTGTATATTTTTAATTTCATAACAAGAAATAAAAATGACTGAAATCGAATATGGGGTGTTGTTATAACGATAGAACAAATGGCGACTTAACCTACTAAAGCTACCTGTTAATTATTGGTATCGAATTAAACAAAATTTATAAGCTTATTAAAACATGAGTTGGACTCAATCGGCTCACAATTTATAACATATTAAGTTTAGGTTATTAAGCCATACACATTATCATGTTCATTTTTAGAGTTTATGAAAAACTCTCATTTTTTTTGATTTTATTATTTTGACCGCTAAATTTCATCGTTCGAATTAATGACCAACCCAGTATTTATCGTGACAAATTTTTACGCTCGAATGGAATTAAAAGCCGACACTATGCAGTAGATAGAAATGGCAAGCCAACTCACTTAACCGATCAGCTAGTAGCGGAAGCTATTAAAGAATCGGTAATTAACTTAGGTTGTGAAACCAATAGTCTGGATATGATTTCTGTTGGCACTACCCTACCCGATATTTTGGCGCCAGGAATTGCTTCAATGGTCCATGGAGGTGCTGGTGGTAAAAATGAACAAAATAAACTTTAATTCTTTGAATTTGCCTCCGGTCGATATTGAGCAGCAGCGCAAGCGTTGGTTAAATTTGGATATCGAAACTTCAGCTTATGTAATGGTATTTTTCCTTGTATTATTTTTATCGGACGAAGAAGGAGGGCGAGCTGCGCTTTCGTTGCAGTTTGATGAAAGTCTTTTTTCGTCATTAGCCAATTTAACAGGAGATGATTATTTTCGTTACCTGTGTCCGATGAAATACACGCATATGCTTCGATACCATCTTGATGTTGTAAAAGATTTGCGTACCCACATGATGTCCATAGACTTTGCTTATAATGAGCTGTTGAACTTAAAGCTTAAGCAATTGCAAACACCTGACTCACTTCCTGATGACTCTGAAAATAACACTCCTTCACATTCAGATAAAGTCGAAGCAATAGAAGCTGTCGCGGTTTGATCCGCGGCAGCCTTCACAAATCACATTCGTCACCCATCAATTTAGCCAGACGTTCGTCACCAAAATGTATTAAATCTTTCATAATGTTGACACGCTAGTTTTTGACAATCTCCTCGTGCTAAAAGCGAGAGGATGCATTATGTTACATCGAGTTGTGATTACTGGAATGGGCGTTGTTTCGCCTATTGGAAATACACTGCAAGAGAACTGGCATTCATTGACCGCAGGACATTCAGGAATTGACTACATTAATAAATTCGATACCGGCGAATTTCCAATTAAAATTGCGGGACAAGTCAAACTTGATATTTCTGAAAGACTAGTTGATAAAAATGCCAAAAGACTGGATCCATTTATTCAGTACGCATTAATTGCAGCAGAAGAAGCAATTGATCAAGCAGGCATAAGAGATAAAACCGAAGTGGGTGTTGTGATTGGCTCAGGACAGGGCGGCATCAGTAATATAGAAAGGGAACACACAAAGCTCACCCAAGGTCAGCTTAGACGTTTAACGCCTTACTTTATACCTTCTTCCGTGATTGGTATGGCAGCAGGATACGTTTCATCACATTTCAATTTTGTAGGTCCAAACTACGGAGTTACATCTGCGTGTGCCACTTCAGCTCATGCCATAATTGATGCTGCGCGAATGATAGCGCTGGGTGAAATTGATACCGTCGTCACCGGCGGCTCAGAAGCAACGATAACGCCTCTTTCTCTTGCCGGCTTTTCTCGCTTGAACGCGTTATGTTTGGATCAATCGCCGAGTAATGCTTCAAAACCGTTTGATTTAAATCGCAGTGGATTTGTATCTGGTGAAGGTGCTGGTGTGTTGGTTTTAGAAAGTTATGAGTCGGCACTAAAGCGAAACGCTACAATTTATGGTGAGCTTGTTGGTTATGGCGCGACGTCTGACGCTTATCACATTACAGCGCCATGTCCGGAAGGAAAGGGGCAATCGTCTGCCATGCGAAAAGCACTTAGTATGGCGGGGTTGAATCCGGAACAAGTTGATTACATTAACGCTCATGGTACTTCAACTAAACTCAACGATAAAATTGAAACCAAAGCCATTCGAGATGTTTTTTCAGAAGCAGCAAAAACCGTTTCCATTAGTTCAACCAAATCAATGACTGGCCATTTACTGGGCGCCGCTGGTGTAGTCGAAAGTATATTTTCCTTACTAGCACTCAATCACAATACAATACCGCCAACGATAAATTTAAACGATGCTGATCCTGATTGTGATTTGGATTACACGCCCAACCACGCAAAACAGAAAAAGGTGGATATTTGTCTGTCAAACTCATTTGGCTTTGGTGGCACTAATGCATCATTGGTATTTAAGAAAGTTGCTTAATAACTTCTATTGATTTTAAGGAATCAATTTTCAATCTAAACGTAGACTTTATAGAGATTAAAAAATAAATTAAAGAGCAACTAAGATGCGATACTCAACTTTATTTTTATCTGACATTCATCTTGGGTATAAAGATTGTAAAGCAGAGTTCCTATTAAATTTATTAGATAATATTAACTGCGACACCTTGTATTTAGTTGGTGACATCATTGATATCTGGTCTTTAAAACGAAAACTGTTTTGGCCTGAAGAGCATCATCGTTTACTTTATCGATTACTTAACTTACCCAAAGAAGGCACTCGTGTAATTTATATTCCGGGTAATCATGATCAAGCAATGCGCGAATTTAGTCATTTTTCAATGAACGAGATTAAAATACACAAAGATATCATTCATGAAACTATAAACGGGCATCGACTATTAGTGATACACGGTGATGCATTTGACAGCGCCGTATGTGTAGGTCCATTACTTGGGTGGATCGGAGATAGAATGTACGACTTTTTATTATTCTTGAATCGTTGGTTTAATAGATGCCGTCGTCTTATTGGATTACCCTATTGGTCTCTGTCTTCGTTCATAAAAAAGCGAGTCAATCGAGCGCAACAATTTATCAAACGATTTATCGAGGTAACGTCAAGGTTTGCAAATAAAAAGGGACTTGATGGCGTTATATGCGGTCATATTCACCAAGCTGACTTACAACATACTGCTAATGGTTTATACGCAAACTGCGGCGACTGGATAGAAAACTGTACCTTTTTGGTCGAAAATCAATTTGGGGAAATCGAACTTCACTACTGGGCCGATCATCAAGAAAAACTCATCGTAAAGCCAGTACACTCAATGACGCAAGTCACTCGTAAAGCGGCATAGTTTGACCCGAGTCTCATGAATTCAATTATTCATTATCCTGACTCTTATCTGCCGCTTTTGGAGCAATTACTCATCAAGATAAACTCAATGTCAGTTTATAAATAAGTCATTTCTATTAGGCCAAATCATAAGCTCGAATATTGGTAGCACCATCATAGTATATTCAACCGGCTTGACCCCTTCGCGTCTTCGCCTTATTGCTAATTTCATCGAGCTTCGCTTGAGACAAAGGAAACTTGTTTGGAACAAAAATCTATCACTCCAGTTCAGATGGCTCCTTAAGCTTGCCTCCACTATTGTTTATATCATTACCCCAAGTATTGTAAATTGCCTTATATGCCTCAAGGAAAAATAAACGAGGGTTTTCTATTACCCATTTGCTTGGTAGTGAAAAGCCATCCTCTGCTTCAAGCATTGATTCAATCAGTTCAACGAAATCAAATTCTGTATTTGAAAGAGTTTCTTCTAACTTTTTAGCTAATGCTTCCTTGTGCTTTATTGAATACCGTTCAACAATTTTTCCGGAAAACATATATTTATTAAATAAAGCCTTCAGATCTGCAGGATTATTGGGATCGTACTTGTTCAGCTCTTCACCTAGATCTTCTTCTCTATCAAAAACATCAAATTCAGCTAAAAAATATGCAGGTGAAACAATAAAATCAAAATTTGTACCAGGTATTTTTAATGTCATTTCTAACTCCTATCACCTCTTAGGGTAAGCCGTATATGGCATTAAAGTATTCTTGTCCAATGGGACTATCCAATTATTCATGCTTGGATGAAAATGAGGGTTTAATAAATCTTGGTTATTTTTAGTAAAGCCCCAACCAACACTTGAATCATAAGATCCAATCACTGCTGGTTTATTAGGATTGCCATTCATAAAGTAGTTGTATTCAGTAAGTCCTCTAGCTTGCCGTGAAGTAGCTTCATTTAAAACATGCATTTGAGTCTGCCAATCTTTAAATTGAGAGCTCGGTTGCGGATAATTTCCAGGAACCAAGTGATTTCTGGGATGGGCCCCAGTTATAGACCGTTGCTTTAGATTAGGATCTATTGGTATATCTGGTCCATGTTTATCAACAAAATGAGGATTCAATCCTGGATATTCAGAACTTAATTGAGTCTCGTAGTTTCTTACCCAACGCTCTGCATTGCTTTCCACTTTTTGCTGCATTAACGCAGATCTTTCGCTACTTGATAAATGTCCCCATTTTGCGCGCAATGGTTCTGCTCGAGTCATTTGCGTATTTGGAACATCTATTTTTTTAGCCGAATCAGGGAGTGCCTTATCTACCTTTCTTGCTAAGTTACCAGCTTTCCCCATGGTTTTTAAAGCAATTTCTTCTGGAGCTAAAAGTGTTTCGACCAAGAATAACTGTGTATCGAAAGCAACATAACCTGTAGCTTTTTCCCATCCACCCGTATCATACGCAGCTTCAATCTCACTGGTATATCTATCAACAATATTCGGCAATAATGCTGTTGTTTCAGGGAAATGAACCGATCCGTATATTCGAGTATTCACATCATAGTTCAACATCGCAGAACCAGCGAGACTAAATAATCCATTTACAGTTCCATATGCTGTGTCTATTAACTTGTGAACAGCTTCCTCTTGAGCAATGTTTCCGTTAAAACCCAAATAGTTAGTTCCCCAAGACAGGAAGTTCGAAACTCCTTGCAAAAAAGATTCCCCAGCATTAAACATTCTTTGTTTATGGTAAAAATCGACTTTAAGAAGTGAAGGTCCGTCGTATTCTCCATTTTTTTGCCAATTTAAATAGTCGTTGAACGAGTAGTCTGTCTTGACACGCGAAAAGTCTGTCGCTCGTAAACCATTCGTGGCCCACTCAGTCTTACCTTCAACATTGTACTGATTCACAAAACTATCGTTGCCTAATTTTACGCCATTTAGTATTACTTGATGATTGCCACTCTGATCAATGTTTCGACTTAAATTAAAGTCCCTTCTAGCTTGAATATGAATTTTTTCTAATAAATCTGCAGTTTGATCACTCATCTGGCCTTTTGAATTAATTAAAGCTCTTGGATTATAGCGGTCAAGGAAATCTTCCGCGTTTCCCTTACTTGCGAAATACCCCTGCTCCAGTAGCCCTCCGTTTATTTCATAATCACCAGGAATAATATCGTAAGGTTCGAGAGAGCTAACTCCTTCATATTTTGGATTGCGACCACCTGAGCCAGTCGAGCTACCACTACCTCCACTTCTTGACTTGCCGTAACCAGACTCACGAATTCCTCGCTCAATTTCATACCCAATACTACTCCCGATAGCATTACCGAACGCATCCGCGGCGACCATCATCCAATCGTACTTGCCTTGATTTGCTATAACTCTTGAAAGAGAAGAAACACTTGTCGATGCATAACCTTTACCTAACTTCGCAAAGAAGTTATTGCTCCAATCACCATTCTTTCCTCCACCAATTTCATTAATCGGAGAGGCTAACACTGAACCGGCCAAACCTGCCCAATCAAACTTTGAACTGCCATTATCAATTGCTAAATTTGTAATATAACTCGCAGAATGCGAGACAATTGCCTGTGTCGCTCGAATGCCAACTCTTGAAAAATAATCGAGTCCCTTAATAAATTCATCAGCGTTCTCTGCTCCTCCGGCAAACCCCTGCGCTACACCTGCTGTCGCAGCACCAGAAACCGCTCCAACAGCAACATCTTTCCAGTTAAACCCTTGCTGCATATCTAGTGCAATTGATGTTAACTGTGAGGCCGTAGAAGCAATAGCACCGCTAGCCGCACCTGCAACAATTGGTGCCCATGCAGCACCAACCAATGTCTTAAAATAAGGTGTTAATAACCCTTTTGATATCACAGCAGCGGCAACAGCAACAGCCGTAATAAGCACGGTTTTTATTATCAAACAAGCTTTATCAGGTTCTGGAGGAGGAACAAATTGAGGTGCCGGATTAGTATTACCAATTACATCAAGAGGGTTATACGGCTTGAATGTCTCGCTGTTATTATTGATGTTACTAACTACGTTAGGAACTTTAAGTAGCTCTCCCTCTTGTAGCGTACTGTCTTCCGATAAACCGTTTGCATCGGCAATTAAATACCAAAGTGACGAATCGCCAAATACCGATTGCGCAATACTTCTTAGTGTGTCGCCACTATTTACCGTGTAGCCTCCAGGTGTATTTGCCGGATAAGACGAAGAAACTGCTTGGTAATTAAAGTCAAAATCGGGTGTCGTTAATATCTCTCCTGCGGATCCAATTTGATTTCCTTTGTAATAAAAATAATCTTGTCCTTTCGTACCATCTAACCGGAATAAAATATTCCCTTCGCGAGACGATATAAAATCACGATCAATGCGTCCATCGTTGCCCCTTCCATTGGCACTCATCATTACACCTCGAGCGTCATACTTATGGATGACTTCTCCAGGTCGATAGTACGGAGCAGTAGTTCTTACCAAGTCGGAGGCAAGTTTGTAGCTTGAATAGCCTTGATATTGCTTATAATAAGTCGTGTTGTAATCTTCAACACTTACATAATAGATCTCAAAATCGTAAGGCGGTGTTATATACCTAATCCTCTTCTCTCGCTTAAAAACTGTAGTTTTATAACTGCTAAGATTCCCTGCTGCATCGTAAGCGTCCTCCTTAGAGTAATCAGATTGAACCTTTATGACAGATTGAGTGTTTCCATCTTCTTCGACCGTATCGAATTCAAATTGCCATTGAATTCGATCGTCATCGTAATAAGTCATTGAAGTATGAGAATCAAATACACCGTTTTCATAATTAAACGCTGCAGTTACTCTCCCTTGGTAATCATAGGCTTTCCTGACTTGAGTTTTATAAATTCCTGTTTCAAAAGCTTTCCACTGATACCAGATACCCGATAATTTCGAAAAGTCTTCTGTAACTTCCTGTCCTTTTAAACTCGATACTCCAGGAGTTACTTGTATTTCATCTGGAGGATTATCGTCATCATCATTATCTTCAACGAGATAGTCCAAATTCTCCCAATTAGTTCGTTTGTCGATACGATTTACTTGTCCAAGATCGTTATAAAAGTAAAGTTCTTGACTAAATTTATTACCACGAACTTCTCTTGAAGCAGACTGACCATTATGGATAATTCTTGCTCGACCATAATAATCATATGCTTTATCAAAAGTTTCAGAGAATACTCGCTGACCAATATTATTATAAGTAAGTTTAATTCCTTTCCCGGCATCAATATCTATACCGTTTCCAGTTTTTACCCCCTTACTTACAATCATTCGATTATTTTCATCGTAATCATAATAGTGGTTAACTGAACCAACAGAGCTTGAGTCACGTTGATCGAATACGGTTACGACATTGCGACGATTACCATTTTCATCGTATTTATAATCTAAATACCTTATTCCAGTTGTATCTTTAGTATTGCCACTTATTTTTTGTCGACTTTGGGGGCTTGTTAGTCTAGTCAATCTATTATGAGTATCGAATTCGTAATTAACTTCTCGCGAAATTTCTAGAGTTTTATTGATCGTTATTACTTCGCCTTCTTCATAATCATTATCATAAGAATCACCATTATCTGAATCATATCTTGGGTCATCCATCTCATAAGATTCACTCGCTACTCGAACAGTTTCGTGATTCTCCTTGGTTCGATTTCCAATAACGTCGTATTCAAATTCGGAAGTTTCCTCATATTGAACATGATAATCAATTACTCGACCATACCGGTAATAATCTGAAGAGTTGCTTCCACCGTAGTAATCCAGTACAGCTTCATCAGGAGCGGTTTGAATGATTCTTTTTAGTAATCCATTTTGATAATATTCGTAAGATCGGCTCTCAAGCTCTTCCCCTTCCCAGTAAATATTGTCAGTTATTAACTGCCCGAGATCGTTATAATTATAATTGGTTTCACGACCTTGTAGGTCGGTACTTTTTATCAGCCGTCCTGTGCCAATATCATAGTCCCAAGTTTTATGCTTAAAATCAGAATCCGCTTGTCGAGTATTACCGTCGGACTCGTAAACCTTATTACCTAGCATATCGTATTGGTAATGCAGCTCTAAACCTGCACCATTACGAGTTTTAAGTACCTTTCCAGACTGATCGAACTGGCTGTATTCGTAAGCGCTTTTTGCAGTATTAAAATAACGAGTCGTGCGAGCACGGTTGCCTGCCTGATCATAATCGTAAGCTCTCAAATCAATCTCGATATCTTTACGAACGATGCCTGATTTAGTCACCAAACCTGCCTCGTTATAATGTTCGGTGGTAATGGTGCCTATCGCATTTTTGGTGGCAATTTTTTCACCATAGGCGTTGTAACCATAAAAGGTGCTATTACCGAGAGCATCGGTTTCACTTATCAAATTACCAGCGATGTCGTAGGTTTTATATTGAATATTACCTTTCGCATCGGTGACTGATAATAATTGTCCAGCAATATTGTAAGTGTACTCAGTAGTTGGTGTAATGTACTGTTCGGCATTACCCATTGCGTCCATAAACTCAACTCTTGGTGCCACTTTTTTGGTGACTTTATTGAGTTGATTGAACTGGAAAGTGGTGACGGCAAAGCCATTATCCGCGGCATCGTGCTTTTCTTTTACCTCAATAGCATTACCCCAGGCGTCATAAGATTGTTGAACTTCTGGCCGCTGTAAAGTATTGCTATTTAATTTACCAGTGAATGTAGGCAGTTGTTGTCGGGTTAACCGCCCAAGCAAATCGTATTGATTGATCGTTGTTTGCTGACCACCAATCACTTGTTTGGTAACTCTTCCCTGTAAATCGTATTGGAAGGTTTTATCAATTCCTTGCTCAGTCGAACTGATCAACAAGCCATTTTTGTCGTAGTCATAACTAGCGAGCGTAATTTCAGATCTACCCGACCTTTTTATCGTAGATGACACTTGCTCACCAAAAGCATTAAACTCCGCTCGTTGAGTAATTTGCTTAGTCGAACCATCAATTGTTGCGTCGGTAGTCGTAGCCACTTGGCGACCAAGCGAGTCATAACTGTATTTTACTTTAGTTGTGTAGTTGTAATTACCTTCACTCCAATCATCAAAAGACTTATAAATATTACGAGATACCTGGATAACACGTCCAAAATCATCATACTGATAGAAAGTGCTACTACCAGACGCATTTATATGGCGAGTTTTATTTCCAACTTTATCGAAGAAATAATAATTTACACGGTCTGCTGCAACATTTTGATCTTGGCCAGAGCTTTGCTTATCTTTTAAAGTGTTGCCATGAATGTCCAAATAATATTCTGTGGTTGGGGATGTAAAAAAGTATTGTTCAAAAGCATTGACATAATCATTTGCGACCTGTCTTGCATATTCAGTAGTTCTTGTCATTCGACCGAGAGCATCATAACGGTTAGTAACCCACTGACCGAGCTCATCGCGGTGAGCTCTTAAATTACCAACCTGGTCATACTCCCATTCATTGAATACAAGAGCATTTTGGTTTGAAGTTCCTCGAGATTCTTTAACCTTCTGATTTAATGCATTGTACTCGTATTGAGTAATTCTGTTATAACCAATGACTGCATTGCCATTTCCGGGGGCTAATGGTAATTCATTTCCAACCGGTCCAGTCAACTGACGAGCGTAGTCGATAGTTTGAATGACATTGTTGTACGCATCGTAAGTTTTGGTTGATAAGTAATTTTCAGAATTCAGAAGACCAACCTGTCGATTATTGTCGTCATAAAAGAAACGAGTTGTTGCCCAATCATTTGCATTTACTTTAGTTGACTCTGATATCAAATTACTAAAAGCATCATATTCAAATTTTTTCTCTGGAGTATCCGAATAATCTGTCCCGTCAATTGACTGTGCAATAAAATAAGATTCTTCATGAGACTGATAGACTCTGCTTTTATTATTTTTTCCATCATATTCAACATTTATCTCACGATCTCTTAACGACGATCGCACCAATCTTGACTCGATATCGTCGGCTGAAATTTCAGAGAATCCGATATCACTCAGATCAATCGCGTTTGCATAACGAATTGTTTTTACCACATTACCGAAAGCATCATGCTCATACTGAGTAATGTAGCCCTCTGAATCGACGCTGAACTTCTCTTGAGAATTCTTATTGTATACTTTATAACTTATGTGGTCGCCAACGTCACGATTAACGACTGCTAGTCCATAAGCGTTATACAGTGTTTCACTACTGCTTTCGCTAAACGCTCTTGTTGGATGAATTACTTTTGTTTGATTGCCTAATTTATCATACTCATAACGGGTCTCTCGCTCAGAATCAGTACCAGTAGCATCTTTAATTGAAGTAACGTTGCCATTGTAATCGTAAGAGAAAGATTGCTTTTTTCGCGAAGAAAATTCCCTCAACGAACGTCCATTATATTGATAATGTGTCACTTCTGGTGAAACTTCTTCAATTAATTGGTTATTGGCATTGTAAATATAATCCCAAGTATGACCTCGTTTATTGGTCATACTGATTTGGTTTCCATTGGCATCATATTGATAAGTTTCACTATAACCAATTGCATCCGTTGTGCGTATTACCTGATTAAGTTGGTTATATTCGTACTTAGTGGATTGATAATTCGGTAGCGCACCTTCAACTTGATATTCAGATAAGTTATCTAAGTAAATAGGAGCGCCTGAAGTATTTGGTCGACCAAAAGTAAAGGCTCTTATTCGAACTTTGTCCCAATTTGTTGCTTCAAATCTATGAGAGTAACCTGTATCTCGCTCTTTCCCTTTTTCATATACATAGAGCATTGTATAACCATCATGAGTCTCCAGCTCGACGGAATATGTTGTATTATTTTTACTGTCGCCAAGTGTGACCGAGTTAGTGGAAGCATCAGCCCTTTCGTAGGCATAAATTTTTCCATTCGAAAAATGTACATTATGACGACGATATTTGGTGTCAGAATATGAGTAGTGGTTATCGATAGCGACAGATAAATACTCATAATTTGTGTTTTCTACTAAAACCTCTGCTCGAAAACCTTTCCCTGATTCATAATTTTGAAAATTTCGATAAATACCAGGCCATGCATTGGCGCTGTGATTACCACGATTAAATACAACCTTACCGTCTCGATGGTAAACTAAATTTGGATGAGAGGAGGTGTTGTTGATAACACCAATTAAGTTTTCATTGAAGTCTTGAGCGAAAGATGTACGTAACTCTCTCATCACATCGGCTTCCGTTCTTACCGCCTCTGCATTTATCTGCTTATCGTAACTTCTAGTTTCAACGACATTTCCATTATCATCGAGAATATTTTCAGTAACGTAGCGCTCAGCGTCAATAACAAAACGCTGCTGACCTACTGCATTGTAAACGTAACGAGTCGACTGATATTCACTTCCTTCAGGTAATGTAAAACCAGACCATTCTGTTGGAGTACTATTGTCAGAGTCGACTATCTCTAACTGTGGCTTTACTGCGAACAGGTAAGAATCATTATGACCCTCGTCGGTATTATGTTTTCTTAAAATTAATTTTCCTGTAACAGCGCCCTCTGGAGCAATACCAGTCGCAAATATTCGCTTGTAGCCCGATAACCACCGACCGCCCGTCCTTTCTCGAGCATTTTGTGACGCGCTATTGGTAGCTGTTGCGCTGATAAATTCACCTTCAGAGTTCAGCCACACAATATGTATCGAAACAGTGGCACGGTGAGCCCCAGTGTAGGCAGAGAACGTATAGTGTTTGCCTTCAGTTACTTTTGTATTTAGCTCAAGTTGCTGGTAGGCATCTTCTATGTCTGGAGCAGATTGACGCAACCAATAAGTCTTGGCATTAGTATCGTTTAATGACCAAAAGTCCGACAGCTGTGTTCCCTGGCTGGTAGCATCTGTTCTCCAGAACGTTTTCTCCCAACCATTCGGCAAACTCGATGAACTTGAGAATAATGGGTTATTAAGCTTATTGCGATCTAGCGAACCTAAGTCAAGCTGAGAGCTCTCAAAACTTGCTCGCTTATCATATTTGCGGACTTCAATCAGCTGGTCAGATTCATCATAAATATTTTCGGTAACGTAACGTTCAGGATCTACAATGTATTTAACTCTATTTAAAGCATCATAAACAAAATGAGTAGCTATTTGATTTTGTAAATCAATAGGAAGAAAGTTATTAGTGTATCTTTTTCGCTGGCGAATAGTTTCTGCGTTATAGGCTAAATTAACTTCTCCAATTAAACCGCTTCCCCTCACCGAAACAGATTTTACGCTGATGATTTCAACCCCAGGCTGCAATAAAGAAATATCCGCTTGTAAATCTCGATTTATCGTTTTCCAAGTTCCATCTTTAACGTCACTACCAATAAAGTGCCACAGGTAACCTCCTGTCGAATAAGGATCACGATCATCTGAGCGATAGGCAATGGTTTTAATACCATGAGTTGTTTGTAATTCTACATAGACAAAGAAATTTTCAGTAAACTTCAAATCAATAGACAGTTCAGTGACTTTACCCGTATTAAAATTCCCACCAACTTCTTCTTGATGTAGCCTGTAAGCATTTGCGCCTCCCAAACCACTCAGCTTAGTCACATTGGTTTTCTTTTCACTGTCATAAACAGAGGTTACTGTGGCTCCTGGAGGGTCATTATCGTAAATATCCCACACTGCTGATTGTGTAATATCATTGAAATTTTTAGAAAATGAGTTACCGAGTGCTAATGAGTTCGATGAGAACGAATCGTGTTTAATTGAAGCAATAACATTCCCATTTTGATCGTATTTATTCTCGGTGATATTACCTTCAGGATCTTTACTAAAGACAATTCGACCTGCAGCATCATAAAGGTACTCTGTTGTCGTTGGCTCTGGAAAGTTATTAGAAAGATCATACTCAGATACGTTATCGACTGTTAATTCTCGTCCAACATTCTCAGGGCCACCTCGAGTGTACATAGTAAACCAAAGATCATCCCAATTAGTTGTTTCAAATTCTTTCGACCATCCATTTTCTCTAGAAGCTCCCTTTTCAAAAATATAGATAATAGTTTTATCCCCGAGGGCTTCTAGCTCTACTACATAAGTCGTATTAGGGGCTAACTCTGTTAGTGGGTCTACCACATCAGACAAGTCTTGTCGTTCAAAGCTCTTAATTTGGCCATCGTGAAAATAAGCGCCTTGAAACTTAAAATCAGCGTCAAACCACTCATTACTATTATCGATAGCCACCATAAATAACTCATCACCAATTGTTTCACCAGTGCTGACTTCTGCTCGATAACCCATGCCAGAACGGTAAACTTGCACAGGCGCGGCGACTTTTGCCCAAGTTTCAGATTCACGATATCCCGTATTAAATACAAGCTTTCCATCTTCATTTCGGATTAAATCTCTGTGAGATGAAAAATTTCCAACTAATGGACTCGTACTACTAGAGAAATCTTGGTACCAGTTTAATCGTAATGCTAACTCAAAGTCTCGTTCAGTAGTAACTGCATCAATGTTGATTTGTTTATCAAATCGCTCTGTCTTTATTATTTGGCCTAGATTATTAAACGTATTTTTTGTTACATATCCACTTTGATTTGCAATATAAGTATTTCGACCAAGTGCATCATAAGCAAAACTCTGCTTGGTGTAAGATAATGAAGATACAGTCTCAGAATAGTTATCAAGGATAATTTTTCCTGGAGCTAAAGTGAATACATTTGGCGAAATTCTAGTAGAAGCATTAAAATTAACTTCGCCAATAGCGGCTGACGAATTGACAGACATATGGTGGCTAACACCAGAAATTCTTAAAGCTCCAGATTTATAAATATAAATCGATGATCCTGAAGCCGACGTTTCAATTTCAACAGTATATGATTGCCCCTCTTCCATAAATATGGTTTTTGGGAAATCAATTGTCTGGTCATTTGATGATAAGATATTAATTCTTAATTTGTTTACTCCAGTAATATCACCACTTGCTATTGATGCCTCATTAACTTTTTGAGCGTTATCAGCAATTATTACATCATCATCGGTATCAGAATCATCATCTGAGTCATCCGTATCGTCAGGTACTTCGATCGACACTGCGTCTCTTCTAATTTCAATGCCATGAAAATAATCTCCTGCATCATTTTCTAATACAGCACGAAAATTTATAGCGTTTAAGACATCAACTCCTGAAATATCAAAACGAGTCGTAACGTTTTCCACGAGTTGATAACCAACATTTCTCTTTACAGAATGCCGCTGCTCCTCTTGACCATACTTGTTCTTGAATACCAATGCCCCATTATTATGTTGTATGGTATTTTGAGACAACTCACCCACTTCCGAAAAGTCAAATGCTTGGCTAGATAGGTCATCAAAGCTTTCATTTAATGGAGAAAACTGACTACCTTCTACTGTGTTACGAATGTCTATTTCAGACCAATTGATTTTACTCGCTACCGGTTGTTGAAACTTTCTCACCTCAATAATATTATTGGATGAATCATAGATGTTTTGAGTAACATAACTTTCAGGGTCTATAACGAAAGTTAAGCGATTAGCACTGTCAAAAGTATAATGAGTTAAATTACCATTACCATCTGCGCGCCTAATTACGTTGCCTACTTCATCGTAAGATTTGTAAGTTGAAATATTAGCGCCACCTTCATCCCGCACAGTCTCAATGACACGATTGAGCTCATCGTAGTAAAAACGTGTTGCTACGCCTTTAGCATCTATAATACGAATACGATTGTTATTATCATCGTACTCATACTGTGTAGTAATGTTAAGACCGCTGAAGTCTTTTATTTCTTTTATTAGAAGTCCATCATCAGAATACTCTAATCTTGTTTCAACTCCATTAGCGTCGAACTGCGATTTAACTTGTCCTGCGTCATCATAAGTTTGACTGGTTGTTATATTTAAACCGTCAGGATCTTGTCGAGTTTCAATTAAACGATTATTTTTATCATAATCAAATAAAGTAATATTTCCATTAGCGTCAATTGAACGCGTTACATTGTCTTGTTTATCGTATTCGTACTCATTGGTAATAGCGAGACCATCTGGGTCTATAATAGTCTTTATTCGTCTACCAAGATCGTCAAAGATATAATCGGTAACTTTCTCGCTGGAAGTTCCTGAAGCTTCAATAACTCGTACTTGATTGCCGAGCCCATCGTATTCAAATGCTGTTCGAATATTGAGTCCACCAGCATCCTTTACAATTTCATTAACTTGACCAAGTTTGTCATAATGCGTTTCCGTGACAACGCCACGAGGATCAGTAGTCGTTAATACTTGTCCCTTACCATCATAACTATAAGCAGTAGTTAAGTTTAACCCTTCTGAGTCAAGCGTCTCGGTTAGAACTCGTCCGACTTTGTCATAGGCATATTCAGTTCGAATATTTCTTTCATCGAGGCTCCAGATTAAACGTCCTGTTTGATCATAGCCAAAATGTTGTAATCCTCCCTCTGCATTATCTTGTTCTTCAAGCAGCCCATTATCGTTGTAATAATATTGAGTGGAGTTCCCATTACCATCTATTACTTTAACCGTTTCTCCATGCTCGTTGCGGGTGGTAACCATTTGGCTGCCTCCTGGAGAGGTAACAGTAAGCGTTTTATTAGCATCATCGTATTCGTAACGAGTTGTTCTTCCCAACTGATCGGTTTGAGTTAAGACTTGACCGAAAGCATCGTAAGTAGTCGCTGTTCGATTGCTGTAAGGATCTTGGGTATAAATCACCTGACCGCGTTTGTCGTATTGATTTCTATAAGTGTGTCCTAAGCTATTTCTTGTGTAATACACTCGACCAAATGCATCATATCCGTAGGTAGTTACTTGCTCATCTATCGCTCCTTGCTGTTGAATTAAAGCACTTAACTCACCTCGTTTACTGTAGAGATAATTAGTTGTTTTAACTCGTCCTGAAAAATCAATTTGCTGGCTAGTAGAATGCTTCTCACCGAAATAGTTATAAGTATGAACCGTTTCCAGAGGTGTAATTTGATTTTGATTGTCCAGGATGTCTCGTAAGATTTTTCTGATTTGACCACGTCGATTGTATTCAAACGTTGTATGAGAATCTTTCTGCTGATCCGCGATCTCGCTCAGTTTATTTTCGATGACTGAATTAACAGCTCCACCAGAGAGCGACTCCACGTTGTCTATTTTCGTTGCATAGACTGTGGTTGACTCGATTTCGCCAAACGCATTAAAGTTGTTTTTGGTAGCTCCGCCTTCTGCGTCAATTGTGATCGCGACATTGCCATCAATATCGTAATAAAAAGTGGTTTGCGCACCATTCGCGTCAATACTTTTTACTTTACGTCCTGCGTTATCATAAATAAATCGAGTGCCATGGGATGATGCTTTCGCTTCAACATCAGTATCAGTCGCATCGTCTTCAAGTTGATTTGCCCCCACACCATTAACCGTATGAGTTATACGACCCAATTCATCATAAGACCTATATGAACGACGTACAGCATTATCCGAACCTGCCTTAGTCTTTATTAGATTCCCTACTTCGTCATAAGAATACTCAGTCACAGTTCCTTCGTAGTTAGTTTCTTTTATCAATTGACCTAGCTGATTGTATTCATAAGCACTGACACGATCTATCGTTGAATACTTTACAGAAATGTAAGCGTTAGGTGTTACCTTATTATAAAACTCTACTTGACGAATTAAGTTTCCGTCCAGGTCGTAGCTAAATCGGGTGTAATAATTTTCTGCATCAACCTTGCCAGTCATTTGTCCAAGAGTGTTGTAATAGTAGTGAGTAACCTGATCTCCAGGAGAAGGAATTGGAACTATGTTATCAATATTATTATCATCATTTATCAAAACACTTTTCGCATACTTGATAACTTTAATTAGATGACCGGCATCATCGTACACATTTTCTGTTAATGCCTTTTCGGCATCGAGTTGGTAAATAACTCTTCCAGTATCGTCGTAAGACGTTCTTTGAATTCGGTTACCTATTTGAGTCCTTATAAGACGTCCAGCGCCGTCATATTTATATGTGGTAACTAAATTTTCGGCATCTTTGGATTCAATTAACTTTCCTGTTGAATCGAATACTTGTGTAACGATTCGATCATTACTGGTTTGGGTTGGACGTACAATTGAAAAATCAGATTGAATTACTTCACCTGCTGACGAGATCCAAGTTCGGGTATCGACTTCAGTCGCATAGGCGATCGTTTCAATAACTTGCCCTCGCAAGTTACGTTTATATTCTACAGCTGATCCTGAGCCATCGACCTCTGCTTTAATACGACCTGCAGCATCATAAAACACATAACTGATTGCTCCATCGGAACCTTTGGTCGCTCTTAGTTGACCTGCCTCATTGTAATAAAATAATGAAACACCAAGGTTATCATCGTCACCAAGTCGATTTGCCTGAGAAATACTGACGATTCTTCCCGCAGCATCGTAAACAGTTGTAGTAGATAAACCATCAGCACTTTTGGCCACGATTTTCTGCTTATTGTCGGCATAGTGTGTAGACGAGCTTACGCCATGAGCATCTTGAGTCCCGAGTAACCTCCCAAGCCCATCATAGAAATACAATGTCCTGAAATCGTCTTGGTCGGCAGTTGCAGTTCCCCTTGGACTAATTGTTTCTAACAACCTGCCCATATAATCGTGGACATATACTGTTGTTCTCTCTGTTCCAGAAATGCCCTGTCCAGTTGAATCAATTTGTGCATATTGAGTTGATCTAGAGAGTTGCCCTCGGAAATCATATTGATACGAAGTAAGTTGTGCCTTGCTTTGATCAATCGATGATAGCCAATTCAATAAGTCAGTAGCTGATGGTGACTCATCTTGTGCTAGTCCCGAAGCATCATAGCTTGATGCCGTATATACAATTTGGTCCGATAGTAATCCGTTGTTGTAATATTTATATCGCGTTACTTCATTTTCCTGATTTAAGCGAAATTGAACGTGACCTTCTGAGTCATACACCAATCGACTTATTATCGAGTCTTCAGCTTGAGCAGGCCCATCGCCATCAGGGTCGGATATTAAAAAGCTCGCTTCTGTGAGTAATTGATTTTTCTCATTGAAAGTACGTTTGATAGTAGTTCCAGTTGGACCTCGCTCAAAAATACGATTACCGCGTGCATCGTATTCGTAGATGGTATTTGAATTATCTGCATGGATAATTGCATTTACATTTCCGTCCTGATCATATTTGTAGCGAGTGACTAGTCGCTGACCATCAACTGCTGGAGTTTCAACACGAGTGATTTGACCATCAGCATTATGAAAATACAGCCAGCTTTGTCCAACTTGGTTTGTGACCTGAGTGTATTGCCCATTCGAGTTTGATAACCCGAAACGAAAAGTAGTTGTTTCTCCTTCTCCCTGAGTAATCGATCGTATTACTTTATTTCCATTATAGTATTGGTAAGTGAAAGAGATTGTTGTTCCATCACTTTGAGTAATCGAACTAAGTAAATTACCACCATCTCGACCGTCGTTAATCCCTTCGCCGATGTACTGATAATTGGTTAAGTAGATATTCCCATCTTGAATACTGTTATCTTCAGGAGAAAGATCAATGATGGTTTTAGAAAGCCGACCATAGTTGTCATACTCATAATACGCAACCGTGGAGACTAGTGATTGCTCAGCGGTATTACCATCAAACGTATTAACCCTGATATTAGAAACTTGCTTACCAGTATAATTAAACTGAACTAATTGGTCTGACGTTTCAATTGTCGAAATTGCCCCATCTTTTCTATAAGAGTATTCAGTTAAATTGTTGTCACGATCAAATTGATTAATTAATCTTCCATTAATATCGTAAGTCTCTATCAATTCGTCACTGCTATTAAGATGCCACTGATATCCAGCTTTAGTTGCCTGAATATAGTCATGTGCTCCACTTCCTGCTGTGCTATGGTAAGCTCTGGTATCTGGATTCCACTCATAAGACACTTTTGATCCACTGGCAGTGATACGAGTAATGTTTGATTCAACGTTAGATAAGTCTAGAGAAGCAACACCAAATGACCAGTTGTCACCATTGTCATCACTAAATAACCCCTGGCTGTTATAAGTTCTTAGGACATTCGCATCAATTCCCATGCCGACTAAAATACTGTCGCGCTGGGAAATGACTAGGTTGCCATTATGTACATTAACTTGACTACTCAGTTTTCCTTGGCCTAATGAAGAAGAGCCAAAAGTTCTATTCAATTCAGATAATGAAGAATCAAACAGCCCCAAACCGTTACCAGTAAATATTCCAGCCACTTTAAATACCCTAAATAATTGTTGTTGTTTTAAATTTGCTTAAGCCACAAATTAATTGGTAATCGCCACACTTGCTGCGCAACAGTAAGTACTCGACCACAAATCTCCCAAAGAGATACGCAATCCTTTATTTATATTAAAAATAACACTGACTCTTACTTTAAATCCTTAAGGAAATATGAAGATTAATAAAAATTCGATTGAAGTGTATTTTTAAAACTGAGATATGATAATAGATTTTAAAATTAAGAATTATTAAGTTGGCTAGGTAATATTCCCGTACTAATTATGTATGAGGATGACATTCAACCTGTTGGAAATATTACAGTACACCTGTTCGACAAAGCTGTACTACAAGCTTTTCAATATGTCAGGTTTAGGATTTCGTTGCAGATTAAAAGAGTTAAATTAAACGCTTTTTCTCTATACTTTATATATAGAATCCAGACCATTTTGACATCTACTCGCATTATCATAATGCAACACTGACTAATTTTGCAGCGACAATAAAGATAACTCGGGCACCAAAACCAATAGAAAGAGCTTTAATTTCCAGCGCTCTTCCGCTTTTCCTTAACCGTCGCTTCATCTGTAATCTGCTTAGCGCTATTACTTGTATTTGAAGTATTCATACAAATTAACCCTATTATATTTTTTATACACCACTACACCGACTCAAAAACACGAACTAAGACTAAGCGTTTAATTTTAATTGTGTTCATTATTTGCTAAAACAAACAACACGGTCCATTTGTTAAACATAATAGCCACGCTTTATTTCAAGACACAGTTTCACCGGAGTTTAAAGCTCACTAGTTTCGATATAAAAGTCCTTAAGGAAACCTTAAGTTCTATCTAAGATGAAGAATTTGCGTTACTTATCTGTGAAATTGATTAATTAATAAGCATTTCTGGACAGGTATTACTCTGAAAGAGTAATCGTGCAGTAATTAAAATTTTTATAGGTGGTCACAAGATCTTTTAATTCCAGCTTCGAATTCTTTTGCCGCGGCAAAGGGAGTAATGGCATAGTTAAAAAGACTCACTTCACCAATTGCTCCCTGTAACAAAGTTGTTGCTGATGATGATCGACTGCCTATCCGCAAAGAATTTTCCGTCATAATATAGCCGCGTCGAAAGGTTGGATCACGTTTGTACACCTCAACACCATCGACATAAAAAATAAGCCCATCTTTGATATCACGATCAACTGATACAGCTACATGATGCCAGTTTCCATCGGCGATATGAATATTTGTTAACCAGTTAGAGCAAGCGGACTCCGCATCTCTATTTTTACAATGCCAGGAGCCTCTTCGATCAGCAATTTGAAATCCTAGTTCCCCTTCATATAAAAACAAGCTAAAGCCGATTACGTAGTCATTGTACCGCTCATCTCTTTGATCAACGATGGTCATTAGCTCGTGACTAGTGGTTTTAACCCAAGCGGTGACAGAAAAATCACTAATACCAATGTGCAACTTCTTGTTTTCATCCAGCTCGATATAATCCTTCTCTCCATCAAGGCAAAACGCTCTCGACTCAGTAGGATGCTTGATTTTAAATTGAGACTGGACCATTACTCCCAGATCATCGACAGGAAAAGGGGCCCTTTCGGATTTCGACATGATATAAACCACTAATACTGCCAACACTATTGTTACCGAGATAGAAAATATGACAGCCCGATTAGTAGTTGCTTTACTTACTTTAATTTGATCGAGGTCGTTTGCTAACACCTCTTTGGTTTGTACTTTGTCTGCGACTCTTTGATCAACACTCAAATTCTCTGCCTGGGCTTGCTCCAGCATTGAGCCTTTGAGCTCATCACAATGAATTTCATTTTCGATCGAAATCAGGTGTTCTTGTAAGAGGTAACCGTGCTTAGGTACCGTAACAATACAACGTTCACCATCGTCAGTTACACCTAAAAATCTTCTCAGGAGTGATATGTTACGGGTTATAGAACCCTCACTTACTATTCTTCCCTGCCAAACCCTATCAATAATTTCATCCCGACTGACGACAGTACCAGCTCTCTCGACCAGTAATTGCAACAAATCAGAAACAAGTGGCTCCAGCTTCGTTATTGAACCGCCATCATCCAGAATATACAGGTCGTACTTAAAGACTTTCCCATTTATTTCAACACTCATATATGAGCTCACTAAAGATATCCCTTACCACTCTCTAATTTTACCGGAATCGACTGGGATATCATAAGACTACAAGATGTAAATATTGCGGTTGTAAATAGTAAGCAGCTACACTAGTTAACTAACAGAGAAGCTACACAAGTTTTTAATTAAGAATTAAATAGCATTTATATTTTTCTATTAAAAAAATACCTACACTGTTTACAAATACACCGTAGAAAACCTTGCTTTGAAATATAGATACCATAAATAACGCGAGGTTTTTATGCGATGGTTAATAACCGTTATTATTAATAATTACTCTTGTCTATTTTAGAATTATGACTATTTTCAAACAGTAATCTATCTTTTACGAACATTACTAAATTATTGTCCTCGCACGGCTCTCGCAAAGCACCTAAAAATGGCTCTATGGGCAGATAGATAAGGAAGATATTCCGGATGCCACTGAACGCCTACAATAAATTTTTCCTTATGTTCTATTGCTTGCACAAAGCCGTCGGCATCGCCGGCCGAGACTAGCATATCTTTACCAATACGTTTCATTACTTGGTTGTTCAACTATTAATGGGAAAATGTTTAGGCGAAACAAACACAGACAGCTGAATCTATTCCTTTATATTAGCTTAAAAAAACTAATGAAAAAATATTTTCTAGTAACCTTAAACATCCCTGTTCGATAGATTTATGTTTGTGGAACAGATTTATTCGTAACTAAAATAATTGTGATACCACCACCGGGCTTTATATATTTCTGCATTCTTTAACTCTCGAGTTCCTACATTATTTTTAGTCGAGTAAATAGCATTATTTGATTTAGCGACAATGATTTCTTGGGTATATGGGTTAAAACTAAGCCCTTTCGGATTTTTGAATGTTTTGTTATCTTTCGCCCATTCGATCACCTTCCATTCATGCGATCTCGTATCAAAGCGAAGTATCCCGCTGTAGCCCGCTAATATTAAATAGCGCCGTCCGTTTGCAATCATTGGGCTTCCACCATGCCCAGTTCCTACTTTAAAGCCTGGTATATCCACGGGGAATGTCTTCTTGAGTCGCTTTAGTTTTGGCGTACCGTCAGAAAAAACAACACGATAAGCTTTTAGAGCATTTTCATTACTGCTGCCCCATGCCCATAGAACCTTTTGCTCAGCGTCCCAATGGACACTGTGCACACCAGCATGCTTAATGACACTACCGGAAATACGGCCTCTATTATTCTTACGAATATCATACAGCTCAAGATAACTTTTAGAACCTCTCGCATTAGCCACGACTAGATAACCGTTTTTCAGTGGAATATATTCAACATCATGCGGTGATGTGCTTGACGTTCTCGTCCAGAATATGTTTCTTTTAGAGTTAAAGTCATACATTGCCAGCGCATCACCACCGTTTCCAGTAACAACAAGGTGAATCTTATCATTATGAATTACGCGCTTAACGTCGTTAATTGAGTTGCTACCCCGCCAAATCTTCTTGTAAGCGGCTCTTTCAGATTTGGGTACACCTTTCGTGCTCTTGAGATTCTTCGACCATAGACGGTTGCCTTGATCGTTCCAGTCTCGCTCACGCTTGCTGGTTCCACCTTTAAATATAATCAGTTCGAGCCGATTCCGTTCAGGAACCATAATTCCACCGTCAAACTCTGTTTCTATTTCGCTATTCAGCTTAATAGACCAGTTCTTAGTTTGCTCGCTTCCCAAACTGACAACCCCTTCATCCCATACTTTAAGATGTTCGGATTGAAAATTCGGCGATGACGTTTGCCAAAGGATGTTACCGGTATTGGATCGAAGAATAAGATTTCCAGTTTCATCTAATACCAAACTCGAAACTGTAGCTTGATCGCTATTTTCGAATATTAGACGCTCTTGCTTACGATCCTTAAATAGCAAGTTTCCTTGATCGTCCAGATGCAAATAGTACTCGCCATTTTTACTTTTCAAATATTGTCCAGGCTCCAGTCTTTGGCCAACTAAAAGTCGGTCTCCAAAGCTGAGCTGATATTTGTCACCACTTACACTTTGGTCAAATATCTTTAAATTTATTTGATTAGCGCTTTCCGCACATAGGACCGACACCAATGAAAAAGCCGATGCGAATACGCCGTATTTTATTGGTTTGGCTATTGAACCAAACATATCAGTTAGTTTTTTCATATCAAGCTTCTCCTAATTCAATCTGTCCTACCATAGTTTTTTTGAGAATAGATATTCATTGATGATTACTTTTCGATAATAACGAACTCTCAGAGTAAGTGAGATGTCTGACTATTACCCCGAGATGATTTCATATCACACTACAATGGTGCGAATCGAAATACCGAAAGTTATTCAGTCAAGTTTGAAATCATTACACTTGCGATCAGTTTTTCGACTATCAGCAACTTGAATTCGGTTATTCTTAACCGTCAGGCAAGTTTCCTGACCAGAATTAGGAAAAATAGGACCTCCATTTTTTCGGTCGACGCTATCTTTTAACGGTCCTTTACCACCATAATCGCCGCCATGAAAGTTCTCACCTTTACTTGAACATCGACATATATCGCCTGTTTTATTGCCTTTTTCCGGGCAGTTTAAAAATTTATTACCGTATTGAAGCTTACGAGTTTTTCGCTTCCACGAGCGCTTCCCTTCTTTTACGACTGGCTTTTTTCCGTCGCAAGCAACAGGCTTCCATTGACCGCCCTTTTTAACATACAGTTGTTTTGCATCTGCGCTGTTTAAAGAAAATGAAAAAAGTAATACGAAAAAGACCGGCGCTGTATTAAAAAATTTAGACACTAACTTGCCTGATCGCTTTGTATTACAATATTTTCGATATGACATTTTTCTATCTCCTTGTTTGATTTTTCAAATTATTTATTCGAATAAAACGCCGTCAATAAAAAGCTCTATTGACGACGATTCAAGTTAGTTTCGAATTCGATCCCAACGCCCACGTGGCCAAGTATCTTCAGCCCAGTCAATCAAATTATTAATGGTTGACTCTGGTACACCAATATCACGGAAGTATGGAATCACTCGGAAAGTATTACGCCCTTGCTTGGCACCACCACTGAATGGCGAATTGCAGCTGCCATTACATGGGCCAATATCAATACTGTCACGACTTTGAACGACAGAGTTTTGGTTGGCCTGTGCCCAGTCTTTAGGTGTCGCGTTCTGCGCATCCTCGGTTAAATCCTCGATAGAAGCTTGTACCAATCTTCGGAATAACGGCTGACCAACACCCCTGTTTAAGCTACTGTTTGCACGTTTATCACTAAAGAAGAAATAAGGCTGTGCGGTACGCAGATCTAAGCCTTCCTCTTCACCATAGGAGCCATTGGTTTGTAGCTGTCGCATTTTTATCATGGTCGCCCAGAACCTGAATGACTGACTCTCTTTAGACTGACTGTGTAAATTCCTGATCCACGGCAAGGTATAAGCGAAATGGCTTGGCATATTATTTTTATCGCGGTAACCGGGATTCAACAAAAGATTAAGGTGGTACCACGCTGTGTTTTCGTAGGTCCCGACAACATCATCCTGCGTAACAAACTTTTTCGAGTTATGGCCAATAAAGTGGGCCGCACGATCGAACAAAGTTCTTCCGTCGACTACCCAACCTCGAGATTCGCTGGCGTTAATACACCGCCCACCCGAGCAAACAGAATTTCCTTCTTTTTTCGATTCGGTTTCCAAATCATTCGAATGAATAATCTCCCACATTTTCACCGAGCTCCAACCTGCCAGTCCCCTCTTAGTCCATTCAACAGGCTCAATTTGATTTCGGTTCAAACGACGATCACAATTACCACTCAGACTTGGTGTTGGTAAGCGTAGATTTCCTAATATATCTCCATTCAAGGAACGTGTTCGCCAAGCTTTACTTTTGCCGTTAGCGAAGCAATCTGCTCCCTTAGCAATCCATAAATTTAGTTTTTCGGTTAGGGCTCCCAGAGTTTTGGGCGTAGGATTTTCTTCCGCATCTTCATACAACTTATCGTAAAAAGGCTTACCAACCGAGCGTCCTTTTTCATCGGAACGAACAGCGGACGAGTTAGTTTTGAGTGCATCATCGGGATGGATAGGCGGTAGCCATTGATTCCATTCAGGCAAAGCAATCGCTATTGGTAACTCTCGGAAGTTAAGAGTGGAGTAACGATCAACAACACTTCGAACAGAAGACATTGAATCGCCTTCTGGTAATAAATATTGCTCCATATCGGCATCTTTCTCTAGAACAGAGCGAAGACCCGCACCTGCAGCCCACTCGTATGCAGGTAAACTGTCTAATCCAGAACCCGGTTGGTATGGTGGATTCCATGGTTTAGCCTGTTTTACTATCGGCAAATTTAAGCTGCGAATGTAAGAAGCAATCAGTTTACCTTGCCGCTCACTTAAGCGGTGAAACTTGGATCGTTCGATAATAGAGTGATTAGAGAAGTTAAAGTATTTTAAGTCTCTCCCGTCTGAGGCATGACAACCAGAACACGAAGCTCGTATCTGTCCATCTCCCGAGCCATCGATGGCATCGACCAATGGATCATACAAAACGTTATTAGCAAACCATAATTCCCGACCTTCTCGAATCTCCTCAGCACTATTGAAGGGAGGCGTCCAAGCTTCAGGGTTATCGTAATTGAAATCACTTTTCGAAAAAACTTTACTCGCTAAATTGCCATTTTTCAAAAAATTGAAGTTCAATATTCGAAAGCCAATACTCGGTGCTGCTGCATCTTTATGCTCAAAGGTTAATGTGTTTTCACCTCTCACTAAGCCATCAATGGGTACCGTCAGGTAAACCGTACGCATGGCACCACCGATACCACCATACTTTTCCTCTGCGCGTACAAAATTGATGCTTTGATTACCGACCGGGCGGTTACCACCGGTGTAACGTTTTAACTTTATGGACGAACCGTTATTAATTCGGACCGTTGCTTTTACTTTACTCGCATCACTATCCAGCGCTCGATCTTCATAACCACAAGAATTACATTCCAGATACAGATGAGTAATATTTGAGGGTTCATCGATGCTAAACGACACTGACTTTTGAGTACCGGCTTCACCTAGCACCTCAATCGGTAAAGGAATTCCATTCGGGTTATTCGTTCCGCCATCGCCTTCAAATAATCCGACTTCTTTACAC
Source organism: Gammaproteobacteria bacterium (assembly GCA_013373375.1). Taxonomy (GTDB): domain Bacteria; phylum Pseudomonadota; class Gammaproteobacteria; order Enterobacterales; family Kangiellaceae; genus Pleionea. The sequence continues at coordinate 67,934 of JABXHY010000009.1, forward strand.
AGTTGCTGCCATTCTTCAAAGCTACGATCTAAATAATCGGCCGGATTGGACAACTTAAAGTTAAGAAAGCCTATCGGTCCACTAAAACCTGAAGACTTAATGAGGCGCAAGTAAGGCTTTAGATCATAACGACTCTCATCAAGAGAAAGAATATTGGTATTGTTATTGGCACCCGAAACTGTCATTGCAACAATCCGGTCTTTCACTTGATTTATACTCTCTGATAATTGCCCGCCTTTACCGGCATTGAGTTCGTGAGTTAAATTGAACGCAATTCCTAGATTAGGATGATTGATTTTTTCAGCTAATTGATAGACTTCGGTTGCCGTTTCCATCATATTGTTTTCATGAGGATACAACACCAGCTTTACATTTTTCGAAGTCGCATAATCAAGAATTTGACGAACAAAATTTTCCAGTTGTGACCGGCTTACGTTACCGCGATCATCGCGAAACCAAACCCATAACTGCCCTTCTTTTCCTGCAAGCTGATCGATAGCGGCTCTGTGATCAGCGTCGTTAAAACCATACTCTCCAAATCGATGCGACATAAAGGCAGCGACGACAGAAAATTGGTCGCCCAACTGTTCGCTGAATTGTTGGTATTCCGCCAATCGTTTTAATGATGCCTTACCACGGGCCTCAACCGTTATTCCTGAATAACCGAGATCAGTTAACAAACCAACTGCTTTCGCTGCGGATAAATTCTCTAAACCACCAAAACTATAGGGATAGATCGCCCGTGGCTTCTGATTGCTGTCACCATTCACAACGACGGTTCGAAGAACCTCTGGTGCTGAGTTACCAGCCGTATCTCGCACACGATAAATTAATGTGTAGTTTCCAGGAACATTTGTGTCGACATTGCCACTTACAGTTATCTTATCACTGATATCGCCGTCGATATTATCGGTTGCTTGCGCACCCGGATCACTGAAGACAGAGCCTTGTTCAATAGTTAATTTTGCAGCACCGATTAGACTAATAACAGGAGGTGTCGTATCACCAGGTGATTGGCGATCCTTGTATTCGATCGTCAATATTGCTGCTTTATTCTGGTCACCATCATAAGACTCAGCTGTACGCTTACCATTACCATCGATAATGAACACCATGTCATTACCCGCTCGCCAACCATTACGACTAACGATCTCTTGAACGATCGTTCGGATATCAGGTGTTCGTTGCTTCCGACCTGACTGACCTTCTCGCTTCCAGCCTGGAGGATTCCAGGAAACACTAGCATTTGTTGTTGTGCGGTTTGAAATATTGTTTGTTTCACTTCGAAATCGAGGGGCGTTATTAATATCTTCACCGCGGATAACTAAGCTTGTTTCGCGCTCTTGAGTTTCATCGGCAGTAAACTGGATTTTTGCTGTTAAAATCTCTGCGCTATTCGGAATATTAAGATCAGTAAAACGTAGTCCGATTACCTGCTCATCTTTATCTTTAACAATGTCGAGATCCGAGCTGTCCAGTTTAACGCTACCATTGGCTCGCTCTTCAGCATCGTCATCACTATCGCTAATTCGGCGCTCCAAGGTTTTTGTTTCACCATCTGTTGGTGGAGTGCCTGACGATGACCACACTTCATTATCGCCATTACGCATAACCAAAGTGCCATCATTTTTAATAACTAACCGAGTTGAATTTACTCCGCCAGTGCCACTTGACCAAACCGCTTGATTGCCAGCATAAATAACCAGGTTGCCGTCTGATTGATAAACCAGACGGTCCGCTCCAGAGCCCACTGTATTGGAACTCCAAATGGCCTGACCTTGTTGATTGTAAATCACCAAGTTGCCGTCTTGCTGCATCACCAAACGGTATTCACCGTTGTTAGAAATAATACTGTTACCTGCATGAAGTGATTCTCCAGGTTGTAAACTATTACTCTCGCCTGGATTTTCACCGCCGTCAGAACTTTTTTGAATGGTAAAGTTGTCTCTCACTTTTCCTCGTGAGTTTAAATATTTCATATCCAATCGATCACCATTTACATCGATGACCACCGAACCTAATTCGCTGAGCGCCATAAACATTGCAGGATGATTACCAACTCGCGATGTTTTTCCCGATGCACCGGCAACGCTGTAAACCGTACCCGAGTTACTGGAAAAGGGTTCTTTAATATAAGCGCCATCACCATTAACTCGTCCATTACCATCGTCAATTTGATGCTGAGAGCTAAAAGTTCTTGAGCGTCCGTAATGACCATCAATCAGGTAGCTCCGCTCATAAGAATGACTATGTCCAGATAACACCAGGTCGACGCCGTACTGTTCTAAAATTGGCAACGCATTTTCACGCATATCAAACGAGCGGTTTTCACTGGAATCGTCAGTATCGTGTGAACCTTTGGAATAGGGAGGATGATGAAAAAATGCAATTATCCATTTTTGATTGGTGCTGGCCAGATCGTTACGCAGCCAACTAAGCATCGCACCATTTTTTGCACGGTTCGAATCATATGAGTCTAAGCTGACAAAATGAATATTGCCGTAATCAAAAGAATAATAGGCTTCGGTTCCTGAAGCGACACCGCCTGCTTCAGCATTTCTCGGAAAATCAAATATCTTGTAATAAGGCCCACTTAAATTATCAGAATTGGCGGAATGCCCATCATGGTTACCTAGAGTCGACCAAAGTGTTGTTCGTTTTAGCAAGTCTTCATAAACATTGAATACTGCACGTTGATATTCAGAGTCGGTACCGTCGTTATAGGCGTTATCACCCAGCATTAACCATAGGTCAGTATTTTCCTGACCAGGATAGTCAAGGTAGGCATTATAAACTGCACGTTGATCACTATTGGCCGTACCCGCGTCACCAATCACCCATATTCGTGTCGGCGTCTCTGAGCCCTCTTGAGGGGAAGACTTAAAGCGATAAGCACGACTTCCACCCTCAACTGGCCCTGAGCTGCGACCGACAGAATAGTAGTAAGTGGTCGCTGGCGATAAACCAGTAAGTGTAACTCGATGATTGCGTGTGTCATTTGCGACTACCGCTTGCTTATCAAGATCATTAGGTGACGTACCATATCTGACTACAGAGTCACTGCGATTGTCCGTTCGCCACACCACTGTAATTTCATTGGGCGTTGCTGTTTGTAAGTACGGCCCTCTGGTAACTTCGAGCGCTAACGCCAAACTGGATATTTGAATCAGAGCTAAGAAAGCAAAGATCTGAGTTCCTAATTTTTTACTTAAAATCCTACTATTTATACTGATAATCCTACTCACTATCACAACGATACCCTCCTATACTTGCGCACATAGCCTTCTAATCAAACTGTGATTAGCTATGAATTATGCTAGGAACCTCTGGAAGGAAAATCCGTGTAAACAATCGTTTTCAGGGAAATATCAGAACTTGGTAAGGATTTGCCTTAGAATAATAAGTAAATAGCTCACACTATAATTGTCATTATTGTATTTAGAGTTACCCACTTAGGAACTGAAGAATCTTAATTGTTAGCTTAATTATGAAACAAGTTGGCTTATCGATAAACGAACGATCAATACACGTCTTATAATTCTTGGCGAAAGCGAAGTGTTGGCCGAATTATGTGAGTGATGTAGATTAGCTGCTCAAAGCTCGAGGCGGCGCGTTATGAGTTTCACTGAGAATTACCAAATTCCTCAGTGACTTTAAGATGAGATAATAAGGTAAATTGACTAATGTGCGCTTTTAGGTGACCGACTAGCTATTTTGAAAGTGCTTTAATATTAACTTGAGATTAGTAGACCTTATTTCCTACCAGCTAATCTTAAATAAATTCGATATCATGAAATGACCGCAGTAATTCAATAGGCAGTCATTATCATTTGTTACTAATCAAAGCTAAATGTGAATATCCCGTTTTACACGTTTAATATCTTGATCTATGAGCGCCATAAATTGTTGGACTAGCGGATCTTTTTTCCAAGGTCTCAATAACTGTCCATTTAGTGACTGATCAAATAGCCACCACCTCTCTTCCTTTGAAAACTCATTTGCAAAAAAACTCTTTTTCTGCTCATTAAAATCAGGGCATAAAGAGCCGCAATAAAAGCCCGAAATTAATTTAAATTGACCAAGAGCCCAAAACTTATAGGATTCGGGATAATTTTTTTTATAGGTCGATATTTTATTGTATAAGGCCTGTGCTAACCGAGCGCTGCGCTCTTTATCACCTGCGAAATAAAGTGACACTATATAAGATATAGACTCTTTGGCATTAATTACATTAACAGCAAAGTCAGGAAATAGCTCCGAGAATTCGACGAAGTCAGCTTCTGGCGCATCTCTTTTTATCAGTAATGCTGTTATATATGGTAATAAATCTGGAATATATAACTTAGTCAAACGACTATTGCTTGTGTACTGATCATAAATATTCGCGTCATGCAGTTCAGAGTAAATACTTAAAATATTATGCCAATGATGAGAATTATCGCCGTCAATTTCGAGAGATATTAGTTTAGCAGCAGCATGGTTTTTCAGTAAAAGTTGTTTATAAGCCCAACTTATTCGGGATGAATTAGTCGCTTTTTTCTCATAAATTCTCTTACTGGACGCCAACCTTTGATCGACTCGCAAACTAAATAATCTAATATATCCAGTAAATGCTCTTTGAAGATATTCTTTAGCGCTACTAATCGACATGCCATGATCTTGCGATAACTTAGCGGCCAGGCTATCAACTTCTCCATTCCATGCCTCAATAATTTCGTTCATATTGCCATTGTTTTGGCATACATCAAGCAACAGACTAATTGTTTCAAATTGATATCGTCGAACGACCTTATTATCGATACCAAATTGAAGATGATCGGCTATCTCGCTACATGGTCGCTTCGACAAAGTAAGCAGGTATAAATGGTTTTGCCACATAATAGGAATGGTCGGATAGTTATTAAGCGCCATATCCGAGTTAGAGAATGCACTGTTTCTTCGATCAACCATAGCGCGGTATGCATTGGTTAGAAAGGTTAATGCCTCTTGATTAATAGGGTCTGTTAGCAAGAGTTCTTCTGCCTGAGCAATATACTTTTCAATCTCACTCTTTTCCCTTATAGACATTGGAGTTTTTGCTGCTTGATAGATAAGTAAAACACCTTTGAACTTATCTATTGAAGGATATTTCGAAACCAAGCCTTCCATAATTTCTATTGCTTTATTGATTGAGTTGGGGGTTTTCGATAGATAATATTGATAGGCGCTAAGTAAAGTAACATGTGAACTAGGAGGCATATTATCGATAAGAGTAAATTTCCGGTTATTCTTATAGAATTCATATTTAATTTTCAGTAATGATTTAACTTCTTCAGCAACTGCGCTAGCAAAGTCTTTTTGCTGTCCCAACTCAAAAACATGATCCAGAATGAGTTTATCGTCTTGACCAAATAACTTTAACTCTATCGTAATATCTTCGTTCCGCTTGCTAATATATGTGAGTAGTGACTTGGTATTTGTAGGCGTACTAAACGTCTCCTCTGAGACTTTTTTCGAACGATTCGTTTTATCAAGTGCAACAATTGCCGATAGGAGGTTTACTTGTGAAAGTGCCAAACGTTCAGCTCGCTGTATTTGATCTGGAGCGACATCAATATTAGAGGTTAGTTCAAATGGAAAAATAGCAACAACAGTTGGATCCTCGGATTTTTTTGGTATTTTCTCTGTTAACAAAAAATTGTATATCAACCACGTCAAAGGCATTATTAAAACCAAAATCACAAAAAAAAGACTACGATTGAATTGAGCTCTAAAAATGAATAATCTGCGAATTAATGGAAAATTTACATCATTGACCTGCAGAGCAGCACTCTGCTGTAGTCTTCCGTCTCTCTTGTGTTTCTTACCTTGCATCTCGTTGGCTATACTATCGCTAACGATTAGTGCATCACTATTTATAAATCGATAACCTTTGCGATGAACAGTTTTAATAAACCTCTCCCTTTCACCGCCAAGGGACTTTCGCAAAATTGATATTGCTCTATTAAGCGCATCATTGGATACGTGAACATCTCCCCACACCTCTGAAACTAATTCTTCTCGAGTCACAATCCGTTGTGGGTTAGCAATAAAGTAACTTAAGAGTTTATTTAAAACAGGATCTAACTCTATCTGTGTTTCATTCACTAATATGATCGAACTATCTTTCAGATATGTAACGGGTTCGGGCTGCATTTCCATATTTCACTTAGGTTTTAATCGATGCCATAGAGTTAAACTCTCTGATGAGATAAGCTAAATGAGGGATAAAGTTATCGCAATGGTTTTATGTCAAAAACGAGTACTATCAACCATTTTTACTGCTCAATAAACAACCACTTGGTTATAGCAGCCAGGAAATAGCTTAGTGAATGGCTTGCACGGCTTTGGCAAAGCACCTAAAAATGGCTCTATGGGCAGATAGATAAGGAAGATATTCTGGATGCCACTGAACGCCTACAATAAATTTTTCTTTATGTTCTATTGCTTGCACAAAACCATCAGCATCTCTTGCCGTGACCAGCATATCCTTTCCGATACGCTTCATTGCCTGGTTATGTAAACTGTTAACAGCGAATTGTTGTGGCTTTACACATTCCGATAACTGGCTGTTTTCTTTTACATTCACTTCCTTTGCAGGCAAAGCCGTGTATCGATTAGGTGTTAACTTTCTTTCCGGACGAATATCTTGAAACAGGGAACCTTTTGCAACTATGTTAAGTAGCTGAGCACCACGACAAATGCCTAAAATCGGGACATCTTTTTCCAGAGCTTCGCCTAAAATTTTAATTTCTAATGCATCTCGTGCAGGATCATACCTCGACTTTGCATTTTCTGGGTCTCCATAATGAACAGGATGAATGTCATCACCGCCACTAATAACAACCCCATCATAATCAATGTCAATTTCTGGACCGCCTGGATATCGGTAGAATCCTTTTAAACCTACCAACCACAACATAAAGCGAATCGCCCACCAGCCTACTTTGAGCGTTTTGTTAGGTCCTGTTACTAGTATCCTGGGGCGTTGCTCTCTCATTAACCTTATTCACTCCGGTTACTTGATGATAAAACAATGATTCAATTGTATTTAGTATCGTTGACTCTTACTTTTTCACAAAAGACTTTTTGACTGATTAATATTGATCACAGTAAATCTGCATCTTTCAATAATTCAAATGTTTTGTTTTCCCATTTGTGATCGAGCAGCCGGGTGAGCCTTGATAAGTCTTCTCGATAATGACTCATCAATTTTTTAAGTAATTGATCGTTGTTAGCCACTTGTTCTACCAATTGCCACAATGACCATGGAAATGACAAGTCCCATTCTTGATTATCAATATCACAGTTGGGTAACCGATAATGCAAAGTTGGACGCGCTTTTATAAGAGGTTCATCATCAAGGCCTTTGACGCAAGAATTGTCAATGTATGCGAATAAAGGCAAGCAATCTAAACTACGATTGCGAGTCGGATTATAGTTAATGTAATCAGAAATAAGTTGATCGATTTCCGGCGAATAATCGCTATCAGTAATTAACTCTAAATAGTCTTTCCCAAAGTGATCAATATACGGTGTTAGTTTTCTTACTGGATCGACTTTTTCTTGCAAATAAATCCAGTCGTATAAAACGACAAACGATCGGATGTATGCCAAAATTGTCTTGCTATCTAACTTTGGTAACTCTGGATTTAAATGCACACCGAATGCGTATCTCGCTGCATGACGTGTACCAAGAGCACCTTTTTCTCTAAGAGGAGCAATGATATTATTAAAGTGCTCAAGCTGTTCAGTATCTAGTGGCGCAGAAACTATTTCCCAGGGCACAAGCTGTTCCGCAGTAAATTTTAAAAGTTGCTCACCAAATTTCTTCCAACCACTTTGCTTATCTTCTTCTAAATCTTTTTGCTTTAGTTCATCGTTGTCAGGAGCTACCGCCTTTTTCAAAATTTGAGCATCTAATTCCAATCCAATATCACCAACTTTAGAATCTCTTATTGAAAAATCAAATAACGACCGTTTTTCAATTTCTCCTCCACATGTTGATACAAGCGTATCAACAATGATGTCGGATGAAATACCTGAGAACTCAATTTCAACACCAACACGCCGCTCTTTCCCTTCATGATTGTTTTTTACCGACAGTGACCACTGTCCGCCTAATAAAGCTACACGATTGTTTTTATTTTTCTTTGATTCACTGTCCATTGACTGTCACCTTTAAACAAACACTTAGTACTGCTTCTTTAACGTCATCTCACACAACGACTATTTATTTTTAAATTTTAATTTTGCTACAGCTAATGACTTTCTGGTAAGGGCACTAATCCAGAAAACTCTATCGCTTTCGCTACCTTGATAAAAGAAGCAATATTTGCTGCCTTTCTATAATTCGTTTTGTCACCGATTTTTTCGCCATAATCAATACAAGTTGTATGAATATTCTTCATAATGGCCTTTAACTTCTCGTCAACCTGGTCAGCCTCCCATGATAAACGGCTACGATTTTGAGAAATTTCCAAGCCTGAAACGGCAACACCGCCCGCATTGACTGCTTTACTCGGTCCCATCACGACACCTTTTTTTTCTAATAACTGAATTGCACCATCGGTACACGGCATATTTGCACCCTCGATAACCGCAATTGCTTTATTATCCACCAGACTTTTCGCATCTTCTTCATCAAGCTCATTTTGTGTGGCACAAGGGAAAGCCAGATCTAACTTTAAGTGCCAAGGCTTTTTATCTTTGTGATATTCTCCTGATAGTTGTTTCATGTCTTTAAGACGAATACGCTTAGCGCGTGCTTGAATGATCGCATCAAGCTCTTCATTGCTAATGCCATCTTCATTGACATAAACACCTTTGCTGTCACTAAGCGTTATGACCTTCGAGTTTTTCTCTATCAATTTTTTTGCGGTATAAATCGCCACATTGCCTGCGCCTGACACACCACATTTTTTTCCTTCTAATGTGTTATCAAGTGCCTCCATCATGTGCTCAGCAAAATACACACAACCGTAACCAGTCGCTTCCTCTCGAATGCACGAACCACCAAAAACAGGATGCTTGCCAGTGAGTACACCGCGAAATTGATTTTTAATGGTTTTGTACTGATGAAACATGTAACCGATTTCGCGTGTCCCAACGCCAATATCACCTGCGGGAATGTCACGATCAGGTCCAATATGATGCGAAAGCTGTGTCATAAACGCTTGGCAAAAACGCCTGATTTCACTTTCAGATCGACCATGAGGTTCAAAGTCTGATCCTCCTTTAGCCCCTCCCATTGGAAGTCCGGTGAGACTATTTTTAAAAACTTGCTCAAAGCCTAAAAACATTAACTCATCTAAATTGGTATTCCGAGTAAATCTAAGTCCTCCTTTGTAAGGACCTAAAGTATTATTAAATTGTACGCGAAAACCTCGATTTGAATGGAACTTTCCTGCATCATCTTCCCAGTCAACTCGAAATTGAATAACGCGATCAGGTTCAATAAGAATTCTTAGCACCTCAAGATAATATCGTTGTTCCGACTCGTTAAATTCTTGTTGCTCGATATAAGCTGCGATATCGTTTATCAATTCGTGAGTTGCTTGTTTAAACTGCGAGTTGTCTGGATACTCACGATCGATTTTTTCAATTAATTGTTTAATATTTTTTTTGTAAAGAGGTTCACTCATATCGATTTCCTGTATACCTTCTCGCTAAAATTAATTTTGAATTAAAAAATTCATACTAGTGCATAGAAAAGATAAGTAAGAATCCATCAAAACCATTGGGACAGATCCACTTTCATTCTTATTGTTACGCTGATTAACACAACACAGATGTCGCAAGACTTGTGCCAACTCCTAAATGATTGAATTATCATCAATAAACAAGGCTTATTCGAAAATGTATAACAAAACAATATTTTAGCATTAATAATTGGTTGAGATAGCCCACTTGTGGTCCAATTGAACCGCCGCAATATTGCGCGGCGGTTTTATAGCAATCAGAGTTATCATCCGCGTTACGGTCAAATTCATTAAAACTAATTTTGGCTGGGCTTTGCAGTGGCTCTTTTGTTCCAAGTTTTTCCAGTTCGTTTTGAATATAACGACAATATGGCAACACCGGCAATTGCGGCGACCAGCGAGCCAGTTAATACTCCCAACTTTGCCTGGATGAGCAGTTCGTTCGAACTATCAAATGCTAATGTGGATATGAATAGTGACATAGTAAATCCTATACCAGCCAAACAACTAAGACCCAATAGTTGAGGCATAGAAAAGTCTTTGGGCATTTTGGCAATTTTTAATTTAATTGCGGTAAAAGCGAACAACATAATTCCTAAAGGCTTCCCAATTAATAACCCCAAAAACACTCCGAGCCAAATGCTTGAAATTTCTAACTCATTTATATTTTGCGGTAATGTAACTCCAGCATTTAGCAAAGCGAATAACGGAATAATAAAAAAGGCTACTGGGCGCTCTAAGCCACTGCTCCATTGTTGCAAGGGTGTCATAGTAATATTTGCTGAACTCTGAACTTCTTCGACGAGATCATGCTGACGTTGTTGCTCTAAAATTGTACTGTCAGTATCATCAATTTTTTCATAATGCATGAGCAGCTTACGCATTCGTTTCGAAAACCAATGAGTTTTCACCTTTGGTCGAGCTGGAATTGCAAAGGCCGCAATTATTCCCGCTGTCGTTGCATGCACTCCCGAACTCAACACAAAATACCAAAGCAAAATACCAACAATAAAATAGGGTAATGGCGTTCTAACACCCGCCATATTCATTACAACCAGCATTACTATCATTAACCCACTGTTTACAATTGGAGCTAAAGCAATACCTTCAGAGTAGAATAAATTGATAACAAGAACGGCACCAATATCATCAACGATGGCCAATGCACTTAATAATACGGTTGCTATGGGAGGCACTCGCTTACCAAGCAGTGATAACAGTCCCAATGCAAACGCAGTATCGGTTGCCATGGGAATTCCCCAGCCTCGTGTAAACTCAGAGTTTTCCACAGATGTGATGATAAAGTAAATTAATGCGGGAGCAACCATGCCACCAAGAGCGATTACCAATACAAAACTGGATTGAGAAAAATCCTTTAAGTCACCAACTAATAGCTCTCGCTTGATTTCCATGCCCAATAAGAAAAAAAACAATACGAGTAAGCCGTCATTTACCCAGTGTTTAAGAGAATGGCTGAGCGACCATTGATCTAAAGAAATTGAAAATTCGAAATGATTTAAACTGTGATAAAGATCTGACCAGGGACTGTTCGCCACAATTATTGCAACAACAGTCGCACACAACAAAAGAACACCCGATGCCACTTGGCTTTTAACGAAGTTTCGTAAAGGACGAACAATTTTTTCAAGCGGCTTTTCTAACGGGGCTCGCTCCTTATCGCTTTCTTTAATCTCATTCTCGAGACTCATAATTCTCCTCTGTTAGTGATATCCGACGTTGTTTTTCATTCACTTCTAATAAGCCACTAGTTAACCGTAATAGAGCGTATTAAGTTATTAAGTACTTCTGAATCAAATAAACACTCTATTGCGTATGCTGCTACCTGAGTAATTATTACAGGGTAGCTTTTATTCACTCAGTAATATTTTCACTGAATAAACGATTTTGCCTTATGTGAACTAATTTACCTTTGTAAATCAATTATTGTGCCAAGTGAAAAAAACCTTTGATTAGGACTCTTTATAGTTTTTATCAAGTGTCAGCTTTAAAATAATAAATCCAAGCACTCCACTAACAAGCGAACCAATCAAAATTCCAACTCTTTCATCCAAAACTCTTTCTAATCCAAGTCCTTCAAATGCCAAGCTACCAATAAATAAACTCATTGTGAAACCGATACCGCACAGACATGAAATTCCCAATAAATTTAGCCATGTCGCACGATGTGGTAGCTTTGCCCATCCCAATAAAATACCAATGCCGCAGAAAAGCATAATGCCGACAGGCTTACCTAAAATTAAACCAACCATGATGCCTAGTGGTACAGGATGAAATATTTGCTCTGAGCCTAAACCCACAATCGGAACTCCGGCATTAGCGAAGGCAAATACAGGCAAAACAAAAAATGCCACCATCCCATGAAGATCGTGCTCGAGATCTCTTACCGGCGATAACTGAGGATTTTTCGGATTTCGCATTGGAATAAACATTGCCAATATCACACCAGCTAATGTTGCGTGTACACCTGATTTAAGCAGCGCTGCCCACATCACGACTCCGACGATAAAGTAAGGCGTAACGTCGACTATTCGTTTACGATTAAATACGGCTAAAATCGTGATACAAATCGCTGTCGTAATAAGTGCCGCAATTGACAAATTATCGGTATAAAATAGCGCAATTATTATAATTGCTCCAATATCATCAAATATCGCCAACGCAACTAAGAATATCTTTAAGCTCGCTGGAACTCGACTACCCAATAAAGCCAAAATACCAAGAGCAAATGCAATATCAGTTGCAGCAGGAATTGCCCACCCAGCCAGCGCAGAGTCATTTCCCCAGTTTACATAAGTGTAAAATAAAGCAGGAATCGCCATCCCACCGACCGCACCTAAGCCAGGTAATACAATTTTTGAAACTTGAGATAACTCACCTTCAAAAAATTCTCGCTTAAGCTCAAGCCCAACTAATAGAAAAAAGATGGCCATTAAACCATCGTTTATCCAGAGCAATAATGGTTTAGCTATTTGAAAGCTACCAAACCGAATCTCAACCGGAATATTGATGAAATCCTGGTAAATAAACGAGAGACCAGTGTTGGCCGCTATCAATGCCGCAATGGCAGCAATTAACAATATAATGCCCGATGCGGACTCTAACTTTAGAAAACGCTTAAACTCGTCAACAACCACTTGCATAGCACTATTACCTGCAATTTTATTTAATAAAAACAAGCCCACATATTATGAAATTTGGGCAGCGCTGCCAATGTATTTAGAAAGTTCTTGAATGAAATGTCGATTATAGAATTTAGTTTTCAGGAAAGTCGATGGCATATTGCTTTAACAAAAGAAGTGGGATAATCGATAATACTTTTTCATGTGTTGCTTCTAGTTTAACCTTAGGTGCCACTCCTTCTCGCTCAGCCTCTCGCCAACGCAGAGCACATAAGCACCAAAAATCCCCCTCTTTTAACCCGGGAAAGTTATATTGTGGAAGAGGCGTTACAAGATCATTGCCTTTATTTGCGGAAAAATTGAGAAAGGATTCGGTTACCTGTGCGCATACCACATGACTACCAAAGTCCATTCGATCGGTTCGGCAATACCCATCACGAAAATACCCAGTTAAAGGATCGAAGCAACAGGCCACAAGCGGTTCACCAAATACATTCTTTGCTTTTGCATCCTGTCTACTTTGCGTACTGTTCATAACCACTCCCGGCTAAATTCTTTTTATTGATGAACACTTTTTTATCAAAACTCTTATATCGCTCGTTCACCAAGCCACCTTTTTGTGCTCCCAGTCTACAAAATCTAATTGTCCATCAGGCTCTGATGTTGATAAGTAATCTAATATTTGCTGAGCAACAAACTTTGGTTCAAATAACTTATCCTCTGGCACGCGTTTTTGGAAAGGTTTTGAGAGCGGTGTATCAGTAGTGCCCGGATGAAACGAAATTAACTTAACATTTTTAACACTTCTCGCACACTCAACCGCAAGTGACTTTAATAACATATTTAAAGCGGCTTTCGATGCACGATAACTGTACCAACCACCTAATTTATTATCTCCAATACTACCGATACGTGCACTAAACACCACAACATGACAAGTATCATCGCCTTTCATTATCGGTAGTAAGCGACTCAGCCATAACATGGGAATGGCACTATTTGCCATAACGACATGTTGGTATTGTTCCATCGTAAACTCTTTCGCTGCTTTTTCTGGAAAAGTATGTTCATCATGTAAAATTCCATTACAAATGATAACTCGTTCTACATTACCTCTAATGGGTTCAAGTTTGCTGACACTATCGTTAACTGCAGCTTCAGTGTAGTCAGATTCTAAATATTGAATATTATCGTGCTTGATTAACGACTCTTTGTTTCGTGTAATGCCGATAATATACTCATTTTTTTCGATCAGTTTCGCTACTAACGCTTGAGCAATTGCACTACTTGCACCAATAATTAAATTGTATTTTTTATCTGCATCTAAATTCATAATTCAATCAACATTTCGTCACGGATTAAGTTTACTTCAATTGACCATTATTTTTCATACTACTTACTCGTTCTTTATCCCGTGTAAAACTAATATCACATTCAAGACACTCTGATTTACCCGTTACCAACTTAGCTATTCGCCCTCTATGCTGAGCGAAAAATCTATACATCGCATCAAAAACATATCGAATTAAAGGCCATCGCAATGGCTTAATCACAAAGCCGAGTCCTACAGCACGCCATGCATGATAAGTTGCATCGAGCCCAAAGTACCATTGCTTGTTTTTTTCTATTTGTTGTTCAGAGTCGCTGTCGATGTAATAAAATCCGTGTAACTTCTCCAGAGCTTTTTGCTTTGGCAAATCCGGAAAATCACTTTTAAATTGCTCCGAATGAATGTCAATTAAAATAAGCTTCCCTTTTTTATCACGCTTTTTTAAATGCTTTAACTCAGTCACACAGAGCGGACATCTACTATCGTAAATCAAATAAAATTGATGGGTGATTTGTGATGGCATTGTTATCCTTAAATTTTTACAAGAGGCTTTCTTTGTAGAGCCAGACTTTGTGGTGCCAGACTTTGTGGTGCCCGACTTTGCAATGACCATGGTGTAAATGTAAGTTCTTGTGAATCAGCGAAAATATCCACTTGTCTCTTAAAACTTTGCTGCCTCTAAAAGACAATAGTAAGTAACAGTACAACATGCAGACCAACGACTACATAAGACAACTGTTGCCGCATTTTCCGATACCCCGATCTTTCGAGTCCATGCGCACTCGTTAATCGCTCAATGCGCCACAGTAACCAAAAACTTGCACCGAGTAGTGCTACTGAAACCGGTAAGTGCCGATGAGCGAGTAGTAATGCTGCAAATGCAATCAATGCAAATACATTTGATAACACAAGCAGCCGCTTAACATAATGTTGCTCGGAAGCTCGTTGTAAAGCCCCCCACCATGCTCCAGAAAGAAAAGCCAAAATAACACAGCTGTAACTGACAAAAACATAGGGCGCATAGTAGCCAAACAGACTTTGTTTGTCGTAGGTATAAAAGACAGATACCAGAAACGGAATAATACCTAACCACCCAAGAAATCGCGTTATTGTTTGTGTCATTTATTTCTTCTCGATATGTCTCATATTTAACTCAACCCAAATTTTATGTTCAAATCAATCTAAACAGAACGAAATCTCAATAAAATTTATTAATATAGATTACGCCCCTGATTGGCCGGTAGAGCATCTTTCAGTTGTAATCTTGTCTAACACATTTGTCGAATTCGATACCACTTGTTATGAAACAGACGTAAGACTGCCTAGCACAAACGTGTACAATTATAGTGATAAGGCCACTGTTAAATATCAAGGCAACAAAGCTTAAAGGAGATATAAGTGTCGAATGCGGTTTTTTGGTTCACTAACGACCTCAGACTATCGGACAATCTGGCGTTGCGCCGTGCCTGTGAGCAAGAAACCCACTTAGATTTAGTTTATTGCATTGACCCAAAGTGGATGCGCCCTAATGCCTTGAATTGCAAAACTATTGGCAAACATCGCTATCGCTTTATTCTTGAGGCACTAAACGAACTCAACCAACAACTCAAAAAACACGGTCAACACCTCAACGTCTACTTTGAGTCGCCAGAGAGACTGTTCAACAGGCTTTACAACGAGCATGACGTTCGGCGGATCTATCACAGTATAAACGCCGGTTACAACGAACGGCGATTTTTCAATCGAATTCACGAGACTGCAGACGACCTAAGTACTATTTCCGCTCATACCCACACCCTATTTGAGCCCTTTGAATTACCGTTTCAAATCATCCAATTGCCAAATACCTTTTCTAAGTTCAGGAAAAAAATAGAAACGTCTCATTTAATAATCAAACAGCCGCTTTCCGAAAGCCAATTACCCAAACCCAATAACCGAGCACTCGACTGGTTGAAAATTTTACAGTCTCCAGAAGTAGGAGCCGATCCTTATTTTAATGGCGGCGAAAAATCTGGACTCGCTCATGTATCACACTACTTTGAAAACAATTTCGCGCAAAGTTACAAACAAACCCGTAACTCGCTTGATGTTTGGGAAGAATCCACAAAATTTTCGCCGTGGTTAGCAATAGGCTGCGTTTCGCCGAGGCAAGTTGTCGCTCGACTTAAACGACATGAAGAAAACTTTGGCGCAAATGAGTCCACTTACTGGATTTTATTTGAATTACTTTGGCGAGAGTATTTTCAATGGTATGCCCATGCACACGGAGCGAAACTTTTTCAGTTTACAGGAATTAATAACCACCACCCTTTTACCAGCTTTTACGGCGAAAGGTTTCAACGCTGGCGCCAGGGCAACACCCCGTTTCCAATCGTTAATGCTTGCATGAAACAACTCAACGCCACAGGTTATATGTCAAATAGAGGCCGTCAATTAGTCGCCAGTTGTTTTATTCACGAATTAAAATTGGACTGGCGCTATGGCGCAGCCTATTTCGAACAGCAACTCATCGACTACGATGTCGGTTCGAACTGGGGCAATTGGCAGTACCTTGCGGGAGTCGGCGCCGACCCTCGTGGGTCGCGTCGCTTCAATTTAGAAAAGCAAACGCAAACTTATGATCCCGAGCACAAGTTCATCAACAGCTGGCATGGCAATACAAAAGATATGACTATCGACTCAGTCGATGCGGCCGACTGGCCGATAAACCCAAACGGTTGCTCAAGTGACTAATCCACCCATCAACATAGTGTGGTTTAAACGCGACCTTAGGTTAACGGATCACCGTCCATTACAGTGGGCAATCGAAAAAGAGTTACCAATATTATTGGTGTATAACTTCGAACCTATGTTAATCGAGGACGCACATTATTCAGACCGTCATTGGCGATTTGTTTGGCAATCATTAGTCGATTTAAATCAACAATTAGAGTCGTATCAATCGAGGATTTATATTTTCTCTGAGCCGATGATTGAACTACTCAGTCGACTAAACCAGAACTACTCCATACAACATATGTTTAGCCATCAGGAAATAGGTTTGCAAAATACTTTTGAGCGTGACAAATCCGTTCAAAAATGGTGTAACGACAATAATATTTTATGGCATCAAGCACCCACCGGAGCTGTGATAAGAGGTTGTAAAAACAGAGATCACTGGGATGAAAAGTGGCATCACTACATGCACGACCATGTCGCTGAAGCCCATTTACATAAGCTTCGAAGCTGCTCACTTGTCGATTATCAACCTCCTAGATTGCCAACTTCTGTTACGCAAGCATCCATCTCTTTTCAATCCGGTGGCCCAACCTTGGCAAATGATACTCTGCAAAGCTTTTTATCTCATCGTGGTGAACGTTATCAATACAGTATTTCCAGTCCAAGCAAAAGTCGAAAACATTGTTCTCGATTATCTCCTTTTTTGGCTTGGGGCAATTTAAGTCTTCGACAGGTTTATCAAGCGACTGTTGATCGTTTAAATTCAAATCGATTACATTTAAATCGATTACAGTCAAATCCGAAAGAGTCACATCGACAGCAGCAGTATCTTTCAAACAATTGGCGACGGTCTTTGTCCGCGTTTATTTCTCGGTTGCACTGGCACTGTCATTTTATGCAGAAATTTGAAAGTGAGTGCCGGATAGAAAAAGAGCCTCTTAATTCTGGTTATAACGACTTCCCTTATCGAAATGACGAGCAAGTGCAAGTCGATATTTCTCGTTGGGAAAACGGCGAAACAGGTATTCCGATTATCGATGCTTGCATGCGCTGCTTAAAGCATACTGGTTACATTAACTTTCGCATGCGTGCCATGTTAGTAAGTTTTGTCACTCATCATCTTAATATTGACTGGCGACTCGCAAGCTTTCCTCTGTCTCGGTACTTTTTAGATTTCGAGCCTGGCATTCATTACCCTCAGATTCAAATGCAAGCTTCTGTAACGGGAATCAATACTATTCGACTTTACAACCCAATTAAGCAATCCTACCAACAAGATGAGCAAGGCGAGTTTATTCGGCTTTGGTGTCCAGAATTAAACAAGCTTCCTTTGGAATACTTGCATGAACCCTGGCAACAGCCTCCGATTGAAGCTATGTTCAATGATTTTAAATTGGGTAGTGACTATCCGGAACCGATGATTAATTTAACAGAGGCTGCACAACAAGCGCGAGAGAGGCTGTGGAAGTTTCGCGAAAAGCAGTCGGTACAAAGTGAAATACCGGCAATACTTGCAAAACACATACGCCAATCGAACCAAAGTAAAGTAGCAAGAGTTAATTAATCATAAATGAACATCAAGCGTAATATTATTTTCGACTATCATGCATAAAAAGCTTTATCTTGAAGAAAAAATCTGCCGAGTGTGTAACAAACCTTTTAGCTGGCGGAAAAAGTGGGCGAAAGATTGGAACAATGTAAAGTACTGTTCGGAAAGATGTCGTCGTACTAAACAGTAACGACTTTCAATTGCAATCAGGATTTAAACATGAAACCAAACCGTTCTGTTTCAGCAAAATTGAACAAAAGCACCACCACTTTGAGACTTGTATTGGGTGATCAACTAAATGCGGGACACTCCTGGTATAAAGAAAGCGATCCGAGTGTCGTTTATTTAGTTGCTGAGTTACATCAAGAAATGAATTATGTAAAACATCATGTGCAAAAAGTCTGTGCTTTTTTTGCTGCTATGGAGCAATTTTCCAATGCCTTGAGCAAAGCTGGTCATCAAGTTATTTACTTAACGTTGGACGAAACCAAAGACTTCTCACTTGAGAAGCTGATTATTGAAATAATCAAACAACATAAGCTTACTCAATTCGATTATCAACGGCCTGATGAGTATCGACTGTATCAGCAGCTAAAAAATATGAGTTTCTCTGATAACCTATCCGTTAGCTGTTACGATACAGAACATTTTTTACTTCCTTATGACGATATTGAGAAAGAATTCAAAGCCAACAAACATGTAAAAATGGAATTTTTTTATCGGCGTATGCGCAAGCGATTCAATATATTAATGGATGACGACCAGCCTCGAGGTGGCAAGTGGAATTTCGACAGTGAGAATCGAAACAGCTTTAAAGAAGATGATTTAAACGATATTCCAGACCCCATAGTTTTTAAAAATGACGTTAAAAACTGTCTTAAGCGACTCGAAAAACATTCTATTAAAACATTCGGCAAAGCAACGGAGCAGTTAATCTGGCCAATTAATCGCCAACAATCTCGAGACGTGCTTAAATTCTTTTGTGAACACCAGCTTCATAATTTTGGGCAATTCCAAGATGCAATGACGGATCAGTCAAAGTTTTCATGGAGCCTTTACCACAGCAGGTTATCATTTGCGCTTAATGCAAAAATGATTTCACCGAAAGAAGTCATTGTGACTGTACTCGATTATTTTGAAAAACACAGTAAAGAAATTGATATCGCACAAGTCGAAGGATTTGTTCGACAAATACTGGGTTGGCGTGAGTTTGTTCGTGCGATTTACTGGCGAAACATGCCTGACTATGCAAAGAAGAATAGCTTACAAGCACAACGGAGTTTGCCTGACTATTTTTGGGATGGTAACACCAAAATGAATTGTGTAAAGCAATGTGTTAATCAGTCGTTAAACTACGCTTATGCTCATCACATTCAGCGGCTCATGGTAACTGGAACTTTTTGTTTACTCACAGGAATACACCCAGACGAAGTAGACGCATGGTATTTAGGCATTTATATCGATGCAATCGAATGGGTCGAAATGCCCAATACTCGTGGTATGACTCAATTCGCCGACAATGGAATTGTTGCGACGAAACCTTATGCTGCCAGCGGCGCTTACATTAATAAGATGAGCGACTATTGTAAAAGTTGCGCCTATAACGTTAAACACAAAACAGAAGACGATGCGTGCCCTTTCAATAGTCTGTATTGGCATTTTGTTCATCGACATGAAAAGAAGTTTAGTAACAATGGACGTATGAATATGGTGTACAACAGCTGGCGAAAAATGAAGTCTGACAATAAACAGGCTATTTTGAAAAAAGCTGATCAATTATTAAATAATATAGCAGAGCTTTGACGGCCTATGTTCGAGTCGACCGTGAGTTTAGATTCTTTTATAAAAACATTACGTGACCACCAACCTTGGATGGTAATAACTGGTGCTGGAATTAGTCTATCATCGGGAATTCCGACTTACCGAGACGATTCAGGTAAGTGGTTAAGAAGTGATCCTATAAAGCATCAAGAATTTATTCAATATCAAGACAAACGCAAACGTTATTGGGCTCGCAGTATTGTGGGTTGGCCTCCTGTTGCCAGAGCTCAACCCAATCGAATACATCGGCTATTGGTAAAATTGGAGCAGTTAGGATTAATTTCGGGCATTGTGACGCAAAACGTTGATCGATTACATCAAAAAGCGGGACATCAGAACGTGATTGATTTACACGGTCGGCTTGACCGAGCTAGATGCTTAACTTGCGGGGAATATGAAGACCGCTCAATGTTACAACAGCGCCTGATACAGGAAAATCCATTTCTTGATCAGCAATCGGCAATACTAGCGCCAGACGGTGATGCCTACGTAGAAGATGAACTTACTGAGCGATTAACACCGGTTAACTGTTTGAAGTGTAATGGGACGCTGATGCCTGATGTTGTTTTTTTTGGAGGAACTGTCCCTAAGCAAACCAATATAGCTACTGCAAACCTATACGATAAAAGTAACGGTTTATTGGTGTTAGGTTCGTCATTAATGGTTTACTCTGGTTATCGCTTTTGCAAGTTAGCGCATCAAAACCATAAACCATTGCTCATCGTTAATCGAGGAAAAACCAGAGCCGACGAGCTGGCAACACAAAAAATTACGGCAGAATGTGGAGAGTTACTTTCCAGTATCGTCGAACATTTCGACCAATAGGTAGCAGAGGCTATCTAGTGAACTCATTCATAAACCCAATAATTTAAACCTGGCTCTTACAAACTAAACTGGCAAATTAAAGCTTTAAAATCTATGTTTACTATACTCTTTTTCATAGGCAAGTACTTTTATGGTTGACTTTTATCATGACTCAATTGAATGGCCTTGACGCCGCACGTCATTTGAGAGAACAACTAAATGTGAGTTTACCGATAGTCGCACTGACTGCTAACGCATTTTCTGAAGACACACAAGCATCGGTTGATGCTGGCATGAACTTTCATCTTACCAAGCCGGTTGTTATGAGTGAATTACAGGCGGCTATCGATAAACTAACCTAGAAGGTTTGAATTTAGTTCTTTTTCAAAGTCTAAATTAATCCCAGCGATTAAACACCATATGAACGTCAAAGTCTGCATCGGTGATGTAAACAAAATAACCGCCGTTTGTTGATCTTACGCCACAGATTGTTGGTTTATTATCACGTTGTAAACATTCCATTTCTTTCGTTGCAACAGCAAACGTCTGGTAACTGCATGAGTAACTGCTCTCTGCAAGACGCTTAACAAGATCACGGTTGCTACGGGCGAGTAAAAAACGAAGATCATCAAACTCTTTGAATAATTCGCTGTTATTTTCGTGAGCTTGACTATCATAAATAGGTTTTAATAAACCCTCATAACAAAGATCAGGCTGCGGTAACCACAAGTTCTCGAAATCATTTTCGCTGTTAATAGTAGGGTATTCAGAATATTGATCACTGTACTCAACAAGGACAACGTTAGTTGAATCAACATAGTCTTTTACAACGATAAATTCACCTGCATCACTGGGAATAATACAAACATCACTTCCTGCAACTTTTTCACATTTGACAGTTGAACGATTCATAGGCTGAGTAAATGATGCACAAGATGAACTTTGACTAGAATAGGTTTTAGCTAATTTTTTAATTGCGGCAATCGCATAGTCACGTTTATCATCATACTCATAATAAAAGTCAGAATAGATATTATATACTTTCGAATCGTTGGTATTTGATTCTTCTAAATCGGCCAAACAACGGGATACCGTTGGTACATTAAAATCTGCAGCAATTCCATTTATTGCTACTAAAAGTAAAACTAAAGTTGAAATGTTTTTTAGCATTTCTGTCTCCTTAAAAAAAACGGAGGCGGATGCTATAGCAATATGAAATTATTGGACAGGTAAATATTACCGTAACAATAACTTCACATAAAACTGAAACACAAATGAAATATAAGCGAAACATAAGTGAAACAATTCAAGATCTGAGAAGAGAAAGAGTTGCATGACTCTTTTAGTAGTTATCAAATATAAATTCCGAGCAAAGCAAAACCGAATACTAAAGTAACTACCGGTAGTTTTACGAAACGTAATAAAAAGAACCCTAAAACAGCAGCCGAAAATGAAACTTCATCTTTGATAGACGATATAAAAACCGGTTGATAAAACGCAGCCAATAACAAACCAACCACCGAGGCATTGATTCCGGAAACGGCAAGTTTAACCTTCGGATGACTCATCCAGTTTTGCCAAACTTGGTCTAAAGCCAACACCAATAAAAAACCAGGTAAGAAAATAGCAAGTGTGGTTACAAGCGCACCGGTCAACGGCGACTGACTATTCATTATTCCCCCCAGATAGGTCGCCATGGTAAACATTGGTCCTGGCACTGCTTGCGCATAAGCATAACCGGCAAGAAACTGATCGTTAGAAATGCTATCACCTAAACCTTGTTGTAATAGTGGTAATACAACATGCCCACCACCAAAAACCAAACTGCCAGCCTGATAAAACAACCCTCCCTGTTCAAGTATTTTGGATTCAATACCGAATAGAGCAAACGCTCCAGGTAATGTCACTATAAAAATAAGTAAAAATCCAATTGAATATCCTGAGATCAGGATATTCTTTTTGTTTGTATTCGCTATTTTTTCCGACGCGTCAATTTGAAATGACACAGGGTTAGAGCCGGACACTTTAGGCAAGATTAACATTCCTATGGCAGCCGCAATTACAATGCATAGTATTTGCATGACACTGCTTGGAAAAAGTAATACCAAAATAGATGTTAATACTGCGATAGCAACAGTTGCTTTTGTTGTTGTGAATTGTTTACCCATAGTTAATATGGCATCAGCGATCACCACAACCGCTAATAATTTAAGCCCATTGATAACGTCGTACATCCAATTGCCGCTTGATGCAAAAGCTTGTGATGCCACTAAGCCATACATCAACAAAAACGAAGGTAATGTAAAGCCAATAAAAGCGCATAAACCACCAAACAACCCACCGCGCCTCAATCCTAGAGCAAAGCCGGTTTGACTTGAGCCTGGTCCGGGTAACACCTGGCCCATTGCCACTAATTGAGCATAATCGCTCGGCGATACCCATTTTAAATTTTCTACAAAATGCTTTTGAAAATAACCAATATGAGCGGCTGGTCCACCAAAGCTAATACAGCCCAGTTTTAGAAACTGCCAAAAAATATCCAGGTACATCTTCATAAGTAATCCGAAAGATAAAGATTTATCGATACATTAAAACTATTTTTTAACGACACCATTGATGACGTTTAAGAAGAAAATATACCACAGGAACTAAAAATAAAGTCAAAATGACTGCGCTCACCATTCCTCCTACCATAGGTACGGCTAACCGACTCATAATTTCCGCACCAGTGCCATCGCTACTGATCAAAGGTAATAACCCCATAATAGTCGCGCCTGCCGTCATAATAACAGGTCGAACTCTTGCCATTGCACCTGTCACTATTGCCTTTGCTAACTCATCGGGCGTTAACTTATCATACGTTTGTTGACTGTTGTTTACAGGTGTACTTTTTTCTATTGAAGTCAGCTCCTGACAAGACTGGTTCAAATACACTAACATGATGACACCCGTTTCAACCGCGACGCCCGCCAAAGCAATAAAACCAACTGCAACTGCAACTGAAAAGTTGAAGTCAAACGCGTACATCATCCAGACACTGCCAATTAATGCGAAAGGAAGAGTTAACATTAAAATGGCAACATCCTGAAAATTGCGAAAACTTAAATAAAGCAGAACAATAATAATCAGTAATGTGAGAGGGATTACATATTTTAATTTTTGCTCCGCACGAAGCATATATTCATATTGCCCAGCCCAATTTAGTGAATAACCAGAAGGCAACTTAATATTATCCGCAACCGCTTGCTGCGCTCGTTCAACATAATGACCAACATCGATGTTTTCTATATCAATATAAGTCCAACCATTAATTCGAGCATTTTCACTTTTAATCGCTGGTGGGCCGTCTTCTATATAAATATTAGCAACGTCGGCCAAGCTTATTCTTTCTCCATTTGGTGTGACAACCGGCAACAATTTCATTTGCTCTGGAGAATTTCGATAGTCTTGCGGGTATCTTAAATTCACAGGGTAGCGTTCTAGCCCTTCCACCGTTTGGGTGACATTCATTCCACCAATCGCTGTTGCAATAACTTGTTGAACGTCCGCGACATTTAATCCATAGCGTGCCGCTTTCGAACGATTAATATCGATTTTAATATAACGACCTCCAGCAACTCTCTCTGAATAAACCGACGCTGTTCCCGGTACTTCTTTTAAGACAGTTTCCAGTTCTTGACCAATTTTTTGAATAACATCAAGATCAGCGCCCGCAACTTTTATTCCAACGGGGGTTTTAATGCCCGTTGCTAGCATATCGATTCTAGTTTTAATCGGCATTACCCAAGCATTAGTTAAGCCGGGAAGCTTCACGGTTTGATCAAGTTCCGCAATCAAGTCGTCAGTTGTTAATCCCTCGCGCCATTCTGATTTTGGCTTGAGCTGGATATAAGTCTCTATCATAGTAAGCGGCGCAGGATCGGTAGCGCTTTCCGCTCTGCCTATTTTGCCAAACACATTTTCCACTTCAGGAATAGTTCGGATCATTTTATCGGTCTGTTGCAAAATCTCTCTTGCTTTACCAATGGATAACCCTGGATAGGTAGTAGGCATGTACATTAGATCGCCCTCATCCAGAGGAGGCATAAATTCACTTCCAAGTTGTTGGTAAGGATAAAATGTTATACCGAGTAACAACAGCGCTGAGCCTAATATCGTTTTTGGCCATTTCAAAGTAAAGGTTAATAATGGTCGATAAAAAGTGAGTAGCGTCTTGTTAACAGGATTCTCATTTTCCGGCTTTATTTTTCCTCTAATAAAATACCCCATTAGTACCGGTACTAATGTAACTGCAAATGCAGCCGCAGCAGCCATAGCATAAGTTTTAGTAAAAGCTAATGGCGAAAACATACGTCCTTCCTGAGCTTCAAGAGTAAACACCGGCATAAAGCTCACGGTAATTATCAATAAACTAAAAAATAAAGCAGGACCAACTTCACTCGCTGATTTAACAACTAGCTCCCAACGATCAAAAGGCTTACCATTTTGTTTCTCAAGATGTTTATGAAAATTTTCAATCATTACAATAGCGCCATCAATCATTGCACCAATTGCAATCGCAATACCTCCGAGCGACATTATATTAGCGTTAAGACCTTGCCAATGCATGACAATAAAAGCAGCTAAAATTCCTATCGGCAAACTTATAATCGCGACTAAAGATGAGCGCACATGAAACAAAAAGATCACGCAAATAATTGCGACCATCAAAAATTCTTCGATTAGCTTTTCCCAAAGGTTATCCACCGCATTTTCAATCAGGCGACTGCGATCGTAAACAGTAATTAATTCAACACCCTCAGGTAGCCCACTTTTAAGTTGCGACAGTTTTTGTTTCACTCCATTTATTGTTTGTTGCGCATTTTCTCCGAAACGCATTACCACAATACCGCCGACCACTTCACCTTCGCCGTTTAATTCCGCGATTCCACGCCTCATTTGTGGACCAAGTTGAATGTCAGCAAGGTCGCCAAGTAATAATGGCGTCCCCTGTGAATTAACACCCAGCGGAATATTCTTTAAATCATCAATCGATTTTAAATAGCCACTAGCGCTGACCATATATTCGGCTTCAGCCATTTCGATTACAGACGCGCCTTTCTCCTGATTACCACGCTGAATCGCCAATTGTATATGACTCAAAGGAATGCCAAATGCACGTAACTTTTCTGGATCGACTCGTACTTGGTATTGTTTAACCATGCCGCCAACCGACGCAACTTCCGATACTCCCTCGACCGTTTGTAACTCAAACTTTAAAAACCAATCTTGTATGCTGCGTAATTGGCTTATGTCGTGTTGACCACTGCGATCAACGAGTGCATATAAATATATCCAACCAACTCCCGTTGCATCAGGCCCTAATTGAGACTTTGCAGTAGAAGGCAAATTAGGTTGGACTTGACTCAGATATTCTAATACTCGCGAGCGAGCCCAATATAAATCAGTGTCATCATCAAAAATAACGTAAACATAAGAGTCGCCAAAAAAGGAAAAGCCTCTTACTGTTGATGCACCAGGCACTGATAACATCGCACTAGTGAGTGGATAGGTTACTTGATCTTCCACCACTTGTGGCGACTGCCCCGGAAAACTGGTTTTGATAATGACCTGAACGTCGGATAAATCGGGAATCGCATCCACTGGTGTTTGTTTGAGTGAGTAACTCCCGATAAATGCAATTGCTACTGCAGCAATTAATACCAATACTCGATTGTGCACGGACCATTGAATAAGTTTGATTATCATAGAAATTCTCCTCAAACTTAATTGCGATCACTGCTATTAGACTCAGGATCTAATTCAGGAAAGTTATCAGATTCAAGCGCTATTTCTGTAACAACGAAATCGTCATTACGAATTTCAAAGGTAAATAAAATTTTATCGCCCGCTTGCCATTTGGTGATATCAATACTTGAATCCACCGAAAAGTCCATAGTTGTTGCTGGTCGACTCCATTTTGCAATCGGTCCACGAGAAATATTCATGGTTTTCATTTCCTTATTGATTGCATTAATCACACCGTTTACTCTTGCGGATGGAATTGTCGTTTCGTGAGCCTCGCCAGTCATCGATTGATGATTAGAGTTTGCGTGATCCATATTATGATTCATAGGGTCGTGCAATGTAGATTCTGCTGACGACATTCGATTAAAGTCGGATGTTTTACTTGACTCGGAATCAATTAAAAATTGTGCCGAAGTCACCACGGTATCCCCTTCAAGCAAACCATCAAGTACTTCAAAGAATTGTTGATTGCTTCTTCCAAGCTTAACTGCTACTGATTTGAATTCCCCAGGCCTTAGCTCAACAACAACCCGGTCTTGATTCCCAGTGCGAATCACCGCTTCGCGCTTAATGGTTAAAACCGAGTCTTGACGTGTTGGTTTGATTTGCATTTGAGCGAACATATTCGGTTTTAATTGACCATCTTGATTAGCTAGCGCTACTCGCAGCCGTACGGTTCGTGTTGTTGAGTCAATGGTAGGATAAATATAATCGACTTTTCCTTGCCATTGTTTACCCGGAATATAGTCTAATGAAAGCGTTACACTATCTCCCTGACTAACCAATGCAGCTTGACGGTCAAATAGTTCTGCTTCTACCCACACGGTATCAAGATTACCGACAGACATCAGAGTTGTTCCTGGTTGAACAAAAAATCCTTCCCGAATTTTTAAGTTATCGATAACACCTGACTGAGGAGCATAAAAAGTGACAGTTTGCATCACTTGCTTAGTACGCTTTAACTTCGAGATAATATCGTCAGACAATTGTAAAGCTTTTAATCTAGCCTCAGCTGCTTTTACCAAGGAGTCATTATTGCGTTGCATAGCAATTAACAGTTCTTCCTGTGCGTTAACGATTTCTGGAGAATAAATCGTATACACAGGTTGGCCTTTGGTGACAGGATCTCCTGCAGCGTTAACCGCCAAAGTTTCGATCCAACCCGATACTCTTGGATGAAGATGGATTAAGTTCTCTTCATTGTATTGAACATAACCAACCGTATTAATTCCATACTCTAATACTCTCGACTCTACCTTACCTCGTCTCACACCCAAATTCTGAACAACCTGAGGATCGATGCTAACAGCGCCTTGAATCGACGCTTGCTTTGAGTCTTCGTAAACAGGAACCAAATCCATACCCATTGGCGATTTTCCTGGCTTATCACGACGAAAATTTGGGTCCATTGGTGCCACCCAATACAATGGTTTAGGTTCTCCAGAGTTTGCATCATCTGTGGAATCACCATCAGTGTTTACATCGCTAAGAATAATAAAACTGACAAACAATAAGCTTGAGAATAAGCTCCCTATTACCAGGCCTTTTATAAGCGAAGACTTTGATTGATTGATCTCCTGATTATTGTTCATGACTGCACCTCGTCACTTAGATTCGTTGGCTGGTCATCACCAGACATAAAATGTTCAAACAGATAGTTCCACTCAATTAACTGCTTTTGTTTATTGATATTAATATCGAGCTTTTGCAGTGATAGGTTTAATACATCAAGTCTGGCACGAATGACCTCTGCAAAATCACCATCATCATTTGTGTAAGAGGTTAATGAAGCTTCAGCTTGTTCCTCTGCTTGTTTTAATAAACGGTCGGAAAAGTAGTTTTCTCGAGCAGATAAATTTTCAACTTTTTGCTTAACGGTAAATACTTGTGAAAAAAGACGCGTAAGCTTTTCCTGCTTTTCATATTTGAATGACTGCGTTTGATAACTTGCAGCAAAAGACGTCTTATCTTGTTTATTGCTGGTAAAAATTGGTAAGTCGAAACTGACGCCTATCGAAAAGAAATCATCGCGTGACATACCTGAAGGCGCATCATCTCGATAGCCATAACTTGCGTTTAGTTTCCACTGTGGCCGATAAGTTTGCTCCACAATAGCTTCTTGTGTTGTCGATTGCGCTACCTTTTGTTCGATAATTTTAACTTCAGGGTGGTTAAGCAAACGATGACTCCAACGTTGAAAGTCCGCGTTACGATTGTGTTCCATCTCGGAATTTAAATTACCATTTGAATAATTTTCATGACTGAAAAGCCAATCCGGCTTTATTATCAATATGTTTGAATCTGAATTAGTGAAGTCTGGTTGCCACTGCCGAGTTCCAATCCAACCACTTAGCTGATTAATAATGTCCGATTCAGTTTGTTGTAAAGAAAGTAATTGCTCCTGATAACGAGTCACTTCTAATTGTGACCGAATCACATCCGACTGCCGGGTTCTTCCTACCGCATTGGAGTAATTAGCATTCGCAATTTGATTTACTTGTTGCAAAAGAATCAGACTCTGCTCAACCAGCTCGCGCTTATTTTTGATTCGAACAAGCTCCAACCATAAATGCCAAATAGCTTTTCTCAATTGTGCGCTATAAATACGTGATTCTATTTCACTCAGCTTAGCACTTTGCTGCCACGACTGATTGTTCAACTTTGCGCTATCGCCTCGATTGAAGCTTTGCGAAACCCCAACCTGAAACTGCGTCATGGGTTCTTG
This sequence comes from Gammaproteobacteria bacterium, assembly GCA_013373375.1. GTDB lineage: Bacteria > Pseudomonadota > Gammaproteobacteria > Enterobacterales > Kangiellaceae > Pleionea. The sequence continues at coordinate 97,527 of JABXHY010000009.1, forward strand.
TGCAAAATCAAAAGAACCAATTGGAAGGTTGGCAAATGCGAGCGAAACAGATGGGTCTGGCATAGTATCTGACGCTTCGGCATTGTTTCGTGCCACAAGCTGTTTCGATGCGATGCTTTTCAAATGCGGGGAAAACACCTGTGCCCGAGCCACAAACTGCTCTAGCGTATATGCTTGAATTGATTCGTTTGTTGTCGATGGTTCAAGCGAACTCGCACACACAGAAGTCAATGACATTAGTATCACTAATGCAAAATTTTTAACATCGACAAAACATTGTCTGAATAACATGGAATTTTCCTAACTTTAAATTAAACAATACAGCAAACGCACCCAAATACCGTGCTCGGGTGATTAACAGAGAGTGTTTAACTCAAATTAAGAAAGAACAGAACTGAATGAAAAGAGGTGAGCCTCTATTCGGAGGAGAGTGCTCGACTGAAGGTCGGCCCGCGCAACTATTACCATTTAAGAATACAGTAGAAACCTGAGCTGGAGGCAGAGGGAAAAAAGTTTTCGAGAGCTCCAGTTGCGCAGAATAAAGGGCCTCATGCTCGCAACCGTCGCAGTAATGTGACACTTCAAACTCTTCACCTGAGCCGGCTGAATTAGGATCACAACAAGCGTGCTGTGCGTGACTCATGTTATGCTCAGAATGCTCTCCATGCTTAAAATGAGACTCCTGCTCAAAATCTGAGCCCATTTCATGAGTGTTCGCTAAATTCTCAGCTGAGCTAACAGATTGCGTGATTGCATTTGAAACTGAGGGAGTCATCGCCACGCAGCATTGACTGATCACCGTCATAAAGGCGGCAATTAGCATCAAGTAAGCTGTGTGAGAGGACTTTTTCATTAACTATTTAATTCTCAAGTAAACGTTTTCTTCAGCATTTCATCTATGTTTTTGATAGATGATTTATCATTATAGTATGTATTTTAACCTTGAAGACTCGACCTGAGTCAAGTTTTTGCCCAGCAACTTAGCGTATAGCGATGCTTTTAGAAAATGTCTAAAGCACAAATACACAAATTTAAACCACTGGTGTTCTATAAAACTCGTGGATTAGAACTAGTTTTCCTGTGTCGCTCGTCGAGACCATTTATCAGCGCCAGCTTTTCGACAAAAATCGTACTGGCCATTTAGCATTTTATTATCATCGGCTTTAAGTGATATAAGCGCGGTACGACATTGTTGCTCATCTATCTTCTTATCTTTTATTACCGCTAAAGTGCCACCAACTGACGACTCTTCTGCTCGCCAAAACACAGCTTCGCCCAGAGGAGCACTGTCTAGCAATGATGCCAAAGTGAGTTGAAGTTCTTTAAAGTCCGAATCAGACAGTAGCGTCAGTGGCGTCTCCATAATTTGCCAACGCTGTTCTGTTTTACATAAGTTCATTTGCCAAGGTTCTTTTTTTCCTTGTGACTTCAAATACAATCTCGCTCGCTTGCAGGTCACTTTTCCCATATTGTAGCTAAACAGCACCTTTAAATGCCCTTCTACTGTTTTGGACTCATTTGTCCACTTGAGAACTTTTCTATCACCTAAATCATCAAGCGAATTATTCACAGTTGTCTTTAAGCTTGTCATATCCGCTTCAGAAAGCTCATTGATAATTGAGTTTTTCAGAAAGCCCAATTTAAGCGCAAAAGCAGGTTGGATCAGCGACAAACTCAAAAATATTGCTATAGCAGTCCGATTAATCATAGGAGGCTCCAGATTATGCAGTCCGAATATTTAACGACAATTGTCGATAATAGAATTCTCATTATCAGCAAGTCAAATTGAATTGGAGGCAGACTTTAGTTGAGTCTCAATAATTCAACGCATTTATTTCGAATTGAGTTTTATACACAGCGATTTGAATCAACTGCGATTCATGGCAATAGATAAGTCTTGTATTAAGAGTCTTGTATTAAGAATTTTCTAATAAGAATACTTTTTCGCGTCAACAATAGTCACTGTCTCGTTTGCTTCACTCCACTCGACTAAAGCTTCACCACGCTCGAGTTTTCTTTTCACCTCAGTAATCCAATCTTCCATTTGAGAGTTATCCATTTGATAGTCCTCTAGCTTTGATATAACGTATTCCTTGATAAGGTTATTGAGTGTTTCGCCTTCTATTTCTTGCCATGGAACTATCATTTTATTACCAAATTTTCATTAATATGCTTGAATTTTAACAGTCGCCAAACAGCTTTAGTAGTCGTTTTTGAAACTGTTGATGTTTACAATTTTTTATTCCACTTCACCAGCATTTCGTTTAGGCGATCAATTGATAAAGGTTTCGATAAATAATCATTCATCCCTGCCGCTAAACAACGCTCTTTATCGCCTTTTAACGCATTAGCTGTTAAAGCAATAATGGGAATTTCTTTGTTGCTATCTCCGCAAGTTCCGTTTCGAATTTCAGCAGTAGCTTGATAACCATCCATTTGTGGCATTTGGCAATCCATTAAGACTAAATCTATTGTATTGCTTTTATTTTGCAAAATTGATAATGCCTCAAGACCATTATTCGCGATCTCACAGGAGAGATTTAATTTTGTAAGCATAGCTTTCGCTACTGTTTGATTAACACGGTTATCTTCCACTAATAATACACTTAAGTTTAGTGACTTAAGATTTTCGGCGTCAGTGTGTGTTTTAGGTGATATGGAACAAACTATAGGCTCAAAGCATGATAGCAAACCCATTAATGTTACTGGCTTGAACAAGGTAAGATCATGAACATTAGGAAAGGATTGCGTTAAGCTTTTTAAAGATTTATGACTGGAAACAGATTTAATTAAAATAATCTGCGCAATATGAGTGTTGGATAGTGCCTTCTCCAAATCACTATCGTTGTGATAACAATCTTCGCTTATAATAAGTCTAGATGGCACTACTATACTTTCGCATTCATCTAATTTTTTAATTCTGTTGAAACTCACATTAAACTGATTCAACTGCTGAATTACTTGCTCGCCGTTTAGATCGTCTTTAACCATAACATAAGTCGATAATAGGTCCTTTTTTACGGTATTCTTGACCAATTCATTCATTGGCTGGCTAACATTGTTCAATTTAACTCTAATCGAAAACTCACTGCCTTCTTCTAGATTACTGTAAACAGATATTTCACCTCCCATTAATTCACAAAGACGTTTTACAATGGCTAATCCCAGTCCGGTTCCACCAAACTTTCGAGTTGTCGACGAGTCAGCTTGAGTAAAGTCTAAAAATAATCGTTGCTGTTGCTCTTGGGAAATTCCAATTCCTGTATCTTTTACTCGGCACTCCAAATAAAACCCTTGGTCGTTTTGCATTATATTACAAGTTAACTTTACAACACCTTTTTCTGTAAACTTTAATGCATTGCTTAACAGGTTATTGAGAATTTGCCGCAATCTACCAGGATCGCAAGAAACCTGCTGAAAACCAATTTCTGAAATATCAACTAATAGTTCAATATTTTTTTCTTCTGCTTTTATCTCAAAGTTCTCGACAACCGATTGAACAAATGCAAGTAAATCAAACTCAATGTACTCAATATCTAGTTTACCAGCCTCAATTTTTGAAAAGTCCAGTATGTCATTAATTACAGATAAAAGAGACTCTCCAGCGGAATAAGCCAATTCAACTTGATGCTTTGCGGTATGTTCAAGTTCTTGTTGCTTTAACAAACTGAGCATTCCCAATACACCATTGATTGGAGTCCTGATTTCATGACTCATGCTGGCAAGAAAATCGCTTTTGATTTTTGTTGCGTTCTCAGCTTCTTCTTTTGCCTTTCTTAAATTTAACTCTATGATGTGCCTTTGTTGATTGGAATGAACATTATTCAATAATGCTTTTACAGACAAAAGAAAACTAATTTCATTTTGAGACCATTCATGACGAGACAAATGTATCGCTGCTATTGCACCAATTACTTTTTTCCCACTCAAAATAGCAGCGCATAACATAGCACCAGATTCAAAGTCATCTAAATTAGCAGATAAAAACAGTTGCGTTTCTGACTGCTCATTTACATCGTGAGCTGCTATATAAGAGGTTTGATTTATTGAATCGAAAAAATATTGATAATCCTCTATTAATAAATTTTTACTCGGCAAAAAACGATGTCGATCACCATCAAAAATACAGACATCCTCTAAGCAGGAGTCATGCTCATCTAACTTCCATATAATAACGTATTGTGCATCAAGGGCATCGCTTACCGATTGAGAAATTTGTTTGCAGGCACTTGCAAAGTTTCCTGTAATAACATCATGATTGACTGTCATCTCCGCAAGCAAGCGATTATGTTTCGAGATTCGCTGAATTTGTATTTCAGCCTCTTTTCTTTCATTAATATCTTGAAACGAGCCAAAGAGTCTTACACATTTTCCGTCTCTAAACTCAGCATCGCCTTGCGCGCTTATCCACGTTTCATTGCCTTTAGCTGTAATGATTTGCAGTTCAACTTCATATGACTGCCCAGTTTGCATGCATCTTTCGACGACTTGCGTTATCGTGTCTCGACTTTTTCCGGTTTTATAAAACTCTATAGCTGTGTTTAAATCGGGCCGATAGTCGAGAGGAACTTCATGAATCTGCTTTGTCGTTTTTGACCAATAGAGTTCATTACTTTCTAAATCTAATTCCCAGGCGCCGACCCGAGCCAAATCACTCATACTCTCAAGAGTCTTCTGTTGCTTTTCAAGTAACGCTACATTGTTTTTTTGCTGTGTAATATCAATATGGGTGCCTATCATTCTTTTGGGGGACCCATCAAGGTTCCACTCTATTACTCTACCGCTATCTAGCACCCATACCCATGAGCCGCTTTTATGTCTCATTCTCGCTTCAAATACATACTGAGGAATTTCTTTACACCAACACTGTTCCAACAATCTATCTGACTCAGCCAGATCATCTGGATGAGCAAACTTCATCCACGTTTCAATTGAAACAGGATGTAACTCCTCCAGTGTATATCCTATAATTTCTGCCCAACGTTCGTTAAAAACAACTTCCCCTGTCGGTATGTTCCAATCCCAAATACCTACTGCAGTATTTTCAATAACAAGTTCTAGTTGACGAGCATTTTCTTTTAATATGTACTCATAAGCTTTTCGTGAAGATAAGTCTTCAATAATTGACCAAATATAGGACTTGCCATCTTGAGAGCGAAATAAAACCTCACGCGACGATACGGGATAAGTCGAGCCATCTTTTCGAATAATTTCTTTCTCATAAGGTCCGTACTGCCCCTCTCTTGTCAATACGTCAAATATTTCGTAATCAGTTTCATGATATTTTTTTGGAATTATTTTATCGTGATTTAAACTCAAGAACTCTTCTTCAGTAAAACCAGTCGGCTTTAACAAAGCGTGGTTAACTGAGATGTACTTGCCGGTCTCGAAATCCCTCAATGCTATTCCCACGGGAGAGAGACTGAATAATGCGGTTAATCGCTTTTCGGATGCACGGTTTTTTCGGTAAAGCTGAAGTAAAAAGAAACTTACGATAATTAGCGTTATAGCAATAACTATCAAAGCTCCGCGAAATAGCCATATGTCTTGCTCGTTTAGTGCCCATTTGTTTTTGGGTACTAAATACAGCTCCCAAGTGACTTCAGGTAGCCTCACATGATAGGAGACTGGGTTAGATTCAAGAATACTTGAATCTCCATAAAAGAAATTTTGTGAATTAATGTATCGCGGTTGATTGATTCGCTCGTTACTGTATTTTGCGATTGCTATTTCGTAGGTTTTACTTAACTCCACCAATCCGCTACTTTCATAGACCGCTTGCATATCAATAACAACGGATAATAATCCCCAGAATTGTTTAACGTCGTTATCTTCGAACTGGTAAATAGGAATCCGTCCGATTAATCCAACCCCGCCCTGCACTAAGTCAATAGGACCGGCCAACACTATTTTTCCAGTGTCTCTGGCCAGAACGGCATCTTCCTTTTTTGTAGAAGAATTTAAATAATTTAATCCGACCGCTTTTTCGTTCCCTGTTAGTGGATAGATATAGCTCAGTACCATGTCGGGGGCCGCGCCCAAATTAATAATTTCTTTTGAATCATTAATAAGTGGACGAGCAAGCTTCTCGAATTTCTCTTGTGAAAGATTAGGCTCAACTGATAATGCGCTTGCTAGTCCTCTTACTAATTGAATATTGGCGGTTAACCTACCTTCCAGTTGTGCTCGGTAAGTTCCTAGCTCCGCTGTCACTTCTGCCCGCTTTTGTTGCTGAAAACGATCGAGATTAATTTGGTCTACGACAAAAGCGACCACCAATATAAACATGATGATAAATGTCATCACAATGGCAGTAATGAAACGAAATGATGAGTGTTTTAGCACGTTTAAAGGCATGTCCAACTTTGGGTTAAAATCACTAATAAAGGATAGAACAGATTGCAGGTATAGCCAGTGAGCAGTGTAATTGCAAAGCCGTCATCAAAACTTGGTTACAATTCGAGCTCGTGGAGTCATCTTATTATTGATATGCTGTTCAGTTAATAGCTATATACCTAATTTGAGAACTGCTTCATGTCACCACTGTTACTTGCGGTAACCTCTATAACAAAGCACAGTCGACGCTCTAGCAGCTGGCTTTCACTTTATTTAATAGTCGGCCTAGCGGTTTTTATTGTCTGTGGAACAACGGCAATTCATTATCAACCGAGTATAAAACAAGCATTCTTAGACTATTTGTTTCCTCAATCATGGCAAAGTGTCTCTGAGTATTTATTTGAGTTTTTCTTCGAAACACAGGCAAAACAAGTATTAGCTAATTTAATAATTAGTGGATCCTTGGTCATTGCCTCTATTTTTCTGTTTCCGATTAAAGAGCGCTATTCAGCCAGGTTTGAGAAAGATCAAAAATATCCGATAGGTAAACCTGAAGAGTTCAGCCTTTGGATGCAAGGATGGGAAGAGACTCGTCTATTTCTATTTTATTTAACAGCACAAATGGTTATTTTGTGGATAGGGTATTATCCATATCAGTGGGCAAATATCACGTCCATTGTGTTGAGTTACTTTTTCCTATTTTATACCTTTTCTCTTGATATTATTTCTCCAACCTTACAAAGGCATAGGTTCAAGTACTCGCTTATAAACAAGTTGCTATGGCGTTCATTGCCACTGACATTATTGTTTGGTTTAATTTACAGCTTACCCGCTTTGCTACTCAGTGAGTGGTTGCTAAATATCCCTGATTTAAATTTTACCGAAGTGAGCTTTATTTTATTTTTAGTTAACTTAATTTTTATCGCATTATCAATTCCAGCAGGAACGGTATTGGCGTTTTATTTAGAATCGCTTAGTTACCGGACAAAACCAGTTAGTCAATTTACAAAAGCTTTAGGGTATTCACTTGCTGCAATATTGTTTATTTCTGGAATGGTTTTACACGGAAGACTATTGCAGTCACTGCATCATAAAAGCCAGGTGTTGAAGGCTGAATACGATATCGACTGGTCATCATTTAGCGCCGAACTCAACTCTTTCGAAAATTTATTAGACGGTCAGTCACTAGCAAAATTTTCATTCGCGATTGATATTCACAATCCTACCGGTTACGACTTAATTTTTGAAAACAGTAAGCTAGTTATGGAGCATAACCACAAAGTGATTAGCCAAACGGATATAAAAGGTTTTGAGGTTTTAGCCGGAGAAACAAGGCAGGTTGTGATGCGACTTGATACTGTTTCTGAATTCAAGTCGCTCACTCAGTTGAATGACTGGAGCGCACTAACAAAAGATTGGCGCATTGAAATGCGCATTGAACTCTTCCCAGACATGCCATTTATTATTCGAATTATGGGAGAATAATTCAGCTAACTTAAATTCACCAAATAGACATCTTGGTCGTTCATGCGACGGCCAATTCGTTTTAATAATAAAACAAATAACACCCAGCCGAACGACATAGCACCAATCCACACGCTTGAGAAAACAGGATGCGAACTGAAGTTTGCGACTTGATAAATCACCGTCGACAAGGAATACGCTAAATAACTCGTCCAGCCGATGACAGTCCACATCCATAAAGCACCGGCTTCACGCTTAATAGCACCCAATACCGCCACACATGGCGTGTACAACAAAATAAGAACAAGATAAGCAAAGGCTCCTAATTGTCCATTAAATAAACTGGCCATTTGGGTGAGAGTTTCCGTTTGAACCTCTTGTTCTTGCGCAACTGTTTCTGCATCAGCAACACTCGAAATGCCTAATGGATCACCCAGTGCGCCTAGCATATCGACAAAATTATTCGGAATACTCACCACCGCTTCTTTTGTTGAATCCCACAACGCTAATTCAGTTTGTTCTCCTTCGGCTTCTTGATACAAAGCGTCTAATGTGCCAACAATTGCCTCTTTCGCAAACAGACCAGTAAAGATCCCAACCGTTGCGGGCCAATTATCTTTTTCAATGCCTAAAGGCTCAAATGCTGGCGTAATGGTTTGTCCAATTTTACTCAATACCGATGACTTGGTATTTTCATTACCAAAAGAACCGTCAGTTCCAATAGAATTTAAGAAACTTAATAACACCACTACCGCAACAATCGTTTTTCCGGCACGTGTTAAAAAGTTTTTAAGTCGATGCCAACTGGTAAGAAATATATTGCGCCAAACAGGTAAGTGATAGGCAGGCATTTCGATAAACGACGGTGCAGCTTTTGCAGCGAATACTTGTTTACGGAACAACCAACCTGAAAATACTGCGACAATAATTCCGAGCAAATACAATCCGAATACTATATTGCCGCCGTTAGTTGGGAAAAAAGCCGCAGCAAATAGTGCATATACAGTTAATCGCGCACCGCAGGACATAAACGGCGCCATGACAATAGTGAGTAAACGATCCGATTCTCGATTCATTGTTCGGGCCGCCATTACCGCAGGCACATTACAACCAAAGCCCACTATTAATGGAACAAACGCATTACCCGGTAAGCCAATTTTAGCCATTAGTCTATCAATGACAAAAGCTGCACGAGACAGGTAACCACTGTCTTCAAGAACGGATAAGCAAAGGTAAAGAATGCCAATCACGGGAATAAACGTTGCGACCAACTGAATCCCGCCGCCAACACCATCGGCTAAAATAACTTGCAACCATTCTGGTGAGCCGACCGAAGACAATAATTGGCGTGTACCATCCACTAAAAAAGCGCCAAACAAAATATCAAAAAAATCGATGAACACCGCGCCAAAATTAACCGCAATGGTGAACATCATGTACATCATAAATAAAAATATCGGCACGCCCAGCCACTTATTCAGAACTAGACGGTCGAGTTTTTCGGTTCGATCCGATCGGCCAGGGACCATACGAACAGCACCACTAGTCAACTCTTTTACCATTTGATAACGCTGAGTACTACGGCCGATAAGGTGGTCTTCTTCACCACCAAAACTGCAGGTTGCTTCTGCTTCTTGTCGAGACTTTTGCTCATCGGTGACCGCTTGATTGAATTGGCTAAGCTCATGCTTGAGCAGGTCGATGCCTTCGCCAGTCGAGCCAACCATCGCCAGTACTGGAACTTTGAGTCTCTCTGCCAGAACCGCTAAATCGATTTCGACCCCTTTGTCACGAGCTACATCACTCATGTTTAAAGCGACAACCATCGGAGTATTTAATTCTTTTAGCTGTGACGTTAAAACCAGGTTTCGATTCAGGTTAGCGGCGTCCACAATATTGATGATGACATCCGCTTGACGGGTCAATAGATATTGAGCTGCTATTTGCTCATCTTTACCAGGATCAATTTGATCCAGATTATAGAGCCCAGGCAAATCAATTATTTCGAGTGTTTGACCATCACTTAACTTTATAGCTCCGGATTTCTTTTCAACAGTAACACCAGGCCAGTTACCAACTTTTTGCCGTGCACCAGTTAATCGATTGAAAATTGTAGTTTTACCGCAATTGGGGTTTCCCACCAGAGCAATATTCATGTGTTGTGCTGCCTGTTGTCGTGGCGACTAGTTAGAGACAATATTGATAAGCTGCGAGTCTGCTTTGCGAATGCTGATATAGGTAGTGCCGGCCTTAACCTGCATGGGATCACCAAGAGGTGCTTTTCGAAGAACTTCAAGTTCTTCGCCCGGAATGATGCCTAACGCCATAATGCGGCTAATAAGCGACGGGTCGCCATTGGAGAGGCTGTCCACAACTCCTTTTTGGCCTGGCTTTAAATCTTTCAGAGTCATTCTTGATTCGAAACCTAAATAAGAATAGTTCTCAATTTTATCTTAATTCTCAAGAAATGCAATGAATTTCAGAAGTGGCAGCATAATCTTTTAGTTGTGTGAAAAAGTCTTTTCGAAGCTGCGAAAGCATCATACTTAACAAAAATGCGACAGACGCATGCGTGTGCCAACTTAGGTATAGTTGCTCTATTGGAATAAGTCGCCATCGACCCAAGCAGAAAGATCTGACTGCTCGGTATCCATGAGTTCGAAACCACACTCATACTCAACCCCAGAACGCTTACACCAACGAAGTTCGGCGAACAATAACAATAACTGACCTTGATCATTCTCGATACAAAGTTGCGCAACAAACCCGATGGGCAACTCTTGCTCCAGCGATACCCTTAATCCAGTTTTTGAAATATCCAGAGTAATACAGTGCAGACGATGCGTTACTCCATCGTCATCACTGAACATTAGCTCCATATTCACTTTACGTTTTGCAGAGAAGCGCTGACTTTCTCGACGCTCTTCGTTCATGTGCCTGCTCCTGTAGAGGATATTTTAGATTGTCGTTGATGAGCCACCAACTGTTCCATGGTCTGCTCGGTTGACTGTCGAGTTGACAAAACTTCCCACTCACCCGAAACCAGCCGCTCAGCTAAATACCGAGTCGGCCACTGACCAACTCGAACACCGCGTTTATTCACAAAAACTAATAATTGATTTCTAAGTTTTACCACAAACTGAACCATACTGCTTTCTGATGTATGATCAATAAAGGTCGCTCCGGGAATTAACTTATCAAAAAAAGCTTCTGTTTCTTTAACTTTTTGCTCAAACGCGATCGACTCTTCCCGCTCGATTGCTCGCTGCTTTGCTTCTCTTTGTTGCACTTTGACAGCCATTCGTTGCTGCTTAGATTGTTCCAGTCGACTCAGCAACAATCGTTTCACATTTGCTTTATTTTTAGACTCTTCTTCTTTTTCAATGTGTTCTATTTGCTGCTTCAATTGTAATTCAAAAGACTCAATGGTTTGTTCGTAACGCTGGGCAAGGCTTAATTTGGAAAGCTTGCCAGAGTTAGTTAACTGCTCAACTTCTTCGAAAGTTAAACTCGCAACTCGCGCACCCGAATAATTACACAACAATAGAAAACCGTAGTTTAAATTTCGTTCTGCAACACGACAAAAATATTCTGACGTATGAGAGTTGTATTCTCGCAATAAAAACCAGTCTCGTACTCTTATCTGTTTAATTGCAGCAGGAACCTCTAGCGCCGTTGTAATTTCTCTTGGTGGTTTTGCTAACCCAACATTTTCACCTTCGGGCGTCGAACCTTCTAATATTGTAATATGATGAATTTCAAGTTGCTCAAAAAAAGCCTCTAGCTCTTGTTCGTTAACAATAATCTGATTGAGTAAATCACGAATATTAGTTCGCAATGGGGTAATTTTTGTTGCAAACAGCTGTTGAACCTCAGCGGCTTCCGTTATTTTCATGACATCCATCAACTGAGCAAGCAATTCAACACCTTTTTGCTCTAATTCGGAGTCCTTGCCATGCTTGAGTACCACCAAGTGAAAATAGCGATGCCAATAATCCTGAACAAAACGAAATAGCCAGGCGGGAACCGAGTGGCCATACATAGCTTTTTCAATCAGGAAAGTCGCTCTATCGCTTGCGGAGGCGTTATTAAAGGCCTGAATTTCAAACTGACACACTCGCTCTTCAAATGTTTTCACCTGTTTTTGAAATTCATTAAAATCGAATAAGCACATTTTCCAGACTTTTTCGATTAACTGGGAACTGGGCGTTTTGCTCTTTATTGCTTTGAAATGTTGAGAAAATTTATCGAGGACTTTATCGAGCGTTCGCCCACCATGATGATCATACGGCCCTAGAATCTTGGTCAGAAAACTTAACAAAGGATCAAACTCGTTGTGGTATTCATTATTCGCCAATTGATGCATCCAAATCCATTTAAAGCACTCAACCACATCGTCCGCCCAGTTGATGTGTTTGTCTTGTAATCGCTCGATCGGCCACAATAACTCAAAAAATGAATCCATAGCAGCTGAGCAAACCTGAATGACAGAAGCAGCTACTGGCTCCGTTTCCTGAGTCTCAGTTTGGCTATTACTCGTTCCGTTAGCAGCACTTAATGCCTCTAATAGCTGTGCTCTCGGTTCAGAGTCGCCATCAGTTTTGGAAACTGCCTTTGCCAAATATTGTTCTAATAGAAAGTCGAGTTGCTGTATCGAAACCATGTAATTCGCGAAGATGCGTTATTAGAATAAAAAGTATAGTCACTAAAAATAGATTTATCGCACCTAGTAATTATACAAGGCACAAGAATCATGGTAGATTCGTTTGTAAATCATAGAGTTACTTGGTGATTTTTCACCGACAACTGCGATTTTTCATCTCACCCTGTGAATAAGCTCACAAGTCTGTAAGAAATTGCCTACAAAAATTAGAAAACCTGGCTTACGTGGTCAAAACTTCTCCTGTACTAAAATTAACCACATTAAAACAGCGAGGAAGTATCATGAACAATCATCAGTGGGTAACGTTTACTAAAGGTCGGATTCACGTAACAGGATGTGCAAGTTGCGGACAGGTTTTACTGCCTACAAACGAACATACCCAATGTTTGAAAGTTCCGAAAGAAGACAACACATTACTCAATCGTGGATTTAGAATTTCCGGTTCAGCAATGAAACGAAAAGTCGCTTAGCCGATCTAATCCAGATGAGCTGAGAAGCAGATCATCAAGATTAATTGGTTTGCATAGAGTTCGATTGATAAGACAACTCTCACTTAGCATGCAACGATAAATCAACCAATTAATTCTAAATACAAAAAAGGGGCGCTAGCGCCCCTTTTTATTTACTACAAACTGGCTCCAAGCAATTCAATTGACACTCCTGTGCATTTAAATCACTAGTGAGCATTTGATCGACAATCTCAATTATTCAAAAATCCAAGAGAATAAGCCGATCAACCAACCAATAAAGCCGCCACTTCCATTTGAAAAAACACTGACATAAACCGACTCACTAGAAGTCGACTCATTACCAGAAGTATCTACTGCGGTAACAACATACTCATAAGTTCTCCACCAACTAGGAAGTCGAGTATCAAATGAAGTGGTTAGCAGTAACTCATTATTGATTTTCACTAGGTCTCCTGATCGAAGATCACGTCGATAGACATTGTAACCAGCAAGATCACTTTCACTGTTTGCATCCCAGTTAAGAGATACGTCTCGACGGTAATTGTCAGCGGTTAACCCAACAGGAGCTAAAGGTGCTTCAGAATCTACGGCATCGTTTGTCGTTGCACTAACGACCAGGCTTGCAACTGACTCATTACCAGCTAGGTCAACTGCCGTAATGTAGTAACTATATGAAGTCGATGCAGCAACACTTGTATCGGTGAAATTGTTGGTTAGCGTTAAATCCGTTTGCACCAATCTAAAACTGGCGCCGCCATCATCACTTCGATAAACACGATAGCCATCTAGATCACTTTCTAAATTAGCACTCCAATTCAACTCAACTTGCAACTCTCCACCAAGCGCGACTAAATCAACTGGTGCTGAAGGTGCCGTTGTATCTTCTATACCGTCGGTAACACCAAAAGCGGTCTCTGAAGCAACCGACTCATTATTCGCTGAATCCACAGCGGTAACGTAGAAATAGTAGGTAGTGTCAGCTACTAATCCGGTCGCAACATAATCTGATGATGTAACCAGCTCAGCATTTATAAGCGAAAATGATGTGCCATCTTCACTTTGATAAACTCGGTAACCGGCAAGGTCAGACTCAGTGTTTGCATTCCAGCTTAGCGAAACTTGCTCGTCTCCACCAACAGCATTTAAATTGAGCGGAGCAGCAGGCGCAATTGTGTCGGAATCACTAACAAATGATTGACCGTTGTTAACCGCAGAGAAAGTCGCGTCCAAAGGAAACTGCCATATGAAGTCGCTGTATTTGTTCCCACTGCCACCAAGCTGTAATGATTGTCCGGCAGGCGTCGAAGAATTTTCAGATACTTCGATATCATTCGACGTCATTCCAGCGGCAGGTCCATCAACCGCAGTAAAACTACCCTCGTAACTTAAAAACTGAACGACTTCTCCTGTGTTGCTAATTAATGCAATACCATCCGGTGAACCGTTTTGAATACCCCTAACATAAAACCCTTGGGTACCGAAGCCATTTTGCAAATCACTTATTACACCTGTTAAATTAATGGTGTTGTAAAGTGTGCCGTTGCTGCCGTTATAAAGTGCGACCTGAGTGCCTTGTAAATCAAAACCTGCAGGACCTGCAATTTCAAAAAACTCTTCAACATCAGTGCTTGCATTATCGTAGTGAATCTCATTGATCCAAAGTTCACCTTCAACCGGAGTTGGAGCATCTAGAGTGGTTACATTCAACGCTTCCGATTGTGTGGATTCGTTACCCGACAAATCAATCGCGCTTACTCTTAAAAAGTAGTTAGTTGCAGGGTTAAGCCCCATCACTAAATAAGCGACTGTTGTTTCCAGTTCAGTATTTACTTGAGTGAAATTAGTTCCGTCTGAGCTTAGGAAAATATTATACCCAGCCAAATCAGATTCAGTGTTCGCTTGCCAGCTTAAATCGATTTCGTTCGCCGTTGCAGTCGCAGTTAACCCGTTGGGGATAGCTGGAGGTGTCGTATCGGTCGAGCCAGAAAACGATTGCGCATTGTTAATATTGCCAGCGGTATTGATGGAAGGAGCTTGCCAACTGAAGTCTGAATATTGAACACCACTACCTGACAGCTGTAATGAAAATCCGGTTGGCGTCGATGATGACTCAGCAACACCTATATCAATTGAAGTCTGTCCACTTGCAACGCCATCGTTCGCGGTGAAACTACCTTCATAACTCAAAAACTGAACAACCGCTCCCGAATTATCCACCAAAGCGATTCCATCAGGTGCGCCGTTTTGAATGGAAGGAATATCAAACCAAAGGGTTCCAAATCCATTTTGCTGATCAGCGAATACACCATTCAAATCAATGGTGTTATAAGCTGTACCACCGTTACCGTTGTACAACACAATTTGCCAACCACTAATCGAAGTGCCAGCACTACCCGCAAGTTCGATACCTTCGCCGACATCCGTGCTCTCGTTATCATAATGAATTTCATTAACCCAAACACCACCGGTCACAACTGGAGCATCATTTGTGATGATGTTAATCGTTGTACTCGGCGCAGACTCATTATTATAAATATCGATTGCCGTAACTTGATAAACATAAGATGTCGCAGGAGTTAAATTAGTGTCGGTAAATTCCGGGCCTGCCAAGTAAACGCCTGTCACTTTCGCAAATGAAGCGCCGCCATTGTCGCTTCGATATACATGATATCCAGCAAGATCAGATTCAGTATTCGCATTCCATGACAATTGCGCTGATAGATCACCACCCACTCCTGTCAATCCTGTTGGCGCCGAAGGCGGAGTCGTATCTCCTGAGCCACCACCAATTGCCGAGCAATCATTTTCAAATACACAAGTTACGTAATCAGGATTGTCGATAAATGGATTGCGATTTCCCTGATAACTAAATACTACGTCGTTACGTCGACGCTCATCTGCATCAACAGGATCATCTTTGTGCCATTGTAAAATTACCGATAAAAGTCCCATGTAAGCGACTGATTCATTACTTCCTGTGCTTGAGGCAGCAATCAAAGCTCGGTCATCGGTTAGTCTTAAATCAGGTTCTTGAACTCCTGTAATACTGTGCAAACCGCCTTCATAACGAACCGCCATGTAGAACATTGCGCGCGCGACATCACCTCGACGTCCCGACCAAGTTTCCCACTTTCCATCAGTGAACTGTCCTTCGGTCCAATTAGACTGAGTACTCGTACCACCTTTACCATTGTTAAACTCTGTAGGACGTTCAGAACAGTTTATTGAGCAGTTATCGTAAGGTTTATTTCCTCGACTCGAATTGTAACTGCTGTCAGAAATAAATAGCTGATGGGCATCGGTATAGGGATAGTTCGAAGAGCCATCGTTAGGGAAACCATAAGACTTTGGCCAACTGTGTTCACGGTTGTAGAAATTATTACCACCGCCAGCTTTTGAATAACTGGCATTCTTATAAATGTCCAATACGTTTTGCGAATTGTTTGGATCTTGATCAGCCGACTCCAATATATCCCAAGTGTCGGTTGAACTTGAGGTGTATGGATAGCGCGTATGATCGTCAATAATTTCATGCAATGACTGTCGAAGCGCCAGAGGGCTAGACGTATCAACATTGTCATAATAGCCATTTGGTGTTGCCGAAAAACCAATACTCGGCAACGTTAAACTTAAGCACAATAAATAAACAAGTGCTTTGTGAATGATCTGATAATTCATACAAATTCCTATCTGAAATAAAAATATTTAATTAATTATTGATTTTTGTCGTGCGGGATACTACGCAAGTTTTATGACAGCTGGATTATTCAACATAACTTTCAAAAATAATTATTTTTTTTGAAATATTTTCGACTTAAAAACGTCATAGTTAACACTTTTAAAACAAAAAACTCTTTAATTGGTTAAATAAAAAGCATTTATTGATTGTCGAGATTTTTTATTTTGACACCATTTTATTTTTTTCCCTTTAACTAATAAAAAATTAAATATTATCGCTAAGAAAGAAAAAGTTATTGCAAGGAGGTATTGTTGAATAATATTTATTCAGGAACTTAAAAAGAATGACAATAAGTTTGGTTTGCAGAAATCCAATTTGATTAAAAACTATTTTAACATCAAAAAACATTTTGATGATTAATTGTTCAATCTTAAAGTATTGTTAAATTAAAAAGTTCAACTCAACAACTATCTGTATAAGTAGTTTTTTTAGCCGTTAGTATTAGAGTCAAGGGAAAAAATTCCTTTTAAAATCGATTTTGACTCTCATAGATAAAAGGCGAGTTGAAATGCAAAGTTTATTTACTTCGGTGGGGTTAGATGTTTTCGTTTAACTAATCACTTTCTTTAACTTATTTATTTTATCAGTTTCAAAATCTTGGAACCCTACGATCAATAGAGCATCAAACTATATCAATCAAGAGTCATTTATAAGTCAATAAGCAGGACTATTCTTTTACTCTGGCCAGTTTGCTAAAAACAAATATGCATCATTGACTCAAGCTTAGGTGAACTTACAAATAGGTGATCTTACAAACAGATGATCTTAAAAACAGATGACCTTACAAATACCCGCCTAGTTTGACACAACAAAAAATAAGGGTTAGCAGAAAAATCTATCATTCATAAGGAAACGTTTGTAACATCTTCTTTTTTTTGTATGATACGTCAATGAAACGCAGTAACTTAATTACGCCCGAAGGCGCAACTCGCCTTCGCAATGAATTAGCCGACCTTTGGAAAAATAAACGCCCCGAAGTCACTCGAGCAATTACAGCTGCAGCAGCAGAAGGTGATCGTTCAGAAAACGCCGAATATATTTATCGAAAAAAGCAACTAAGAGAAATGGATCGCCGAATTCGCTACTTGCAAAAACGAACCAGTGATATGCAAGTAGTTGAACATAAGCCAAGCGATAAGTCTCGAGTGTTCTTTTCTGCATGGGTTGAGCTCGAAGATGAGCAATCGAACGTATTAACTTATAGACTGGTGGGATCGGATGAGTTCGACGTTAAAGAAGACTATATAAGTATCGACTCACCTCTAGCTCGCTCGTTAATAAAAAAGCAAGTGGACGATGAAGTCGTCGTTAAAACGCCTTCAGGCAGTCGAGTTTATTATATAAATAAAATTTGGTATTGATTGTGTCTAAAAATAATAGTTTATATCGCGTTATATCTTTAGTTTCCTGCTGTCTCTTTTCAAGTTTGGGTTATTCAGAGCTGGACGATGAAGAAGAATACATCGAAATTGGCGCAGGCTTATCAACCTTCAATGTTCCACACTATGCCGGCAGTGACGAATATGAAACATACGCAGTTCCCTTTCCTTATTTTGTTTACCAAACCAAAAAAGTTTCTTTGAATAGAGAAGGTTTAAGACGACATTTGTTTTATAGCAAAACCTGGGATATAGACGTCAGCCTTGCGGGCCGATTACCCGTTAGAGACGATAATAAAGCTCGAGCCGGTATGCCAGAACTCGATTGGGTCATTATGGCCGGCCCGTCGATCAACTACAAAGTCATTAATGATGACAAGCAACGATTAAAGTTTAGCCTACCAATTCATGGAGCGATCGCAACAGATTTTACTCAAGCAACCAGTGTCGGCTGGGAGTTCGCACCAGGATTCCGTTGGGACACCTTATGGCAAGTTGATGATACAGTTTGGCGGACTAACTTTAATGCCAATATTTTTTACAGCACCAAGAAATTTAATCGCTACTATTACGATGTGCCAAATGCCTTCGCAACTCCCGAACGATCGAGTTATACCGCTGAATCAGGCAACTCAGGCTACCAAGTTACATTCGGACTCACGCGGCGTAAAGGTGATATCTGGATGGGCGGCTTTGTTCGATACCGGAGTGTTGCTGATGCCGTGTTTGTAGACAGTCCGTTGGTCAAAGCAAACGACAACGTATATGTTGGATTTGCATTTGCCTATGTTCTTAATCGCGAGTCGATCGACTAAGTCTTTATCTAAAAGCGTATGGAAATAACTTTAAAGTCCTTGAGCTAAAGTTATTTCCTTTGCATAGAAAACTTTATTAAAGAATCAAACTTCAATATTTATTGAGCGTTCTGTTCTTTACTTTCAATTTTCGCCCAGCTATCACGTAATGTGACTGTGCGGTTGAAAACTAAGTTTCCAGACTTACACTCATATCGGTCGGAACAAAAGTAACCTTCACGCTCAAACTGAAAGCGAGTTTCTGGTTCAACCTCCGCCAAACTTTTTTCAACTCTTGCATTTTCAAGAATCGTCAAAGAATCAGGATTGAGTGCAGACGCTAAATCGTCCATCGCGCCAGGATTTGCGACATTAAACAGTCGATCGTAAAGACGTACGACAGCTGGTAATGAGTGTGAAGCGCTTACCCAATGAATAACGCCTTTTGGTTTTTGTCCTTCAGGATTTTTTCCAAGAGTATCGGGATCATAAGTACAATGAATTTCGGAAATATCTCCGTTCTCATTTTTGATAACATCTGTTGCTGTTATAACATATGAATTTCTAAGTCGGACACTTTTACCTAAAACCAGACGTTTGTACTTCTTGTTAGCTTCTTCTCGAAAATCTGCTCGGTCGATATAAACTTCGCGACTCATGTAAAGAGTTCTTTCGCCCATATCTTCTTTCGGATGATTGGGAGCAGATAATTCTTCAACTTTATCTTCTGGATAATTAGTTAAAATAACTTTAACCGGATCAAGTACCGCCATTGCTCGCTGTGCATTGCGATCAAGATCTTCCCGCACGCAATTTTCAAGCACACCCATTTCAGTCGTATTCACTTTTTTAGTCACACCGACACGCTCACACATGTCACGAATTGCGGCTGCAGTAAATCCTCTACGACGCATACCAGATATTGTCGGCATTCGGGGATCATCCCAACCATCGACATGCTTTTCTGTTACCAACTGATTAAGCTTACGTTTACTAGTGACCGTGTGTTCCAAGTTTAAGCGAGAAAACTCTATTTGCTGTGGATGACAATCGATAGAAATATTATCGAGTACCCAATCGTAAAGCGGTCGATGATCTTCAAACTCTAAAGTACATAAAGAATGAGTAATACCTTCGAGAGCATCAGAAATACAATGCGTGAAATCATACATTGGGTAAATACACCAAGCATCACCTGTCCGATGATGATGCTGATGTTTAATTCGATAAATAACTGGATCACGCATATTAATGTTAGGAGACGCCATATTAATTTTCGCCCTCACGCACATCTTGCCATCAGCAAACTCACCGTCTCTCATGCGTTGAAATAAATCCAAACTTTCAGCTTTTGGTCGATCACGAAAAGGGCTATTTTTACCAGGAACTTCGAATGTTCCTCGGTATTCACGAATTTGTTCAGGAGTGAGTTCATCGACATAAGCTAATCCTTTTTCGATTAGCTCTTTTGCGTAGGTGTACAACTGCTCAAAATAATCCGAAGCATGGCGAATTTCACCGTCCCATTCAAAACCTAACCAACGAACATCGTCTTCAATTGCTTCGGCATATGCAGCTTCTTCTTTCGCAGGGTTAGTGTCGTCGAACCTAAGGTTGCATTTTCCTCGGTAATCTCCAGCGACTCCAAAATTCAGACATATAGACTTAGCATGACCAACATGCAAAAAGCCATTGGGCTCCGGGGGAAATCGTGTCACAACCGATTGATGCTTACCAGAATCAAGATCGCTATCAATAATTTGGCGAATAAAATTCTTCGGTTTAACAGGAGACTCACTCATTTAATTTTGCCTTTCATTTACGAACATTAATATCGTACAGTTTGCGGCGCTTGCCAGTTCAGGTTGAATATTAATCAACTTATTTGACCAAACAGGGGATTTCGAACAGGGCCGACTATTTAAGCTCGCTAGTTTACTACAAAATAATTCGGTATATCACCCGATTCCTCTCAGCAAATAGGACCCTGTCACAGGCGGATATTGAAGACTACCCAGACTGCTCTGCAGAAAAAACAAAACGACTAATAAGTTCTTCAATATCGAGGGAGGACTCGGTTTGTTCAAATTGATCGCCGGGCTCCAAAAACTCCTCTTCGCCACCAATAGAAACCTTAATAAACTTATCACCAATAATTCCTGTCGTACGAACCGAGGCGACAGAATCTGTTGTTAATTTTATATGATTGGGAATTTCCATAGTTACAATGGCTTCGAAGCGCTCAGCATCGAATTGAATATCGGTTACTCGACCAACTTTAACCCCTGACATTTCAACGGCGGCGCCAGGTTTTAAACCAGAAGCTGAGTTAAATCGTCCTATCAGCTCATAGTATTTTGGTTGCTCAAATAAACGAACGTCACCCATTTTGATTGCCATGTAGCTCACCGCAACCAGACCGATTATGACAAAAAGTCCGACAAAAAACTCAAGCTTCAGCTTACCCATATTAAGCCACCATAAATGCAGATACTAAAAAGTTGAAAAATAAAATAAGAATCGATCCCATTACCACAGCCTGTGTTGTTACTCTGCTTACACCTTCTGCGCCGTATACGCCAGCCTTATCTAAGTGCAACAAAAATCCTTTGCCTGTCGCCACCCAAACAATAACAAGGGCAAATACCAGAGATTTTATTAGGCCCATGTTCAAATGCTGCCAGTCAATTGACGTATAAACACCTTGCCAATAAGCGCCATAAGGCACATCAAAAATAACGACACCGGCAATGTAACCGCCAAACACACCTATCACATCGGCGATGGCCACTAATAACGGAACTGAAATAAGAGTCGCCCAAAACTTTGGGACCATTAAAAACTTGAAAGGATCAATTGCCATGCATTCAAGCGCATCAAGTTGCTCATCACTTCGCATAATGCCAACTTCGGCGCAAATAGCAGAACCTGCACGCCCCATTACCATCAACGCGGTGATAACGGGCCCCAGTTCACGCACAATACTTAACGATACTGCTGTTCCCAAACGATCCTGAACACCTAATCGACTCAGCTCAACATACAAATTTAACCCCAGTGCCAAACCTATCGTAATGCTAGCGAGAAAAATAACAAATGTTGACTTAGCACCAATAAAATACAGCTGTTGCAATACAGCTCGGTACCTAAACGGAAAGACAAATAATTTACTTATGACGGTCATCAAAAAAACAGTGAGATGGCCCAGATGCTCAAGTTGTTCAATCGTTTTTTCACCAAGACGAGTTATTGCTCTAACCATCTATATCACCTCGATGTGGCCGAGTAGCTTGAACTCGAGTGAGTAATTCTAGGTATTCGTCCGGGGTCACTTGCTCCCGAGAGGCTCTTCGATTTAACAAGTTTTGTACACGTTCATCGTTCGATGCCTTTACTTCGTCAATGGTGCCGCAAATCGCTACTTTCCCTCGGTCCAGCACGGTAATTCGATCGGCAATCCGAAAAGCACTTTCAAGCTCGTGAGTCACGACAACAATCGTCATTTCCATCGCTTGTTTAAGTTCGAGAATATACTCATCGAGTTCAGCGGCTACCACTGGATCCAATCCAGCTGAAGGCTCATCAAAAAACAACAACTGAGGATCCATAACAATGGCTCGCGCCAGTGCGGCGCGTTTCACCATGCCGCCCGATAACTCAGAGGGCATCAGATTATCGAATCCAGAGAGATTCATCATATCGAGCTTCATTCGCGCCATAATTCGAATAGTATTGGCATCTAGGTTGGTGTGTTCTCTTAGCGGTAACTGAATATTGTCGACCAAAGATAAGTTACCGAACAAAGCACCACCCTGAAAAGCTACGCCAATTTGACGACGAAACTGATACAGCTGCTTGCGAGAGGCATTCGTAACATCCAGCCCCATAATCTTAACTTGTCCGCTGGTGGGACGGTTAAGTCCAAGCATCGTTCGCAATAGCGTACTTTTACCTGAACCACTCGCGCCCATTATGACCATGATCTCGCCTTGGCGAACGGATAAATCAAGTTTATCCAGTATCAAACGTTCACCATAATGGGTTGTTAGCTTGTCAACGCTGATAAATGTGTCGGCTGTCAGTTTGGTCACTTAATGGTTCCTGTTATCAAGTGTTGTTAATTGTAGCGACTCACCTTTCATTTGACTAACCAGAATGCATTAAACCTATGATTATGTTGTAAAAATATTTATCCATTACAATTCGATGTCTCGAATTATCCTTTTCAGCTTCTTTAATGAAGGCTGCTCTGATTGGCAATTGGTGAGTTTTTGTTCTATTTATTAAGAGTGAAACGCTAACAAACTCTTACCTTGTAACTTTAGGAAATCAGTACCGTGAAATCTTCTAATTACTTGCGCCAAGCCAAACGAAGAGGTCAACACTTAAGGAAAAGTGAGGGTGAAGATAATCATGCTTGGCAAGACAAAATATTAGGTAAGTACCAACTCACTTTGGCTCTCGGCATCAATCGTGCTCAACTCGATAGCTGGATAAAACAGGGGATGCCAGTGACTAACCGTGGAAACATAAATAAAGAATGGGAGTTTGATCTGGTTGCCGTACGCTCATGGGCAAAAGCCCATGGCTATAAAGTCGATTAGGTTCCATCTTCAACTGAAGTTGGTGAGGAGGATGGTTATTGGCCGTCAGATTCTGTGTTCGAGTCGTCGGAACTATCTTCCACTCTCGGGTCAAGCTCATCACCAGAAACGCCTAAAATACTACTCGACCCCACTTCACCCTGAACAATTATTATTTCCACTCGGCGATTCCGTGCTCGACCTTCGCTGGTATTGTTATCGGCCAAAGGCCTAGTATCCGCATAACCGGTAATCACAAAGCGCTCTCGAACGAGTTCAGGATCTTTGAGCAATTCACGCACAACCGATCCGGCTCTACCTCCGGATAACTCCCAGTTCGATCGAAAACGTTCAGTTTCGATTGGTAAATTGTCCGTATGACCAGCAACCCTTATTTCTCCTTGAGTATTTTTTAAGATATCCCCTATTTTTCTTAAAACCTCGACAAAATTCGGCTCTATCCTGTCTGAGCCGGATTTAAAAGAACCATTTTCACGAATTCGGATGACTACCATCGAGCCTTTGGCTAACAGTTCAATTTGCCCAGAATCTAATTCCTGAGACATTTGCTGCGCTAATTTAATGGCTAATTCGGCAGCCTGCGCATCAGCTTGTTGTTGATCCACTCCAACGTTAGTTGACTCTCCGAGTCCCGTATTGGAATCTTTACCTTCTCCCTGATCAGGGTCTTCTTCAATCGGTTCATCAAACTCTAGAGACTCTTTCGTAATTTCAACCGTGTGCTGCATGATGGCTTCAATCATGGTGGGCGTAGGTTTTCCTGGCGAAAACTCTTGAGCTATGATGCTGGTGCCTTTAGGAATATCTTTGACTTCGACTTTATTTTGAACGCCAAAAGCGTACTTCATCGACCCTGCGATCTGCTTAAACTTCAGTACATCCATTTCAGAGAACGCCAGCAGAAGTACGAAAAAGCACATCAGTAGAGCCATTAAATCAGCAAAGGTGCCCATATAGGCTGGCAACCCCTCGGGGGGACAATTACATTCGTCTTCGTCGCTCACCCATTACTCCTCAGCTGTCGGTCGCTGATTTTCCGCTAAGTAACCCATAAGAACCTGCTCGATAACTCGTGGATTTTGCCCTGCCTGAATACCAAGTAGTCCATCAATCATTAACTTTCGGGCAATTTTTTCTTCCCTGTCCCGCAAATTCAATTTATCGGCGATCGGCGTTGCCATCATATTAGCGATCATTGCTCCATATAAAGTTGTAAGTAACGCAACTGCCATTGCAGGGCCAATCGACTTGGGATCATCCATATTCCCTAACATGGCCACCAAGCCAATGAGCGTTCCAATCATACCCATTGCGGGTGCAATTGCGGCTAAACTTTTAAAAATTGCAGCTCCGGTTTCATGTCTTGCCGATGCCATGGCGACTTCTTTTTCGAGGATTGTTTTCACAACTTCCCCATCATGGCCATCAACCAAAAGCCCAACGCCTTTCTCTAAAAAAGGATCGTCTATTTCAGCTCCTTCAAGTGACAATAGGCCTCCTTTTCGTGAAAGATCAGCAAGCTCGACTATTTTGGCAATAATCGAAACGCAATCCGGCGACTTAAACATGATTGTTTTCATACCCGCTTTGGCCGCATTAATAAAATCCGCTAGCGGGTACTGCCCCAAAACAACAAGATGAGAACCGATGAGCACAACTAAAATTGAAGGTACGTCGATAAATTGTCCAAAACCACCGGCAAGTATCATCGCCAATGCCACTATCCCCAAGGCTCCGAACAATCCAATCAGCGTTGCAATATCCAAAAGCAGAAAACCTCTATTTATCTTTTTTCTTTAAGAAAGGTTAGTCACTTTCACAGAACTTTCAATGACATAGCGCCGTAAAATATAAAAAAGTATCCAAATTAATCACTCCTAACTTCGCATTGTGGCTGAATTCGGAGAAACAGTTTTATTCTTGGGCAAATTAAGCGAAAATGCGCGCTGAATTTATGGGAAACGTTATGAGCACGAAAAAAGATAAGTCATCTTTCGAGTCACAGCTAACAGAGCTTGAAGCAATTGTCAGCGCGATGGAACAAGGCGATCTGCCATTAGAAGAAGCGCTTAAACAGTTTGAGCAAGGCGTAAAGCTAACCAAAAACTGCCAACAAATGCTCGAACAGGCCCGTCAGCGTATTCAGGTTTTGTCGGAAGAAGGACAGCTTACCGAGTTGAATATCGCCGAAGACTCTGCCGATTACGAATAATCATGGACGCATTTAATCAGTTCTCTGCCGATTATCGAACCAGAGTCGAGCAGAGTATGCAGCAGTTACTTCCAGCCTCAGCGACTATTCCGGACCGACTTCATCAAGCCATGCGTTATAGCGCACTAAATCCAGGAAAACGCACTCGCCCGCTACTGGTGTACGCAACAGGAATGATGCTTGGAGCTAAGTCAGAAGCACTCGATTTTCCAGCCGCGGCTGTTGAACTTATTCATGCCTACTCACTGATTCATGACGATCTCCCTTGCATGGATGACGACGATTTACGACGCGGACTACCAACCTGCCACATAAAATTTGATGAAGCGACTGCAGTATTGGCGGGAGACGCATTACAGTCTTTGGCATTTGAAGTGCTACTCAAACAAGAGCAGTTTAGCTCTCCAACTATTGTGCTCAATATGCTTTCAGAACTCACTAGCGCGGCAGGCTCGCTTGGAATGGGCGGTGGACAAGCCATTGATCTTGCAGCAACTGGACAACAATTATCGTTGGAACAGCTCGAGACCATGCATTCTATGAAAACAGGTGCTTTAATCGAAGCCTCCGTATTACTCGGTTATTACGCCAGCGGTGGTGCTGTACAATCTGATCTTGAACACCTAAAAACTTACAGTCGAGCCATAGGATTGGCCTTCCAGATTCGTGACGATATATTGGATATTGAAGGTGAAACCGCCACATTGGGAAAACCCCAGGGGTCGGATACCGCAGCACACAAAGCGACCTACCCATCGCTGCTCGGTCTTGAAGGTGCTCGCGAACACGCACAGAAACAATACCAGTTAGCATTAGATGCCCTTAGCAAACTGCCGTATAATACAGAGCTCTTAACTCTATTTGCCCAGCACATAATTGAACGGGATCGGTAGTTGAAAAACGCGATCAGTAGGAGCTTTAATCCCGTATGAATGCACCACTTAGCCAATACCCTTTGCTCAGCGGAATTCAATCGCCGACAGACTTGCGCGGCTTGAAAACAGAGCAGTTGCATCAGGTGGCAAACGAGCTGCGACAATTCTTAATTAACACGATCAGTCGTTGCGGTGGACATTTTGCAGCGGGACTTGGAACAGTAGAGCTCACGGTTGCACTCCATTATTTATACCAAACTCCAGACGACCGAATCGTTTGGGATGTCGGTCACCAAGCTTATCCGCACAAAGTATTGACTGGAAGACGTGATCAGCTCGATACCATTCGACAAACCGATGGGCTGCACCCTTTTCCCGTTCGTTGTGAAAGCGAATACGATACATTTGGTGTTGGCCACTCAAGCACTTCCATCAGTGCGGCTTTAGGAATGGCAATAGCTTCAAAACAATCTGGAGACGATCGTCAAGCAATAGCGGTAATTGGTGATGGAGCAATGACTGCGGGCATGGCATTTGAGGCGATGAACCATGCTGCAGATGTCGACGCCAATTTATTGGTTATTTTAAACGATAATGATATGTCGATTTCCGAGAATGTTGGCGGATTAAACAATTACCTTGCGAAAATATTGTCCGGAAAATTTTACTCTTCGATAAAAACGGGCGGCAAAAAAGTTTTACAAAACATGCCAGCCATAACCAACTGGGCACATAGAGTCGAAGAGCACATGAAAGGCATGATGTTACCAGGCACTTTGTTTGAAGAGTTAGGGTTTAACTATATTGGTCCAATTGATGGTCATAACCTCGATGCCTTACTCGACACTTTGTCGAATATGAAAGAGCTCAAAGGTCCTCAGTTTCTGCATATCGTCACCAAAAAAGGAAAAGGTTACGCACCGGCTGAAAACGATCCCATCGCTTATCACGGCGTTCCTATTTTTAATCCAAAAGACGACAAACTTCCTCCAGGAAAAAAGAAAGTCACCTACTCAAACGTTTTCGGTCAATGGCTAGTCGATATGGCCAAAAAAGATCCGAGGTTAATGGGTATTACTCCTGCGATGAGAGAAGGATCTGATTTAATAGCCTTTTCAAAACAATTCAAAGAACGCTATTTTGATGTAGGAATAGCCGAACAACACTCGGTGACATTAGCGGCCGGTATGGCATGCGATGGTTTAAAACCGGTAGTAGCGATTTACTCGTCGTTTTTGCAGCGTGCTTACGATCAATTAATTCATGATGTCGCCATTCAAAACTTAGATGTTTTGTTTGCAATTGATCGAGGAGGTCTTGTCGGCGGTGACGGAGCCACTCATCACGGCGCTTATGATTTAAGCTATCTCAGATTCGTCCCTAACATGGTTATAATGGCAGCGTCAGATGAAAATGAGTGTCGCCAAATGCTCTATACAGGTTATCAGTATCAAGGTCCGGTTGCTGTTCGTTATCCAAGAGGAACAGGCCCTGGAATTACGCCTGAGTCAGCAATGACCGAATTACCAATCGGCAAAGGTCGTATGTTAAAAGAAGGTAAGACAGTCGCTGTTTTATCATTTGGTGCTTTGCTTACCGAAGCACAAAAAGTTGCCGAAGAAATTAATGCTACACTTGTCGATATGCGATTTATTAAACCGATTGATGAAGAACTGATTCAACAACTTTCTGAAACTCATGAGTATTTCATTACCATTGAAGAAAATGCATTGATGGGTGGTGCAGGCAGTGCAGTTAATGAGTTTGCTTTAAGTCAGCAACTAGACGTTAAAATTCTAAATTTAGGCTTACCTGATCGTTTTGTTGAACACGGTGACCCAAATGATTTATTGGAGCGTTGCGAACTAACGGCCCAAACCATGTTGCCTAAAATCAAAGCTTTTTGTCACCTCTCATCAAACTAAAAAGCAACGCATGAGTTTAGCTCAGTTAAATGTTGACCAAATAAAACCTTTACTGGCGCCTCTAGCCGAACAGGCAAGGAAACTGATCGGTCAGGGAAAAGTTGCCGATTATATTCCTGCTCTAAAGCAGGTTGCTTCCAATCAATTTGGCGTTGCAGTGTGTGATATAAACGGTAACGTCATTTCTTTTGGTGACGCGACAACGCCATTTTCAATTCAAAGTATAAGTAAATTATTTACTTTAGTTCAGGCCATTAAAATATACGACGAAACGCTTTGGGAAAAAATCGGTAAAGAACCTTCTGGTCAAAGATTTAACTCACTTGTTCAGCTCGAAACCGATCATGGCATTCCGAGAAATCCTTTTATAAATGCAGGTGCATTAGCTGTTTGCGATCGTCTCGAAAGTCGATTATCGGCTCCAAATTATCAATTAATAGAGTTACTGCAAAAACTTGCCAAAAACCCATTCATTAAAACCAACCTTAAAGTTGCTCGATCAGAATTGGAACACGGTTCTCGTAATGCGGCTATGGCTTACTTAATGAAAGCATTTGATAACTTTGCAAATCCAGTTGAAAAAGTATTGGAAAGCTACTGTCATCACTGTGCAATCGAAATGAGTTGCGTCGACTTGGCCAAAGCCACTTTGTTTTTAGCAAATTCAGGAGTTGATTTGAATGGAGACAAAATACTCGACCGAAGCCAGACCGTACGAATTAATGCACTAATGGCCACATGTGGACTATATGATGCTTCTGGTGAATTTGCGTTTCAAGTTGGGCTACCGGGAAAAAGTGGTGTTGGTGGAGGCATCGTTGCGATTCATCCAAAACACTTCAGTATCTGTGTTTGGTCACCAGAACTCGATGAATTTGGCAATTCAAAAGCGGCAACCGAATTTCTAAAAATACTAACTGACGAGTTAAAAATTTCTATTTACTGAAGTGACGAAATTATCATTTTGTTACCTTCTTGCTCGACTTTAAACTTATCAAGAAAACTATTCCCCAATAAAATTTTCTTCGGATAAATACCTAGCATAACAGTCGCGGCAACATTACTGAGTTCTAAATCTCCAATTCGCACAGATTTAAGATTTACTTGATAGGCTTTTGCCATTCCAGAAGCAGTTTCAACCATCACCAGCTGTCCTTCACTTCGATAAGGAACACTTGCTCGATCAGCAACATAGTGGTTCATCGCGATTGTCGTTGCGCCTGTATCAACCAAAAATATAACAGATCCTCCATTGATAGTTCCTCTGGCTCGAAACATACCATCGGCTTGGCGCACTAACGAAACCGACTTTTTGGTTTTTGCTTTATCAATATTTAAATCCGTCGGCTCAGTATCAAAGCCAATTGTACCTGACGACCCCATTGTCAAAGTTTCTCGTCGTCCATTGATTTCAAATACTGCTTCAAGCGAGTTTGCAGAAATAAGTTTGACGCCTTCCGGTGACACCTGTCCGACTTTTAAAACTTGCTGATTACCATTAATAGATACAACTGCTGTGTCTTTAAATAACCCACTCACGTGAACAGAAATTTCTTCTGCCTTTACTTCTGAAACACCACAGAAAGATAACAGAAAAATTAGAGCAATTGCGAAGTAGTGACGTAATGCCAAATAAAACCTCCTGCTAATGCTGCCATCACACCAGCAATGATGTCATCGAGCATAATACCTAACCCACCTTTTACTTTACGATCGGTTACACCAATCGGCCAGGGTTTTACGATATCGAAAAATCGAAACAATACGAACCCGAGTAGCATAGTGCGCCAGTCTTTACTAAAAGGAATCATAGCAATTAAGTAGCCAACAATTTCATCCCAAACGATACCTGGATGATCGTGTCGGTGCATTGCTCTAGCAGTTTCTCCACATAGATAAACACCAATTAATGCTAAAAAAATAGTTATAAGCAGGTAAGCAATAATAGGGAGCTCTGCTAATCCCCAGTACAAAGGTATAGCGATTAAGGTTCCAAATGTTCCAGGAGCAAATGGTGCTAATCCAGAACCAAAACCAAACGCAAGACAGTACACAGGGTGCGTCATGATTTGCTTTGCTTTTAGCGACTCACCATTCATCTTATCTTTCTCATATAACCAGCAGAACTTTTATTTAGAGCAGTTTTAAATTCGTATTAAGCGGCAGCAAAGTGATCAAAACCGACGCGGTCCAGCTCGAGAGTTTTTCCATGATGCGTAACTCTAACACCACTTTTACCTGTAATTCTGCCAACTGGATAACAAGGCACGCCGACAGTTTCAAGCGCTGCTTTTACGTTTCGTAAGTCATCCTCTGCAACGGTGAAACAAAGCTCATAATCATCTCCACCGGTAAGAGCGCAATCCAAAACCCTTTCCTCTGTGGTAACTGATTTTGCAGCTTCTGACAATGGAATATTTTCAGCAGTAATCACAGCACCAACTCCGCTCGCTTTACAAATGTGTCCCAGGTCTGCAACAAGACCATCCGACACATCTATCGCCGAAGTTGCGCGACTTCTTAGAACTATCCCTGCAGCGACTTTCGGCTTTGGGCGATAATATTTTCCGAGTAAATAGTCTCTTAAATTACCTGGTGCGGCCAATTTATGCTGTGCGACTTTTAACCCTAAACAAGCATCTCCAAGAGGGCCTGTCACACAAACCAAATCACCCGCTTTTGCACCACTGCGTCTTAAGGCAACATTAGACGGAACAAAACCGTGAGCCTGCATAGTGATCGATAGAGGTCCTCTCGTGGTATCCCCACCAACGACCTGTAAGACATAATGATTTAGCATCTCATGAAAACTATCACTGAAAGCTTGCAACCAACCTAAATCAATTTTTGGTATTGATAGCGACAAAGTCACCCAAGCAGGTTCAGCTCCAATTGCCGCTAAGTCACTTAAATTGACCGCCATGGCTTTAGCAGCAACATCAGCGGCCGCAGTATCATGTAAAAAATGAACACCCTCAACCAGAGTATCCATAGATACCGCTAAACTTTGCCCTTCCGGTACTTTTAGCAAAGCACAGTCGTCGCCGATGCCTAACACCACATCACGTCGCTGAGGGTTATCACGCACAAAAAAACGTTCAATCAAATTGAACTCAGAAAATCCCATAACACTTCCAACCTATGTTCTGATTTCCAATGGACGTAACTGTTTGGCTACCTTGTCCAAAACACCATTTACGTATTTATGACCTTCTTCTGCGCCAAAAATTTTCGCTAATTCTAATGCTTCATTAATAACAACTTTGTAAGGAATATCATGCCGCTGCGACAATTCAAAAACCGATAAACGCAAAATAGCTCTTTCAACTGGATCGATTAAATCCACTTCTCGATCAACATGTGGTTTGATGGTTTCATCAAGCTCATTGAGTTGAGTTAAAGTTCCGCGAAGCAATTCTAAAAAAAATGGCACTTCAACTTTTTTGGGATTAATGGTTTCAATAAATTGATTTTCAATGTCGGCCAGTTCATTACCCGACATCTGCCATTGATAAATGGCTTGAACAGCATAGTGCCTTGCTTTACGACGGTGAGATGGTTTTAAACTCATTTACGACATACTCGCAAATAAATTCACCATTTCTATCGCAGTTGCAGCAGCTTCCGCACCTTTATTACCAGCCTTTGTTCCTGAGCGTTCAATTGCTTGCTCAATGCTATCGACTGTCAGTACGCCAAACGCAAGCGGAACATCAGCATCAAGTGATACTTGAGCCAACCCTTTGGTACATTCGCCCGCAACATACTCGAAATGTGGAGTGCCACCTCTAATTACTGCACCAAGAGCAATAATTGCGTCGTGTTGCTTTTTTGCAGCAATACGTTTTGCAGCAATGGGCATTTCGAATGCGCCTGGCACACGAAAAATTTCAATATTTTTTTCATCAACACCGTGACGCTTTAATGTATCAATAGCGCCTTGCAATAAGCTTTCAACAACAAAGCTATTCCATCGAGCCACCAAAATCGCAAACTTGCCTTTTTCAGCAACTAATTGACCTTCAAATGTTTTCATAAAGTTTTCCTGTAATAGCGAGCAAACCTAAAATGCTAGCGGTTACTATCTTCAATGTATTCCACCACTTCGAGCTTGAAACCCGATAGTGCATGATACTTTTTCTCAGGACTTAAAAGGCGCATTTTATGCACTCCCAAGTCAGCCAAAATTTGTGAACCGACACCAACATTACGTAAGGCAGCACTGCTGTCATGACCAGGCGATTCAATTCCCTGGTCTTCTTCTTGGTAACGTTGTAAACGAGTCAAAAGTTGCTGCTTCGACTCTTGGTTATCAATTATCACGATAACGCCTTTACCTTCTTCCGCTACTTGCTCAATGGCTCTGTTGAGTGACCAACTTGATAATTTACCGCGTTGCTTCTGCAACAAATCAGTAAGTGGATTAGCAACGTGTACCCGCACCATAGTAGGGTCATCGGCATTAATGTCACCTTTTACCATAGCAAAATGAACACCTTGATCGATGCTATCTTGATAAGTGTGCAACTTAAAGTCACCAAACGGTGTCGGCCAGTGACACTCGCCGAGTTTATCAACGGTTTTCTCATTCAAAGTACGGTACTCAATGAGGTCGGCGATAGTTCCCATCTTGATGTTGTGTTCTTTCGCAAACACTTCCAAGTCTGGACGGCGCGCCATGGTACCGTCTTCATTTAGAATTTCAACAATTACTGCTGCAGGTTCTAAACCGGCAAGGCGAGCCAGGTCGCAACCAGCTTCGGTGTGACCAGCTCGACTCAAGACACCACCGGGCTGTGCCATCAATGGAAAAATATGTCCTGGCTGAACAATATCACTGGGTTTTGCATCACTCGCCACAGCCGCCTGCACGGTTCGAGCACGATCAGAGGCTGAGATTCCAGTTGTCACGCCTTCAGCTGCTTCAATTGACGTTGTGAAAGCTGTTGAGAACTGTGCGCCGTTTCGCTGCACCATTAAGGATAAATTTAATTGCTCACAACGTTCTTTGGTGAGGGTAAGACAAATTAGACCGCGACCATATCGCGCCATAAAATTGATGTCATCCGGACGAACCATAGATGCGGCCATTATCAGATCGCCTTCGTTCTCTCGGTCTTCGTCATCCATTAAAATGACCATTTTGCCTTGTCGAATGTCTTCTAATAAGTCTTCAACCTTGCTTAATGCCATGATATTCCTAATTCGTTTAAGTGATAAATTGCCAAGCCTGCTGGGCAAGGCCGTAATTATACCAGTGAAACTGCAAATTGCCGAAAAATAGACGGTTTTAGCTCGTTTAAAAATTCTGTTCCAAGGTTAATTCGGTAACTGCGACTTATAGTCAGGGTAAATACCCATGTTTTGCCAGAAGCTCTTTCGTCACTGCAGAGCCAGAAGAGTCGCTCGAAAACATCAGAAGCCGCTCAAGATATCGAGCAATTTGATCCACTTCTAAGTTGACCAAAGTACCTGCCTGATAATCTCCCATAATCGTTTCCTGAATCGTGTGAGGAACGATATTTAGCTCAAAGTTATTGCCTTCAACTTTATTCACAGTAAGACTGATACCATCGACTGTTATTGAGCCCTTATGCGCAATGTAGCGAGCTAAGTCGGAAGGAGCTTCAATAATAAATCGCCACGAACGAGCGTCTTGCCACCGTTTTTTTACTGTGCCAATACCGTCAACATGACCACTCACCAAATGCCCTCCCAACCGAGAACTGGGAGTCAACGCTTTTTCCAAGTTGAGCTTCTGACCTGCTGCATAATGTTTAAAACCGGTGAGTTCGATCGTTTCACCAGACACATCGGCCAAGAATCCACTGTCGTATAATTCAACAACGGTAAGACAAACACCGTTTGATGCAATTGAGTCACCAAGCTCAACGTCCGACAAATCGAGCTTTCCGGTATCAATTGAGAACCGCTTATCGCCACCAATATCTTGAACCGCTTTAATAGTTCCCACTGCTTCAATGATTCCGGTAAACATGTCACCTCACTCCACAAATTCTTTTAACTGGTAGGTCATACGCAAGTCTGACCCTATTTGGCGCAGATCGATTAAATTTAAATCGAGACATTCATTCATGCTATCAATTGGTAGTTGAGTTAGAGGTCGCGCCAAGCTCCCCATCAATTTAGCAGCCTGATAAACAATTAATTCATCACACAAGCCAGCTTGCAAAAAAGCGCCGGACAATTCAGCGCCCGCTTCTATCAAAACCTCGTTGCACTCTTGTTTTGCCAGAGAAGACAAAAGTTCAGTTAAGAATTGTTCATGGTTAAAAGCTTTGACTGTAATGTGATCAAGGATTGGCGTTGAATGAGTAGAAAAGTTTTTGTCTTTGCTGTGAACCCACCAAATCGGTGAGTCGATTCTAAAAAATGGGTTATCGATTGAAAGACTCGCGTTTCTGTCGAGCACGACTCTCAAAGGCTGTCGATAATGCTCAATTAGTTTTGGTTCAGGAGGATTGTCCCAATCTTTCATTCTTACAGTTAACGAAGGCGCGTCATCCATCACGGTCCCACGTCCGGTAATTATCGCATCATGCCGAGCCCGCAACCGTTGAACATCTTGTCGAGCGGCGGCGCCAGTAATCCACTTACTCTCGCCATTGGCCATGGCAGTTCTTCCATCACTGCTCTGTGCCAATTTGATTCGGATCCATGGCAGTCCCGTTTTCATTCGTTTGATAAAACCAGGATTCAGCTGGCGCGCTTCCGCTTCCATCAAGCCAGACTCGGTTTTAATACCCGCTTGATTAAGCAACGCTTCCCCTCCGCCGTCTACCTTTGGGTTAGGGTCTCGCATTGCCATGACAACTCTCGATACTCCCGCGCTAATTAACGCTTTTGCGCAAGGCCCTGTTTTTCCTTGGTGAGCGCAGGGTTCCAAAGTAACGTACGCGGTTGCTCCTTTAGCTTTGTCACCTGCCATGGCGAGAGCGTTAACTTCGGCATGAGCCTCACCAAATCTTTGATGATAACCTTCACCGACCACTATATTGTTTTTCGCAATAACGCAACCAACCTTCGGATTAGGCTTCGCTAAAAACTTCCCGCGTTCAGCAAGTCGAAGTGCACGAGCCATAAACTCGTTATCAATGGGGGAAAATACAGACATGAATTTAGTTTGAAGAGTTTAGCTTGTTAATTTCATCACTAAACTGTTTAACGTCTTCAAACCGACGGTAAACCGATGCAAATCGAACGTATGCAACTTGATCTAATTCTTTCAAAGCTTCCATAACAAACTCGCCAAGCAATTTGGCTTCGACTTCACGTTCGCCAGTAGCTCTCAGTCGACTTTTGATTTGAATAATCGCGTGTTCCACCGACTCGACACTCACCGGACGCTTTTCCACTGCGCGCATTATTCCTGCGCGTAACTTATCTTCGTCAAAGGGTTGCCGCGAGCCATCGCTTTTGACCAGCCTGGGCATTACCAGCTCAGCAGTTTCGAACGTCGTAAACCGCTCGCCACAAGCGGAACACTCCCGACGACGGCGCACCTGACCGCCTTCACTGACGAGACGCGAATCGATTACTTTGGTATCTGAATGGGAACAAAATGGGCAATGCATGGGTCACCTCACACAAATTCGGTGACAAGTATACCCCATCTAGCGATTTATGTACCTATTCGACTCAAATCGGTTCAATGGGGTGAACACCTGATA
Organism: Gammaproteobacteria bacterium; assembly: GCA_013373375.1. GTDB lineage: Bacteria > Pseudomonadota > Gammaproteobacteria > Enterobacterales > Kangiellaceae > Pleionea. Next base: position 133,679 of record JABXHY010000009.1, read on the forward strand.
TTATTTTTGTGCGTAAACTGGGAATTTTGCCGTTAAAGCAGCTACCTTTTCGGTAACCGTAGCAATAACAGATTCATTTTCAATATCGTCCAAAATGTCGCAAATCCAGCCAGCGAGTTCTCGGCACTCTTGCTCTTTAAACCCGCGAGTCGTTACTGCAGGAGTACCCATTCTTAATCCACTGGTCACAAATGGAGAACGGGGCTCATTCGGTACCGTATTTTTGTTTACTGTAATGTGAGCTTTACCTAACGCTGCTTCAGCATCTTTTCCGGTAATATCTTTATCGATTAAATCAACCAGAAATAAATGGTTATCAGTTCCGCCCGAAACAATTTTGTATCCACGCTCCATAATGACATCCACCATGGCTCGTGCATTTTGAATAACCTGTTGTTGAGTTTGCTTGAACTCATCACCTAAAGCTTCTTTGAACGCAATCGCTTTTCCAGCAATAACATGCATCAAAGGACCACCCTGATTTCCGGGAAAAACCGATGAGTTGAATTTCTTTTCCAACTCAGGGTTAGCCTTCGCAATGATGATACCGCCACGAGGGCCGGCCAACGTTTTATGCGTGGTTGAAGTTACAACATCGGCAAATGGAACCGGATTTGGATATAAACCAGCAGCAATAAGACCAGAAACGTGTGCCATATCAACCATAAAATAGGCACCAACTTTGTCGGCGATTTCGCGAAAACGCTCCCAATCAACAACTCTAGAATAGGCTGAAAAACCCGCCAATATCAGTTGAGGTTTGTGCTCAACCGCAAGTGCTTCAACCTGCTCGTAATCGATGAAACCTTCTGAGTTGACTGGATATTGAACGCTTTTATAAATTTTGCCGGAAAAGTTAACTGGAGAGCCATGAGTTAAATGGCCACCGTCAGACAACGACATGCCAAGAATTGTATCGCCTGGCTTAAGTAGAGCACCAAAAACAGCTGCATTCGCTTGCGAACCTGAGTGAGGCTGAACGTTTGCATAATCGGCGTTGTACAATTTTTTTAACCGCTCAATGGCGATGTCTTCCGCAACATCAACATATTCACAACCACCGTAATAGCGTTTGTGAGGATAGCCTTCAGCGTATTTATTGGTTAGCACAGAGCCCTGAGCTTCCATTACTCGAACACTGGTGTAATTTTCAGAGGCAATCAATTCGATATGCGCTTCTTGACGAGCACGCTCGTCTTCAATGGCTTGCCAGATTTCTGGATCATATTCAGCGATAGACGCTTGGTTATGCAACATACTCATAGCGGTAACTCTTTTGGTTTATTCACAGGTTTGAAGGCATTTTACCGAAAGCTTTGAGTGCTGTCGTGGCCTTATAAGCATTTATTACATCAATATTGGGCTGCATAATAAATATACAGTTTGTAATAAAAAATATGGAGATTTGAGAACCATTACCACAAAAATCACTGAGTAATAATCCGATTGTTCTATAGTTGTTGCAATAGACATCAATATTTTCGAGGCCACTCATGAGCACCTATAACATCATCTATCGTTTTCAATTGGCCGACAATAATATTGAAACCGTTGGTCTTCAGTTAAATGAAGATACTTTAGAACTGAAAGACGAGTACGTCGCAAACCTTCCAGAGTGGGCAAAACTTCGTTATAAACAGTGCCCCAATTGCCCATTAAAACCTAGCGAGTCACCTAATTGCCCTGTCGCCAAACACCTGGCCAAACACACAAAACTGTTTGATAAAGTGCAATCGTTTGAGAAATTAAAACTTGTTGTTAAAACACCGCAGCGAATGACAACACAAACCACCAGCGCTGAAAAAGCCATGAGTACCTTTATTGGGTTAATAATGGCCACCAGCGGTTGTCCTCATACTGCCTATTTTCGGCCGATGGCACGCTTTCATTTACCATTAGCCGACGAACAAGAAACTATTTATCGAGCGGCTTCGATGTATTTACTGGCACAATATTTCCGTGACAAAAATGATTTGTCTCCGGACTGGAATCTGAAAGGATTAAAAACGATTTACCAGAACATTTCGGCGGTAAATCAAGGTATCGGAGCAAGACTTCGCGAAGCCACCAAAACTGACGCATCGTTAAGTGCGATTGTCAGTTTAGATATGTACACCAAAGTAATACCCGATATGATTGAAGAGTCTTTATTTGAGTTTAAACACTATTTTGCAGTTTACTTAGATGAAGACAAACGAACGGTCGAACTAAAACTTTAAGCTTTCAATCTTTATAAAGAAAGTTTCGCCGAGCACGGGGTTACCAAAACCATCCGTCAATAGCATCATCCAACTCCTCTTTGCAGCTTTTGAGTTGGTCGTTAAACATTGCGGATTTGTTTTTTACTTTCGAAGCGACACGCAGAAGCCAAGCTTTACTTTTATAACTACCACGACTGAAGCCACCTTGACCCTCGTGGTACGCGAGGTATTGATTGTAAGCATCCCACTTGGATATACCCAGTCGTCGTTGAGTATTATTGGTATACCATCCTATAAAGTGGATCGCATCATAAAACTCATCACGATCGGCACCACTGTCGAAATCCGCCTGAAACTCTCCCCAAACTTCATCTTTTGCTTGAGCAAAACCATACGCAGATGACTTGTACCCCCAAGGAATAAAACCTAATAAATAATCTCTCGGCGCTCGCACATTGTGTCTAAAGCGCGACTCTTGATGCATGATTGCCATCATTACCCAAATAGGAGTTCCAAACTCATCACTGGCATCCACTGCAGATTCATACCAATCTGTTTCGCCACGAAAAATATCACAAATATTTTCTGTATTGCTGGGCATATAGGTACTACAACCTGTTAAGAAAGCCAAAAAAATTATGCTTAGCAGTTTGTTATAGTTTGAAATCATTTAAAAAGTTTTCCGTTTAGCTCTGCTCTTTGTGGCTACTGCAAAAGTTATTTTCAATTTGAATGGTTGCGTGAGTAATTGAAAATTTTTCTTTTAACTGCTGGTGAATATTACTTAATAACTTATCGCAGTCCAATTTTTGAGAAACTTTAACATGTAACGTCATCAATACTTCATCATCATTTAGGCTCCATGCATGAACATGATGAACGTTATCGACATCCGGATTGTTCTGAGCCAAAAACTCTTTCACTTGCTCGATATTAACCTGCTTAGGAACACCTTCCAGTAAAATATGCAGCGACTCTTTTATTAAATGCATACCTGAACGAACAATTAAAGCAGCAACAATTAACGATAATGTTGGGTCTAACCAATACCAATCAAAAAAATAAATCCCCAGACCAGCAACAATTGCAGCGACTGAACCAAGTAAATCACTTAGTACGTGCAGCATTGCACCGCGAATATTTAGATTATCTTTTTGACCACGATGCAGCCACCAAAAAGTAATCACATTGACTAACAAACCAATAAACGCAATCACCAACATAATTGGCGCTTCAACTTGTCCAGGGCTCACAAACCTTTGGTAAGCTTCAATCACAATGTAAAAAACAACACCGAGTAATAAAATGCCATTCAATAAGGCCGCAACGACTTGGTAGCGCTGGCGACCATAAGAGTGTTTTGCGTCTGGGGGTTTACGACCAATAACAAACGCCATCCATGCCATAGCAAGTGCAGCAGCATCGGTCATCATATGCCCTGCGTCAGCTAATAGCGCAAGGCTATTGGAAATAACACCACCTATGATTTCCACAATCATGAACGAAAAAATAATGAAAAATGCGTATTTCAAAACGCCTTCGTTATCATGTTCGCAATTGGTGTGCGCATGAGTCATGTCAGTCATAGAATGTGGCCAGATTGTGTACGAGTTGACGAGGTAACAAAGCTAGCATCATATCATCGGAAACCTCACACTCAATACTCGATTGAGAGAATGCCCAATCAGTATCGATTAATTTTTGTTCTTTTACTGCATTTACATCTTGTTTTAAAGATTCCTGTAGCGTTGTGAGTTTTATTTAAAGAATTCGGTCTATTCGAAAGCCCCCTAATCTACTCACAATTTAACAATAAAAACTGCTAAACTCAGCAGTTACTTTTAACCAAAAAAACGAAGATCTCATGGCTCAATTTATCTATACGATGAACCGGGTGAGTAAAGTTGTTCCGCCCAACAAAACCATTATTAAAGATATCTCACTATCATTTTTTCCCGGTGCCAAGATTGGCGTACTCGGCCTCAACGGAGCTGGGAAATCAACAGTGCTAAGAATCATGGCGGGCGTCGACACCGAGTTTGATGGCGAAGCCAGGCCACAACCCGGAATTAATATAGGTTACTTGCCTCAAGAGCCGCAGCTTGACGAAACCAAAGATGTCAAAGGCAATGTCGAAGAAGGTTTGGGAGAAGTAAAAGTTTGGCTTAAACGCTTTGAAGAAGTCAGTAACGCGTTTGGCGATCCCGATGCCGACTTTGATGCCCTGCTTGCCGAACAAGCCGAACTACAAGATAAAATTGAAGCGGCAAACGGATGGGAAATCGATCGTACTCTCGATAGAGCCGCCGACGCTCTTCGACTGCCAGCATGGGATGCAGAAGTTAAACACCTATCGGGTGGTGAAAAACGTCGTGTTGCCTTGTGTAAGTTGTTATTGTCTAAACCCGATATGTTATTGCTCGACGAACCAACCAACCATCTGGATGCAGAATCTGTTGCGTGGCTCGAGCGATTTTTGCATGACTTCACAGGGACCGTTGTGGCTGTTACCCATGATCGTTACTTCCTTGATAACGCAGCTGGCTGGATTTTAGAACTGGATCGTGGGCATGGAATCCCATGGGAAGGTAACTACTCGTCGTGGCTAGAGCAAAAAGAAAAGCGCTTGGAGATGGAAGAAAAGCAAGAAACTTCCCATCGCAAAGCAATGAAAGAAGAGCTTGAGTGGGTTCGCTCGAATGCGAAAGGTCGTCAGGCGAAAAGTAAAGCTCGTATGCAACGCTTTGAAGAACTGTCGTCTCAAGAGTTTCAAAAACGTAACGAAACAAGTGAACTCTATATTCCACCAGGACCTAGACTCGGCTCTCATGTTATTGAAGCCAAGGGGCTGCAGAAAAACTTCGGCGAAAAAGTACTGTATACGGATTTGAACTTTAGACTTCCCCAAGGAGGAATTGTTGGGATTATCGGCCCAAACGGTGCTGGTAAATCAACTTTATTTAAAATGTTGGTAGGGCAGGAACAACCCGATGCAGGCGAGTTAACTATCGGCGAAACAGTTGAACTTGCTTATGTTGACCAGTCTCGTGATTCACTCGACGGTGATAAAACCGTGTTTCAGGAAATTTCCGATGGCTCGGATGTCATTACCGTTGGTAGCTACACGGTTCCATCAAGAGCATATGTAGGACGCTTTAATTTCAAAGGCAGTGATCAGCAAAAATACATCAAAGACCTATCTGGAGGAGAACGAAATCGAGTTCATTTGGCCAAATTACTGAAAAGTGGCGGAAATGTTCTATTATTGGATGAACCAACTAACGACTTGGATGTGGAAACACTACGAGCCTTGGAAGACGCACTACTGGCTTTTCCGGGCTGTGCCGTAGTAATATCTCATGATCGTTGGTTCTTAGACAGAATAGCGACACACATTCTGGCTTTTGAAGGGAATAGCGAAACAGTATGGTTTGAAGGAAACTATGCTGAATACGAAGCCGACCGAAAACGCCGCCTTGGCGCCGATGCCGATCAGCCTCATCGCATCAAGTATCGAAAGTTGGAAAAAAGTTAATAAACCATAACAAAGAGGAAGTAACTATGTCTGATCAACAAGCCATGGACATGATGTCGAACTTAAGCGGTGGGATGCTTATTTTTGTATTAGTTTTTGTTCTTGCAATCATTGCCATTTATTGTTTGTTTTTGTACAGCTTACAAAAAGCTTTAAATAACGCAGGTCCAGAAAATGCAGGGATGAGCGGCGGTTTAGTTTGGTTAAACTTAATTCCAATTTTTAATATTGGCTGGATGATATATACAGTCATCAAAGTGTCAGAAGCGATTGCAAAAAAGCACGCAGCCCATGGCGTTGCAGACCCAAGTAATGGTGGAAAAACCATCGGACTTGTTTATGCGATTGCAAATGCATGTCAGATTATTCCAGTGGTTAATATGATTTCTTGGTTAGTAGCCATCATCACCTGGATTATCTACTGGGTAAAAATTTCTGGATACAATACGACTATGCCTCAGTTACAAGCTAGCCCAGGCGGAGCCGTTTAAACTTATCGGGTTTACCTTGAACTAAAAAAAGCGGACCTAATGTCCGCTTTTTCGTTCCTAATCATCCATTAATTTCGTTTAAAATCACATTCAGGTAAATCTTGCAGTTGTTGTATCGATAATACCGATGCTTTGCATCCCAAGCCGGTCTTAGTTATCTGACGCTCGTACTCTAATTGCTGCGATTTACATTCGCACTCTAACCCTTCAATTTTATAATCACTCTCACTCAAAACGTCATCCAAAATTATTGGTGTTACAGGGATCACTTCGTCACTGTCAGGAAAAAGTCCGTAAATTCCTACGGCTATTAACGTAATCAATACTACTGCTAAAGCGCCACCCACAAGCGCAAAAAGAACTCTCATCGTGTACCTCTAATTATTTTGTCTTGCTCAATGTCGACGTTAATAGGCTCTCTGCAAGTAACCCAAGCTTCCTGTAGCACTGGGCTCTAAAGCTGGTTTTACGCCAGATAAATCCAATTTGCCTTTCGGCATTTTCAAAGGGCATATCAATCGCAACCAAATGTGTGTTTCTTAGTAAGCCCGATTCAATCGCCATGTCTGGTAAGAAGCTAATCCCCTCTCCATCCTCTAGCATAGTGACTAATGTAGTCAGACTGGTCGCTTCAAATGGATGAATCTTGTCAGTTTTCGATAACCGGCAAGCCTCTAGTGCATGACCTCTCAGGCAATGCTCCTTTTCCATTAACATCAAACTTCCATCTGGCACTTCTTCGAAGTCTGTTAAATTATTTAATTTTTCCTGGAGCGATTTATGAGCAACTAACTTAAAGCGATCGTGCCCTACCTGCATCACATGAAAGTTCCCGGTATCAATTGGCAATGCCAGTATCGCGACATCAATTTCGCCTTTCTCCAACTGACTCATTAACTGGGCGGTTGTACCTTCAATTAACCGTAGACGCAACTTGGGATATTGCCGGCGGCTTTCTTTAGCTAACTTAGGCAGTAAAAATGGTGCGATAGTGGGAATGCAGCCGAGACGAACATCACCTGCCATAACGTCACCATCGGCAGCAATCAACTTCATCATGTTATTGGTCTGGTCGACAATCATACGGGCTTGCTCGACGACTAACTCCCCCATCGACGTGAACATGAGCTTTCGGTTATCCCGCTCAATGAGTTGCTGACCTACCAGCTCTTCGAGGTTGTTAATGGCAACCGATAAGGTAGATTGGCTGATATGGCAATACTCAGCTGCTCGATTAAAATTTTGCTCTTTATGCACCGCAAGCAAATATTGCAACTGTTTAATACTGGGTAAGTTCATTGTTTTTATTAAATACAGATAAGACTTAAATTGATTTTATCGAATAAACCGCGAGTTTTGAAGTGATTGTTTAGTCAGGCATTGGTAACGTATAAAACAAGCAGTCACTCAGGGCGATATCAGCTCGACGAGTGGCCATAAAGCATTTTAAATCTTGCTTTGCTTTCAGCGCATGGTTGTCGAGCTCAAATAAATCATCAATAACATTTATTCCCTTATCAGAAATAGCTTCCATACAATCACTTATTGAACGATTGAGCCAGCCAACACAGGTCCCCCGATTTACGCCAGTAAAGTTGAACTCTTCCAGTTCGTTTTTTAACGTCATATCAAGATCGGTATTCAAATGCTCACCATATCCTAATGATATGCCCGGCTTAACTGTGACTCGAATTGGGTGCTTATTTATCGCCAAGGGTTTAGGTGCCATAGAATCTAACTGATCCGTCTCAGCAAATAAACACAGTCCGGAGTAGGCATTTTCGTGAGACTGTTTGTCCTTCGACCCGCCGCATTCAATTGTAACAACCGGACAGTTAAAATTTTGCTCCATTAACGCACCAACATTTAACTGAGTAATAATCACTTGATCAACAAATAAAGAAGCTACATGTTGCACTTTAGGGTGTTCACTAATCGATACGGCAAATGCTGGACTTCTGCCAGAAGTATTGTGCAGATCGACTACTGCTGATGGACACTTCTCGCGAATATATTCCGTAATTTGTCTCGCAAGTTCGGTGACTGAGTCGTGTACTTCAAGGTAACCAAAACGTCGATTTAAATCGAATTCACCAGGCATATACCGGTGTTGGTAAAGCTGCTCATAACGTGCGGCTCGTACAGAAGAAATAATAAAAGCAACATTGGTTGCTGGGACTCGTTTTTCTAACAAATACCTGTGAGCGGCAATAAAACCTGAAGGCTCGTTTCCATGAATAAGTGTCGAGACAATTCGCCAACGACTTTGATCTCTACCCGCAATTTCAATAACCGTTGGGCCTTCAAAGCTTTTTAGCCAAGCATCTGGATTATCAACTAAGGTTACTTGTTTGCTATCGATAATTTTAAGCATAGAAAAATCTTCTTTGTATAAAACCTGCTTTGTAAAATAGCTGCTCTGTAAAAATAGCTTGGGTGAACTGCAGTAGTTTATTGACTCATTTTAATCGCTCAAAACTCCACTCAGTAATTGGCGCTTTAGTTTTCTGCCACTGCCGATAATGCTGAAACATTTGAAATAGTGCGGTCTGTTTATCATGTTTTTCATTGAGTTTACTTAACATTTTTCTTTGCCAAATAGCACCCGTTTGCTTTTTAGAAAGGCGGTCTCGAATATTACCTAAATGCCGATCAATTTCGTGTTGATTTAATCCAATGTCAACTAAGCCTTTTTCTGCAATAGGTAACATGGATTCAATGACTGTCGTAATTGCTTGTTCTTGCGGTTTATGTTTTGAAGGTTGAGTCCAAACAATACTCGCATCCAGTCCTTTTTGAGCGGCGCGATAAAAATTGTACTCGGCAAATCGGAATGGCGTCACTGCGAGTAAATCTTCGATATGATCATTCAAACCAAATGCAAGGCCTGCAGCAAACGCGGCACTTGCACACATATCAGCAGAAGAAGGACCAGCCGGAAGCGCCCGCATTTCAATTCGCACATGTCCGCCATCTTTTGGGCAATACACTGGGCGGTTCCATGGCCATATTGTCCCCATATGCAAACAGAGTTCGTCGAGAGGTGAAAGGTTGTCATTATCGGCAGATGAATCGATAGAAATGTCTGATAAAATTGGAAACATTGGAGGGTAAAGCGCAACTGCCTCTGCAAATATTTCATGAGCATCTTTACGAACCCAACCGTGCCCAAAAGAAACTCTTGATGGTTGACGCCATTCAACTTCACCTCGGCGTCGACTATCGATCGACTGCTTAAATAATGCAATTCGAGTTTCATCCCAAAGAGACTTACCTAAAAAGATGGGAGAGTTAGCCGCTAAAGCAAGCACCAAAGGTGTTGTTAATTGCACTGCGTTAAAAGCATTTGCAAAATTTTCATGATTAATCATCAAGTGAAATTGAAATGATGTGTTAGCCCCTTCCAATGCAACATGGTTCGAGTTAACTTGCAGTTGCTCTTCACCAGAAATATCCACCTGAAAATGCTCTCCACGCATTTTGAAAAGTTGCTTCGATAAGCTCCTGTAGCGAGCTAAATCTGTCATAGAATGCTTTCCTAAATCGCTATACTGCAAAGTAGGTAAGATACCGATTGGAACGATTTCAGCGTCAAATTCATTCGCTGTAGTTTGTAGTCGCGATAAGTGATCATCGATGTTTTGTTGTAGCTCCGAAAACACATTTCCAGATAATGGAAATGGATCAAAGTTCACTTCCAGATTAAAGCGATTTAACTCAACGGTATATCGAGCGTCATCTGCTGCTTTGATAATTTTTTGATTAATAGGTAAAACTTTACCTGCTGAATCAACAATGTAGTTTTCTAGCTCTGCGCCTACCAACTTGGGAGCTTTTCCAAAACTGGGGCGTTGCATATAGCCTTTTAAAACATCCAGCGAGTCATACAGTCGGCCAGAAAAAGCCAGATAGTCATTTTCAGAAAACTCTTCACGGTCAATTGAAATGCCCATTTACAACTCTCACTATTTTTTGCAATTAAAACTCTTCAAGCTCACCACAATATAACAAACTTGGAGTAATTTCCCATTCTGAATAGCCCTTAATCTCTTTTTAATGACTTAGCTCAATTAATAGGCGTGATAGGTATATTTTGCTACAGTTATTTGTAGTATGACTTTCTTGGTACGTTCGAAACCAGTCGTTAGGATAACAATTGAATAACAAATTGACATTAGGTTAATAAAATCATGCCAACCAACAAAGAGCGAAGACATTTCAGTCGAGTTGAGTTTGATTGTGAAGCGACAATTCATTTTAGTAATCAACAGCTCTCCGTAGAGGTAATTGACCTATGCATTAATGGCGCTATGATTCGAGTGACAGAAACCAAGGGATTATCATTGGGCCAATCTGTATTACTTAAGCTAAAACTTGCTGATGATTACCAAATTGAAATGGAAGTTGAAGTTATTCATCAAGAAGAAAAGCAGTTTGGAGTGAAATGCACCCAAACTGATCTAGACTCAATGAGTCATTTACGAAAGATAATTGAATTGAATACCGGCGACCCCTCTTTATTGCAGCGTGAGCTCTCAGCTTTGCTCGAAAAGTAGCTTTCACAAAATGATGGAGTTTGAAATCTTATAAACTATTCAAATTAATCAAGTTCACGCAAAAGCGAAATGGCTTGATCTAATCGCTTCACTGCTAAAACTTCAATACCTTCTATTTTTTGCTTAGGACGATTGGCTTCTGGAATAATAGCTCGTTTAAATCCGTGCTTTGCCGCTTCTTTAAGACGCTCCTGACCATTCGGCACGGGACGAATCTCTCCTGCTAACCCTACTTCTCCAAAAGCGATTAAGTCCTGCGGCAATGGCTGACTTTTTAAACTGGATATAACCGCACATACCAAAGCAAGATCGGCACTCGTTTCCATTACCCGAACACCACCCACCACATTCACAAATACATCTTGATCATAAGTTGCAACACCGCCATGTCGACTAAGCACCGCTAATAACATAGCGAGACGATTTTGCTCTAAGCCCACAGTAACGCGGCGAGGATTGCCTAAATGAGACTCATCAACTAACGCTTGAACTTCAACTAAGATCGGTCTCGACCCTTCCCAGGTCACCATCACCACACTGCCAGAAACTCTTTGTTCAAAACGAGATAAAAATATCGCTGACGGATTAGACACTTCTTTTAGTCCTTGCTCAGTCATGGCAAAAACGCCCAGTTCATTGACGGCACCAAAACGATTTTTCACCGCTCGTAATATTCGATATCGTCCGTCTCGCTCACCCTCAAAATATAGAACAGCATCCACCATGTGTTCTAAGACGCGAGGTCCAGCCAATGCACCATCTTTAGTGACATGCCCTACCATAAACAAAGCAACATTATTTTGTTTTGCATATCGAACCAAAACAGCTGCGCTTTCCCTTACCTGTGCAACACCGCCTGGAGCTGATTGCAATTGTTCGGTGTAAATGGTCTGAATGGAATCAACCACTAAAATTTTAGGTTGCTCAATTTTCGCTTGCGCCAAAATAGACTCAACTTGCGTCTCAGTTAACAACTTTAAAGAGTCACCATTTAATCCCAAACGATGCGCACGCATAGTGACTTGTTGTAAGGATTCTTCACCGGTAACGTAAAGCGTCTTATATTGTTGTGATAATAAACAGGTGGTTTGTAACAAGATGGTTGATTTACCAATCCCGGGATCACCGCCAAGCAATACGACTGAGCCAGGCACCAGTCCTCCACCAAGCACTCGATCAAGCTCAGCCAGTTGCGTGCCGACTCTGGGAACCTCTTGCAAATCGACTTCAGACATAGTGCGAACTCTACTGGAGTCACCTGCATAGCCAGCAAACCTCTCTGAGCGACTGCTTTTGGTAACTTGGGCTTGCTCCACCAGCGAGTTCCATTCACCGCAGTCGCTGCATTGCCCCGCCCATTTTGGATGGGCTGCACCGCAACTGTTGCACACAAATTGAATTTTTGCCTTAGCCATACTCTCTACTTCTTTATTACAAATCAGCTTAACTTACTGAAAATAGACGAAATTGCACTACACTTAAGTAAACTGGAATCTCTAATTACGATGGTAAGAGAACCCGCAATTGAACGATCACGATAAAAAAACTGTCGCCCATTATAAGAGCGTTGGCCGTCTCGGCAAACAATTGGTGAACGAGGAAGTTAAGTCTGGCTCAGACACAGCTCGCTTTTTGGAAAGGATGGAGCAACGACGACTCGCAGCAAAATGTCAAATTGCCATCGATATGCGTGGCAAAGTCGCCGATAAATGTGAAGCTTATTACTTCGAGGGGCTAACCCATTACATGGACGAAAAGTGTATCGATATTTTTGAAACTCAAGTGGCTAAATATGACGGAGTTTATACTGTTGGCGTTTACGAGAGTGTGCAAAATGCGGAGCACACTTTCCGGGCGCAACATGAAAAAGAACAACTAGATAGAATTGCAGAACAAAAAGAAGTGATGCGGAAGAAACCTCAGGGCCCTCGCGATCCGCTCTTTAACAAAGGCAGTGCTGAGTCTCCTGAAGAACTAATCAAATCTGATACTGAAGATGATGATCAAGAGCCGCATAAAATTAGATTAATTCCCTTCGGTTATCGAGCTCAGAGAAAAGAAAATCGCCTTAATTACGTTTCAATGGTCTCAGTGAATTTACCAGATGGATCAACTTTGTCAGCTAAAACCAGTGACATATCGGTTGCCGGAATAAAGCTCACCATGTTTTCAAATATAAACCCGATTGATGTAAATCAAATTATAAAGGTGACATTCACTGGATTTGAACAACAGCATGATATGAATTTTGGCTCAATCGAATACCGCTTGGTTGATCAAACTATTGATCATCATCGCCGAGCACAATTGCGCTTGGTCCGTAGCAAGGACGATAATAATCAATCATTTGATTTATTCATTGACGAGTTTATTAAAAGTTATCAATCGCGCTATAAACTTGAGTTAGGCGATAGTCTACTTTCACTTTACGCCAAAGCTTTCGAACGCACTTACACAACCGCGTCACCATTAAATATTAGTTTAGTCAGTATGAAAAATGGAAAGATAGAAAGTTTATACTGTGCTATGCGGGAAGGTGATAATAGTCAGTTTCGTTCATCACTGATTGGACATATCGCGAATAATCTAACTACACTTTGTGCCGATGCAATGCCAACATCAGCGTTACTTGAGTGCTTTTTTATTAAAGGACAAAACTATCATCGAATTTATTCCGCAAATCGAACGCGGCTTATCGAAGATAAATTATTCGATGATTTCCTCAAAGTCGGCAGTCAGGCTCATTTAATTTCTCGATTGCACCTTTCTTTCTTTCCAATTCATAAAGACGATATCGAGGCTGCAAAACAACTCATCACACCTCTTAATGATATCGACCCGACTAAATGTGAAGATCTTTTATCGAAATGGGAAAATATTACTCATATTGGTTACTACACAACTGTTGAAGAAAAGATAAATCTAGAAAGCAGGTTAACAGGTACAAGCTCCCAGTTAGTAAAGTTTGCAGATTACAGAATCGAAAGCAAACCACAAAAAGTATGGAAGTTAGCTTATCGAAACGAACGAAAGCAGCCTCGATATTTATACAAGACAGATGCCGAATTAAAGATAAACAATATAAACTTACAAGGCGAAACAATCGATTTTTCACCTCATGGTATGCGAGTCAAAATACAGGGCAATGAGAAGCTACCTACTAGCCTTGAAGTTAACACTAATGTAAAAATCTCTTTGCCAGAAATGCAAAAACTTGCCAAGAAAACGGCCAAGCTATCCGATCTATCTTATCGCGTGACTCAATGGCATGCGCATGATAACGCCATTAGCGTAAAACGCGATGTTTCCGTAAAAAATCATGGCGGTGAAGAATTTTTTACTCGTTTGATTGCCAGCAACGAATCTAAATTACGTCAATGCCCTGAAGATGTTGAATTGACGACTATCGCGTCGATGCTGGAGTCGTTAATTAGCGCTTACCTTCCGGGAATTCCATTGTTTATATCTCGATTTCCAGGAGGTCGTTACGCAATCGACAGCGCTGCAGCAACCGAAAATGCAAATCCTCTTTTATGGCAATTTAAAACTGCGGGGTCATTTGACTTTTCACAACTCAACTTAGAGAATTTTTTCGGGCAGATGTTAAAGGGTAATTTAAACCGACGTAGTCAATTAACCAAACCTCTGACGGCACGCTTATTTGCCAAGTTTCCATCAGAAGAATTCGCGCCAATGGAAATTACCGCCGAATCAGAAATGAAGGATACCCGTGAAATTGCACGCTTTATACTAATGACACGAAAGTCACACAATTACCGAATATTGCAGACGAGTTTTATTCCACCACCTTACCTAAAGCTTGATGAATTCAAAGATGAATTGAACGTCATTCGAGCCAACTCGATGAAAAAAGCGAAAGAATTCGAACAAACTTTAAGCCAGTTAGTGGCCTTAGTCGACGTAGAAGACATTACTGGCTTTTATCAACAATAGGTGTTCCAGTTATCGAGCTTGATTCAATCCTCCAGTTAATCGTGCTTTCTGCTAGTTTTCTCACCCGTATACCGCTAAGATCAATTTAATGATTAAAATGAGATTCCAATAATGTGGACTCCAGAGTCGTGGCAAAACTTCACAATCGAGCAACAACCGGATTATCCAGATGCTGTTGAACTTGAAAAAGCAATAACCGAACTTTCAGGCCTACCGCCACTGGTCAGCGCCGCTGAAGTGAGCATGTTGAAGCAACACCTTGCAGAAGCATCAGGCGGAAAAGTATTCATACTCCAAGGTGGAGACTGTGCTGAGTCGTTTGCAAATTGCAGTCAAACGTCAATCAATCGCAAGCTTTCAACTTTGCTACAAATGAGCTTGTTATTGTCGCTAAATATCGGCAAGCCGGTTATTCGAGTTGGGCGGATGGCTGGCCAGTATGCGAAACCAAGATCAAGTCACACAGAAACGGTTAATGGTGTTTCGCTTCCAAGCTACCGAGGAGACTTAATTAACGGCCATAAATTCGACGCAGATTCCAGGCGCCCCAATCCATCACGTCTGCTCAAAGGATACAGTTTTGCATCCTTGACTCTGAATTACATTCGAGCCCACAGCAATGAACATCTTGCTAATTTTTGTCGCCCAGAGGCATGGGACAAAGAGCATTTACTCCATGAGAGCGCGCCAAACAGCTACCGCAAGGCAATGAGAGAGGCTCAAAAAGCATTTCAATTAATGAAACAGTTAGAACCTGATGCGACAAAATTAATATCTAACTTTTACACTTGTCACGAAGCACTTCACTTAAACTACGAACAAGCACTAACTCGCAACGTGGAAGATCGATGGTTTAATTTATCAACTCATTTACCCTGGGTAGGCATGAGAACAGCCAAGCCGGACTCAGCACACATTGAGTACCTTCGAGGCATTGAAAATCCGATAGCAATTAAAGTAGGCCCTCGCATGTCACCTGATTGGCTTTCAAAAATCATTGTTAAATTGAATCCTGAAAACGAGCCTGGGCGAATTACATTAATAACCCGGCTTGGTTGCAGTAAGGTGAAAGAACTATTGCCACAACTCATTAAAACCACTCAAGAAAATAATTTTACAGTGACTTGGATTTGCGACCCTATGCATGGAAATACTATGACGACACAAGATGGATTCAAAACCCGCTACTTCGAGCATATTGTCGATGAATTATTACTAAGCCGAGATATTCATGCTGCAGAAGGCTCCGTTCTTGGGGGTGTGCATTTAGAGCTCACTGGAGAGCACGTTACCGAATGTGTTGGCGGGCATGGCAAAGTCAGAGAAGAGCAATTGCGACAACAATATCAGTCTCTGGTGGATCCTAGGCTAAACCTGCATCAGGCACTTGAACTCGCAATGCTTTACTCGAAAAAGAACAGTTCTAGTATTAGCAAAGCCAAATCAACACCACTTAATAAAGTTAAATAAAGTGCTAAAACCTAAAATCAGTTCAAAAAATGAACTCTCGCTTTTTCAAAATCGTTTGAGTATACTCAAACATTGTCGATTTCGCCGGAGGTATTGAACATGCGTTTAAAAGTGATGCTGATATCAGTATGCTTGGCGACTTTGAGCTTTTCTTCGGTTGCCGATGTTGCAACATCAGAACAACATTTAGCTGCGACCAACTCAGAACAACCAATTGAAAAACGCGAAGCGAAACAATGCCTGAAAGAGCTTGAAGAAGACAAAATAGCAAAAGAAGACGACAACAAAAGTGCGACTCAAGAACCCACCTGGCTAGAAAAGACCTTTAATTATCACAAGTTAGGAAGTCTTCACTTTCAAGACATAATAGAACTTTTCTACTGATCTAGACGATATTCCCAATTACATTAATATAAAATCATTGCCAAATGTCAGATACTTCATCGACCGAAAAATCAGAACAAGTCCCCAATAAGCCAAATAATTCTTCGTCAAAAAAGCAAAATAAACCTGGTATCTTTGGAGTACTTCAAAGCGTGCTTGCCGCTATGTTCGGCGTTCAAAGCGAAGCTAAACGCGAACAAGACTTCGAAAAAGGCAGTGCCGCAGATTACATTTTTGTGGGCATTATCATGGCGATCATCTTCGTGCTCTCGATTATCTGGTTTGTTCAAAGCACGATTTCCGACTATCAGGCAGCAAGCTAAAAATTTACGTTTTCAGGCTGACACTTCTGAATAACTGACAGCAACAAAAAAGCCAGCTGACGCTGGCTTTTTCACTCTTAAGCTTTTTGTTAAAACTTAAGCTTTTGCTTTCGCTTTAACTGTCTTAGCAGTTGCTTCAACCTTACTATCCGCGAAAGTTTTCCACTCTGCGCCTAACTCTTGGCCAAGAGCAACTAACTCTGCAGAATCTTTCATAACTTTATCGTTAATAGTCTGAATTGATTTAAATTGCTCTTCAGCCGCTTTTTGAAGATCTTCAGCTGAAGTAATTTTTGCGGCTTTACTAAGCTGCTCTAGACCGAGCTTTGCGTAGTCATTAACCAACGCCAACTGCTTCTCGCCAACTTTTTGCGCTTGGCTCAATGCAATTTGGTTAAATTCTATAACAGGCTCAAAGAACGCTTTGCTTTGGTCAGCCCAAGAATTAATAGCTTGTGTAAACATTGTGGTTCTCCCTTGCTGCATTTTTGTTTATGTTGCGGTACAGCATAGACAATATTTTTGTGCGGCGCAATATATGAACAGCGGTTATTTAGTGAACAATTTGAGATAATTTAAATTTATCTCGAAATTTTAATCTAACTTATTGTTAATAAAGAACTTTACAAGTCATCCTACCAGTTTGCACAAAGAATAAAATTTACAATACCTATTGCTTTTTTATCCGAATTCGCGACACTGTAACTATTGCAGCGCATCATCAAAAAAGCCGGTACGTCGCACCAAACTGCGATACCGAAATACTTAAACTTTCGTTAAGCAATCTGAGGCCTACTATGTCGACTTATGAGACCCAGCATAAAGAGTTTATCGAGTCTATTCAAAAACTTAGCGAGCAAATGCAGTCCGCCGCAGAACTCATGAAAAGCAACGCAGACCGACTTTGGTTTGATTTTCAACGACAATCGCTTATGGCAAAAGACATGACGGAAGCCTTTTCTCGGCTAAGCGAGCACCCAGAACTGATGCAAGAGTACCAACTGAAACTCACGGAAGGTTTACAAGCTGTGTTTCAGCATCAGGTGCAATTCAACGACCGCAGATTTAACGATCAAGAGTGGCAGCAACCAGGATTTCAGCAACTTAAAGACCTTTATCTCAACTTTGAAGCAACAACCAAAGATTTGATTAATAAAATTCCGGACTTGGATCAAGACACTCATGAGCGCGTTAAATTTTTTACTCGCCAATGGTTGTCTGCGGTAGCACCTAGTAATTACTTATTGACTAACCCTGTCGCATTAGCTGAAACCCAACGCTCCGGAGGTATGAACCTGTTACTCGGGTTAAAGAACTACCTTGAAGACCTCGAACGAGGAAAAGGTTTGAATACCATAAAAATGACGGATCTGGAGGCTTTTAAACCAGGAAAAAACTTAGCCGTCACTCCAGGCAAAGTGATATTTCAAAATGACCTGATCCAGCTCATTCAATACACGCCGACAACGAAAAAAGTAGCCAAAAAACCGTTACTTATTGTCCCTCCGTGGATTAATAAATATTACATTTTGGACTTAACTCCAGAAAACTCACTCGCCAAATGGGTCGTAGAGCAAGGTCAAACTTTGTTTATGATTTCTTGGGTAAACCCTGACAGCTCTCATCGTGACAAAGACTTTGAAAGCTATATGACGGAAGGCGTTCTTGCTGCAGTCGAAGCCGTATTAGAAACGACAGGTGAACAGTCCTTAAATGCTCTTGGATATTGCCTCGGTGGCACCTTGTTAGGTTCAACTTTGGCTTACATGGCAGCAAAAAATGATAAACGAATCGCTTCAGCTACTTTCTTCACTACTTTATTGGACTTCACTTATCCAGGAGAACTTGGCTGCTTCCTTTCACAGGAGCAATTGGACATTCTAGATCAGCAAATGCAAGCCGAGGGGATTTTAGATGGGAGAGCGCTAGCCCTTGCTTACAATATGTTGCGCGAAAAGGATTTGCACTGGAACTACCACGTTAATAATTACTTGATGGGTCGACAGCCGCCAAAGTTTGATCTTCTGTACTGGAACGCAGATGCAACAAACCTTCCAGCGGCAATGCACAGTTTCTATCTAAAGAACATGTACCTTGAAAACAAACTCAAAGAGCCTGGCGGTATTGAACTCGACGGCGTTTCTATAGATTTAAGAAAAATTGATATTCCCTGTTACTTCCTGTCAGCAGAAAAAGACCATATTGCACTTTGGAAAAGTACTTATCTTGGAGCTCAGCTCATGGGAGGGGAAGTTGAGTACGTACTAGCAGGTTCAGGACACGTTGCTGGAGTTATTAATCCCGCAGACAGTGGTAAATACTGCTTTTTTACTAATTCAAAACTCGAAAAGACAGCAGAAGAATGGAGAGAAAAGGCAGAGCAAACAGATGGTTCTTGGTGGTCTCACTGGATGGAATGGTTAAATAATAACAATTCTGAACAAGTCGATGCTAGAGATCCCGAAAAGGGCCAGCTACTCCCACTCGAAGATGCTCCTGGAGCCTATGTTAGGAAAACTATCGGATAGCATCTGAAAATATGCAAAAGCAATAAACACAAAAAGCCAGCATCCGCTGGCTTTTAAAGCTACAACAAGTCTTAATACGCTCAGTAAAACTAGAAACCCGAACGTCTATTACATCTATTTTTAGTTCAGTTGGCCTTTATGGCTCTAAAAAAGCATTAGGGCTAACTGAGAAACGTCTAGACAATGCTCTTATGTGTCGAACGGTAAGTGATCGCTTACCATTAAGTATTTCAGACACTACACCTTGGCTGCCGACTTCTTTTAAGTCAGACTGCTTAATCTTATGAACTTTCATAAGATATTTAAGTGCAGAAACGCCACCGCCCACTTCGTTTACTAAGAACTTCTCTTCGTATTGCTGCGCAGCGTGTGCCATGCTTTCAATCAAAGGATTGAGAGGGCTATGGTGATCGTCTGAGGACAATACCATTGCTTCTTCTAGCTGCGACACTAGCGACTCGTAGTCTCGCTCCGATTCAGGACGCTGAATTAGCGGAGCAACCGCATCCCAATGTTCTATAGCTTGCTGTAGTTTTTCATTCATATCACTTGTCCCTTAGCTACTGTTACATTACACCCGGACGCACATCTTTGACCATGGCGACCTGAGCTGTAAAATTGACTATTGCTTTAAGCAGTAAAGTTGTACCGGGAACTAGAAACCAGTACTCATTCCCGTTGTTCCTAATCTCAGAGAAAGACCGTCTCAGTGAGATGTCGGAAGTAAAATCAGTAAAGTTCATGATTCGATACCAGCCATCCAATGCTGTCTTAGAAGCTGGGAACTTCTCCTTCGCTTCTGCGAGTCGGTGCGTTGCTACGACTTTCACTCGTCTATTTCTCCTCACGTTTTGGGCCATCTCCGTCTGAGAAGATGTTCACATTTTTTAAACATTATAAGACACGGATCTGGCCTTATGGAGCCTTATTAATTACATTTTACATATTTTGTGAACGGTTTCATTATATACCTTTTGCTATATTCCAAATGAGAATGAGCATTAGGTTTATAATTAGCCAAATATAGCAAGCAATTCGTCTGCTTTACCTCTGGTCTTACCATTACAACTTATAAATCGTCTTACCGGAAAACTTGTCAACTTAGCTTCTCGGTACATAGCTCTTGTCACTGCATTTTCATGATTAGAGATAACAACTGTCACTCCTCTCTGAGACAAACGTTTCGCCTGATAAGCTAACCGTTCTTGGTCATGAAGAGAAAAACCATGTTTCGCATAACTGGTAAAGTACGCGGTTGGCGAGATTGGTACGTAAGGAGGATCACAGTACACCACGTGACCTTTCCTCGCGCGCTGCATGACTTTTTCGAAATCCTGACAAACAAATGTGGCACGTTGCGCTTTCAGCGCGAAGTTTCTCATTTCTTCTTCCGGAAAATATGGCTTCTTGTATTTTCCAAAAGGTACGTTAAATCCGCCTTTCAGGTTATATCGGCATAAACCATTATAGCCATGACGGTTAAAATACAAAAATAGAGCTGCCTTCCGAACCCCGGGAACCAGGTCGTTGAATTCTTCTCTTAGTTCGTAATAACGTTTGGATTTATTATAATCAGGCGTAAAAAATTGCCGCGCATACTCTATGAACGCTTCGTCGTCGTCTTTTAACTGCTGATACAATGATATCAGATCAGGATTAATGTCAGAGAGTAAATATTGCTCGTAGTTAGTGTTTAAAAATACCGCTCCCGACCCTAAGAAAGGCTCTATGAGGCGCTTTCCGCTGGGTAAGCTGGCAGATATGCGATCAATTAAACGATACTTCCCGCCCGCCCATTTTAGGAACGGTCGCTTTTGTTTATCGGCTTGCAACCCATCGGATCTCAATAATTCACGGTGTGCGAACTATACGTAATTTCAAACAATATTTCATGTTCCGTTGTAAATGAAGTCCTTTAAGGGAGATTTAAGCGACAACGCTTAAGCTGGAGCCGGTTTCGTTTGAATCTACGGCTCCCAAACGCTGAAGACGAATTTCAAAGCGTGACTTAGAGCCATTTTCATTGGGATCAGAACTGGATTGATTTGAATCTCGACGTTGTTGCGCTAGCTCCGCCCTCGCAGCAGCCTCCTGGGCAGTAGCTTGAGCAGCAACACTTTGGTCTTGAGCTGATGGATCTTGCGGTGCGAGCGCAGCTCTACGAACTTGCTGCATCTTTCTAATCGTAGCTTCCGGATTGCCTGACACTACACCAATATCAATTGGCACTTCCCCTCCGACCGCATAACGCCTGCCGTCAGGGCCAGTTTGGAAGGTGTATGATGGAGCTCCAGCGTATTGCCCTCCCACAGCAGCGTGGGCAGCTTCATGAGCGCGAACTTCTCTATCTCTGCTTTTGAGTTGTTCAACTTGTTGCTTGTTTTCCTGCTCTTGTCTTTGCTCTTGGCGCTCTTGCTGACTTTCGCCGTCTTTCTCATTATCACCTTGAGGATTATCAGAGCGCTCGTTAACCGATCGATTGTCTTGGCTCTCTTGAGTCCCTCTATTTTCAGAGCGATTGCTGGCGTTCGTGTCGTCCGCGCCAGGCTTTAAATTTACATTTTCAGTAGAAGGTTTGGTTTCGGGTATTCTTTCTTGAAGGCGAGTCTCATTGCGTACTGTTTCTGTAGGAACATTAGCAGTACTAATGGGAACAAATATTGGCGTTGAGTTAATGATCATAGTTGAGACTGCCTACCAGCCCAGCGTAGTCCGGAATAACTGGATTAAGCCTTTATATCAATTATGCTGCCGATTATTTTGTTTTCTGTTTCGATTACTCGAGCATTTGCCTCAGCATCTCTCTCTGCCACTTTTAACTCAACTAGTGGTTTTACTAAATCCTGAGTTCCGGTTTCTCGGCTACTGGAAGATGCGATGTCTTGCGCTGCTTGACCAGCTCTGTTTACTGCATTTTGAAACCCGCCCAGGGCAGCAGATAATCCATCAATTTGCATAATTAACCTCTTCAATACCTATTTCAGTCACGGTAATACGCGACCTACTTTTCGACTCGTCTCTCTTTATCGGCTAAAAACTGAAGACATTTAATTTAAAAAGATGAATATTGATACCTATTGGTTATAGATAAGAGCTTTTAAATAACAAATCTATTGTAAGCAATAATGCCCCAAACAACTCCCAACATGACAAAGCTCAAAAAGACCACGGCTGAGCCAATGTCTTTTGCTCGACCAGAAAGTTCATGATGCTCAGTTCCAGTTCTGTCGACTACCGCTTCAACAGATGAGTTAATTAATTCAGCAAGCAAAACCAAAAGCACACTACTGATCAATAAAATTAATTCAATATGTGTTTCGGCAAGCCAAAAAGCCAACGGAATCAACACTACCGCCAACATCATTTCTTGTCTAAAAGCAGCCTCGTGTCGCCACGCTGAAGCAAAACCCTTCATGGAATAAAAAAAAGCATCCCATATCCGAGAAAATCCTGTCTTTCCTGGCTTACCCATCAAATTCTCCTGAATAAAATAAAACGTCAATTAAATACACAGTGTCATCGAATGTTCAAAAAACAGTCATCGAACTGCAATTGCTAATCGGCAATCTTTGCATCATGAAAACTGCATATTATTCTGAGCTAACGTTATGAACGCATTCTTACAACGTGCGCAATATTACGATACTCAAATCTTTTTAACGGTGAATGGAAACACCAGTCAGTTCGCACAAAAAAGCGCTCGAATAATATCACGACTTGGTGACGGACCTGCTTATTTTTTTATTGGTCTAACGGTTTTGTATTTTGATACCTTGTCTGGTTCGCAATTTTTTCAAACCACATTACTCGCGTTTACGATTAACGTCTCAAGCTATTTAATACTTAAAAACACGATCAAACGAGATCGTCCAGCCGAAAAAATAGCGACATTTAAGTCATTGATTCAGCCTTCAGATAAATTTAGTTTTCCCTCAGGTCATACAGCAGCGGCATTTGTATTTGCTTCCATGTTTTTCATGTTTTATGGCCTTTGGAGCATCTCTTTTTTCATATTTGCTTTTTTAGTTGGATTATCCAGAATACTGCTTGGAGTTCATTATCCAGGCGACATTGCGGCTGGAGCATTTCTCGGAATTATGAGCAGTGCCATAGCAATAATATTCGAGCCATCACTGGCCGAATCAATTACGTTTTTCTTCAACCAAGATTAATTTCCAATAATGAAAATTTTATACGGTGTTCAAGGTACCGGAAACGGTCATATTACAAGAGCTAGAGTCATGGCTAGTGCATTAAGTAAAATTAATGCTGATGTGCAATGGGTATTCAGTGGAAGACCAAAACATGATTTCTTTGATATGGAATGCTTTGGCGATTACAAATCATTTCGAGGTCTTACTTTCGTAACCGAGCATGGAAAAATCAAACCATTTAAAACAGCATCTCAATTGAATTTCAAACAGTTATGGAAAGATATAAAATCATTCGACTGCTCTGGTTACGATATTGTCATAAACGACTTTGAACCTGTTACAGCATGGGCTGCACGAAACCAAAAAGTATTTTCAATCGGATTATCACATCAATCAGCATTTTTGTATGACATACCTAAAAAAGGCAGTAACGTTGGAACCGACTTGATAATGAAATGGTTTGCTCCTGTTAATTTACCTATCGGTGTGCATTGGCATCATTTTAACCAACCAATATTACCGCCAATTATTGAGTCAAAGGAGCAACAAGGCGCTGTAATCAAGAATAAAATTTTAGTTTATTTTCCATTTCAATCTCTGGAAAACTTAATTCAGTTAGTAAAACCTTTCTCAGATAATGAGTTTTACATTTATGCAAAAGTAGAGAGTGCTACCAATGATGGTCATATTCATGTAAGGCCTTTTTCAAGAACTGGTTTTCAAAGTGACTTAATGAGTTCCGAAGGTGTTGTCTGCGGCGCTGGCTTTATGCTCGCCAGTGAAGCAATACAACTTGGGAAAAAGCTTTACCTACAACCGGTCGCAGGACAGATGGAACAATTGTCAAATGCATTGGTATTAGAACAGCTTGGTTATGCTAACGTAAGCTCGGAATTTAATCACACTGATTTGGAAAATTGGCTGAAAGAGTTTAATCCTAAAAAGGCGAACTTCCCTAATACCGCAGAATACATCACCAATTGGCTAGTAAACCAGCAGTTTAACAATCCCCAAGATCTAGTTTCTACCGCATGGGGAAATCTAGACAATCAAATTTAAATTTATTGTGGTGAGAGAGATTCTTAAAAACAAAAAAACGGCCGCATGCGGCCGTGGGAAAATAGGGAGTGTCGCTTAGTATTATTATAATTGTTCTATTTCTTCGCCAAATTCCATAACCAGTTGTTGGCGTTTACTTTTCTCTTTTGAAACATACGCAATCCACTGCTCAGCCATCTTGCCAAACTTCTCATTAGACTTAGCTTGAGTAAATTGATCGGTCGAGCGATCGTATTGCTTTAAGTTGAAGTAAGCCATTCCCATGGCAATGTGGACCGTTTCTGAGTCTTTGAGTTGCCCTTTATCTAAAGCCTTTTCACCGTACTCAATAACTTTTATCCACTCTTCCTGATTTACGTATACTTCCGCGAGTTGACCATAGGCATCACCCGAGTCTGATTGAGACGCAACTTCTTCTAGCACAGGGATCGCTTTATCAAACTCTTTCGCAACCATCCAAGCTTGCGATTGAAACTCAAGGTTCTTAAGCGATTTCTCAAGCTTGTCACTTTCAAAAGCTTCATCCATTAATTTAGCCGCTTTGAATGGAGCACCATTCATGTAATAAAGCTGAGCCAAGTTTTTGAGATCCGTACCTTTAGTGACATAGCCTTGCTGATGTGCCGCTTCCATTACGGCCATTTGCTTCGCTTCTTCGCCAACTTCACCGTACATATTGCCCAGCTCAATCCAATACTTTGGTTTGCTGTAATATCGAACCAAATCTTCAGAAACCGCCGTCACTAACTTTGGTTGGTTCAACTCATAGTGCACCGCTCGCTTTAAGATCAAAACGTTTTCTGCAGGCACACCACCATCTGCTTTTTCTAATGCAATAGATTTATCCAAATGCTTTAGCGCGCGTGGGTAATCTTTCTTTGCATAATAAGCATTCGCTAGTAAGCCTTCGCTTTTCGAATTCCCTGAGTCGCCGCTGACTTTCGACCAACGATTAATGTAGTTAATCGCCTCGTCGTATTTTTCGATCTGCATGTTTAGTTGAGCCAAACTGTAAAGAGTTGATTGCTCCAGAGTTTCTGGAATGGGATCTTGCTCCAACACTTTCTGAAATGCACGAATCGTCAAGTTAGTCTCATCAGCACCGTAATGAATGAAAGCCATAAAATTGTAGACCATGGCCGCCTCATAAGAGTTAAGCTGATCAACACGTCTTTCCATATCTTTTAGAAACGTCAGACCTTCTTTAACTTTGCCTTCATCGGCCAATTTTTGCGCCGTTTCTAATTGAGCAAAGACACGCGAACGCAAAGCAGGATAACGTCGCTTCTTCTTATTTGAATCTTCAGCATACACGCTAGCAAAGTTACTACCATTAAAAACAGAGTCCATAACAAATGGCGCACCATTAAAAATAAGCATTAACGTTGCGAGACGAAGAAAAAACGAAACTGTGTTAATTAAAATGTTCATTTTTTTACTCCCATTTATCGCATTTTAAATGTGATTTGATTCTGTACACCAGGTACAGAAACAGCCTTACCATCGATCACTCGAGGCTTGTATTTAAACTTCATAGCGGCATCCATTGCGGCACGATCAAATATCCCTTCAGGCTCTGCCTGAACAACACTCGGATCAACTACTGTGCCTTGTGGTGTCACTGTAAATTCAACAATCACAAACCCCTCTATTCCCCTTTGCAATGCTCTGCGAGGATAAATCGGTTGTACTTTTACGATCGGTAAATATTCTCCATCGCTGGCATCGAGAGACATTCCACCTTGCAGTCCTGCATCCGCACTCAAATCAGCTTGAAATGACATATTTGAATCAGTGTCGGATACATTAGAAGGATCGATTTGCGGCTGTGGTAAATCGGGTGGTGGCTCTTCTGGTTGTGGCGGCTTTTCTGGTTTGCGCTCTTTCTTTTGTACTGTTTCGTCTTGCTTTACACGTACAAAATCAAGTACACGACCTTCAGGTGGTTCAGACAAACCACCCTCACCCGTTTTAATAAGCGCTAACATCGTTACAAATAAACCAGCTGTTACAAACAAGGCCAACAATGTTGCAGTGATAAAACGTTTCATAGCGGCTTAATTCTCCGCGGCTAATGAAACATCATAAACGCCGGCAGAACGCGCTGCGTCCATAACTTTGACCAGAGTTTCTGTATTGGACTTTTTATCCGCCTGAATCACAACCGAACCTTGAGGGTTTTCGGCATGGAGCCTTTCGATATTTGCCTGAACGGCTCTTACATCGATTTTTCGACGGTTAATATAAATTTCATTTTTAGTATTAATCGCTACCAAAATACTGGCTCGGTCTTTCTTTACCGCAGTCGCTGCTTCTGGTCGATTTACTTCAATTCCAGATTCTTTAACAAAAGAAGCTGTCACGATGAAAAAGATAAGCATGATAAACACAACGTCCAACATTGGAGTCATGTTGATTTCTGATTCTTCATCTTCATCAAATATTTTTGCAAAAGGTTGTCGCATGTTCTTTCTCCCACAAACTAGTGATCAAGCACTAATTTGTCTTCCAATAATTCTGCTTCACGCTTAGCTACACGCTTTAAATAAGTGCTTGCAAATACGCCTGATAGAGCACCAACCATACCCGCCATTGTCGGTATGGTTGCTTTTGATACACCGCCCGCCATTGAGCGAGCGTTTCCGGTGCCCGCTATCGCCATCACATCAAAAACTTCTATCATTCCGGTAACCGTTCCTAACAAACCAAGCAAAGGACAAAGTGCGACCATTGCTTGAATCATTGGTAGAGACTGATTCAGTTTTATTTTTGCTTTTGAAATCCACATTATGCGAATTTGCTCGGCGTTCCACGAGTTTCTATCAGGACGTGACTGCCACGCAGTCACGACAGATTTACGGTAACTTAGATACCCAAACCACATATAAGCAAGCCGTTCTAAGATTAAGATCCACATCAAAAATATTAGAACCGCAATGTAACTGAGCACCACGCCGCCGGTTTCGAGAAAAGCTCGAATCGCGTCTATTGACTCAGTAAGGAAAACCATTCTCTTTACGCTCCTTGCTCAGCACGCTCAGCAATAATTCCAGCACTTTGCTCTTGCAAAATATGGACAATATTTTTACTGCGAGTGTTTAACCAGGTGTATAAAAGAACAGTAGGAATCGCAACAACCAGACCAAGTACGGTTGTTACCAATGCTTGAGAGATACCATTAGCCATTAACTTAGGATCGCCTGTTCCAAATAAAGTAATCGACTCAAAGGTATTAATCATTCCTGTTACAGTTCCAAGTAATCCTAATAAAGGAGCAACAACAGAGATTATTTTCACAAAAGTAATACTACGCGTGATTTTTGGTAGCTCTTTTAATATCGCTTCACTTAGCTTCAACTCTAAAGTATCAACTGCAACCGAAGGATATTTTTCTTTCACTTTTAGAATTCGACCTAAAGGATTATTGTCTTTTATTTCTGTAGACTTAAGTTGAGCCAGTACTTTTCGCTCAGTGATAAACAATGCAATAAAGCGTTCAATAGAAATTAAAAGTGCAATTAAACCAACAGCGATAATGATATAACCAGGAATTCCACCTTGTTCAATTTTCTCTTGAGTACTTGCCGCTTGAACCAGCAATCCTAAAATGCTTCCTCCCGTTGGATCGATCGCCACACCAACAAGTCCACTGTTAGTGCTTTCTAAGTCTTCAATAGTACTGGTAAAACGACTGGAAGGCTGTCGTAACATCTCAGCTACGGTTCCTGTATCTGTGTACTCAAGATACTTACCATTAGCAACAATGTTAAAGTTTCCAATTCGAGTAATTTCTTGCTCAACTTGTGAACCGTCAACCATTACCACTGGAGTAGTAAACGAAGTTACTTTTCCTGATTCGATAATCTCTCGCTGAATTTCAAACCAAACTTGTTCAACTTCTTCAATTGAAGCAAGCTTAGAAGACGACCCCATTTTTTTTGCAAGCTCCGTTAAGAACTCTCCACGACCTGGGTACTGAATGGAAATCAGTGAATTGTCGAATTTACTTGTGGTATCGCCAGCCACTTGCTGTAAAACACCAAATAGTTCTTTTAAGCTGCCCATGCGCTTATCAAGCGCCTGATTCAAGTCAGCAAGTTTCGCTTCATTTGCTTCGAAAACAGTTTCTTGCTGTTCGCTGGTCGCCAGTTTGGCGTCTCTTTGCGCAATCGCTTGCTGCAACATTTCATCTTGCTGTGCACGTTTTTTAATGAACTCAGCTTCGCGTTGTTGATTTTGTTGGTTTTGCTGATAGGTGCCTTGCTCCAACTTTTTCAATAAATCATCTAACGATGTTTTCTCTGCTGCGGCTAAGGTAAAACTCAAAGAAGCAGCAGTTGTTATAAGTAAAGATTGAATAAATTTTCTCATGATTAAACTCCTAACTTATTCTGCTGCGAATAATGGTACTGTTAAAAGATCAGGGGCCATTTGTTTACGAGCCATTTTGAGACCTTTTGAGATTTTTGAAGAATAGCTAGAATCAAGCGAATCCCACTGCCCGGACTCTTTGTTGTAGATTCCAAGAGATTTACCATCACGAGATTGATACATTAATGCAATTCGACCTATTCGTAAGAAGTCTACGTCTTGAACACGACCATCAACTTCTTTGGTATCAGTGTAAGCTTCGATAGTGCGGCCATAATCCATTTCAATTTGGAAAGCTTCTAATACTCGTCGGAATTTTTCAGACACTGCAATATCAGATTTATCCATCATTTCTTTTAGCGAGCTGACACGTTGAGCGCGTTCATCAGCCAAAAATGGAATATCAAGACTTACAAACTCTTCAAGACCAGCAACCATTCGTAGCATCAACGGCGTGATTTGACGCTCAATAACACTCACCTTGTCAATCGAATCATTGAGCTCTTGCATTTCAACAATTTGATTTTCAATTTGCTTTTTAAGTTGGAGGTTATAGATTTTAAGACCATCAGTTTCTTTATTTACCGATTTAAACTGTTGTAACTTGTCATCTATTTGATCACTAATTTTATCGATCTTTTGCTGCGACTGGGCAGCAGATTGATTAATCTTAGAGCTTTTTGCGATCACAGGATCTAGATTCTGTGCCGAAACATAAGACACAGAAACCAATCCGATAATCAATACGGATAATTGCTTCATAACACACTCCCAAAACGAACTACTAAACATTTGCGACTAACTGTCGACTTCCCAAATAAAATTTCATGAGTTTGAATTACATCTGCTAGTTCTTAAGCAATGTAAGAGTGAAACTTCGAAAACTGGGAAAGTGATTTAAGTTTCATTAACTTTCAATCCAGCAGATGTAATTCAAACTCACGAATCAAAATTTTTGTTACAGGTTCATTACAAATTAATGACTGGGTAACGAGGCAAAGTTTAGATTTGAAATGTGACGGTTATGTGAACGGAAAATGACATCTCGATTAAATATAAACACATTAAACTGACTTTTAAGTGTCATCTTAATGTCATATATCAATGAAATCAGAGAGTTGGTAGAGGAAGCTTCTTAAAAAAGGCTCCTAAAAAAACGTCCTTTAAAGAAATCCCTCTACCAATCGATCTTAAAAATTTGTTGTATAAGAAATCGTAAACTCAGTGCCAGGATCTTCTTCCAAAATCGCAACACCTTGCTGACGAATTTCTTTTGTTTCATCCAACAAGTTTTTCACACGTACTTTTAACGTACTGTCGTAAGTCGCGTACCAAGTATAAACTGCATCAAGTGAATGGAATGACTGCTCTTCACCATCTGCAATTCCGCGCACGCCTGGAACAATAATCCGCGGACCGAAAACATTGTAAACTAAAGAAGCAGAATGGTTGTTGTCCATAGAATCCCAACCTAACTGCATATTCACAACCCATTCTGAGTGACCAATCAAACGACGTTTATTGTTAGTAATAACGTCGGTCACCTGACCAAGAACTGTGTTTAATGCTTCAGCTAACTGTTGAACAAACAAACTTGATGCGCCATCATCGATTCCGATATTAACTTCAGAATCCGATAAAGTTAGGTTACCGGTTACAAAGAAGTTAGCCCACTCGTCACCAACAAATGATAAGTCTTTTAAGAACTCCATTTCCACACCAAATAACTCACCCGACTTTGCGTTCGCAGTTAGTAATTGTGGAGCACCTTCTGTAGCACTTGGTAATTCGATTTGTTCAATCGGTTTATCAATGTCTTTATAGAAAAAAGCGACCGACAAGTTTTCACCCGTATCCATATACCATTCCCAACGAACATCAAAGTTGTTAATGGTGGAGCTTTGAAGTGACGTTGAACCACGCACTAAAAACTCAGTAAGAGGATCAATATAAAATGTCGTAGCAATATCACGTAGGTCAGGTCGAATAGCCGTCTGTGAATAGTTGAAGCGCCATTGTTGCTCGGCATCAACAATATAGGTTGCCGCTAACGATAAGAAAATATCGTCTTCTTTAAAGATCAGATCATTAATTTCTGCTGTATCAACGGCAAAAAAGTTAGTATGACTTTCAAAAGGAATCGATACCTGGCGGAAATCTTCCCAACGGAAACCACCGGTAAATCGCCAGTTATTACCTTTTTCGTAATCCGCCATAAAATACGCTGCATCAAGTAAAGTCGCCGCTGCATATTTATCACCGGTTGACGTCGCATCTTCAAACCCAACACGAAAATCAGGATCATTGATATTCGTATCTGAGAAAATATCAGAGTAATCACCGCCTTGAAGGAATTGTGCAGGTATGGTGAAACTTTCAATTTCTAAACCGACGCTATTTGCACGACGATTTTTCTTATAAAAATCACCACCGGCTTTCCATGTTAATGCGTAATCAGCTCCGTATACCGGATATGACAGATTAAAACCGTAACTTTCACCGTCATCTCTTAAGTCTTGCCATGTGTAAGAGGTATTGGACTCTCGAGCAAGTGATTCAGATCGAGCACCTGTTACAGGATCAATGTCCACTCGGAAGGTAGCTTCGAACCCACCCGGTGCATAACGTCTAGCTCGGTTGTCACTGTAATACCAATCAAGCCCCAGATTATTTAAGTCAGTTAACGTGTGCATACCTTTTAACTGCTGCGAATAAAGCTCACGCTCTTCGTAAATAATATCAACTTTACGACGCTCTTCTTCTGGCTCATTAATTGTATTGGTTGATTCGAATTGGCGGTTACGCAAACGATCTTTGGTGTCTTGAAGATAAATATTGTTGAATTCAACTTTGTGATTCGAATTAAACTCATAGCCAAAGTTTAGCATCGCACTCACCCGAACATTGTGTTCAGTTGAGAATCCATCAGCGAATTCATTAATGCGTGTTTCACCACCAGAAATCGCAAGGTTGTTAACGTTTCGTTCGTTACTCACTTGCCATTTGTTTTTGTATGAAATCGCGCTTAAAAAACCAAAACGAGATTCACTGCCCACATCATAAGCATCACCTAGAGTCATGCCGAATCCGTAATTAGGATCGACACTAATAAATTCACCATCGATGTTTCGATTCAATGAACTCATCAGTGAAACTGATTGCGCTTGCGATAAACCATCGACACCATCACCTTGCAACAACCCATTTAATTGTCCCGGTAATACACGAGTACCGTCATCTGTACCGGCAGCGTCACGAGAAGAACTTCCACCCGCGTACCAAGGTGTCGCAGATTGATTACTGTTGTGTCCTAGTTCTGCTGACAATTGGAAAATTGATTCCTGAGGAAGTGATTTAGTTCGAATATCAACATTACCGCCACCAAAATGCGCAGGCATATCAGGTGAAAAAGATTTCTGTACATTCAGACTTTCGATAATGGATGAAGGAAATAAATCCAGCGGCATTACTGCTCGAGTTGGATCTGGACTCGGTACCGTCATGCCGTTTAATTGAGTGCTTGAATAGCGCTCACCAAGACCACGAACGTAAATGAATTTTCCGTCAACTAACGTTAAGCCAGTAACACGACGTAACGCAGCAGCTGCATCGCTGTCACCGGTTCTTGAAATTTGTTCCGACCCTAGAATGTCAGCCACAAAAGCTTGCGCTTTTCGTTCTTCTAAAACCGCCTGTGCAGTCCCTTGTAAACGACTACCTTCAACAACAACTTCTTCGAGTTCTTCTGCAGGCTGTTCTTCCTGAGCTTGGACTGAAATTGCCATTGAGCCAGCAGCTAAAGCAAGCCACACAGCGCGCGATATTTTATTAGTTTTATTAACAAACATTACTAAACTCCGCTCAGTACTTGTCAGTAATTTAAATGACAAATACTGAATAAAACTATTTTAACGACGATAAGGCGCCTAAGCGCCTCACCGTAAAAAGTGATGTTCGATTACAATCCGACCGTAATCCAACCAGCAGTCCAGTCATTGTCAGAACCGACAGCACCAACAAAGTCAACTGTGTCAAACCAGCTATCAATCGCATTCATGTCACGAGCAGCCGTCGTCGTAGCAGTAACATAGTTAGTGACCGCGCCAGCTTGATTAGCGATAACCGCATTGCCCGTTTGAGCAAGGAACCAAGCTTCTGTCGTTAAGCCGCCAGTGGTTGCAATACCTTTGAAGTTCTCGCCGTTCTCACAAGCAACAACTGAGTTCTCCATAATCAAGGCACCGCTCTCTGCGTTCGCTTGAGTTTCAGCAAAACTGTCAACTTCCAAACACTCACCCATTCCAGCAGGACCAGTAATAATGAAGTTATAAAGTTCACCCGCTGTTCCGTGACGTAACAACACACCTTCAGAGTCAACATTGTTGGCACCAATAATGGTGAAGTTTGCAACGATAGGATTTGTTACTGGAGTGGTTTGCGGGAAGTCTTCGCTGTTATCACCTTCGATACCGCGGTTAGCAAAAGACGCATCATGTTTAATTAATACGTATTGAGCACGACCAATCCAACCGAAAGCCCAGTCAAAACTGTCGTCACCATTTGCCGTTAACACTAAGTGCTTCACGTCAACTGTGCCGCCAAAAAACTCAACACCATCGTCCAGGTTTTTGTGTACCTGGATGTAATCAACCGTAGTACCACGGCCGACACCCGCGAATGAAATTCCGTTTAACTCATCACCAGCCGCCAGAGCTTTACCCGCATACTTAACAACTAAGTAACGAAGCGTTCCCGAGTTGTCCTCTGGATCGTCACCACCGTAAAGTCCAGCATCACCCTCTGCTGCAATACCGCAGTTTGCTAGTTCTGTTGCATCGGCATTGAAGTCGCCATTTCCATCACAAAGATTGACCGGTGCGTTACCAAGAAGAACTAAACCGCCCCACTGACCAATATCAGTCGCTTGGCCAGTCACATCTTGAACAGAAGTCATGATGATAGGCGCCGTAGCAGAACCCAATGCTTCTAATTTAGAACCACGACGAACGACCATGAAGTCATCACCCGACTCACCAAAAATGATAGTGCCTGGCTCGATGTAAAGCGTCGCACTGTCAGCATTATCGTTACCAACCGCTGTTCGGCCTTGTAACACCCAATGTTTGTCATTGGTTAACACTGTATCTTGTGTGAAAACAGTGTCCGCGCCTAAACGATAAACTGGCTTGTCAGTAATTTGTGGGAAAGAACTTGAAGCATCAGTCGCAAGACCGCGATCCGAAGCTGACGGAACATTACCAGGAACTCCTGAGTTAACACCGTAAGTCCAACCGTCCATCCAATTGTCTTGACCGTTAAATGCGCCAATAAAGTTCGTTGGTTGGAACCAGTTGTCGTCTGCTGATACATCGTATCCTGCACCAAGTAACGGAGAACCCGAACGTGGTGTGAATCCATCCGACAGTAAGTTAAGTGCCGAAGAATCTGTAAACGCAGAGTTTCCAGCTTGACCCAGGAACCACGCTTCTGTCGTTAGTCCTCCAGTGGTCGCAGTACCTTTAAAGTTTTCGCCGTTTTCACAAGCAACAACCGAGTGAGTCATGATTAATGCGCCACTTTCAGCATTCGCTTGAGTTTCTGCAAAACCGTCCACTTCTAAACATTCACCCATGCCTGCAGGACCAGTGATCACGAAGTTGCGTAACACACCCGCAGTACCATGACGAAGTAAAACACCTTCTGAATCGCCGCCAGGTGCATTGTTACCAATGATGGTCACGTTCGATACTGTTGGAGACGTTAGCGGAGTTGCCGCAGGAAAATCTTCGCTGTTGTCCGACTCAAAACCACGGTTTGCTAACGTGTCATTATGTTGAATGTAAACGTATTGAGCACGACCGGTCCAACCAAATGCCCAGTCAAAACTGTCATCGCCGTTACCGGTTAATACCACGTGACGAACGTCAACTGTGCCACCGAAAAACTCGACGCCATCATCAAGATTTTCATGAACCTGAATGTAGTCAACTGTCGTTCCACGACCAACACCAGCAAATGAAATTCCGTTTAACTCATCGCCCGCTGCAAGCGCTTTACCCGCATACTTAACAACAACAAATTTAAGAGTTCCTGAATTGTCTTCTGGGTCGTCACCACCGTAAAGACCTGCATCACCTTCGGCAGCAATACCACAGTTTGCTAGTTCTGTCGCGTCAGCAACGTTGTCGCCATTACCGTCACATAAATTTGAAGGCGCTTTACCAAGAAGAACCAAACCACCCCACTGACCAATGCCAGTTTCTTGGCCAATAACATCTTGGATAGAGGTCATAATAATCGGTGCACCAACCGAACCAATGGCTTCTAATTTAGAACCTCGACGTACCACTAAGAAGTCATCACCCGTTTCACCAATTAACGTTGTGCCTTGTTGAACATAAAGCGTTGTGTTGTTGGTGTTATCGTTACCCACCGCAATACGACCGTCTAAAATCCAGTGCGCATCGTTGGTTAACGTAGTGTCTTCAGTAAACGTAGTTCCGTTAGAAAGACGATAAACTGGTTTATCAGTAATCTGTGGGAATTCAGACGAAACATTCGAGGCTAGTCCACGCTCGAAAGCATTTTGAATGTCAGCAGGAAAACCGCCGCGAACACCAACCGTCCAACCTTCTGTCCAGTCAGTTGTTCCATCAAAAGCACCAATGTAATCAGTAGACTCAAACCAGCTATCAACAGTAGAAGCATCAATACCTGCGCCCAATAGTGGAGAACCAACAAGTGGTTGGTATCCATTCGCGGCCAAGTTTAATGCAGCAGAACCGTTGTAAGCAGCATTACCTGTTTGACCTAAGAACCAATCTTCCGTTGATAAACCACCAGTTGTCGCAGTGCCTTTGAAGTTTTCGGCATTATCACAAGCAACAACTGAGTGAGTAATAATTAAATCACCACTTTCTGCGTTAGCACGAGTTTCAGGAAAGCTATCCACTTCCAAACATTCACCCATACCACTCGGACCCGTCACAACAATGTTATGCAAACGACCCGCAGTACCGTGACGTAACAAAATACCTTCTGAATCTTCATCAGGAACATTGCCACCCACAACAGTAACGTTCGATACCATTGGATCTGAAACAGGCGCCGTTAAAGGAAAGTCTTCGCTGTTGTCCGATTCAAAAGCTCGGTTACCCGCTGTATCATTGTGCTGAATGTAAACGAACTGTGCACGCCCAGACCAACCGAATGCCCAATCTAAACTGTCATCACCGTTTCCAGTCAGTACAACGTGTTTAATATTTACTGAGCCACCGAAAAACTCAACACCATCGTCAAGGTTTTCGTGAACTTGAATGTATTCAACAGTTGTTGCATCACCAACACCTGCGAAAGTAATACCGTTTAGCTCGTCGCCCGCAGCCAAAGAGTTACCCGCATGCTTTACAACAACGTAACGCAAAGTACCTGAGTTATCGTTTGGATCGTCACCACCGTAAAGACCAGCATCACCTTCTGCAGCAATACCACAGTTTGCAAGTTCCGTTGCGTCGGTGTCGAAATCACCATTTCCGTCACACAAGTTTGCAGGTGCATTACCAAGTAATACTAATCCACCCCATTGACCGATTCCGGTTTCGTCACCATTCACATCTTCGAACGAAGTGAACACAATTGGTGAACCTTGTGTACCGCTGGCATTAATTTGAGAGCCACGACGAACCACTAAAAAGTCATCACCTTCGTTACCAATGACGGTCGTCCCTGCTTGAATGGTTAAGGTCGCTGGGTCTTCGTTGTCATTTCCAACCGCAACACGTCCGTTTAATAACCATAAAATGTCATTTGTCAGAGTTTGATTTGAAGTAAAAGTGTAATCTTCGTTTAACTCACAAACCTGACTGAACGAACCAATCGCATTGATTTCCGTAGCAAAGTCCGGGCAGAAAGAACCCGGATCAGGATCGGGTCCAGGACCTGGGCCCGGATCAACTACAACTTCGTCCCCTTCATTAATTTTAATATCGCCAGTACAACCTGCTAACGCTAACGCGCTTGCAACCGCACTCGCGGTAAGTAATTTTGTTAAATTCATTGTTATCTCCGCAAGGATCTTTGATGCATTTACTATTGCAGGTTCGCAGAGTAGTCGTACAAAGTTGCATAAATATGACATTAAGA
Source organism: Gammaproteobacteria bacterium (assembly GCA_013373375.1). GTDB lineage: Bacteria > Pseudomonadota > Gammaproteobacteria > Enterobacterales > Kangiellaceae > Pleionea. The sequence goes on from JABXHY010000009.1 coordinate 170,847, forward strand.
GATGTCATATTTATTTCATCGAATGGTCATTTTGAATTAACAGAAGTGAAACCTAACTGAAACAAATCGAGTCTAGGATTGTGCATGTTGGGAAACTTTATTCTAAGTTTTTAATTAAATTTTCTTACAATTATTTATCTAAAAAAGCCAACACCCTTTGACGTATTAACTGTCGTTGTCTTTCCTTGTAAGCAGCATGCGATGCCAATCCTTGTCTGACATTGTCGTAACTAACTTTGTCCATAATTTGAATTTCAAATGGAAAAAAGAATCGCAACGATTGAGAGCTCTGTTCTATCTTAATTCTTTGTCGACAAGTAAACTGAATGCTGTGATACGCAATGCTAGAAAACGGATTATCAGAAGCAGCCGTGGCCAGTGACGGATATGGTTGTGACTCTATCGTTTGTTTAATTTGCTCAATCGAATGTCCTGCACGAGTTTGCATTTTTAACCAATCAAGATCCAATAAGGTATTTCGGGTACGCGAAGGTTTTAAGTTTGCGTAAGCAATTAAGTAATGATTACGTAAATACGCTAACACATCCAGTACCTGAGCCTTACTTTTGGTAATAAAGCGAATACCGATCCAATCGAAGATGTCGGCCGAAACATTTTCCGCTTTATGCAATAACTTCATAGCGACTGAGCGACGAGTCTTTTCTGGGCGCATTTCAAATTTCACTAACTCGACATCACCGAGTTCAACACCATTAGCCGTTTCTTTTATGTGCGGTTGAAATCGCTGTAGAATTTGCTCTCGTATCGCTCGATGATAAACGTCGTTCAAATACGAATAGCTGTGCGCCAAAGTATGGATAACTTTGAGCAACCCACCACACCATTGGGCATGTTGGCGCAGTCTGGGTTGAGACGCATCGAGTAATAACTGACGAACATCCGAAATATCGAGAATCTTATCGGGGATCTTTTCGCTAGGTTTTAAAAGCTCTTCTTCAATTAAAAGCTGCGCTTCTTGTTTCAGGTCGAAGAGCTCGGAACGATCATTGGGATCGTCCATATCAAATCCATAGCTGTTTAAAAAATCATTTGCTTCATCAAAATCATCAATATGAATGCGCTTGATGTCGATAAAAGACCGACCTTCTAACGCAATTTTTATGGATGAGCTCCGCCATGGATTTACCTTCATACTTTTCCTCCTGTCACCCTAACACTATAGACTATGAACGCGAGTGCGGAAGGATAAGAGAAATATTTAGCTTAATTTTATTACCTCTCTATTTAACTCTTTACTAACTCAAGATTGACTCATTATTATTTCAAATATTGCTTGAAAAATTCTAAGGTTCGTTGCCATGAGAGTTCCGCCATAGCTTCGTTGTAACGTGCAGTAGAATCGTTATGAAATCCGTGATTAGACTTTTCGTACATATGCATAACAAAAGGGACTTTAAGGCGTTTCAAGTTCGTTTCGTAATCAGGCCAGGTAGCGTTGACACGTTTATCGAGTTCAGCAAGTTGAATCATCAGGGGTGCTTTTATCTTCTCTTGCAAACTCTCATCCGCAGGCGTTCCGTAATAAGGTACACCTGCACTAAGCAAGTTTGGAACGGCACCTGCCAGCATGTTAGTGATGTAACCACCAAAGCAAAAACCAACGGCGCCCAATTTACCCGACGACAATTCATGCCCGTGCAAATATTCCGCCGCCGCAATAAAATCTTGTTCAATTTTAGCGCGCTCTAATGAGCGTTGCATTGTTCTTCCTTGATCGTCATTACCGGGATAACCGCCCAGTGGATGAAGCGCATCGGGAGCAAAAGCAATAAACCCTTGTTTCGCTAATCGTCGAGCAACATCTTTGATATAAGGATTAAGACCACGATTTTCATGAATCACCAAAACCACTGGAAATTCTTCTTTCTCAACGGTCGGCTTAACTAAATAGCCTCTACCTTCACCATGACCTTTTGGCGATGAGAAAGTCTGGTAAGTCGCCAAAATATCAGGATCATTAAAGGAAACTTGTTCCGCCTGCGCATAATTGGGTAACAAAGCGGAGCTAATCGTTGCTGCAGAAAGCCCAACCACACCCAATGATGCAATGCGTTGTAAAAATGTTCGTCGATCAATTTGACCATGGGCGTATTCGTCGTACCAGTCAAACGCTTCTTGCGGGATGGGATGAGATTCAGACGTTAGTGACATAGCAGCAGCCTCGAGTGTGTTAGTATAATGACTTTTTACGAAGCAAAGTTTAGTTTAGATGCTGCATATATTCCTGCACTTTTTGATTCCACTTTTGGTAAGTTTGATATTTAAAAAGAACTGGTGGAAAGCTTATCTTGTCATGATGTTAACCATGGCGGTCGACTTGGATCATTTATTGGCAACCCCTATTTACGATCCTAATCGCTGCAGCATTCATTTTCATCCGTTGCATAACTTATGGTTGCTGCCGATTTATTTTGCAGCCTGCTTTTGGAAGAAAACTCGATATATTGGATTTGGACTGATCATCCATATGGGATTGGACAGTATCGATTGCCAGGTAACCAATGGCGTTTGGTATCAAAATGCGGATATCATTATCAATCAATATGCGCAATTACATCGATCGAAAAATCACCCTATTGGTTCAGATTTGCAAACTATGAGTTAATATTGGCAGTTCCTAGACACACTCGCTACTCGTACGCCTTATAATCTCGCGTGCTCACATAAGCCTGATTCAATTTTATAATATGAATTAATGATGCACTCTTATCGAACATAACTTTATCGAAAGGTGGCTTTTCCAATTGCTCAATTGGAGAGAGTTGAATTTCACTTTCGTTATTAACATACAAGTTAAACTTTTCACATTTTGATTCACATTGGAGAGGTCTTAATACGATATTAATATTCGTTAGGTCTGATTTTTCATCATATTTAGAACGCCAACCAGATACAGATTCAACTAACCAACGACTTTGATTTGCTAAAGTAGATTCAATTGAATATGGAAATGGAACTTCGATAGTTTCTGAAAGGTACTGCTCTTCGCTTTGCTCAACGTTTTTAAATACAGAACGAAAACAAGTATAAAGACTATTGATCTTCTCCGGATTTATGTAGTAACTGCTTTCCTTTTTAAAGTCCAATTGTTTAACTAAAAATTTCTTTTCTAATAAATCAATTTGCGAATCAAAACTTTTCTGTATTAACATTGACTGAAGTGCCACAGGCTTTTCTAATAAAGGAGTGTTTGGCATAGCAGAGGTACTTTTAAGAATTTCACAATCAACAGAAGCTATCGAATTATTCATTCTGCCAGTGTGACCGCAAGCCATTATTGTAAAAGTAATCAACAGAGAGAATAAGAAAATTATCTTTTTCATTTTATACTCATTCCAGTTAAATTTTTAATAAGATAAATAGACCACATATTTTGTTTTATATCCAGCTTTAAAACAAAGGCATATCTCAAAGCCATATTCGCAATAATTAAATAAACTTGCAGCTTATAACTTGCCACAATATTCTTATCACGTTATTGCTGAATTCTCCGTGATTATTGATGGGCGTCAAATGGAAGGGTATAAATAAACAGCCTAAATTTTAGGCGATTTAGGATAAGCCAGTAATCCGTTTTATTTAGTTCACATCAACGCTATCGGCAATGCCAATAATCGCTCCAAGAATAACAAAAGGCAGTAACAGAATTCCACCAATAACCGCGAAAGTTGTTTTGGTACCATCGACCGACTCGACTTCGATTTTTTCAATGGTTTTAATATCGACAGTGATCGATTGAAGAGGATCTCTGGTTAGTGCTCCAAGTATTGTTTCATCAGACATTTTCACAACCGTCATATCAATAATTTCGCCTGACGACTTATAAATGATAACTCGGTCTTTAAACTCAACCGACTCCCTTATGTGATGAGACTCAACGGCTTGCATGCTCATACAGCCAACAAGAGAGATACAACACCAATATATGGTTAAGATTCTAACAGTACTTTTCATTGGGTATTTTTAATTGAGTACTTTTAATTGAGCCAATTTCACAAAGCCTTTTTCATAAAGCTTTTTTAACAATGCCTTTTTTATAAAGCATTTCTCATAAAATTTGGGCCAACTCCATTATCTCAATATAGAGTATATTTGCGCTTTGGTTCAAGTGGCTTTTTATTTAACCATAACACTAGGAGAATTAAGCTATAAAAACCATTATTGTTATGCAAAACATTATTCTCGATTAAGCTCTCTAGAGTCTAATCGTGTAGAACTTACTATAAGGATCTAACGTGTAATCAGCAAAAGGTCCGCACTCAACAAAGCCATACTTCATATACAGTTTAATTGCTGGTTTAAAAGCTTCGTGACTGCCTGTTTCTAGACTAAGAGATTCATAACCTCGCGCACGAGCTGCTTGAATTATAGTGTCGAGTAATTTCGCGGCCACACCTCGACGCAAAAAGTTATCGTCTGTTTTCATCGATTTTATTTCACCCGACATTGGTGACAGTTCTTTTAATGCGCCGCAGCCCGCTAACTCGGCATCAATATAAGCAGACCAAAAAGTGACTTTAGGATCTTTTAACTTTTCTTCATCAAGTGCATGAATACTTTCTGGAGAAGAGTACTCATACATTTTTTGAAAGTGCTTATTCAACAGCTGTGCGACTTTATTGTCTGATAAATCGTCGACACTGATCTTCATAGTTCATCAAATCCCAAGTATTGAAAGTCTTGAAAATATTGAAAGTTTATAAAGCCGATTTCATTTAATGGAGGAGTACTACAAGTTTATCGCCCCAACTATCAATATAAATAAACACGTCATAAGACACAGCATACTTAACCCAAGCGCTATCTTAAGATGAAGTGATGCTTGCTCTAGCATTATTTTTTGTTCCGTATTTTCATTAGCCAGATTATTCTTTTTAAGAAGTTTTCGAAACATCTCCGCATGACTCATGAATGAGAAGTTAAACGTTGGCTGATACCCAAGTATCGTCAAGTTGTGTTGTTTGCTAAATTCGACGCATTTTTTAAATTTCTTATGATAAGAAAAGTAAAACAAGCAACTGGCTATCATAAAAAAACAGACAACTAAGTAAACCATCGATAATACAGTCATATAAATTCCTTAGAATATTCAACATAGATAAAACGGAAACATCACAACCTTTAACGACTGAAAAGTCGATTTGATTCTATTGGTTGGGTTTATAGGACATTCGATAGGCCAAATAGCCAAACCAACTAAAAAATATGCATAAAAAGAAGCCGACTGTTTTACTCCATCGCCGGTCCATTTTTGTGAGCAAGACTAATATTGCAGGAATGAAATACAAAACAACCATTAACCAAAATGAAAAATAGCCAGTAGTGGAAGCGTCCATAAAATATCTCCATATTCAATTTTATAAGCCTCAAAGCCAACTTCAGTGTCCTGAATGGATGTTGACACTTTCAATTATTAACTGCATACAATTACTTTAAGGCTTTAAAATTTAGAACTCCAGACCTAATATTACCACTTTCGTCCGTCTTCAGAATTAACCTTTGTTTGTCACTTTGCTTAGGTCTAATATCCATCTTTAAGCTGTATTAGGTCGTTCTCGGTTCAGTTTGAATCTGACATTTTTGATTACTTCTTTGCATTACTTCTTTCGGCTTTATCCGATCGCTTTTTCTTTTTTCGCTCGTTTTTCTCAGTGATGATTTTAATTGCTTCTTCTTTGGTTAAATGGGGGTGTTTAGCTAGGAGCTCTTCGACCCTTTGTTCAAACTTGGCCATGGTTAAACCTCTTAAATGGTTCGTTCAAATAGAATGAGGCTATTTTATCCCCGAATTGGGAAGGCTCATAATAATTTGTGCATTTAAGGCAAATTATTCTTTTCCAGACAAAAGATTAGGTCACCGGTAATTGTGACTGCGCTCAGCCTATTTGGGCACCTTCCACTGGAATGGCTTTTTAGGAGTTGATTGTCCAGAAGGTTTATTGTGAACAGTTTTTTTATTAGCAGAGTCTATTCCAGTAGAATCATTATTATTAGAATCTTTGTCAGTAGCCATTGTTTTAGACGCCGTCTGTTTCTTAGGCGCAGCTCGCTTCCGCTCTGACTTTTTCGCAGTTCTTTTTTCAAAAGTCGACAGGTAAAGTTGTTCAACTTTATCTCTGGCCCATTGAGTCTTGCGCAGAAATTTGAGTGAGGATTTAACGCTCGGGTCGCTTTTAAAGCAATTGATATTCACTCGCTGGGCTAATCCTTCCCAACCGTAGTGTTCTTGCAGCTTAGCTACTACCCTTTCTAACGTTATTCCATGCAGTGGATTATTAGTTTGTTTGTCAGTCATATTAGAGTAGTCTTCGACCTTGTTTGTTAATCAATTTTACCGGATTGAAAAGCTTTAAATTTCGACGCAAAGTAAACATAGTAAATCAATTGCGCTACTCCGATAAAAATGACTTGATATAAGCTTGTCACACTAAGCTCAGCCATTTCATCATAGTTAGGGTCAAGAGAAGCCTCTAAGAAACCGATTAATATAGAAAGAGGAAGAAATACTGCCACAAATCGGATAGTTATGGGTAAACCTATTGTAAAAAATCTTAAGATAAAATCCTTTCCATCGACTCCTTCATTCGCTTTGAAACAAAATATCAGTCCAAATATCGTTATAACAAGCATTACTGCCGTAGATATAGTGTCCATTGACGTATACTTCAAACCAATTGATAACGAAGGGTCGGAGCCAACGACAGATAAAACAGAAAACGCTAGAGCGTATTTAAATTGTTCCTTTTGACTCACATTATTATTTTTAAGATCTTGAATCAGTGAATTAGTATTCCAGATATACATTCTTATTCCTTATTTTTGCTTAACACTGCCCAAAAAGGCGAGAGAGCCCTGCCCAAATTTTTTGCGGGCGATTTTTAATGTGCTTGATATATGAGTTAGCTTTCATACTGCATTAGCTCTACGGGTGCGCCATTTACTTCTACGAACGCAACAATCAAACCCTCGCTTGGAGAATTTGGGTGGATAATTACTTTTTTCCCTTTTAGCTCTTCTTCTAGATTCTCTACTACAAAAGCAACATGAGGTACAGTTTTCACCAATTCAGGATAAGGTGCATCATCCCAGTATCGTTGCCATTGAATACCATAGGGGTTGCTCTCATGATCGGATACGGTCATTTTTAAATGAGGAAGATCAATTTCACCCTCGAACCGTTTCTTGGTTGGTATTCCTATATGATTAAATTTCATTAAGTTTCTCTCATGAACGAAACATATAACGCCAAAATGACGAGCTAAAAATGCTTGATTAAATTTGGGACTTAGGAGCAAAAACCAAGCGTTTTTTGTTCCTTTGGATTTACCTCATTATGTGCCGCTTTATTTTTCTGCCGAAAAATAGTAAACGCGTTTTATCAGGCCACCTGAAAACTCATATACAGAAATAGCCCTTTGTGATCTGGCTCCACTTTTTCCTTGCCAACTAGCAACCTCTACGGCACTTACTCTGCTCGCGGTAGAAACCATCTCAGAAAGTTCTGACCGACATGTTGGACATGATTTAAAGTAAGCATTCATGCTGTCAACTAAATTAGTCTTTCCTTTAGCGTCAACAGAGATTTCATTACTTACGATACTTAACCATTCAATATCATCAGCGACAAGGCTTGCCATAGCATCACTATCTTGTGCATTAAAGGCTGCAACGAACTTCTCGACTGTATTTACGTGAATTTGCTTTTGCTCTGTGGATTGAACGTAAGGCGTCAATATCAGTAAAAGCACAAATCCTAATATTTTAAAACTACACATAAGTCATCCTATGGCATATAACGCCTGAATAATGAGCGAAAACAGTTTGTCAGTTTTATAGCGCCGTTTGCAATTAAAAATGACAAACTAGTTTTTATCAATTTAATTCTCTTGTTAGTTGCAGAATACACATATCATTTGCACGGAGTCCAAAACCACGCCATTTTGAGTTGTGAATTCACTAACACCTTGCTGTTTAAAACCATTGCGCTGGTAAAAATTAACAGCATTTAAAGAAGCATCAAGTTTTAAATGTTGTAACCCAGCTTCTTTTGCTCTGCAAAATAGAAAGTTAAGCATTTCTTGGCCTATGCCCTTACCAGCATAATCTGGTAAAACAAATATAGAATTTAATTTTGAGTTTTCAGTATTTAGCTCAGCAAAACATACCACTTTTCCGTTGCTAATTTTTACAAATTGGTCATTTCCTTTAGCTGCGCTTTCGACAAAACGCTCAGCCCAAGGCTGACCAACCCAATCTAATACTTTTGACTCTTCATAATTTCTAATGCAGAGAGCCTTAGCTGATTCTCTAAATACTAAGTCCATTTCTTCATAATCTGAATTTTCTGCTCTTCGAATCATTATTCTAAACCTCCTTTAAAGCACCTAACGCAAAATTGAAACGCGTGTTTTCACCGCGTCGTTTTTGCTATGCCTTGTTAAATACTCACTTTATAACAAATGAAAATACCACAAAATGAAAATACTGCAAAAGCCAAGACTCATCCTCTGGATAGATTGATACATCATCACTTGAAGGATAACAAAAATCATCCCAATACTTTATAAAAGTCGCAGAGTCAGTGATAACTGCTGAATCGGGACCCCAATTTACAATAATCTTTTCTTCTGAAATCCTACGTTGAAGAAAATTTCTCACGCCTTCTTCATCACTAGAGGAGTCAATTTTCTCACCTTCAGTTTCAATCTTGGTTCTTTTAATTAAGTCCAACGCTATTTCAAAGGAAATCTTAGAGGCATCTTCAGTTAAAGGATTAATTTTTAATAAGTCATCCTTTGGCATAAGGCAATACTTTTCGTCGGTCCATCTCCATTTTAAGTTGAAATCTTCGATGCTGCATGTTGGTAGCGATTTAATTTTCATAGACGTTTAGCGCCGCCAGCAGCGGCCGAGTGAAACGAGGTCCAGCGACACAGGGAGCGATGCAAGATGGCTTTGTTAGGCATTTTCGCTACTTTTTACTAATTTAAGCCTCATATCGATACATATGACTCCGTGGTCTGTTCCATTTGCTCTTTTGGGGCTAGGCTCAAAAGAATCTCTAGCAGGTAAAACCATTACGGATAACCATGGCTCTTGCCGTATAGGAACGTAATTCATAATATTCTCATTCAGATTTTTATTAAATATCTTTGAATCAGGACCAATTTGTATTTCACCGACAACATGGAAAATTACTCTTAAGTTATCACCAGACCCATAACAATCTGAAGGATAATCAAGATCAACACCAATCCTCTTAAACGAATCTAACAAGTCTTCTGGCAAACTGTATATGTAATATTTCCTCCAAGAGGAACAATCTTCACAATCACAACCAGAAGCAGGCAAACCTTCCTGATTTTGAATATCACTTGTTTCTTTCAAATCAACAGAAAATTTCCATTGAGAAAAATTTATAGTTGGTCTTCTCATTCCGCTGGTCGCCTAACACCAAGCTAAGTGGCACATAAATGCTTGGCTAAAATTAGCGACGAAGGAGCACAAGCCAAGCATTTTGCGTCCTTTTAAGTATCTTTTTATAAGCCGTAATTGCAGCCTAATAACCTTGAGCGAATATATTGATCATTTTCACGCTCTGTTAAATCACTATATATTTTGCACCACTTTGAATGGTTTCCATAGTCTGCAATTTTATAAACTATGAGATCTAAATTTCTATTTGTAACTTTCGGATGGTTAAGGGTTTCTACAAATTTGGAGGAGTTCTTCAAGCCCCAGTTTACCATAGCTCCATAGGTAGCAGCCCCTGGAGCTTCACCTTTATACTCATTCAAATAATCAATAATTTGTTCGCTAGAAGGGTTTTTATCTAAAAATTCAGCAGTAGCTTTGTTAGCTTCGCAGATTGAATCGCATTCACAGCCAACTAATAACAATACAAGTAGTGTTGCTGACAGCCGTTTCATACGCTGAGCTCTCCTAGGCTTTTAACAGCTTATTCTATTCAGCCAATCACAAGTAACCAACGTGAATTGACTGAGATAGTTCTTAATTATTTACAAATAAACAGGTTACTAGGAACATTTTGGTTTGCCAATATTATTAATTTAACGATGTGAAAATAATTATATATTATCGATAGAGATTCATTCCACTTATCAGAAAACCAAAGTCTCTAACCCTATTGATATCTAATGTTAAAGGTTTACTGAACTAGAAACCATATAATCCAAGACTTGAACCTTTAGTTTTTTTGGTTAAGTTCTTTTATTTAGGTTCCGCCTGAACATTACTTTCCATGATAATAGAATAATAAATAAGCTGAGCAGTATTGAGAATATAGTAATTAGAAAGCCTTTGTAAATAAGACCGCTACCGCATTGCTCAGAAGGTTCCCTTTCACTCCCTTCTCGATAGTAAGGGAAATAACCATATTCGATTTTGTGGCTACAAGCACCATCCCAAATTGTTCGCTTTTGTCCAATCATTTCTGCATTAAATACAAATGCCACTAACAAAATTACAAGAAAAATAATTAATTTAAAAACCTTCAACAATAGTGCCTTCTTGAACTTAACGCTTAGGTGAAGTGTGCCGCCAAGCGTTATTTTGACCAATTTGTTATACGAACCTACATCCAGCCCTTAGACTTAGCAAGTTCAATTTCTTTTTGCTTTTTCATTCTTCGCTCTAGCTCTAAGGTATTGTCACGGTTTAATTGCTCGTATCGCTTGTGTTTAGCAAAGTATGGACCAAGCCAACCAGCCTCATGCGTGAAAGCCATTGTCCAAGCCATATTCTTTGGAAAAACCAGGTAATCCATAAGAGTGCATTCCGTTGGCAGTTGATTTGTTTCAATTGCACACTCACCATCATTTGGAAGGATTATATATTCAGGCTCGTTCTTCGAAAGATAGAGATTGTTAGCCTCTTCACCATCAACAGCAGGGTACTTTTCGAAACTAAATATGTGCCAACGAAACGCTTTTATATTTGCGCCTTGCTTATCCTTACAATAAGCCTTTACCCAAGCAGCATCTATCTCTTTGGTTTCGGCCTCGCTAAATATACGAGTAACTTCTCCAGGCCCTATTTCGTATTCCAAATCACTCACCATACCTCTATCTGCATAACGCAAATTGTCGGCGTTGCACGTATCATTATATGTTAAAACCACTCTAGTTCTTTATAAGGCTTTGTCTTTAATTCTTGCAGCCTACAACTAAGGCTGCCAACGTGAATCTCCAGTTTATGCCCGTCAGGATCTAGAAAATAAAATGATTCGCCTTCACTTGAGTTTTCTTTCCATGTTTCAACACCAGCCGAAAGTAGTCGCGAGCAATAAGTGTTGAAATCTGATTGATCGACACTCAAAGAAATATGACTATAGTCTTTTGCAGGAGATACATTGTCGACAGAAAGGCATACCCATAACTCATCCACTGACAAATATGCACCAGAATCCCACTTAACCTCTGGCTTCATTCCTAGTGTAGATACATAAAAATCAAATGATTTCGCTAAGTCACTTACCGCAATTGTGATGTGATTCAACCCTTTTAGCACGATCTCTCCGACAAAATAAAAAGCCTTGCACAGCATGCAAACAGTTTTTTTGCTTGTCTGCTGATGAGAATGGTTAAGTCAAGCCACAGGCTAATGTGCTTGACCATAGTGTGGCTCTCGTAACGTCGGTAAATACGGCCATTCCGATTTTTTCTTTATAGAGTTTATTATATGCTCGTACTCTTCTTGGGTCAGAAAAATGCCCTGAAGGTCATTCCAGCCATATAAAGCATAAAATTTATACTTGGTATCCTTCAATTGAATGTTAACGATCTTAAAGAAAATATATTGAGCATTGACATAACTATCGAGCTGACTGGTAGATTGATCATAAACTTTGTACTTAATACCCGAAATTAACACTTCATATTTAGGCAAACTACTATTGATAATTTCCTTGATTGGCTCTGGTTTTTCTATGTACTTACTAAGTTCTGGGATAAGCCTTTCATAAGCTTCAGAAATCCCTAGTTCTCCCAGGTTTTCCGCATCCAAATTTATTGTTTTATCAAAATCGATTGGATAATTAGCCTCACCTACCTCACTTTTGACAGTTAGCGGTGTAATCAAAATGACTAATAAAAGCTTTTGTAATAATTTCATTCCTAGTCTCATCGTAGACCTAATAGATTATTCCATTCAACCAATCACAAGTAACCAACGCGAATTGACTGAAGAAAACTCTAATTATTTAAAAAAACAGGTTACTAGCAATACTTTAGTTTGCCAATATTATTATACTGCGCTTAATCATGAACGCAGACCAAAACCTAGCGAGTCGGCAATTAAATTATGGCAATACAAGACCTGACCAAATTACTTGCATGCTGACACGAACAGCATTGTCTTGTTATGCGCTACCGATTAATTTTACTGCCTCACTGTCAGACAGCTCCGAACCAACATACAAGACCACCCTACAAGCGCCTGCGCCAAATGCTAACTCTCTAAATACTCGGCTTTCAACTTCAGACAATCCACCTTCAACCATATCGACAGGATGAATTAAAATTTGCGGGCTCTTCTTTAATAATCCTTTGGGAAGGAGTTTCTTTACTAATTGAGCGAGGGTTGGCTCGGCTGCCGAAAATGTACCCACCAAAAGCCTGTCAGTAGTAAATGGCTTTTCAGGTGTAATGCTTTGCCAACTACTATTCGTCGACAGGTTCTTCGCCACAAGCTTGTTTTTACTGACCTTCACATATAAGTCAGTTGTAAATAATTTCTTAATCATACATCGATGCTCAATTTCTAATAACAGCTTGTTCTATTCAGGAAATCACAGGTAATGTTTGTCTGAGTTTCGCGAGTCTGAGAGCGAGAACTCCTGACTCTTGTTATCTATCGTTTCTAACATGGGCCCCAAATTTTTTGAGTAATCTTAACTTCCAAAATGTCTTGATTCTTGGAAATATCATAGATTTTTCCCACAGGACCAGCTGGACATGTAAAGGCTTTTATTTCGCCTATGCTAGAAAAAGTTATATCCACTACATGTTCATCGTACCTTTCCAGAACAAGCTGATAAATTCTATCCACTATAGGACTAAAATCTTCGGGCCTAGACAAAATTATGAATTCACTGGCACCTTCAGGCAAATACCCTGTATTCGAGTAGCCATGTAGCCTCGAGTCTTTGAAAGCACAGCTTGAAATACACAATACTATTAGTAGCGTAATTAGTCTCATAGATAACAGCTTATTCTATTCAGCAAATCACAAGTAACCAACGCGAATTGACTGAAGAAAATTCAAATTATTTAAAAAAACAGGTTACTAGGAATACTTTAGTTTGCCAATATTATTACACTGCGCTTAATCATGAACGCAAACCAAACACTAGCGAGTCGCCAATTCAATTATGGCAACACAAGACCTGCTCCCAAAGGATTGAATTCTTAAAATTTACCGAACTAGAAACTATATAATGCAAGACTTGCCCCCTTTGTCATTTTCCAAGACCTGAACCTATAGATTTTCTTCGCTTTTTGCCAGATTACAATTGTCTTCCTACTAAAGATTGAGAATAGAAAATCTTTGAGTCACCGGTCTAAAAACCGCTTTAATTTGAAGAAAAGCTCATTTTTGCTAATCGGCTTTGCTAAATAACCATCAAAACCGATTTCCATATAGCGCTGTTTGTCCTCCTCAAATGCATTAGCGGTTAATGCAACAATTGGCGTTTTGTTACCAAATTTTTTAATTCTTTTACACGCCTCAACGCCATCCATTACCGGCATTTGTATATCCATCAAAATTAAGTCAAAATCTTCTTCTCTAACCAATTCGACAGCTTCTGCCCCATTAGCAGCAAAATGCAATTCTGCACGGGTTAAATCCAGTAGCCCTTTAACAACAAACTTATTCACTTGATTATCTTCTGCGACTAAAATTTTTGAGTGCTGCAAGTCCGGAGGCTCTACTTCTGAACGCTCTTGCAGAGAAGTCGCATCTGCTCGAGAAAGCGGTAATGTTACCGTAAATGTAGTCCCCTTATTAACCGAACTTTCAACATCAACTTTCCCTTGCATTAAATCAATCAGTGATTTTGATATCGCAAGCCCCAACCCTGTTCCACCGTACTTTCTTGTCGTCGATTGATCCGCTTGTTCAAATCTATCAAAAATACGCGACAGGGTCTCATCATCCATTCCAATACCAGAATCCGTTACTTTAAATATTAGCGCACTTTCATCATGAGGGTTGTCATAGATATAAACCATTACACCGCCCTCCTCAGTAAATTTAATTGCATTACTAATCAAATTTAACATTACCTGTCGAATTCTGATTGTATCCCCTTTCCAGTATTGGTGTGCCACTGAGCACTGAAACTCAAAACTAATGCCCTTATTTTTTGCGGCAACTTTGAATTCTGAACCGAGCTGATCAACTAATTCGTGCAAATTAAATGTTCGAGATTCAATTGATAACTTACCGGTTTCGAGTTTTGATAAGTCTAATATATCGTTGATAATGGTTATGAGTAAATCCGATGAAAAAAGCGCTTTCTCCAATATTGTTTTGCTATTATTAGTAAGCTCTTCTTGTTTGAGTAATTGCAGAGTACCAATTAAGCCATTCATCGGCGTTCGAACCTCATGACTCATATTGGCCAAAAATTCAGATTTAGCTTTTGCGGCTCTCTCAGCTTCGTCTTTTGCTTTCGCGAGCGCTGCTTCATGTGCGAGCTGAGATGAAATATCATAAGCTATTCCAAGATAGCCAAAGATCTGACCATCCTGATTTTTTAAACAGGTCACACTTAGCTTTACTGGAATATGCTCTCCTATTCTATGTACGTATGTCCAGTTATTGATGTTAGGAAGACCTTCTCGTGACTTAACCACAAATACTTCAAATCCAGGCTCGATAGTCCGGCCTAGTTCCTCTGATAACTCGGCGGCTCTTTCCACTACTTCTGCTTCGAGATGAAATAAGGCTGGTGTGTGAATACCGATAATTTCATGACTCTCATAACCCAGCAATCTCTCTGCTGCAGGATTGAATACAGTAATAATGCCTTCGACATCGGCGGCAATTATTGCATACCCAGATCCATCTAGAATGCTCTTTTGTAAAAGGTTTATCTTATTAATTTCGTTCGTTCGTAAGACAACCTCTTGCTCAAGTAATTCTTTTCCTTCTGCGAGTTTTTGATTCACTCGATTTCCTATAGAGAATAAAACTATGGTGGAGCCTGAAGCTAATAGTATGGTAACGATAAGTGCGATAAGGATAAGAGATCGGGTGCTGTAAAATGTTGACAAGGATTCATTCAAATCCATCTCGGTTGTCATGCCTATCCCCAAGTTTTCGTTCCAGAGCCAAGCACCAATCACATAAACTCCTCTGTAATCTCTATAGCCTTTGACGTCAAAGCCATCAAGTTTTCTGGTTGCCTGCCCCGCCATTTCTGTTAACGGCCATTGTTCTGGCTCAAGCACAATACTCGTCTCTTTGATTAAGTTAACGCCTGGATCCTTGATCACCAAACTAAGGGTACTCTCTTGACCTTTTTCAAGTAAGCCAATCGTAACTAATTGATTATTGAATTTACTCTCTGAAAGCATTTTGCCTTTTATATCGAAGATATAAGTTTCACCTGAATCACCGAGTTGACCAATATTTAATATGCGACCTAGCTCGACTTTGGGAGCCAGTCGATAGGTAAGTACACCTTCGATTTGATTCTCAGAATTATAAAGTGGAGTTGCGATGAACATGGTTGCCTTTGAACGTAACTCATCAGAAACAAGTATCCCCAGTTCGTCAACATCAGATCTTATCGGGGGTATCCAAACTGTCTCTCCGCTTAATACTCTCTGAAACAATCCAAAGCGTTGACGGAAGATTAAATTTTCTTTTCCAAGATTGCTATCTCTTTGTGAAGCAACATTAATACCTTCCGGCGTTATAATAAAAAAACCAAGATGATTAATCTGACTCTTGGCATCATAAAAAATTTGACGTAGTGAACTTAAATTTTCACTGTTTCTCACTGATCGACCTGCTCGAAAATCAGAAATAATTCTATTCGCGTATTTTTGAGTATTTTTATCTGAAGCTATATATTTTACTAACTGCCGCTGAGAGGTAACCCATGACTCGAGTGATGAGTTTGTCGATCTTAAAGTAGTTTCTAAAGCTTGTTGATTTTTGTTTTTATGTTGCTGTTCTAGTTTTGATATCGACAACCAAGTCATTACTGTTAGAAACAATACGAGAATTGCATTTACCAGTACCACTACTTGATTAGTTCGTTTTGAGTCGTAATGAAATTTTGTGGAGTTTTGCTTTGCCAGATGCGAGTATTTAGATTTCCACCAAATCAAAAAGGAAACTATCATTGCTAATCCTATCGCAACAAAAGTATAAAAGACCCATTTTTGATTAGGATTTAGATTGTTTTTATCTTTTGCTTTAATTTGATTATAAGTTACCCAACGGTTAGCAAAGCTAGCGTGTTGTTCTTGACTTATTGAATCTAGAAGCTTATCAAGAATAGAGACTAGAGGTTGCCAATCTTTCCTAATGGCGATAGAAAAGCCGGGAGAAGAAAAATTGGCGTAAGCTGAAACCTCTAAGTCAACAAAGTTATATTCCCTAATTTTGTATGTTGCGATAGCGACATCCATAATAAATGCTTCTGCTTCACCTGAGCTCACAGCTTGCAAAACCTCGAGAAGTGAGTTTTTTATAATCGGTTTAATCTCTGGGTTTTCACTGAGCGAGAGTTCAGTTACTGGATAATCAGCTACGAATGCAACCTTTTTATCACTAAGATCGTTTATGCTTTCAATTGTATTAGTGCCTTTGCGTGTAATTATCGCGACAGGATATTTTATATAGGGCTTAGTAAATGCCAAATACTCTTCTCTTTTTGGTGTGCGACTCGCCAAAGGCAGAATATCGATGTCTTTGCTTTTTGCTTTAGAAATTACTTGTTGCCAATTAAGGTTTGGTTGATATTTCAGTTCCACATTTAATGCATTAGCGATATACGTAAGATACTCTGCAGACAATCCAGCATGCTTTCCATTTTTATCACGAAATTCAAAAGGTTCAACCGATGAGTCTATTCCAACTCGCCAACTCTTATGCTTGTTAAGCCAACGGACTTCATCTTCAGACAAGTTAACATATGCCCAGTTTTTAATTGGTCGCATTAGAATCCATCGAGAGTGAATGACTCTCAATTCTTCATGATCGACAGCTTGAATCGCCTTGTTTAATATTGATTTTAAGATTGGAAGATCATTTCGAACGGCCAGCGAGAAGGATTGACTAAAGTGTTCCTCCTGCAAGAGTGCACTCTGCCTAATCGACTCAACGTTCATTTGGTCAATTAAATAAGAGAAGTGTGCACTTTCGTTAATCGTTGCGTCTGCATTTCCAGTAATGACGGCTCTCACAGCTTGCAGTGAACTTCCGACGGCTAACTGTTTAATATCTGGATAGTACTTTGTTAATGTAGTTTGATCGGCAAATCCAGCCGGGATAGCCACTGTTTTTCCCCTCAAAGATTGTAAATCAGGATAAAGGTCCTTCCCTTTTTTTACGAAAATAGCGCTCTGAGTTTTGAAATAGGATTGTGTGAACATCATTTTACTCTGACGTTCAGGTGTGTTGATTATATTGACAATGACATCAAGCTTTCCATTTTGAATACCTTCCATTGTGTCAGACCAAGACATATTCTCTAAATACTGAATACTTAAACCTGTTTTCTCCGCTAGAAGATTCATATAATCAATCGAGAAGCCGCTCGGTCGGCCTTCGTTGAAATTAAAAGGATAAAAATCAGACTCATTCTGAACTTTTATTGTAGGGTTCTCTTTAATCCATGCTTTTTCTTCTTCTGTCAGCTCAATCGTATTTGCTTCGCTTTTTAAAGGTAGAGAAAGTAAGAAATAAGTAAGAATAACTACTGGAAGCAAAAATGATTTATTGGGCACTAAAAGACTCCGTAATGAGCACAACACTTGATTCGAAGTGAATGTATTCTTGAATTATCAAATCATTCAAATTTCTGAAATTTTCATTACATGAATTTTGCATCACTGCGCTCTTTCTTTTTTAATGAGAACACGACGAAAATTTTGAGAAACAGTACGATAATTGGGAAATAGCCCACCTTTAAAAATTGACGCCATTTTAATGTTATAAAGCTTATTGTTTCCCATTAGAGGCTATTTGTTGGCCTATGTTATTTGAGTTCTATTACAGCATAGACCAACATTACAAATTCGTAATTTTTTGGGAAGTTCGTCTTGCTTAAAGTCTAACCCTCCCAAAAGGTCTCTGCTGTCGGATTGCCAAACAGTATTTTCATGTCTCGGGGATTTATTTCTACCCATCTAGATCGGTCAAACAACCTATTGGCTACCATTACGATAGGCATAGTTTCTTCATGTTGCAAGTACCCTGGTGCCTGTAACAATTAGGTAATGCCTGTAACAATTAAGTAGTGCCTGTAACAATTAAGTAGTGCCTGTGACAATTAGTGAACTGTAGACCCCAAAGCATCCGCACGACGCTTAAGCCAATATTGGTGAAAGAGTCCGCTGAATGACAATACTGTCATCGAACATCGAGCAAGCAAGGTACATGCTTTCATTTATCATCATAAAACCATCGTTAAACCGAAGCTCGTTCATAATGGATTTCAGGTTAAAGATGAAGGGCTGGGTACATTACCAACAGAAGTAACATACGATTTGTAAGTTTGTACTATTAGGTGCTGCAAAGTGAGAAAATTAAAAATAGAACAAGCATCAAGCAACCTCTGGAAGGTTGGCGACACATAGGCTGGTGCGCAGTCATAACATGGCTATCCAGAACATAACACGAGGATTGCTTTATCGCGGCTTTAAGATAAATTCTGACTTCTTCGCAGTTTTGCTACACTTTTCTTGTAGGCAGACGTTTGAATCAACTGCCTTGCGCCCTTAGGTCTCTGACGCCTGTATATTTTGAGAATTAAGCAGTCTAGGTTAGGTTTTCATTTGAAGGATTGTAGGCTTGGCTTTTTATCCGGGTTAAGGCCACGATAAGATAAATTTCGTCATCGTGATTTAGTTTCACCATCAATAGCTGATACCGTGGCCTGATTCGGTTACCTTCTCTCAACAAGATTGGGATCTAATGCTTTAAAGTTGCCAGCATCATAGATTACCCAATTATAATTATCGATTAAAACATTGCGCGCAATTTCACCTGCACTAGAGTAGGCACTTGAGCCAGCATCAAAAACAACATCTTGCTGAACATTTTGGCTGCTCCAACCAAGCAGTAAAGCATCATAATTTTCGGTAGAGAGTTTCGCCGACCTAAACATCCGTGTCATGTCAGTGACAGACTCAATATTCCAACCACCTATGTTTTGGTTAAATGATAAAGCGTAATCAAACATATATGACATATCATCAACAGATGAAACGTCCCACTGACTGATGTCTCTATTAAAGCTGACTGCACTGCTAAACATTCCGTGCATACTTGTAACAGACGACACGTCCCACTGACTGATGTCGCTGTTAAAGTTGTCAGCACCATGAAACATGTTATACATGCTTGTTACGGAAGACACGTCCCACTGACTAATATCACTGTTAAAGTTGTCAGCCACATTAAACATAGCAAACATACTCGTTACCGAAGACACGTCCCACTGACTTATGTCGCTGTTAAAGTTGACCGCATTAGTAAACATTAAGCCCATATCTCTAACATTAGACACATCCCATTGACTTATGTCGCTGTTAAAGCTGGTAGCTTCATAAAACATCGCTCTCATGTCTGTAACATTAGACACGTCCCATTGACTAAGGTCGCTTTTAAACTTACTCGCAAAAGCAAACATGCGGCTCATAGTCGAGACTGAAGACACATCCCATTGACTAATATCGCCATTAAAGTTGATTGCCTTATAAAACATAGAATGCATTTTTTCAACAGAGGACACATCCCACTGGCTAATGTCAGCATTAAAGTTTGTTGCGTTATAAAACATAAACCTCATATCAGTCACAAATGACATATTAGGAGTGTCGGAGGCTTCGACAACCAAGTTTTCACAGTTAGCAAAAGCGGCGTATCCGCCTCTCCAAGGGTATGTACCCCACTGCTCTATCGTGAGTAATTTTTGAGCGTCACTTAAACTGACATCTAGATCAAAGTAAGTTTGGGGGAAGAGTCCGCTTATGGTGATCGTGTAAGTCCCAGGCGAGTCATAATCGTGAGTGTAATCACCTTGGATGTTGCGAGTTTTTGTGCCATCTCCCCAGTCAACGTTATAGTCATATTCGTGATTAGGTGAGGTTGTAATCAAAACTTGATTGTTTCCTGACACGCCAGGATTATCGGTTTTCCATGTCGTTAAAAGTGGACTGGTGACGCTTATATCAATCCATACATCACTTATTCCTGTGTCATTCTCGGCTATAATTCGATGAATTTCTACTCCCTGAAGAGTGTTTGGAGTTCCAATGATCTCGCAGGAATTACCATCTGTGGTTATTTGAATTGCCAAGCCAGCCGGCAAGCTATCTGTTCTGCACTCAAGTAACGAACCACCACCTGAGTTAATGAACCGAATGGGAACGATCATTTCACCAATAGGCAAATAATTTACGCTCAAATTGTCTAACGACAAAGAAGGCTCTGAAACAGGCGGCTCACCTCCTCCTGATCCTCCGCTACATCCAACTAGTGAAAACATTATCAAACACATTAATGCAACACGAGTGATAACTAACTCCTTAATGAAATCATTCATTGACTACTCCTTCTAAACTCCCAATTACCTTGCCCAGCTTCGGGTTAAGGAAAATCAGTTTTAAATTCAATTCAATTTGCGGAAATATTACTGTGTAAGAGAGTATGTTTGACAATTGCAGGTCATTTTTAAATATGAATCTTGTCGTCCTACTCGAATACTCAATGAAACCGCCTGTAAAGCGGCGTGTTTATACCATATGTCAAATACCCAGTCCTAAATAAAACCTTAAGGTTGACTCAGTTGTATATTATTCACACTACCCAACCTCAGATTGTTCATTTTTTAATCATATTTAATAGATTTTCATGAGCTAACGTCAGCCTTGGTAGATAAGCAGTCTAGGTGAAGTCTTGATTTTAAGGATTTTCATAACAGGGTTTTATTAGCGCGTTAAGACCGCTATAAGATAAATTCTGATTTCGTAATTTTGTTCCATTTTTCATGTAGGCAGACGTTTGAATCAACTGACTTGCGCATCAATTTTAGTCAATTGATTATTTATAACGTGACCTGACCCCATCACCTCCTTTTAACATGTCCTCTGCCTGGTCAGTTGTGTTGAGAAAATCTGCGTACGCATCTTCCGGAGACTGGAAAATTAGAGGTACTCTATCCACGACCATCAGTAGGTAAAGAAAAAATATAAATATTACTAATAGTCCTGCTTTTTTTAATATCACGATACTGGCACCTGCTTGGCACTAACAGCTTATTCTATTCAGCAAATCACAGGTAACGAATGCGAATTGGCTGAATTAAACCTTAAACATTTATAACGTGACCTGACCCCATTGCTCTACTGACAAAGGGTTTTTAACTATTCCTGTATTATTCATTCTTCATCCAACGACTAATATTTGTGAGACTCATAACGCCTGCGTAAAATGCGCCGCCAGGCGTCATTTTTGACGCACTTGTTATGCATTAAAAATCTTAATTAAACCAGGGTTATAGTTGAGTAAGATACACTGGTTTATCCTATTGATAGATATACCATCCCACAGACCAAACTTGTAAGCGCTAGGAACTCCAAGGTTCCCAATATCCAATATTGAAGTGACGTTACCTCCCTTAACATCAATGATCCCAGCAACGTACGAATCATCCTTTTCAAAAACTATAAAAGCACTATTATCGTCTTTCTTCCAGACACCCTGTATACCGGCAAGATCGTTTGACCAAAGCTTCTTTCTTTTGCTGAGACTGAAGCAAGTTAATTTA
Organism: Gammaproteobacteria bacterium; assembly: GCA_013373375.1. Lineage (GTDB taxonomy): Bacteria > Pseudomonadota > Gammaproteobacteria > Enterobacterales > Kangiellaceae > Pleionea. Next base: position 192,901 of record JABXHY010000009.1, read on the forward strand.
TTGCAAACAAGGCTTTCGTGAAGAATGTAGCAATCACCAATCAAGAGATGATTCGGTCTACTACCAGATGTCTTTTTAAACCTTTTTTCAACTTCATTACTATTTAGATCAAAGACAATAGACTTGGCACCATAACTGCTGGAAACCATTTTGCTTCCATGTATTAGTGGCGCACATCCAATCGCCCACCCACCTGGAAACTTGAACTCCTGAACAACGTTGAGACTCTCGTCAAGCTCAAGTATCTTAGAATTAGCTGTGGAAACAAAGAAGCGTGATTCATACGCAACGACGCCTGAATCAAACCATTTGACCCGAGGCTTCACACTTTTTTTAGTATTCCCAGTAGAGATATCGATCTCTGCAAGCTCTCCCCAGTTGCTAACGAACAATCTATTCTCATGAGTAGATAGCTTTACGCCTCCACTTTTTTTGAATTTCCTCTCCCATATAACAGCTCCGGTATCTTTGTCCATCGCTGCAATTTGATTGGTCGATACTGCTATGATCGATTCATCTATGAGTACTGGATTGTCATTGATACTACATTTATTGCCAACCAGTTTCGTTGTCCATAGCAGCCTGTCAGAATCAACATCATAAGCTACCACATAACAGTAATTATCAATGCCATCATTCGGAGATGGCATTCGAAAATTAACACCAAAATACAGGAACGCATCGGACTGAACGATATAGGATGCTTGCGCATCCATAGCATTATCCGATTCATTCAAAAGCTTCTTTATATCAACACTACTCATGATTCATACTTTTGCATAACAGCTTATTCTATTCAGCAAATCACAAGTAACGAGCGTGAATTGACTGAAGCAGATTTTAATTATTTACAAATCAACAGGTTACTAGGAACCCTTTGGTTTGCCAATATTATTAATTGCGTTTGGTGAAACTAATAGTATATCCAGCAGAGAGAGTCATTTCACTTATCAAGAAGACCAAAGTATCTGACCCTATTGATTCAAGGTTTATTGCACTAGAAACCATATAATACAAGACTAGACCCCTTAGGTATCTTTTAATGTTGCGCTTTATCTTTAACATCAAAGCACACTGATGGGGTCATTATTTATAACGTAACCTGACCCCATTGCTCTCATATCACAGACCCTATTGATATCTAATGTTAAAGGTTTACCTCACTAGAAACGATATAATGCAAGACTTGTCCCCTTAAGTTTTGTTAATTAGAGTTAGTTACTTTGACAGCCATATTGGTTCTAGTATGCCCGACAAGACAACAAAACATATATCTGACCGCTTCGGTGGTAAGCTTGTGCAGCTTCTTCTTGTCATGAACTACTGGTACCACCCAGTCGCCGTTATACTCCAGTAAACTTTCTTCACTGATGTTTCCATTGTGCGCAGCCGAATTTCTTAATTTGACCAGCAAGTCAATTACATCTCGCCCTTCTGGCAACTGCACACCGCATTCAGTAGCTAACAACGCCAGGTCGCCAGAAAACCCAATTTTCTCACTAAAGCTTCTCAGTCTTTCAGCAAACGAGGAAGCGTTTTCATTGTCAGATGCTTCATCTAATAAAATGAGCTGAAATAATATCTGGTTGTCAATTTCCGACTCTCGAAGAGAGGCTCTAAACAATCGAAGCAATAGCGAAAACTTTGTATCCGTCTGCGCTTTCTGCTCAATGTCAGGAAGAGCATCAAGATATCCCGGAATATTAGTTCCGTGCCGAATAACACGATCAGAGGGTATGTAGAATTTTATACCAGAGTTTTCAGGTGCTTCAGCAAAAGCACATAGTGGTGTCGCTGGGTTAGCAGAAATCACAGACAAAGCACCAACAATATTCTCGGCCTCATCTTCTTTACTTTCTATCACTTCAACGAAGTTATCGCCTTCAACGGCTTCAAACTCTACAAGCGTACAGTGCCCGGTCCTCGCGTAGTTTCTCAGTGTGTTTTCGAGATCCCTTCGCGTAAAACTAAAACGTATTGATTCAAGCTTCTTCTTACCATCATGGATCTCACCGGCAAAACCAGTAGGTGAAAGCGGCTTTACTGTCGCGGAAGCGAGCCTAACTTCCTGTTGAACGAAAGACCTGCTGAAAACGAATCCAACTCTGTATGTTTCCATTGCTCCCCTCTTGCCCAGCGCCTAGTTAAGGAGCAAGCTACTGTTTGCTTGTTCCGCTTGAATGTCTTGTTAGGCTTTAACTATATACATAAGAATATTTAAGCTTGTGAGCACATTGATAGTAAAAATAAGAACATAGTTCCAAACACCAATATTGAAGTAAAGGGACCTATTTCGTTCCATCTTCTTCTATATCTACGCCCGCAATTCGGGCATGATTCAGCTGACTTGCTAATTTCATGTCCACAGTCTTTACATTTTTTAAGAGAAGCCATTACAAATTATTTTACCGAATCCATTTATTCATTTATTCATTTATTCATTTATTCATTTATTCATTTATTCATTTATAAGCCTAACGCCTTGCTCACCGGTAGATTTGGAGCGCAGCGAGAAATTTATCCGCGTGCAGCAACTTGTTAAGCCTACTTGAAGTTAACTACACTCATGCTCTGTTCTCCACCTTCTCCATCCCAAGGAGCAATATTAGTAATATTTGCTCGTGGATTATCGCCATCACCAAAAACAACCCCCATTACAAAAGGCACTTTCGGTTTTATGTTATGGTCATAAATACGAATACCATACTCGAAATCACCTTTTAACTCGGAGATAGAGATTTGCTGCATACCTTTGAACGCAGGGTATTGCCACACAGTACTTTCTATTTTTTTGGATGTTGTAATTTTGAATCCGATTGGCTCAGCCCAAAACTGAGGCTCAAATACAACCATTGCGGCTTTTGGCTCGTCACTCGCAAGCTGAACAGAGACGGCTAGATTGGCTGCTGGAGTATCTGTTTCTTTCTTTTGCCTTGTAATTGCCGCATAAATATCAAGCATCCACTCTTCTTCAGTTTTGTTTTCAATGTCGATGTAGAAACGACTTTCTAAGAATGGTGGGAATTGAGATATATGGCCAACCTTTACAGGGACAATAAATTCTGGCTTGATGCCGTTGATCTCATCTGCCAATGCTTTGCGAAGTTCTGTTCTTACCCAAGGTTTATCTATCGAGTTTGGAGACAGAAATATAAGGAATTTATCTGCGGATTCGATTCCAGAATGGACAGTTTCTATTAGGTCGTCACCACCTAAAATTTCGTACTTATCAAGCCAACCTTTTATATCCGGAAATCGCTGACCGACCCTCAAAAAGACTTGTTCGACAAGTGGTTTATCTTCTGATGCGTGACTAAAAAATACTTTCATGATTCTCCTTCTAGGCCTAACAGCTTATTCTATTCAGCAAATCACAAGTAACCAACGCGAATTGACTGAAACAAATCTTAATATTTTAAAAATCAAAAGGTTATTGGCAGCTGTTTAATTTGCCAATATTCTTAATTTCATTTAGTGAAAATAATAATCTATTGATTAGAGAGATTAATTCCATTTATCAAGAATTTACCGCCTCATAGAAGCGTAGTAATAATAGTCGAGAGTTTCCAGTGCAAAGAACATTTATTAGCGACCAAGCTAACAATGCATCAAGTTGAAAGGCCCAATATTATTAAGATGTGTTCAATTAATGAACGAAAGCCAACCCTAGCGAATCGGCAATTCAATGATTACCTTAAGTCCCTTAAGGGTTTTATTAACACCAGTTTGATTACTAACCGTTTCGTTACTAACGGTTTCATTATCAACTGGCCTATTCTCAGCGGTTCTATTCTCAGCTCTTATACTTCCACCATTTGCTTTAACCGCTCGACTGGCAATAGTAAGGCCCAATCCAATACCACCTGTGTGTCGAGCTCTGGCGGAATCCGTTCTAAAAAAGGGATCAAATAACTTATCGATATTTTCTGGCTCAACACCATCACCTTCGTCGTCGACTTCAATCAAAAAGGCTTCAGCTTCTTTTTTTAAAGTAACTGTCACCGTACCATTTTGCTTGCAGTGTCGTATGGCATTTCGAATAACATTTTCAATCGCGCTGCACAGCAACTGATAATAACCAATGAAAAAATAAACGTCTTCTTTGTCTTGCTTATCGGACTTTAATTCGATGTCTAACTCAAAATTTACGGGTTTAGCAGATGCTTCGTACTCCAAATTCTTTTTCATTTGCAGCAGCAGTTCATTTAATAAAAAATCAACTTTACGCTCGGTTACTTGACCGCGTTCTAAAGCAGCAATATTGAGCAGTTGAGCAATCATTTGCTCCATTGCATCGATATCGTTTTGAATTTGATTGAGATGCTTTGTCGTTGACTCGATATTTTGTTTTTCAAGCAAACCTATGGCAATTTGAATTCGCGTTAAGGGAGAACGTAGCTCATGAGAGACATCGCTTAATAACTGTTTTTGAGCATTAATGGTTTGATGCGTCGTATTGGCCATAGCGTCAAACTCTTCTGCCAATTGGTAAAACTCATCCTTACGATTGCCGATGGCATCGACCGCCGATAAATGTTCGCCTTTTCGTAACGCTTGAGTGGCCGATCGAAGCGCTTTAATCGGCCGTACCAAAGTGTAAGCCAATAAAAAGCACAGCGAGCTGCTGAGTATTAAGTAGATTAGCCATTGCAATAAAGTAATGCTGTCAAAAAAGTGAATGATCATTCGGCCTTTAAAGCGACCAATATAATTACTTAAAATTAATCGATACTCTTGTCCGTCAACACTCACAATAGGACCGCCAACAAAAGCAATATTCCCTTGTACGGCAACTCGTTTTTCTATTTCATCTTGCTGTAAGAATATTTTTAATGTTTGAGGTAACTCAATATTTGTTCTTGCCGTTTGGTTACGGTCAATGAGGTAAAATGGTTGAAACCCTTTTTCACGCCAAGCATCAATAATCTCTTTCGGTGGCATAACAGAACTTAATAAAGCACGAGTTGCTCGCCGCTTACCTCGTTCGCCCATATCGGACTCAAGAATTTTTGCTAAACGTTTGGTGGTTGCTACCATACTGCGTTCGGCAGGATAAAAGTTAATGTTATCTCGTAAAGCAAGAAAGCTCACAATAGAAACAACAACCATCACGCCCATAGCCAGCCAGAACCAAATGAAGATTTTCCAAAATAGTTTTAATCGGTTAAATGGCCACATACTGATACCCAACACCACGCAACGTTTTGATTCGATCTTCGCCATTACTGGCTGGGCCTAACTTTTTTCTTAAATGACTGATGTGCATATCAATACTTCGATCATAAGCCATCAATCGACGTCCGAGACAGTGTTTGCTTATATCTTCGCGAGTTACCAGCTCTCCCGCTTGCTTAACCAACATAATTAATATTTGATGCTCGGTCGCGGTCAACTCGATTGGCTGTTGATTAATGGTGACTCGGTATCGTGCACAATCCACGGTTAGATCCTGGAATTGAAAAATAGAGCTTTCTGCTGCTGGCGTTTGTGCCGACTCAGGAATGGCGTTAAACCGTCTAATGATGCTGCGAATTCTTGCCACGAGCTCTCGTGGGTTACAGGGTTTCGCCAGATAATCGTCGGCGCCCATTTCAAGTCCGACAATGCGATCTATCTCATCGCCTTTTGCTGTTAGCATAAGTACGGGTGTTTGTTTTTTGGTTGAAAGCTCTCTTAATATTTCGAATCCATTTTTATTGGGCAGCATCACATCAAGAATAATAAGATCATAATGTTCCGCCATTGCCTGCTCAGCGGCTTTTGCTCCATCGTGTACAGCATCAACACTAAACTCTTCGCCAGACAAATAGTCGGAGAGTAATTCGCATAACTCAATATCGTCGTCAACCAATAAAATTTTCTGCATAGTTAATTTCTATCTTTTCGATTCGTCACTTTTGATTGATCATTTATCTTTCGATTTATGACTAACGCTTAAGTTTATTATCAGGTGTAATATAGAGAAGCTAAAGCCTCTTTACATAATCTTTACACTCGCGATACCCAACTTTAAATTCCAGGTTATAGACTACAAACATGGTTAAAGTTTACTTCGAATCCGAATAGTGAGCTTTAACCTAATGCTTTAAGCTCAATACGAGGATACTGATATGACCCAATTTAAAACCACATGTTTACTTTTAATTATAGCGCTTACTTCAAGTGTGTCTGTGTTTGCGAACCAATTCGATGACGACAGGCAGCCAAAAGGCAAGCAGATGTTACAAAAGATGGAGCAAATGCTGGATCTCAGCAGCGACCAAGTTACCGCGATTAAACAGATATTCCAAAGCTCAAAACAAACTGCGCAAAGCGATAAAGCAAAGTTAAAACAGCTTCAGAAAAACATTAAACAGCAAATGGACCAGTCATCGGTGGACGAGCAATCGATTCGAAAGCTGGCGCATCAAGCAGCTGATACTCGCGTTAACCTGATGTTGCTGAAGCATGCATCTGAGCAAAAAATAAAGTCGGTGCTGAATGCAGAGCAACAAGCTAAATTTGAACTGATAAAGGAAATGCGTGCTGATAAAAGACAGCAGCGTCGAAACCGTCAACAGTAATCGGCCTGGCTTATGACGAAAGGGTTAACTGACGAGTGCTTTAATTTGCGAATGCTTTAACCAGCAGCACTTACTAATATTTTAACCGCTAATATTTTAACTACTAATAAAAAGACTCATGCAATTGTATTGCTGGGTCTTTTTATCGTATTAAAATCGTCTTTTAGTCGTTTATTAATCGCCGTTTAAAAAAAAGACATCTCTCCACATATCACAAAAGCAACCTGCAACTATCGATTTAATGAAACCCGCTAATCGACATAACCGGGTTGTCTACCGCTCAGAATTGATTTACCGTTACTGCTTTGCAAATCAACAGGTTATCCCACATGTTCCGGCTTTTGATTGGTACTCTCATTTCGTTTTGTTTAATCTTCAATGGCGCAGTTGAAGCGGCAATTAAAGACGCTCCCGAGCGTCAACGGGGCGAAGGACCCTATCAAAAATTGATAATACGCGGTGTCAACATCATAGCCGGACACGGCGCTCCCGCCATTGGACCTGCCGATATCGTGATTGAAGGTAATACCATTACCGAGATAAAAGTAGTTGGTTATCCTCAAGTACCGGTCAAAGGTGAGCGACCGAAAGCCGATGACAATACTAAAGAGATTGACCTGACCGGACATTACGTATTGCCAGGTTTTGTCGACATGCACGGCCACCTGGGTGGAGAGTCACAGGGTACTCCGGCAGAATATGTACTCAAATTATGGCTTGCACATGGCATTACTACCGTACGAGAGCCCGGCAGTTTTAATGGACTGGATTGGACAGTAAAACATCAAAAAGCCAGCGCCGATAATAAAATTACCGCTCCGCGATTGGTGCCCTATGTTGGATTTGGTGCCGGCAAAAAAGGCCCGTTTACCTCAGTAAGACAAGTAAAAAACTGGGTCGACGATATGGCCGATAAAGGCGCATTAGGGATCAAGTTTTTCGGTGATCGTCCGGAATATATTCAAGCGGCGATCAATCAAGCCAAAAAACATAATATGAAAACCACCATGCACCACGCGCAGATTGATGTGGTCCGTATGAATGCATTAATCAGTGCTCGAATGGGCTTAACCAGTATGGAACATTGGTATGGTTTGCCCGAGGCTATGTTTGAAGACAAGGTGATTCAAGAATACCCAGCCGATTATAACTATCAAGACGAACAGCATCGTTTTGGAGAGGCAGGCAAGCTATGGTTACAGTCGGCAGAACCCGGCAGCGACAAGTGGAATCAAGTTCGCGATGAACTGATTAAGCTCGATTTTACGCTCGACCCAACGTTTACAATTTACGAAGCCAGTCGAGATTTAATGCGCGAAAGAAATGCGACCTGGCATAAAGATTACACACTTCCCAGTTTGTGGAACTTTTTTGAACCCAGCCGCTATGCTCACGGTTCCTATTGGTTTGATTGGACGACGCAAGACGAAATTAACTGGAAACGAAACTTTCAACGCTGGATGACTTTCGTAAACGATTACAAAAATCACGGCGGACGTGTCACCACAGGATCAGATTCAGGCTATATCTATAAACTGTATGGCTTTGGTTATATTCGTGAACTTGAGCTTTTACAAGAAGCAGGCTTTCATCCATTAGAAGTGATTAAAGCCGCAACAATAGACGGCGCAGAAGTGTTAAATATGGCCGATAAAATAGGCACCGTCGAAGTGGGCAAGCTGGCCGACCTTGTTATTGTAAAGGAAAATCCATTACATAACTTTAAAGTATTGTACGGTACTGGACATTTTAAATTGGGAGACGACAATAAACCAACCAGAACCGAAGGCATTAAATACACCATTAAAGATGGTATTGTGTATGATGCGCAGCAGTTACTAGAAGATGTTCGTGCGATGGTAAAAAAAGCGAAGCAAGAAACGAAATAAAAGTATTGTATTCGAAGTTTATCTTTAACCATTTTCGACAATAACAGACGGTATTATGAAAGACCCGATATTATGAATAACAGTATCAACTCTATTAAAAATGACTTAACCGAGTTAGTGGGCAATACCGATCTGCTTCGTTTGCCATCGTTATCAACGCTTACCGGATGCGACATTTTAATCAAGTGTGAATTTCAAAACCCGGGCGGCTCAATAAAAGATCGTGCGGCCCTGCAAATGGTGCTTGATGCCATGGGTTCAGGAGAACTAAAGCCAGGCATGACAATTGTTGAGGGAACGGCAGGTAATACCGGCATCGGTCTTGCGGTGGTCGCGAAGGCATTAGGCTTTAAGATGTTAACCGTAATGCCAAGAGGGCAAACACCAGAGAAAGAAAGATTAATTGCGCTTCACGGCTCGAAATTGAAACTCGTCGACCCTTGCCCTTTCGCCGATCCAAACCACTTCTATCACACGGCCAAACGCATTGCAGACGAAAACGACGATTACTGGTGGGCCAATCAATTTGAAAATTTAAGTAATGCCAAAGCGCATTATTTAAGAACCGGTCCAGAAATCTGGCGCCAAACCGAGGGCAAAGTTGATGCGTTGGTGTCGGTGTGCGGAACAGGTGGAACCCTTGGCGGTACATCCAAATACCTTAAAGAACAAAACCAAGATATTGATACTTGGTTAATCGATCCCGACGGCTCAGGCATTTATGAATTTCTTAAGTCTGGAGAGTACAAAGCCACTGGCAGTTCATTTACCGAAGGCATAGGTATCATGCGTTCAGTTGCGAACTTCCGTGAAGCCAAAATTGATTACGCAATTAATTTACCCGATCAAGATTTTGTAACTGTTTCGCGAGCAGTGCGGGATAAAGACGGTTTGGTACTCGGAAGTAGTGCGGCATTAAACGTTGCGGCGGCACTTTTGGTTGCAGCACAAAAAGGCCCAGGACAAACAATTGTCACTTTCGCCTGCGACGCAGGTGATCGTTCTTACTCCAAACTTTATAACAAAGAGTTTTTGGACAGCAAAGGGATTCGTACAGACCATGAATCCATTACTCAATTGTTTAATCGCTACAAAGCAATGGACAGTAAAAAAATTCTCAATTTGAAATCTTAAGACCAATCATTAGCAATACATTTTGAGGATGCGAAATTTTAACGTTGCCAAAATAATAAAGTATATCGCATTCGCTCACGTGTAAATATTCACGTTTCTATAAATTATTGAAATAGCCCAAATTTCAACTATGCAGAACAAAAAAATCAAAAAAGTGCAACTAACAATTTAATTTTATTAGTTTAGCCGTTGTCTAAAAATTTCAATTTTCAAAGCTTTTGAAACTCACTAACAAAATCACATAAAGCCTTTGAATTAACTCGACTGCTTTCCAAAAACATTTCTTTTAAAAATAATTTTTTATTGAGATAAAGTACTTTCGTCTATAGCGAATATCTTACATTTAAATTCGCCAGACGCTGATTAGTGCCCCTCAATAAAATAGATATACTCCACCGCGTTTTAATTCAGAATAAAAACGAGTAAAAGAATTCTAAAACAGAAACATCATTAAAAAAGAGACATTAACCGTTTGTCACTTCAATGATTGTTTTTAATTCCTTACGTTGTTGCCGTTCAATATCTGAAGTCAGGCCAATGTGACTGGAGGTTCATCTCCCATTTCACAACTTAGTTTAAATCAGATTAAAAAGGAAAAAATATGTTATTTACTAAGGTGTATCAAGAAAACAAAAAGATATTATTTTTGGCATGTAACGCATTCATTGGATTATTTATGTCGTTCAATGCTTTTTCAGGTCAAGTTTATACCTTGTCGGACTCTGGTGTGATTAGAGCACTTGTCGATGATAATTGTACTGTTTCAGATTGTGAATGGACCGAGTTAGATCGTAACCCACAAACTAAACAAATTGTCGCGGATGAAGGCGGGTTATACCAACTCCACGATAACGGAAGTATTTGGCGTTTTACGGGAAGACCCTGTGATACAGATTGGTGTCGCGGCTGGGAAAAGCTCGATAATAACCCTCGAACAGAACAGATAATCGCGTCTGATGGCAAGTTATATCAACGTCATGATAGCGGCAGTATTTTTCAATTTACCGGTCGAGCTTGCAGTGGCTCATCTTGTCCTGGCTGGCAAATGCTAGACGTTAACCCAAGCACCACTCAGATAGTTGCTGGCGGTTCAGAGCTTTATCAACGGCATTCGAGTGGCGCGATTTTTCGATACACGGGTACGCCTTGCAGCGGTTGGTCTTGCCCAGGTTGGGAATTAATTGATCGCAATTCGAGTAATATTGATATTGTTGCTGCGGACGATAAATTTTATCGCCTCCAATCAAACGGGAGAATCTATGAGTTTACAAATCGAGTTTGTGACTCAAGTGGTTGCCTTGGCTGGCGTATGCTCGACAATAATTCTCGAACAGAACAGATTGTTGCCGACAGGAATTCTCTCTATCAACGTCACTCTTCAGGACTAATTTATCGATACACTGGACGTCCATGTTCGGGTTCCAGTTGCCCAGGTTGGCAGCTGCTGGATAACAATTCATACACCGACCATATTTCCGCTAGCGATGGAGCTCTAATTCAAACCCATCGTAATGGAAATGTTTGGCAGTTCACCGGCGCTACTTGCAATAGTACCGGCTGCCCAGGTTGGAAACGCATAGGTTTTGTCAGTAATCTAAAAAACGCGAATGTATTTATGGGCGATGCACTTTTAGCCGAGAGTATCCTAGACGAAAACCTGGCACAAAAAACCGGGTATAAAATGCGTCCCGTCAGCGGCACGCGTCCATTATTACTTATCGTAGCCGACGTACAACAAAGTGATGGCACACGTCTTTTCAACCTTTCTCCACTTGCGACATACACACAGTTAGTATTTGGTGGTCATGCATCAGGTTTAGGCGTGACTGACTTTTTTCGACTGAGCTCAAGTAATAACTTTCGCTTTTCAAATGCGGGAACCATTCGAGTGTCATTACGCGGCAACAACATTACACCGTCGCAATTTGTCTCAGCAGCCTCGAGAGCAGGTATCGACTTTTCAACTTTTGACCGAAATAACGATGGGGTTGTTTCTTATAATGAGTTGAATCTACTTGTTATTGATAATATTACTCGAGGTTTAGGCGCAACCCGATGGATCAATCAGCGCAACAACGGAGTAAGAATTAATTTGCCCATTAGCCTGGCGGGAGGACAATCGATTTTCTCTAACTTTACGCATGAAGTCGCTCATGCTCTGCACGGAGTGCTACCCGCCGATCTTTATGGTTCTGGCTGCAACCTTCAAAACCGAACGCTACTTGGCCATTGTACCGCACGAAATACACCGGTTACATTTGATACGGATTCAATAGACTTATCACCCTGGAACAAAAGCCGCTTCGGTTGGGTACAACCTGAAATACAATACAGTAATATGAAAGGTGCTTGTCGTGCGATGATTGCTCCTTCTTATTCGTTTGCGAAAGAAAATTCCGTTTTGCTTTATAACCCTAATCGTTCAGACAAAGAGTTTTTTATGTTTGAACATCGAAATAGCGTACAGCGCTCAAACTTTCACCCTTACGATCAAGACTTCATAGGAAAAGGCATTGCACCTTACTACGTCAACTGGACCAACGATGATGAAACCAATATTTTCGTAAATCCAAATGGCAGTCAAGATCGCTTGATGCTGATGTCAACCAATCCCGGAACCACTCGTCGAGGTAGTTTACTGACATCTTTACCCGTCCCATTAACCTATTTTAACGGTGATGATACTGAAACTCGTGCAAGAGGAAGTTATAAAAGCTGGTTGGATGAAGCGGTTAGCTATTTTGAATGGGATCGCGGAACACCCATTCGTCCTCGTATTAAAAGTGCAGAAGATGGTGGAACTGGTATTGTAGAGTATACCGCAACGCAAAACGGACAAATTACTTTACGAGGTCAATTTGGGGTAAGCACTCAGGGTCGACGAGCTTTCCTTGTTCGAGGAAACGAACGCATTTCTGTAAGAACATCTAACTGGTCTTGCGATCAATTGACACTTAACATTCCTGACACCGCAACTCGTGGCGAAACTTACGATTTGGTCATGACCCACAACGACTGGGATTCAGAGCACACCGTTGATGTAAAAATTCGCGTGCGCTAGAAACTAGCGAAACTTAATTCAACAGACCATTGCAGGTTGGTTGAATTAATCTTTCACAACGCGAATTAAATTGGAGCTGAGTATATTACTGTTATTATGGTAATTATTTAGCTCCTCTAAAATGCTTACTTATTAGAGAGTAAATAAATTCTCAATTTGAAATCATAAATTAAAAGTCGCTGAAAACATCACCTATTATTGATACACTACGCTCAACAAGGATCAATAAAAAACTCGTATCATGGAACAGGCCGATACCTATTTACGTCCCAAATCACATTTACTCGTTTATATTTTTGGTTATTTGACTGGCGTTATACTTGTGCCTATTTTTTCACTCGGAATGGTTAGAGTTGAGTCTTTGTCTGGAAAAGCTAACGTTTCTGAAACAGGATGGGTAGAGCCGCCAAAAAGAACCGAAATAAACTCTAAAGTGGGTATTATTTTCGGCTTGGTATTTTGGATGATTATTGCGATCAGTTGGGCATTTGCGGCTTAAATCTAAATCACCTTACACACTGTAAGAGCTATGTGACTGTCACAGAAACAACTGTCACAAATGCGCCCATCACATTTGCTTGCACACATCCAAGTTCCCGATTTTTGATTGATAATCACTGCACAACGACCTCGCATTCGACACATCATCACTTTTCAGCATTAATCTAATCAGATTAGACGTTGCTTCTTGATGATAAGGCGCTATACCGAGCACTCGTCTAAACCAAATTTCAGCTTCATTGGTTTTGTTTTGCGCTAGATACCGCTCACCAATTAAATTTCCAATCCCTGGCTGCCATGGTTTAATTCTGGCTGACTGCTGCTCATACACTCGCGACATGGCTTCAAATGCTTGCTCCAATACTTCAATAGATTTCAAAGGTTGGCTTTTTACTTGATAAATTTCTGACAAGTTAATCATTGCGCCCCAAGCATTCGGATCAAGTTGTATGGCTTTTTCATATTCATGTTGTGCCAAATCAAATTTCGATTGAGTTGCATACGCAAAGCCTAGCGCTCTTCTGCTCGTTGCATTACCGGGATCCAGCCTAACAGCTCTTTGTGCTAATTGTTCAGCTCGCTGTAATATCACTATTGCCGACTCGGTTTCAGTTCTCCCTTCCTGTATTGCTTCCAGCAAATTATTGTGTTGAATAGGCTTTTCGTCGAGTTTGTTGGGCCAGCGAAGAACTTTCTGAATTAATGCATTAGCCAGGCCTGACTGGCTAGGAGCAAAGTCTGGCTCAGCGGCAATGGCTCTTTGATAAAGTTCGATTGCGGCCTCATTGTCCGCACGATTGTACTGAGCATAAAAATCGTCCGCTTGCTTGGTTAACTTTTCAGCAAATGATTCTGATAGATGTTCAGACTTACTACCGGTCGCTGCAACTTTTTCTGGTTGAGGTTTATTTAAGGTATTTTGATTCGGCCATGCAAAATATAGAACCGCGATAAAAATTACCAGGCAAGTTGCCAGGAGTGACCCAAGCTTTTTAACATTTGATGGAGGTTGTTTAGGCTCATAAACATTCACCTCCATGGTAAGGCGATAGCCCTTACGAGGAATAGTCTCAATAAATTCAGGTTGCTTTGGATTATCGCCTAGCGCTTTGCGTAAGCGAAATATGGTCTGTGACAAAGCATCTTCACCAATCACTCGATTCGGCCACACTTGTTCCATCAAAATCTCTTTTGCGACTACCTGTCCTGGTTGTGCAGCAAGCGCTTTTAACAATAAGAGGGGCGTTGGCTCGAGCCATACCTCTTGCTCACCATCAATTAACAGACCCGAGTCCAAGTCAGCGGTCCAGCGACCTACCTGTATTGTCGAATTTTTAACACTAGACTGCGACATACCCTAACCACTTGAAAAATATGATTTTTAATTACATTAATACTGCTGTCAGAACTTTATCAGAAGTTTTTAATGGGTTAAAAAGGGTATTATTGCTCGAATTAGGGAATAGTAAAAGCTCACCAGTAAACCAATGAAAACTAACCGGAGTATTTGATGAGACCCCATTGGACCTTCACTGCCGCTGCACTGCTACTGTTTTTCTCAGTCTTCACTGAAGCCAGCGCAAATAGCGAATCGAGTCAACAGAACCCACTTTCGAAACAAGAAACTGTATTAAGTCCCGAACAAATACAAGCCGACTTAAAACAACTCTATCAAGGTTTAAAAAGTGCACACATTGACTTATATGCCAATATCAGAAAGCAAGATTATGATGCTGCTTTTAGCCGACTCAGCAACTCTATTGATAAACCATTAAGCGTGTTTGAAGTCACTCTGCTATTCCAAGAGTTCGTGGCACTCGGAAAAATAGCGCATGCAAAAATTGATTTGCCCACCCAGGATTATGACGAGTACCGTTCACACGATGGCAAGATTTTTCCAATCTTCATTCGAGTGATTGATAACAAAGTTTTTGTAACCGAGAACTATTCTTCAGTCACAATTCCTATCGGTGCACAGCTACTGAAGATTGATGGAATAGCAATCGATATTTACTTTGCGCAGCTGCAAAAGTTCCTGTCGGCTGATACAGCAATAATGGCCAATGGTTTCTTAGAGTTTTATTTGCCTATGCTAATTTGGTTCGAGCATGGTGAGCAAAACAGTTACCAGATCAGTTACACAGTTGATAATGAAGCTGTGAAAACGGTAAACGTCCCATCGATGACTCGTAAAGCTATGACAGAAACAACTCAAGATAAACCTGAACAATTACAGCTCGGAATGGAGCGAGTGTTCAAAATGCTCGATAACCAAATCGCTTACTTAAGACCAGGGCCGTTTTTCAACACAGAACCAAACAATGACAACACATGGGATGCAAAACCATTTGAGAAGTTCATCGATGATGCTTTTATTCAGTTTGAAAAAAATAATGCAAAAGCGCTCGTGATTGATATTAGAAACAATCCTGGTGGAACCAACTCTTTTAGTGACTACATGATGGCAAAATTTGCTGACAAGCCATTTAAGTTTGCATCGAAATTTATCGTTAAGGTGAGCCCAGAATCCATTGCAGCAAATGCCGCTCGGTTAAGAGTTAACCCGGATGATAGCGACAGTTTTTCAGCCAAAATTGCCAAAGAGTATGAAAAACGAAAACCAGGTGACACTTTTGAATACTCCATTGAACAGGTTCAACCAAGTCCAAAGAAAAAATTTGAACGTCCTGTTTTTATCTTGATTAATCGACACTCCTACTCTAATGCCGTTTTTGTCGCGGCGATTGCTCAAGACTATGGTTTTGCGACGGTTATTGGCGAGGAGACTGCAGATTTAGCAACCACTTATGGCGCAATGGAACATTTCAATCTCAAACATTCGAAGCTAACGGTCGGTTACCCAAAAGCATTGATAGTTCGACCAAACGGTGATGATACTATTCGAGGTGTAGTGCCAGATATTCACATTCAAATACCGGTTGTTGAACCAGTGAATGACCCAGTACTGAAAAAAGCAGTTTTACTAATAGAGAAAAACCAGGTCGCTAAATAAGACAGGGCGCTCAATAATGATTATTGTTGGGCTCTCATCAACACTCTAAGCTTACAATGCCAACTTGATGAACTAAATGCTCACAATTCTGTTTTTTATTTTGGTCAAATCTTGAAGCACAGCAGCATACTCTCGATGTAAACGGTCACTCTTCAAAACAGGTTGTTTATCAGCATTGTCTGAATTTACATTATCAATTTGAGCTGTCTGGTTAAGATTTTTTTCAACTGCCGAAGAGTTAAATTTTGAATTAGAATCGGCCGTTATGCCGTTATCTAGACGCTCTGCTTCTGGTGATAGTAATTGTGTAACACTGAATGCAGTAAAGATAACTAAGGATGCAGCAACGGCATAGTAAGGCAAACGAAATACTTTCGCCTTGAATGAGTGATGAGTCTCTGGATGTGAGCTGCGCTTAGAGTAAAGAGTCGACGATTGTGCCGCTAACTTATTTTGAAGGTCTTCTGCCACATCGACAGGAACATCACCATCGAGCTGACTCGCGTGCTGCTGTAGCGTACTTTTGAGCTGTCGCTCTTCTTCGCTGGTTAATGGACTTTGTTTCATATCATCACCTTAATTATACGATACACCTATTCTTTAACCCAATTCAACAGATCGTAAAACGAAGCTTCTGTTTTTTCGGATAAAATAGATTTTAAGTGTGCTTTTGCTCGTATTAAATTGATTTTCACCCACGCTACACTTCGATTCATAATAGCGGCGATTTGCTTACCAGTATATTCTTCAACATAAAAAAACCATAACAGATTTAAATGCTCTTTAGACAAATAAGGTTTGATTAGTAGCCAGATATTAGAGTCATTGCTCCCAACCTCAGACAAAACCTGGCTATGCTCCATCAGCTCACCTTCCGCCTGTTGGTCTTCAATAATTATTTCGGATTGGCTTTCTAACGAACTCTGTTTTTTCTTTTTTGCTAACAGCTGACTCATTTGCCGCAAAGCAATGTTAAATAGCCAAGTACTAAACGCGTATTTCGGGTCATAAGATCTTAAGTATTGATGAGCATTTAAGAAGGTTTCCTGAAAAACATCTTGAGCATCTGCTTCGCAATTTAATCGAAAACGTAAAAAGCGAATTAAAGAATTTTGATAGCGAGACACCAGCACAGTAAATGCACTAGTGTCTCCTTTTATGGCATCTTGAATCAAAGAATGATCCGAGGGCTCTGTCATCACATCGTTACCTATTGACCGACTAACGATTAATCGAGTTCTTTCGACAGAGCTTCAAAGCTTTGAATCGGACCAGACAATACTAACCTTAAACTGTCATTATTACGCTCAAAAATCATCGACCGTAATAATTGATTGGCTTCTGGAGCTGCCGATGACAACATTTTCAGCGCAACCAGTCCACGAACCACAGCTTCAATTTGCGAAGCGGTTTCATAACTGTCGGTTTTCAAACCCACCTCTATGTCAATGTTGCCGTTATTTTCTGAATAAGTAGCCGATAGTTGTGATAGTTGACTCGCGGAAATTGATTCAAACTCAAAATTCTGACTATCACTGTCAATGTTAACCCCGCCGTGCATCAAAGACTTTTGAATATCGACCACCACTTCAAACACCTGGCTGTTATTTTGAGGCTGCCATTGTTTGCTGCTCGTTAACCATTGTTCAACAACCGCAGCGGACTCACTGAAAACTAAAATATTATTTGATTTGTACCCGAGATAGATAGTACTAATATCGTTATCATCTTTATCAATGGTTATATTGACCTTTTCGCCGTCTTCACTATTAATTAACTTTTTTTCTTCAAGCGTTTTAATAGTGCGCTCTACGTACTGCTCAATATCTTTTTCTTCTGCTTTAAGAACTTTACTGTTTGACAGTGTTTTAAAGCCAATATCTTTCATTTTTGAATGCAGCAGCTTTTGCAACGCGGGCTCATCAAACTTTCCTTGAATAAGTAACGTTTTAGTGTCGTCTTTATCTAACTGACCTCGTACAGAAATATATTCCACACGCTCACTTAATTCTTTTCCGAAAAATTCATCGATGATTTTTTGCCCATCCGATTGCTCACTTTCTAGCTTTTTACCTAACAAACTTTTGCGTAGCGCCGCAATGTCCATATGCAAATACCAGTCGTCTTGAGCAGACTGTTGGCTACTTTCTTTCACAGTCACGTCAACATTTGCCTGTGAATCAACAGGCATCATTAATCCAATATTAATTCCGATTGCCGCAGCGATGCTCATAAAACGATTCATATATTTCTCCAATAATTTTGCTTCTGTCACATACTTGTAGTGAGGGTCATCCGAAAAGGATACAAGTTTTCACTCGTTTATCTGATTTTTACTCAAACGATATGTAACAAAGCATGTCACGAGCTTATTCTGGACGTATTCTTTGGCGGTGAAGCTGCTCATAATAAGGCATGGCCTGCTTTGCAAGTTCCATTAGTTCAGCCGATAGCGACGTAGATAATGAGTGTCTTGGCTTCGAGAATCCTGTTGATTTTTCAACGTTATGATACCAGTGACTGGCCCATACACCGTCACTGTCTCGTTTTCCTGCAGGCCACTGTAACATGGCATCGTCAAATGTAATGTCTAATTGACGACACACTTGAGACAGAACCGACCTCGGGTTCTGCAGTACATCCGCAGAATCAATAATGGGGATCGACTGGCCGGTTATTTGTGATATCAAGTCATAAAGCTCACCTTGTCGAATAATACCGATATCGTCTTGAGTTACATTTGGCATTGCTTTTTTATAAGAAGCAATGACACGCTTGGGATCTCGAATTAAAAAGACATGCTTTATCGGCTGGGTCCACGATAAATCGACATCCGGTAAAATATGATGCGTCATATGTTTTTGATAAAAAATATCACTTTGCTTTGGCGCTTCAGTAAGTTGGTGAATCACCTCCTGCCAATCAGTCGACTGATTTTTTAGAATGTCGTCGGTGCAAGGATGTTGCAAACCTGTCGCACTTAAATAGCAAGCATAGAAAGGTTCATCGACAACTTCACAATCACTTCGGTTTTCCCAACTGCGCATCATGGCGGTACTTATGTTTCGTGGTCCTGACCACATAGCAATTCGAACGGTCATTGTTGTTCTCGCTGTTATTTTTCACCTGATTAATTAGTTACTCTTATTCAGATTCAATTAATTGATGATAAAGTTTATTCAGACGATCGACCATCGCTCCCTTTTTCCCATCGCCTATGGTGCGACCATCGACTGATATTACCGGCGTTAATCCGGCGAAGGTTCCGGTGCAAAAAGCTTCATCTGCGCTGTACACATCAGTGAGTGAAAAGTTTTTTTGAAATACAGGAATATTATTTTCTCGACAAACTCGGATAACGTTTCCTCGAGTAATTCCACCCAAACAGTAATCGCCAGATGAAGTCCAAACTTCTTCACCTTTTACAATAAAAAAATGGGTCGAATTACAAGTGGCAACAAAACCATGCGGGTCCAACATCAAAGCTTCATCAGCACCGGCTTTAGTTGCTTGAATACAGGCAAAAATACAGTTGAGTTTTGAATGCGAATTTAATTTTGGGTCCTGCACGTCGGGATACCCTCTTCGCACATGAACCGTAAACAAGTTCATTCCTGACGAAGGTGTCGATGCCTTGTACTCTGGAATTATGACTATAGTTGCAGGCGATATAGTAACACGAGGATCTTGATAGGGTGTCGCTTTAACACCACGAGTAACCATTAAACGAATATGCACTCCATCGCTCATTCCATTAGCATTCAGTGTTTCGTTGATGCGTCCAATTAATTGTTGCTGCGTTAACCCTATATCCATATCCAGCGCTTTTGCACCTTCATACAAACGGTCCATATGTTGCTGTAAAAAAGCTATCTTACCCTTATGCAAACGCAAGCCTTCCCAAACACCATCGCCCAAAATAAAACCACTATCAAACACACTTATTTTTGCATCTTCCCGCGCAAATAATTCACCGTTTATATTAATCGTGATGTCGTTGTTACGAGGATCGTCTTGATAGCTATGAGCGCCAAATCCCATGATGCAAGCCTTTTAATGTTTTAAATATGTAAGAACCTAAGCTATAACACAAAACTTGATTTGTCGATCAGCAATAAGCAAACTGAGCAAAAGGAGATGCCATGAATTCAAACAATAATAACTCTAATAACTCTAATAGCTCTGATCGCTCTTTCGGTCTCGCCATTACTTCATCATTAGTGATAGGTACCATGATTGGCTCAGGTATTTTCTTACTGCCTGCGTCTCTTGCCCAATATGGCGGAGTAAGTTTATTCGGCTGGTTATTCGCAGCAATGGGCGCAGTTTGTTTAGCGTGGGTTTTCGCCAAGCTTAGCCATTGGCATCCCGGATTAGGGGGACCTTATCATTACACCAGAATTGGCATTGGTGAATTTCCAGCATTTTTGGTTGCCTGGGGATACTGGATTTCGATTTGGACAGGTAATGCCGCCATTGCGATGGCAGCGGTGTCTTATTGCAAACTGCTCATTCCTGCCTTGAGTGACTCAACTTTCCTCGCAACCGGTTTAGCGTTAAGTTTTATCTGGTTGTTTACAGCAATTAATATTTCTGGAGTAAAAGAAGCCGGAATTACTCAGCTAATAACGACTGTTTTGAAAGCTGTGCCGTTAATATTATTTGCGATTATGGGTCTTTGGTTTGTCGAACCTGATCATTTTACTTTTGATTTATCAAGTTTTACAGAAGCCACCAATGAATCCACCGACAACAACACAATCATCCAGTTAGGTTCGAGCATAATGGCAGCAGCAGCACTGTGGCTTTGGGCATTTTTAGGCGTCGAGTCGGCTAGTATTCCTGCAGACAGTATCAAAGAGCCACAAAAAACCATTCCTCGCGCAACCATAATTGGCGTTTTAGCTGTCGCATTCATTTACGCACTAGGCGTCATTGTCGTCATGGGCGTAATTCCCCCGTCAGATCTTGCCACATCAGACGGGCCATTTGCCGATGCTGCTCAGCGACTGTGGGGATCCTGGGCCGGAATTTTAATGACCATTATCGCGCTAATCAGTACTCTTGGAGCACTTAACGGATTAATTTTACTGGGAGGACAAATGCCAATGGCGGCAGCACGTGATAATTTATTTCCGAGATGGTTTGCCAGGCAAAATAAACGGCAGGCACCTGGGTTAGGAATATTTTTATCCGCGATTCTTACTTCTATTCTCATACTGACCACTACCAGTAAAACTTTACTCAATGTTTTTAATTTTGCGATTTTGTTATCAACGACCTCCATTATTGTACCCTATCTTTTTTGTTCAGCCGCAGCGTTTCGATTTCAATCCAGCAAAAAAGAAAAATTAAAATTTATATCCATTACTGCCATTATCGCTGCTTTTTTATTTTCACTCTGGGCACTTGCTGGTGCCGGACAAGAAGCAGTTTACTGGGGATTTTTACTTATGATGGCAGGAATCCCTATTTACACCGGACTTAAAATGAAAAACGACCAAACCAACGAGACAAATTCATGAATACAATGCAAACCGATGTTGGAAAAATAAAACGAGTGTTACTCAAGCATGCGAAAGACGCTTTTCGTGATGAACAACAAATTGAACAAGAATGGCAAGCCCTTAACTTTTTGGCGAAGCCCGACCGATATAACGCAATTCGAGAGTACGACTTATTTTGCGAGCTGCTGACGAAACTTGGCGTCGAGCTCTGTTTTCTTCCTGATTCAGAAAACACTACGCTGGACAGCCTTTACCCGCGCGATAATGCGCTAGCAACTGATAAAGGCATGATCTTGTGTACTATGGGAAAACACAATCGGCAAACAGAGCCACAACATCACAAAAAGTTTTACCAACAGCAAGCAATCTCGGTGCTTGGTGAAATTCAAAAACCCGGCTCAGTTGAAGGTGGAGACGTTACCTGGCTCAACAATAATGTTATTGCCGTTGCCAATGGTTATCGCACCAATCCAGCGGGTATAGCACAATTAAAAGAGTTAGTGTCATCTTCAGTTAATGATTTTATCGAAGTACCCTTACCTCACTTTCGGGGCCCGGGTGATGTCTTTCATTTAATGTCGATCATTAGCCCGATCGCCGATAACACTGCGGTTGTGTACTCACCATTGATGCCCGTACCTTTTCGCAACTACTTACTTGACTCTGGATATCGATTGGTTGAAGTTCCAGAAGAAGAGTACGACAGTCAGGGTTGCAATGTTTTAGCGGTTGCTCCAGGTGTCTGCGTTGCCGTTGAAGGCAATCCAATCACTCGAAAAAGACTGCTTGACGCTGGCGCAGAAGTGCACACATTCAGTGGCAAGGAGATTTGTGAAAAAGGCTGTGGAGGCCCCACATGTCTTACGCGACCTTTGGAAAGAGAAACCGAGTAAATAAAGTCACTAATCTTTTTAAATAACAAAATGATTACTTAACTTATAGGTGAGTTTTAATATTCATCTCACAGTGTGGACGACAACACATGCTTGATTTAACAAAATTTGTTCAATACTTTAATACAACATCACTAGCGGACGCTATTACGTTACCTGCTGAACTTTATTCGAGCGACACCGCACATAAACTGGATCAACTAGCAATCTTTTCAAACAGTTGGCAATGCGTCGGACATATTTCTCAATTAATCAATAATGGGGATACATTATTAGCGAATATTGCTAATCGACCTATTGTCATCGTGAAAGATCACCAAGGTGAATTAAAAGCGTTTTATAATGTATGTAAACATCGTGCAGGACCCTTGGTATTTGAATCTGGAAACATTAAATTGTTCAGCTGCAAATATCACGGCTGGACCTACAAGCTTGATGGGCAACTTAGAACTGCCCCAGAAATGTCGGACACTCCTAACTTTAACACCTGTGATATACATCTCGACAAGGTAAACCTGGATGTATGGGAAGGCTTTATTTTTGTTAATCTCAGTGAGTCACCGATACCGCTGCACAAATTTTTTGAAGGAATTTCCAACACTATCAAGCCGATTGATTTAACGGAAATGACCTTTCATCATCGCGAAGAATATAATATCGCCTGCAACTGGAAAACCTATATGGATAATTATCTGGAGGGTTATCACTTGCCGCACGTTCATCCGGGTTTAAATAAACTTCTTGATTATAAAAGTTACTCCACTGAACTTTACGACTGGTACTCTTATCAACACAGTCCGTTAGAAAATCAAGCCAGTTTTTACGGCGAAGGTTCAGCGCATTATTTTTGTATTTACCCGAATCTAATGTTGAATATCTTACCGGGCCGTTGTCAGGTTAATATTATCCTCCCAACGTCAAAAACCAGCTGCAAGGTAATTTTTGATTATTTCTACACCAATCCAGACTCTGACAATGCAAAGAAAATGATCAAGGAAGATTTATCCTTCAGTGATGAAGTTCAAGATGAAGACATTATGATTTGCGAGCATGTGCAAAAAGGTCTTGAGTCAGGTGTTTATCATCAAGGACGACTTTGTGTAAAACGAGAACAAGGAGTTTGGCACTTTCAAGAATTATTAAGAAAGGCGTATCGCGCTAGTATTCCGGATAAGTAAGTTTACTTCTGGCTTAACGACTTCCAATCATTATCTTTTTTCCAGTTCTCGAACCACTCATTAAACTCTATGATAGGAACGGGTCTGGAAATACCAAAGCCTTGAGCGAGATTACATCCCATATTTAACAATTGCTTTCCATGCTCTATTGTCTCTACTCCTTCTGCAATCACCTGCTTCTTAAAGGTTTTTGCTAGTTGAATAATGCCTTCAACAATCGCTTTGTCGTCAGAATCGCTTAGCATATCGCGAACAAAGGAACGATCGATTTTCAAAATATCAGTTGGCAACCGCTTCAAATAAGTAAGCGATGAATATCCCGTACCAAAGTCATCAATTGAAAAACCTACCCCAAGATCACGACAAGCAGTAATCACATCTGCTGCGCGCTCTATTTCGTTAACAGCACTTGTTTCCACTATTTCAAATTCAAGTGAACCTGCTTTAAAATTAGGGAATTCACTAATTAATAATTTCAACCTCTCGATAAAGTTTGGGTTTTGCAAATGCAGCGAATCTAGGTTAACACTAATTGGCAAGTTAATACCCTGCTGCGCCCAATTTGATAACTGCTCTAATGCCTGCCGGATTACCCACTCACCGACTTCAATGGTAAGTAAATCACCTTCAATAATAGGTAGAAATTTTATTGGAGGTAAAAGTCCTTCAGTAGGATGAAGCCATCGAATGAGCGCCTCCGCGCCAATCACCAAATTACTACTTAAATCGATCTTCGGTTGAAAAAATAAAACAAACTCATTATTCAAGAGTGCCTGACGAATAGTCTCAAGTTCCTCAATATGAAAACGTGATGCTGAATCTTTCTCGACATCAAAAATATGAATGCTATTCTTTCCCGAGTTTTTTGCGATGTACATCGCCTGATCAGCATGTCGGATTAAATGCGCATAATTGGAACTGTCTCGTGGATAGGTTGTAACGCCAATGCTAGCTGTGATTCGAATGTCTTTATACTGAATGCTTGCACTTTCACTTACTGCTTTATGGATTTTTTCAAGTACGCTTTTACTATCATCAACCGAATTTAACTCATTAATCAGCACAACAAACTCGTCACCACCAAAACGAGCAACAGTATCACTTTTACGCAAACAACCTTGAATTTTACTGGCAATATGACAAAGAAGCTCATCTCCAATGTTATGACCATAAGTGTCATTAATTTCTTTAAAACCATCTAAATCGATAAATACAACCGCCAAATATTGATTACGCCGCTTACAACTCGCAATATTTTGCTCCATTCTATCTTCGAGCAATGCTCGATTAGGTAACCCTGTCAATGGATCGTAGTGCGCACTTTTTTTAAGGGTATGATTTAAATTTTCAAGTTCTCTGTTGGTTTTTTCAAGTCGCTTTTGTACAATTTTTTGCTCGGTAATATCTTGAAAGGTGCCTAGTAATTTTCGAGGTTTTCCATTTTCAAATAAAACTATGCCATTCGTCCTTACGTCTATTTTTCGTCCTTTTGTCGTGTAAGTTTCCAATTCTAAATCGTAGCCTTCCCCTTTTTCAATCGCTCTCTCCAATGCATTGATTATTTGCGCTTTTGAGTCAGGTAAAAAATATCCAACACCAGCATCGACGGTTGGATAAAATTCATCCGGAGAAGTGTCATGAATCCTATAAGTTTCATTTGTCCAAAATAACTCACCTGATGGAATATCCAGTTCCCAACCTCCAACTTTGGCGATGCGTTGCGACTCTTCCAATAGTTTGGTTTTCCGGTCTAAATCCGTCTTTTGAGACTTTCTATCATTAATATCTATATGAACACCCAGCATTCGCACTGGTTTTTGGTCTTCGTCGAACTCGATTGTTTTCCCAATAGCGAGTACCCAATGGTATTTACCTTGTTTGGTTTTCATTCGAAATTCTATTTCGTATGAGCTTGCCAGACCTTTAAAGTGCTGCTCAAGTGACCACTTTGCTTTTTTCAAATCATTAGGATGGACTAACCCCTCCCACGTCTCATAAGAGATGGGGTTTAACTCTTCGTGCCTGTAGCCTAACAGTTCAGCCCATCGACGATTAAAGAACAATTGCCCAGATTGCACCTGCCAGTCCCAAACGGCTAAATCTGCAGCATCAATAACCAATGCCATTTGCTCGGGTGTTAGTTTACTTGTTGAACTCATAGAATCAAAACGACTATTAAATTCATTGAAGTATAGCCAAGTTTCAACAATTCGACAGAAACTCCGAAAAGAGAAAAGGGTGCTTGAATTCGATTAAATATGATTAATGATCGATTTAATAAAAATATCGCACTGGTCTTGGTAACATAACGGTATTTAACCAATAGCTGTCTAGCACTCCCATAATCGTAACGATAGAATCAAACCGATACGAATAGCGAACAATCGATGTAACACCTAAGCTATGGGCTTTTTGAATTTGAAAAGCATTATGCTCTCGACTTGCAACAATCAATGGCAACTTGTTTTGATGATGAAATAAATGATCTAATTCAAGTAAGGCATCAATAGTGCTCTGCTCTGATAAGTTAGCCACTAATAAAATTATATTAGGCCTGGGAAACTGCTTTTGGTCATTATAAGGTTCATTTTGCGCTAGATAAGCAAAGAGTTGATTAACATCATTCACTAACTCAATACTCGCATTCGGTCGCACAGATTGGATCGCTTCCAAAAACTGCGGTTGTTCAGATTCAGGGATCAGACATAACATAACCGGTTTATTACTCATGAAGCTGCACCGTAATCTTTTTGTAAAAGTTTAGTCGCCAGTTCCGCATTTAGCGGTTCATTAAAGTAAAGCCCCTGTGCTAAATCGCACCCCTGCTGCATTAATAAATTAGCCTGTTCCTTTGTTTCAACTCCTTCTGCAATCACCTGCATATTTAGACCATGTGCCAAGGATATTATGGCCTGATTTATAACTTCCTCTTGCTGACCGACTGATGGACCAGAAACAAATGAGCGATCGATTTTTAATTTATCGAGAGGAAAGTTTTTCAAGTATGCCAATGCAGAATAACCCGTACCAAAATCATCCAACGCCAAAGAAATACCAGATTGTTTTAGATGTTTAAAAAAGCCGATATTATGTTCGCTAGCGTCAATAAAAATTGATTCGGTTAATTCCAGTGTGAGTTTTCCAGGTACTAAATTGTATTTAATTATCTGCTCGTTTAAATGCGTATAAAAATTAGGTTTTTTCAGCTGCTTGGGAGACATATTTATTGCAATATTGAGATCTCTATAGCCCGCCTTATTCCATTCATGTAACTGCCTACACACAGTTTCAATTATCCAGTCACCTAACTCGAGAATTAAACCAGATTTTTCTGCGATCGGTATAAATTGTTCCGGCGGTATTTTTCCTAAAACAGTACTATCCCATCTTATTAATGCTTCAAATCCATCGAGCCTGTTATCGAGCAAATTATATTGAGGTTGATAGTACATTGAAAATGCTGGCGTGTTAATTTCTAGTCTTAAAGCCTTTTCAATTTCAGTTTCATATTGAAGTTTCGTTCTCAGCTCTTCGCTAAAAAATTGAAAGTTGTTTTTCCCCAAGGTTTTAGCTTTATATAAAGCTAAATCTGCTTTTTGCATTAATCCAATTGGCGTATCAGCATTATCAGGAAACATAGCAACACCGATGCTTGTCGAAACAAACAAGCTACTTTCATTGATAGGAGTAGGCTTTGTCAGATGTGTGAGGATCTTATTGCATATTGCAACTACAGATTCTGAGTTCTCAACTTGACTCAGTAGTATTGTGAATTCATCTCCCCCTATTCGCGCTATGATATCTTCCTTTCGCATTAATTCTGTAAGCCGGTTAGCAACAATACTCAGGAGCATATCTCCTATATTATGACCAAGTGTGTCATTAATTTCTTTAAAGCGGTCTAAATCTAACAGAAGAACGGCAAACTTTTGGTTTCGTCTTTTTGATATTGCCAGAGTTCTTTCAAGGTGTTCTTCAAACATGGCTCGATTTGCTAAATTGGTCAAAGGGTCCCGATTTGCAAGATATTCCAATTTTTTAATATATCGAGTACGCTCTAGAGCGTGTTTAATGGTTCTATCAAGTAGCGAGGCCGATAATTCTTCTTTTGGTAGATAATCTGCGGCTCCGGCATTCATTACCTGCTCATCGACTTCTTCACTTTCGGCACCGGTTATAACAATGATAGGAGTCGTTTTACCTATTCTTCGAGCCTCACGAATTAGCTCAAGTCCATCAGATTCACCAAGATAATAATCCATTAAATAAACATCGTGATTATCAGCGGCTAAATGCAGTCGAGCATCATTTACATCGCAAATATGTTCTACTTTAAATCGAGTGTGCTTAACTTTTTTTAATAACGCTTTCACCAGACGAATATCAACTATATCGTCATCGATTAACAGTACATTGATTTCCTCGTTATTCATGATGCTGTTCCACAATGGAAAACCAATAATTACCTAATTCTTCCATTATCGTGATGAGCTTATTGAGGCTTAGAGGTTTAGTAATGAAAGAGTCGGCGCCTTCGTTATAGCCTTTGATAACTTCCTCTTCTTCATTAGAAGTCGTCAGAATAATAACTGGTATATGATTAAACTTATCACTCGATTTAATCTCTTTCAAAGTCGACATGCCATCTTTTACCGGCATATTTAAATCCAGAATAATTAATCCTGGGTCCGGATATTTTTCAAGATCATCATAAGGTGAAAGTCGGTTCAAATAATCAATACACTTTTGCCCATTATCGACGCATAAGAAAGGATTGGTGAGTTTTGAACGCTTCAATGCCAAATTTGCCAATAACTGGTCTTCTTTATCATCTTCAGCCATCAGTATTGCGACAGGAGTCATATACAATCCCTTATATGCTTATTCGTTCATATTGAAGTGTAGTTCAATCACAGTGCCCTCTCCAGGCGATGACGTTGCCATGATGGTGCCACCATGATGCTCAACAATTTTCCGACAAATAGCCAAACCAACCCCCGTTCCCTCGTACTCACTTCTCCCATGAAGCCTTTTAAACATTTCAAATATTTGCTCTGAGTATTTCTGCTCAAATCCAATGCCATTATCTTCAACAAAAACAGTAACTTGATGAATGTTAACCTGCTCAGAGTAAATCTTTATTCTTGGAGTTTCGTCGCTTTTTCGATATTTGAGGCTATTGCTAATTAAATTTTGAAACAGCTGATACATCTGAGAAGGCTCAGCGAGAATTTCAGGTAACTCGACCACCTGAATATCCGCTTCTGTTTCTTCGATTTTCAGTTCCAGGTCCGTTAAAACTGTTTTAATAACTTGATTTAATGCAACATTTTCAAATGGCTTTGCTCGAGAGGTGACACGACTGTAAGTTAATAAACTTTGTAATAAACTCTGCATTCGCACCGTCGCGCTAATCATGTATTGAAGGTAATCTTTAGTGTCGGGCTCTAGCTTGGCTTCTACCTCTTCCTTTATCAATTGTCCGAAGGAAATTATTTTTCTTAATGGCTCTTTTAAATCGTGAGACGCTATAAATGCAAAGCTCTCCAGCTCCTTGTTGGATCTTTCCAATGCTCTATTTTGACGCTCTAGAGCTTTTTTCGCGTTTATATTTTCTGTGATATCACGAGCTATTACCGAGGCTCCAATAACTTTACCATCAAAATCCTTCACTGGTGAGATGGTTAACATGACATTAACTAACGAACCATCTTTTTTGACCCTAATCGTCTCAATATGTTTTATCTTCTTGCCCGACTTTAACTCATTCAAAAAGTCAAAAACTTGCTGATGAAGTTCTTGAGGAACAATTTTTAAAATACTCTCCCCTACCATTTCACTTTCATCATAACCATACAGAGTCTCTGCGGCTGGATTCCAATGAGTCACTGTTCCGTCAAGCTCTTTACCGATAATGGCATCATCACAAGAACTCACAATTTCGGAAAGATATGAGCGAACTTCTTCAGCCTGCACTTTATACGACTGATCAGAAACCGACATAAAAATGATTTGCTCTCCAAGATAAGTCTCACCATGTGCTCGAACTTCAACGGGAACAAGATCACCGTTCTTTTTCTTTGCATAGATAATTGAAGGACTGATGTAACGAAAATTTGGACCTTGCTCGCTCGTAAGTCGGTCGATAACTTCCTGGCTAAAAAAGTTTGACTCGACAAATAAAGAACTCACTTCCATATCAACTAGCTCACTGTTTTGAAAGCCAAAAATCTCATTGATTTCATCATTAACTATTCGAATTACGCCACGCTTACCAATCGCTAATAGGCCAACTGGAGCAGCGTTTAATGACAGTTTAAATAATCGCTCAGACTCTCTTTCAGCTTGCAGACGTGATTTTTCGATTTCCTTCTCTGCAACTAGGCGGTTAGCTGTTTCAATTTGCTCAACTGATGGAATACTAAGAATATTCGGTATTAGTTTGAACAACACTACCGCACTCAATACAGATACAACCGCAGTTGCAATTTTTGCAACACCATGTATTCCGTATATTCCATGCCAAATGGTAAATATACTTAATAAATGTGTCACACCGCATAGAAAAATAAACAGTGAAAACAATAGAAAGACTTTTTTAAACTTCCAATCGGTTCGTTTTTTCTTAATCAGGAAGAGTAATACAGGAATTGAAAAATAAGAGGCCGCTATTAAAATATCAGACAACACATGTGTCCATAATATTTCCGGTCGCCAAAGATAACAATGCCCATGCGGCATGTAACTGCCATCGAAAAAAGACGTTAATAAATCCATTTTGTGTCTCAAAATAATTTCTTGATTGGAAATGATTATAGAACAGATACTATTTAATTGAGGTTAAACAGAATTAAGACTGAGTCAAAATCTCAACAAACCATACCTTATCCGTTTTCAGCAGTAGACATGGCTTGTTCAATGGTTTCTTTTAAAATATTCAGATTGATTGGTTTCGCAATATAATAGTTCATTCCGGCTTCAAAGCATTTTGTTTTATCTTCTGACAGAACATTCGCCGTCATAGCAACGATCGGCACATTTTCATTACCCGGCAATTTTCTAATCAATTTAGTCGCTTTAATACCATCCATTACGGGCATTTGCATATCCATAAAAATTAAATCGAATTTCTCTTGCTTTACTTTATCAACTGCTTTGAGCCCATTTTCTGCCACTTCGACCTGACAGCCGATTTTGATTAACATTTGTTTCGCTATTAATTGATTGACCTCATTGTCTTCTACCAATAATACTCGTACATCCAGATTAACATCGATTTGTTGGCTTGCCTCGTCTTCCCTTATCTCATCTCCTTGTTCGAGAGTAACTTCAAAATAGAAAGTCGAGCCTACCCCTTCCTCACTCTGTACACGAAGTTCACCTCCCATCAACCCGACTAATTTACTTGAAATTGTAAGCCCTAAACCTGTGCCACCAAATCGACGAGTAATAGAAGTGTCCGCTTGAGAAAACGCTTTGAAGAGCCCATCTAAGTTTTCCTGACTAATACCAATACCCGAGTCAACAACTTCAAATTTCACATTGTAAGACTTAGCGCCAACAGGTGATGAAGAGATTTTTATTTCAACACTGCCATGAGAAGTAAACTTAATAGCGTTGCTCACCAAGTTCAAAACGACTTGTTTAATTCGTGTGACATCTCCCACTAAGAATTCTGGTAAATTTTTATCAATCTTGTCATAGTTGAATCGAATTCCCTTATTGTTCGCTTGCGCAGTAAAGATAAAACCAACTTCACGTATCATTTTCAAGATAGAAAATGAATTCTGTTCAATATTCACTTTACCAGCTTCAATTTTGCTCAGGTCTAAAATATCATTAAGAACGGTCAGTAAGCCCTCACCAGAAGAAGAAATGGTGTCCACCATATCCTTTTGTTCCGCATCAAGTCGTGTGCCTTTTAGTAAACTTACCATTCCAAGAATTCCATTCATAGGTGTTCGAATTTCATGGCTCATATTAGCCAAGAACTGAGACTTAACTTGCGTCATTTGTTCTGCGGATATTTTTGCGTCGTGTAACTCCTGACTTCTAACCCTAAACTCATTTGCAGCCTTTGATAAAAGTCCTATCTCATCTTTTCGCATAGTACCGGGTACCTTCCTTGAAAAGTCACCCTCCAAATAATCTCTAAACGCATTGGCAATTCCCCTAATCCCTCTCGAAATATGATAGTTATAAAATAAGAATAAAAAGATCAAAATTACAGCTGAGAAAATTAGAGAATTACGCATTAGAGTAAGTCCGCTATCCACCTGTTTATCACTTTTCACTTTTAACTCATCTAATAAAGAAAGGGTGCGTTGACGTAATCCTTTTGCTAGTGTTGAAAACTCAGATGACTCGCCCGCCATAACAACATTAACTAATGAAAGATAAATCCTGTTTGCCTGAACGCTTTTATCAAATATTCTTTCGTATTCTTTAGTTGTTGATATAAAGTCTTTGACTAATGATGCATGTTCTTTATCAAAAGCTTTCGTCAGTTGATGTATTAAGATAAAGAGTTGTTTTAAATTCTCTTTGACATTTTGACGTTGTTTAAAATCACGGTTAACCAAAAAGCCCAAAGCATTAAAGTTAGACTCGAGCCAAAACTTTTCAATTTGCAACAAAACCTCTCTATCTTCACTTAGGGTAGATTTAGAGAACAACTCTCTAATTTGTTGAGTGCCTTTTCGCTTGATGGCTGGTAACTCGTTAGATAAAAGGTTTTTTCGGTAACTATAACGCTGCTTCAACGCATTAATATTTTCTCCATAACGCGCAACGACCTCTTTCATACTATTCACAATCGAATTGATGATGTCATCATTTGTATCTTGAGAAACCTGTTCCAGCTGAAGTTGAATGTCAGCATAATTTTCTTTCATCTGCTCGATAAGTGCGTCATTCCCTGATTGCCCATATACCAATGCAGTTTTCTGTAACTCAATAATATTATTATTGATTTCCAAAACTGAAACAGAATTATTAGAAACGCGATCGAGTTCATTTATCGAATAATCAATTTCTTTAATATTATCCAATATTAATAGAAGGGTAATCGCAAATAGCGCAACAACCAGTGTTAAACCCAGCGCGATTTTAAATCCTATTGAAATTCTTTGAATTGCCACTAAAAGTCCTGAGTATTTGAATACCGAGTATTTAGATACGGATCCTTTATAAACTTAAGAATTCATACCAACGATCAAGACTATAATCGTAGTTATCCATGACGGTATTCCATACAGCTATATTCGAGAACCGCTTCAAATAACTTCCGCCGTCTCTTACCGAGCCTTGTTGAATGGTTATTTTTCCATCGGTGCCTTTTAAGTTTTCTGCAGCCTCTTTTCCCTCGTACCAGTAATCCCATTCGGCATTTGACATTAATGGTTTTGAGCGTTGCGGATTCGAAATGTAGTAACCTTGTCGAGCAATAAAAGCGCCTGGAAAACCGGATAACCACCAATTCATATATTCGTATGCGATATCCTTTTGGCGACCTTCGGTTTTCGAGGACAAACACATCACACCATGCCAGGCTCGATACCCTTCTTTTGGAGCCGCATAAGTGACAGGAACTCCTTGCGCTTTGCTCGCGCTGACACCTGGTGAAAACATACTTTGAATGGCCACTCGCTTTGAAACCATAAAGTCAACTGATTGAGGCACCGAGGTCCAAAATCCTGCGAAATGTCCTTGCCGTTTTTTCTCAATTAAAATTGAGAAAAGTTTGTCAATTTCTTCGATTGTCATATTACCGATATTTTGAAACGTCATGAGTCCTTGTGCTTGTGCCGCAAGCGCCGCATCAAAAATGCCAATAGTTGGCGCATTAACTAATGCGACTTTACCTCTGTATTTCTCTTCTAACAGCCATCCCCAGCTTTCTGTTTCGTAGGCTACTCCTTTAGGGATAACATTAGTGTTGTATCCAAACGAGTCTGTGTTATGAACATAGGGCATGAAAGTGATTTTGTTGGTTGGAGTAGTTCCAAGTTTGCCATCTGGTTGAATAAACAAGATCTTATTTGGAGCATCACCGGCACCGACTCTGGCATCTTCAGTCAGACGTCCTGTTTTTGTTAACGAATTAATCTCATTCCAATAAGTTAACCGGTCGACATCAATCGCCTGGATTGCCTGCGCTTGCCATAAAATATTAATACTGTCGGACCACTGCTCATACAAATCGAAGGATGCCGGATTTGACGCTGCTTTTTGCAGAACCGCAGCACTGCCTTTGGGCTCAAATGTAATGTTTATCCCGAGTTCCTTCATCGCTCGCTGTCGAAGTTCTTCCTGTAACGTGACGTGAGTGCCCATCACTCGTAATGTAGGTTTTGATTTAGCAAAAACATAGGGCGCTTTTACCGCCGCAGCACTAATAGCCGCTGACTTGATAAACTGCCTACGGGATAAATTAGCGTTTGTCATCTAATTGTCTCAAATTAACTCTAATGCATAAAAGTGTAGACCAGTTTAGACGGTATGACCGGTTTGAGTACTTGAATATGGGTTGACTAAAAATTGTTATAGGTTTTGTAGAATTAAAAGTCATCCTTGACTCATGCGGCTTCCTTAGCCAAACGGCGTCCTTTGCCTAAACGCTTCCTTTACAAAAAGCTCTTGTCGCTCCATATAAGATATGTCGTCGGAAATTTAAGAGTCGACAGTCTATAGAAGACTTTGGCACCTCTCGTCATAACAAACGAGAGGATGTCGATTCATTTTCATTGACTCATTATTGCTACTCTTGTGTTTTCAGAGCTTTAAATTTTTAATCAGGGCATAGGGCATATCGGCACTATTTGAACGGAAGAATGAAGATCATCATTCAACTCCCTGACATCGCCAGCGTCAGCAGGTCGGATGCAGTCGTCACCAGGACCACCACTGTAACGAGCCAACTTTGGAGAAGTAAAAGAACTACACCCTGCAGCGTTACACGCTCTAACCTTGTAGTACTGATTGCTGGTTACATGCACAATACGAGAGCGATTGGGTGCATTTACCGTAGAATTGAAATAGTAATTGCCGGTACTGGAGGTCCCGCTGCTTTTGTAAACTTGATAATAATCAGCTTGGCTCACAGCATTCCAATACAAAGTATTCGTGGTGCCACCAGAGTGTGAAATATAAAATCCCGATGGTGTCGCAGGTACGCTTAGGCCATCTCCACCATCGACACAAGTGAAACCGTAAGAGTGAAACAAAGTTTCAATATCGGGTCCATCAACTGGATTGGCATTGACTAAATCTTTTCCGAAATCACACGCTGTATAAACATCGTTTTGTAAAAGACTGAACACAGGCCTTAATTCCTGAGAGTGAGAAATAAAAGTATTATCAGAAATTCGACCGTTAAATACATTAGTCACTCTATTACCAGTCGTACCATCTCGGAAATCAGCAGAAAAGTCAGCTTGATTATCAATCACATCCCAGAAAAGTCCCTGCAAAAACCAGCCTTGAAACTCAGCATTTTGTGCAACACTTAGTGGAACAGTATAAGCATCGTAACCATCCATTAGTCGAGAAATCTGCCAACTGCTTTCCCAGGTATTCCAGTCTCGAGCAACACCATAACGATCCAACATGGCTCGAAACTCGACTAAAGTTGCCCAACCTTCTGCCAGTGCAATTTGTTTTGCCGCGGTAAATGACGGTTCACTACCATCACCATAAGGAGCAAAATCTGGCGCTGTCGTGAGCATGTTCGCTAACTCAGACGCAACTAACTTCGCCCAATACCAAGAGCCTGCTTGTTTTGAATGAGAATAATGAGCAGCTTCATGAAAAACTAACTGTTCAATCTCGCGAGTATTGACGACACCGCGAGTTCGGTTAAACCCTTGCAGTCCGGAAAAAATCATATCGGGTTGCAATCTTTGAGGAACTAAGTTGATAACATAAGAGGCCGCGCTGTTAACTAAAACATCCCAGACATTTGATTGACCAATACCGGCAATCGATGAGATTTTAGAAAGATGACGATGGTGATTAAACATTGGCGTTGCACCAACCGACTGACCATTTTTCCACACCCAAACATTCGCGCCTGACACTAACTTACTAATACCATTAGCAGCAGCGTAATCATTGTATTTAACTAAACCGTTATGCACAGTTCCCTTGTACCATAAACGATCATCACCAAAGTTAATGTTTTTAGTGCGACCGTTGCTGCTTCGAGTAATCGTCATTAAATGATCAGACACTTGAATGCCCAGCATTTCATTCCATGACTTTCTTATAGTCGCTATGTTACTGCGCCATTTGGCTCGAATTCTAACTTTGCCTCGGTATTTTTTCGGTGACTCAAAATGTCCATTATTGTCGGTGTGGGTATATTGCCACCAAAAGCCGCGACCAATACTTATTTTAGCTTGTCGCAAAGGCTCCATTTTGTTTGAAGAGTTGGTTTGCGCAACTTCAGTGTTTTCGATCATCACATAACCGTGCGGGCGGTATCGACGAGAAAATATTCGCTGGCTCGCTGCGGTATTATTCTGGAGAGTTGCTCCCTCATCTGTGTTTGACGGAGTAATGCCATCGTCTTCACAAATTATTACACTGCCTTTACAGCTGTCTTCGTTTTCCCAGCCAGCAGCTTCCAGTGCCATGGATTCAACGTCATACTCTTCATCGGTCGGCCGATATAATTTTTCTAATACCTCATAAGGAAGTCCGGTCGGCATATTGAATCCAACAGGTATAACGGTATAGACCGGATAAAATAAATCCGTCTCGTCATGAGGCATTACATAATAATCACCATCTGAGTTGATTTCCCGATCCAACGGATGGTCTTGCAAAACAATATCGCCATTATTGGCACCATCTAAATTTTTCAGTAAATTTAAATGAAATTGATTCGTTGGGTTAATTCGTATGTATTGATGGGTGGCTTGAATTGTTGGCCTGTTGTCATAGGGCGAGTTTGGTACTTTTTGATTATATCGAGAAAAGGCCCGTTGCATATTGTCGACACTGTAAGGGTTTTCCAGTCGAGCACCCAATGCTATCTGACTTTGATTCCCCGACTCCTGAAGCTTGGCGGCTTCTTTATTCATAGCAAGTGTTGGGTTGCCATGAAATACACATGCTGCGGAAAATAGCAGCAGCGATATTTTTTTTATGTTCATTGTATTAGCTCTCTGATTAATATTTTCGATTGTTGAGTTCCAACGGCGAAACAATAGTGGAGAGAGCTGAAAGATAGCTGAGGAAAAGTTAAGGCTTACTTAATGTTTAGTTAATGCCTGATTCATTAAGTTAAAAACAGTCATTAAGTCTATTGAAGCCAGCCCCACAAAAAGGCTGGCGCCCAAATGAATGAAAACCACTCAATTAAAATTTAGAAATCAGGATTGATATAATATACGTAGGTTCCGAACGCAATAAACAGCCAATAAATTGAACCCACGATTAACCATGCATAATTGGCTGGAGTTAAAGACTTGTTAGACTCACCTTTTGGATCGCCACAGGCTTCATTGGCTGCTTTTTGAACAGGAAGTAATACTGCGGCAATGACGAAAATGGTCATTAAGCTAACAATATCCGACCAAGGCTCGCCCACTCCTCTCATTGCCATTCGCGCGGAGACTCGATCAACGATTAGAAACACCACATATAATGTTGCGTACAGTCCAGGAGACCAGAACAAGTTGCTTTTTTGCTGTTCCAAGCGGTCGTTAATTTTATTGGTCAGTGAGTGTGCGAAAAAAATACTGAACAAAGCGCGTGGAATCGGCCAAAGAGATTCATTATTAAACTTTCGATATTGATCGAAATTCTTGTAAAACCAATACAGCCCGTAAAAGCCCACGGTTAAAATAAATAGCAAAAGAAATTTGCTCGGGGCAACCACATAAAACTCTTTAGACTCGGTTTGAGAAACGACAATCTCAGCTTCAGGTGCTTGATAAATGTTTCCTTCCATCATTACTACTCCTTATCGACTAGATTAGAAAACAACCAGTTGTTACCGGCATCATTATCCTAAATGACTACAAATATCTCAATAGCTAATATTAACCATATTCTCTCCCAATATTGTCGACAAAATGCGCCATTAATTTGACCTAAAGCAGAAATAAACCTAAGATTGTCGACAATATCTAACGCAAAGTGCCTTATCATATCTGCAATGACCGAAAACCCAGCGGAACAAGCCATCACCAGCGCCGACAAAACCTTCTATCAATTAAGGCGTGACATAGTAGAAGGCGTGGTAGCCGCGGGCTCAAAATTAAGTGAAGCTGACCTGGCGGGCCGATACAACGTGAGTCGGGCTGTCATTCGAGAAGCCATCAGTCGTCTGGAGTCTTGTCATTTAATCGAACGAAAAGCCAATGTAGGAGCGAAAGTTGTCGGGTTATCCGAACAGGGGCTGACGGAACTTTATCAAGTCCGAGAATCACTCGAAGGAATGGCAGCGAGACTGGCCGCCATTAACATGACCGACGAAGAAATTGAGAAACTCCAAGACTTGTTGAGCTCTCACTTTAAAACTGTAAAAACTGGCGAAACCTATTATCAGGAAGCTGGCGACGTTGACTTTCATTACCGGATCATATTAGGCAGCAAAAATCAGCACTTGATCAATTTATTAGTGAATGGGCTTTATCATTTAATCAGAATGTATCGAGTTCAACTGGGCATGGCAGGACCAAGAGTGACAACCGCATTTGATGAACACAAACATATTGTGCAAGCCATTGCCAACCGCGATGCAGAGCTCGCCGAAATGTTAATGCGTCGACACATTCAATACACACAACGAAATTTAGCAAGCAAACTGACTTCAAATTAAATCAACTTAAACTTAACTGTAGGATTAACTTATGAATACTGATCATCGTAAATCACTACCTGGCACTCAACTCGATTATTTCGATACGCGCGAAGCGGTCGAAGCAATTGAGCCCGGTGCTTATGACCAACTTCCTTATACGTCTAAAGTTTTGGCAGAAAACTTAGTTCGACGATGCGATCCAGCGGACTTAACTGAGTCATTGAAACAGATTATTCAACGCAAACGAGAAAAAGATTTTCCTTGGTTTCCCGCTCGAGTCGTTTGTCATGATATTTTGGGACAGACAGCTCTCGTCGATTTAGCTGGATTGCGCGATGCGATAGCCGCAAAAGGTGGAGACCCAGCAAAAGTTAACCCTGTTGTTCCCACTCAACTAATTGTTGATCATTCTTTGGCTGTTGAGCACGCCGGTTACGAAAAAGATGCCTTTGAAAAAAATCGTGCGATTGAAGATCGTCGTAACGAAGATCGATTTCACTTTATTAACTGGACCAAAAAAGCATTTAAAAACGTTGACGTTATTCAACCGGGTAACGGCATCATGCATCAAATAAATTTGGAAAAAATGTCGCCGGTTGTGCACGCGCGTGATGGCGTTGCTTTTCCAGATACATTAGTCGGTACCGACTCACATACGCCGCATGTTGATGCACTCGGTGTAATTGCTCTTGGAGTTGGTGGCTTAGAAGCAGAAAGCGTAATGCTTGGTCGTGCATCTTATATGCGTCTCCCTGATATTATCGGTGTTGAATTGACTGGCAAACCTCAGCCAGGAATTACCGCGACAGATATCGTATTAGCCCTTACGGAATTTTTACGTAACGAAAAAGTTGTTTCCAGCTATCTGGAATTTTATGGCGAAGGCGCCAATGCGCTTACGTTAGGTGACCGCGCAACTATTTCAAACATGACACCCGAGTATGGTGCATCTGCCGCAATGTTCTATATCGATCAGCAAACAATTGATTACTTAAAACTTACCGGACGTGATGACGAGCAAGTCAAACTGGTCGAGACCTACGCAAAGCAAACAGGTTTATGGGCCGACCAAATGACACAAGCTAAATACGAGCGTGTATTAACCTTTGATATTTCATCTGTCGGTCGAAACATTGCAGGGCCATCAAATCCGCACCGCCGTGTCGCAACCGCCGAGTTGGCAGCTCAAGGTATTACTGGTGCTGTTGAAATGCCAAGTGATGATGACTGGAGCGGAAAAATGCCCGATGGTGCGTGTATTATTGCGGCCATTACAAGCTGCACCAATACATCGAATCCACGTAACGTTATTGCCGCAGGATTACTCGCTCGTAATGCCAATAAACTCGGCTTAAATCGACGCCCTTGGGTTAAAACATCGCTTGCTCCTGGATCGAAAGCGGTTCAACTTTATTTAGAAGAATCTGGATTAATTAACGACCTGGAAAAACTTGGATTCGGTATCGTTGCATTTGCTTGTACCACTTGTAATGGTATGAGTGGTGTCCTTGAGCCAGAAATCCAAAAAGAAGTCGTGGATAGAGATCTTTATGCGACGGCTGTACTTTCTGGTAACCGAAACTTCGATGGCCGCATTCATCCTTATGCAAAACAGGCGTTCTTAGCTTCGCCTCCTTTAGTCGTTGCTTACGCTATTGCTGGAACGATTCGTTTTGATATAGAAAAAGATGTGCTTGGTCACGATCAAAACGGTAATCCAATTACCTTAAAAGATTTATGGCCAAGCGATGAAGAGATTGATGCAGTAATTGCAGAGCACGTTAAACCAGAACAATTCCGAAAAGTTTATGAACCAATGTTTGATCTTTCTGTGGATTACGGCGAGCAAATTGACCCGCTTTATGACTGGCGCGAAATGAGTACCTATATTCGTCGACCACCCTATTGGGAAGGAGCTTTAGCGGGCGAACGAACACTTACCGGAATGCGACCGCTTGCTGTATTAGGCGATAACATTACAACCGATCACTTATCTCCTTCAAACGCAATTTTAGCGTCGAGTGCGGCTGGCGAGTATTTAGCAAAAATGGGTTTACCAGAGGAAGACTTTAACTCTTACGCAACACATCGTGGCGACCATTTAACAGCACAACGAGCAACCTTTGCTAATCCAAAACTGTTTAATGAAATGGTACGTGATGACAACGGCGAAGTTAAACAAGGGTCATTCGCAAGACTTGAGCCAGAAAATCAAGAAATGCGCATGTGGGAAGCCATTGAAACCTATATGGAACGCAAACAACCGTTAATTATTGTCGCGGGTGCTGATTACGGACAAGGTTCGTCTCGCGACTGGGCGGCAAAAGGTGTTCGACTTGCGGGTGTTCAAGCAATTGTCGCGGAAGGTTTCGAACGCATTCACAGAACCAATTTAATCGGCATGGGTGTTCTACCACTCGAATTTACCAACAACGAAACTCGCCACACTTACAACATTGATGGTACCGAAACGTTTGATGTTAAGGGAGAGGTTGCACCAGGTGCTGCATTAACGTTAATTATTCATCGCAAAAATGGTGAGCAAGTTGAAGTGCCTGTGAAATGTCGACTGGATACTGCAGAAGAAGTTTCTATTTATTCTGCTGGTGGTGTTTTACAACGCTTCGCAAAAGATTTCTTAGAATCTGAAGCTGCCTAATAGACGATAAGGAGATCACAATGGCATTCGCACCACAAATCAAAATCCCCGCAACTTATATGCGGGGAGGCACCAGTAAAGGTGTATTTTTTAACCTAACTGATTTACCAGAACATGCTCAGGTTGCAGGCGAAGCGCGTGATAAAATTTTATTGCGAGTTATCGGCAGTCCTGACCCTTATGGCAAACATACTGACGGCATGGGCGGCGCAACGTCGAGTACCAGTAAAACCGTTATTCTTTCAAAAAGCGATCAACCCGATCACGATGTGAATTATTTATTTGGTCAAGTTGCGATTGATAATGCGTTTATCGACTGGAGTGGTAACTGCGGTAATTTAACCGCAGCAGTGGGTTCTTTTGCAATATCAAGTGGCTTAGTGAGTGCTGAACGCATTCCAGAAAATGGAGTTTGTGAAGTACGCATTTGGCAAGCCAATATTAAAAAAACCATTATCGCTCATGTGCCGATCACCAATGGTGAAGTTCAGGAAACAGGCGACTTTGAACTCGACGGAGTCACTTTCCCTGCTGCCGAAGTTCAAATAGATTTCGTTGATCCTGCCGATGCCGAAGGCTCGATGTTTCCGACTGGAATCCTGGTTGATGATCTTGAGGTTCCAAATATTGGTACTTTTAAAGCAACTATGATCAATGCTGGCATTCCAACTATTTTTTTAAACGCAGATGAAATCGGCTACAGCGGTTGTGAATTACAAGAAGCCATTAACAATGATGCCGATGCTTTACAGAAGTTTGAAACCATTCGTGCTTATGGCGCAATTAAAATGGGTTTAATTGAATCAGTTGCTGAAGCGGTCAGCCGACAGCACACACCAAAAATAGCGTTTGTCGCTCCGCCCAAAGCATATGCATCATCGAGTGGGAAGTCGATTGGTGAAAATGACATCGATTTAAATGTACGTGCACTCTCGATGGGAAAACTGCATCACGCCATGATGGGCACAGCAGCTGTTGCAATCGCAACAGCTGCCGTCATTCCTGGTACATTGGTCAACCTTGCTGCTGGCGGTGGTGAAAGAGAGTTCGTTACTTTTGGTCACCCTTCAGGGACATTAAAAGTTGGCGCTGAGGCGTCACAACAAGAAGGTGTTTGGCAGGTCAATAAAGTGAGCATGAGTCGAAGCGCACGAGTATTAATGGAAGGCAATGTGCGAGTACCGGTCGAGTAAATACTTGTTGCGTCTTCAACAAAAAAGCAGCTCACTTAGAGCTGCTTTTTTATAAATCCAGTTAACTTGATCAAAACATGCGAATCGTTTTGATCAAGTCACGTCATCTAATCAATCTTAAAAAACGCATTGGTAGTACTAAACGCAAATCCACCTGCGTGATACACAGCTGTAATGCGATAACAACCAGCTTGGTTCGGATCAAATCCGCCAACATCACCACCATTTTCTTCAGTAATGTCGAGAACTTCATCTAATACCTGATCGATGAATACCGGAGCGTTTAAATAAAGACCGTTAAAGGGTGAAAATCCATTTCGTGTCACCGCCCAGTAAGTGGTTCCTGAAGAAACTCGATAGCCACCTGGAGCAGCTTGATCTTGCTCAATGACAGATTCAGGAGAAGTAATGAATACCGAGACGCCATTACCATTATCCCAATTGACACCGAAAGAACCATTGTCATTGATTTCAACTAAACCATTGTCATTGGGTTCGCTGGTGCAATTATCTGGAATATTAATAACGTCTTTCGCTTTTATTCTCCAGGTTACATCTTCCTCAAACCAGGTCGATAAAACTTTCGAGTCTCCATTAGCCAAAACCGCTTCTATATGAGTTCCATCGTCGCTTGGAATTGGAGGAGGAGGATCTTGGTTTACAACTTCTAAAGGATAAAGATCCGCTATTCCATCACCGTCACGGTCAATAAGCTTAGATTTCATACCAGCAGTATCAGCTAACGCCAAAGGACCCGCAGGAATACCCAGTCGACCCGTCGTTAAAACATCACCATCAATTACACCAACGATACGTTCGATATTACTACCGGTTTCATTATCAAAATATTTAACATCCAATGCTATACCCGACGGTGTCATTTCAACAGTAAATGGTTCTGCTACAACTGCTGTGTGTGTAGGACTAATTCCTGAAGGTCGCGAAAGATCAACATGTGGAAAATCAACTAACCACTCGTAGGCTTTACCTGGATCCAATACAACCGTTGGTTTCTTCGCTGTTTTGAATGAAATAAGTTGGTTATCACCTATTTTCATTTCGTTATAAGCTTCAAAATCCTGTTCAATTGAAATGGAATATTGTTTATCGTAATCCAACAAAGCTTTAGGTTTAATAATGATCTCATTGCGAGTGATTTCAATATCAGAGTCCACTGAGTTTCCGTATCCATCAAGCAATTTAACATGCCCAATATTCTGCTGTTGTTGCCATACACTGTGAGAAAATTCTAGTTTAATCGGTTGGTCAACCGCGGCAGCATTTTCATTGGCTTTTGGAGAAGAGTGCAATAAAAAGAAACGTCGGCTAGTTATTTCAGCCACGTAACGCGTTAATTTATTGAGTTCGCTATCACTTAAATTAACGTGGCTCCAATCTTTTGCCATACGTTCAACGGATTCTGTCAATGTCATATCATCGCCACGCTTACCCCAGGTACCACGACGATAAGTAGAGATTAAAGTAGTCGTATCCGATAACGTCTTACCTTCTGGATCAAGGTAACGTTCATTATTGGTATAAATATTACCCGCGTGACAATCACGACAACCAACGCTATCAAAAATGTCGCGTCCTTCTAGAGCAACGGTTGATAAACTACCGTCTCGTTCTGTCCAGTCATTGGCTGGTGGAGGCGCCATAACACCCGACATATATTCATATAAACCGTTAAATTCTTCTTTAGTCGGCTTTCGACCCACACTCGCATTTCCTGAAAGAGCATAACCTTCGATACTGGTCACATTACCGTTCCAGGTCATTGGCGCCGTTCCTTCCATCCAGATTAAAGGTTTAGCAGTAACAGGTTCGCCTGCAGCACCATTTAACCAAACTAAAGTATCGATCTCTCCATCAACATGACAAGTATTACATCCTCGATCGATGCCAACACCAATACCCGTGTTAGTGAAATATCGTTGGCCATGTGCCATGCCCGGCGTTCTTGGATCTTCTGCAGTTTGAACACTGGCAATGGTGCCACTTTGATCCATGCGAGTTTTTGCTAAGTTGAATCCTTGTGAGTTATGAACATAAATATTGTTGGCATTATCAATTAACAGTCCTCGAGGTCGACCTTCACCACTTGGAACTCGGTTAATTTCAGTCATAGTTTCGGCATCAATTTCAATGACGGATTCATAAGCTTCAGACACAACGTACACACGACCATTTTGATAGGTTAATCCAAACAAATTGAACGCTGCATTTTCAGGAACACCAACACCTGTTTGACGATAAAGATCGATTCGACCAACAATTGTTTTTGA
Source organism: Gammaproteobacteria bacterium (assembly GCA_013373375.1). Taxonomy (GTDB): domain Bacteria; phylum Pseudomonadota; class Gammaproteobacteria; order Enterobacterales; family Kangiellaceae; genus Pleionea. The sequence goes on from JABXHY010000009.1 coordinate 237,592, forward strand.
TTCCAAGTCAATTTTAATAACTTCATCTGCAAAGCTAACTTGAGCAGGGTTAAAAATACCCGTGTCATTAAAACCTTGTGTAATTGATACAAATAAATATTTATTATCATCTGAAACAGACATTGAACGAATTATGTTTCCATAATCGATAAAAGTGTATTCAACTGATAAAGAATCCAAGTCAATCATCGTAATGTCTTTTTCTGCTTCAACAGGGTCATTATCATAATCAACCCGGTTTGGCGTACCAGAACGATAAGATCCTACAAATAATTTTTTATCATCGGAACTTATTGCGAGTGCTTTTGGAAATGCACCAACAGAGATTTTTTTAATTACTTTTCGAGACGCGAGATCAATTACCGCAAGCTGTCCTGAAGTCGACAGTGTTACATAAGCAAAGTGCCCATTGCTTGAAAGCACTATATTACTTGGCTCGTCGCCGACCCAAAGCGACTCTTCCACTCGTCGTGTAATTGGGTTAATGAATCCGACAGTGTCATCGGCCATATTCACAACTATGGGAAACGTTGTATTTTTATTGTTAGCAATCGCTACCGGCCACTGTCCTGTGTGTATTTCGCTGATTTTCTCCATCGTATTAGGATTTATGCGACTAACCGATGCCCGGTTGTTATTGGCAACCCACACTTCGTTACCAACAAATGTTAATGAGCGACTTGGGTAATAATTATAATGCTCGTAGGCTAACTCATTATCTTCAACATTGATGGTAAAAAACTCTTTGGTTCCCCAAAGTTTAAAATAATAAGTGCCAGCGATCGGAGCTGTAAAAGTTGTAAATTCACCATCTTTTACGGGAAGGTTAGTATTCGACTGTGGTGATTTTTTAAGATACCAAAAAGCTTTACCACAGCTACTGTTTTGAGCAAGCTTAGGTAAATGATAAGCCTTTGCGAGTGGAAATCGAGTTTTGCCTTGCAGTTCTAAGGTGTTGTCAATACAACCTTCCATCGGTTTATTGGTTAGAAAGAAAAACAACTCTCTAAACGAATTAGCGACAGAATGGTCAGCCACTTTCAATAGTCGCTGAAACATATTATCCGGTTTTTGTAATTTTTGATCGGCAAAAACCGAGTTACTCATTACCAGCATCAAAATCGATACTGTGCCTATCAACGAGCGCATACCTACCCCCTGTATTTCTAATTAATATTATTGGTCGCTTTCGGCATTGGTAATTTTTGATACGGCTACCTACCAAAACGAACGAAGTTAAAATCTAGGATGGTTAATTATTTGGGGTATATGTATAGACAACTAACATGGTTGAACAATTAAAAACTCATCATTAAGAAATTCATGAGCTTCAGTTGTGAACACAATTACCGGACTTTCTTAAAAACCCTAAATTGTGCTCGATTGTATAGTTAATAAGATTGAGGAACTTGCCGGAACGTTTAGTTTTCTATTCAGGAAGTCTCATTGAGATATCATATTTCATAAGGCGATACAAACAGAGCCGTTTAACCTCTTTGTACCGCGGATACACAAGGATTGTCTTTAACTGTCCAGTTAATAATATTTCGCTTGTTTAGTTTCAAACTTATCTTGATAAAACATGATGCAATAACTTAATGCCGCAGTTAGACCTTGCTCAGGTGTGTTTTTGCCATTAACTAGCCATAAGGTCGCACGACTCACAATAGACATCACACCATATTCTTCACCTTTCACTCCGTTAAAATAAAATCCTGATAATTCGTCTGTTCGCTCGACCTCAATGATCTCTTTTCCATCTCTTTCACCATATTGCTTCACAACATAACTGGGGTGAATGGAAATCGTCAGATTCGAATCAAGCTTATTGTCGTAATGCTTTCTAAAGTTAAATTGGTTAAACCGATGAAAACTAAACTGATACATCCCGAACTCAGTGCTTTTTAAATCACACCTTACCGCTTGTCTAAAATTTGAGTCAGTTTCAATAAATAAAATACCTGCTGATTTTTCATACCGTGTATATCGGCAGTAGACAGTCCAGTCCATCGGATTTATTCGCTCTTTCGATGTTAATTGAAACCCGAATGTCTGTTCGTACTCGATTTTTTCATAGCCATAGAGCTTACCCAGTTTAAGTCTGTCTCTATTTTTATCGAGTGAACTTTTTTTGAAATTAGATAGAACATACGGCCCCACTGATCGCTCAGAGTCACTGTCAAAAAAGGAAAAGTCAGGCCATTTCATTTTGATTTTAGTCGAGTTGTCTTCCAGAGACTTGGGAACTAAAGCTTCTTGATGCTTGATGATGTAGCAGCCAGGCAATAGAAGTGGCAATAAAAATATTAGTAGAATCCGTTTCATAAGTTTTGCAGTTTTGTGCAATTAATAAATACGTGCCTGCACTATATTTAAGGTTACCTTACCAGTACCTGAACGGCATAATAAATGATGTATAAAGACTAGTTAATGTGACGATCAAGTTTTAATTGCGACGAGTGGCAGCATTGTCTGATTGACTAAACTAACAATGCAGACCACTCGTTTATTCAAAACTTAACTATTGAACCGGAGCAGAGGCAATTCCGGCTCTGTTCCATTTTTGCCAAGCGAGTGACTGCTTTGTGATCATTCGTTTTAAGCTTCTAACCAGAGCCTGAAGCTCAACTATGTCTACCGCGTAAAATAAAACCCAAGCAATTGGCGTTAATGTTAGTAGATTTAAATGAAACCTTGCTTTACTGTCGAGCGCAATTTGTAGACTCACCAAAGAGGTCAAAAACAAAATCACAAATACCATCGGTAAATAGTCAAAAGTCATAATGGTGTAGAAGAAGAAAAAGCCGACTAAAACCGCTTCAAACAGCAATAACAATTCTGAATACAAGGCTAATGGAAACAGTAACCAGCTTAAATACATAGGGTGTTTTTTATCTGGACTAAAAAATAAATTTTTATGCTTTATAAACGTTTGTAAACGTCCAAATTTCCATCGTAAACGTTGTTTACATAAGCCACTCCATTCAGATGGCCCTTCGGTATAAACCACCGACTTTGCGGCGTAGCGTGTTTTATAGCCTGCGTTAAGTAATCTGACCGAAAGCTCAATATCTTCGGTGATGATTGACTCATCAAAACCACCTAACTCTTTGATTACTTCTGTTCGATACGCTGCTGCAGCACCACCAATAATATAAACGGAGTTAAATACAGAGTCAGCTCGTTTAAAGAAAAATCCATATAAGTATTCTAATTGCTGTAACAGTTCCAGAGGCTTATTTCGGTTTGCAACAATTACATTACCAGCGACACCGGCGACTTTTTCATCGGTAAAGCTATCAACAAAGTGGCGAATGGCATAGGGATCCATTATCGAGTCGGCGTCTATGGTAATCATAATATCACCGTCAGCAATCGAGAGCGCTTTGTTCATTGCTGTGGCTTTACCACCGTTAGCAAGCTTTAGATACTTTATTAGAGGATGACCTTTGGTCTTATCAGAAGCATTATGTTGCTTAATGTAGTGTGTAACGAGTTCATGAGTTCGGTCGGTTGATCCGTCATTAACCACAATCAACTCAAAATTTGCATAGCGAGCATTAACCACTGACTCGATTGTTTTGATAATGCCCACTTCTTCATTCCACGCAGGAACCACAACCGATACTCGTGGCAAACGTTTATCAACACGTCGTTGATACCGAACTTTTTCAATAGGCGAGTAGAGTAAAGCGGCGATCAGTTGAATACTGATCTTAACCAACAAAGGATAAAGAATGGCAAACATTACCAAACGAATAACTTGATACTGCTCTGTTTGCTCAGAAGTATAATTCGCCGCCAAATAAAATATGGTGGCCGTAAGGCTCATAAAAGCCACGTAAAATAACGCTGATTGAAAATGAGCCCACGCCTTTCGGTGCACGTAGCTCCGTAACCTGTTCATTTTCTGCTCCCTAAAACCTTTTTATATGACTTGGTTGTTTTTTGTTCAGTCATTTTTAAAAAGATTATGACAGTATCAATTGGGTGGCAGAAGCAAGAGATTAAGTCTTTTTGAACTAGCGCACATTTCTTTTTCAAATACGAGAAGTAATTCAAGTTTCTTAAACAACTTTTGTTCTTTTTCACTACTATCGTAATTACTGATTAGGTAACATTTACTCACGATACTTTTGTATGTCGATTGGATAGTTTTTCAACGGACTTGTGATTTTCATTAGGCATTTTGAGGCCAAAACACCATGACTCGAATTAAATTACTCATTATATCTTTACTTTTATCAGTACAATTACTTGCAAACCAAGAGTCTGCACCTAATTGGGTAAATCTAACCACTATTGAAAAAGCTGAAGAAATTCCCTCTGCAGAGATTAAAAACGGTATTTACTATTTATTAGTTGACAGTCAGCTTCGAGTGCCAGCGTCAGGACAGCAAGAGTACTATTTTCGAAATGTAAGACAAATAGTGGACGCAAACGGAGTTGAAGATGCGTCGCAGCTATACATTAATTACGACCCTACTTATCAAAGTTATCAAATTAATGCAGTCCAAGTTATTCGAAATGGAGAGATCATTGATAAATATTCAACTGCCAGTATTACTGAAATTCAACGAGAACCTGAATTAGAACAGCTAATTTACAGCGGAGAAAAAACGGTTCACATCGTCTTAGATGATATTCGAGAAGGTGATATTCTTGATTTCAACTATACAATCAAAGGAAGTAATCCAATTTTCGGAAATTTAGTTGCAAATGGATTCTATTTTCAATGGACAGTTCCCGTAAAACATCGAAGAGTTCGCATAGTCTGGGAGAAATCAGATCAACTCTATTTCAAACAACACCATACCAATATTGGGATAAATGAAAAAAAGCATGGTCATGGAAAAATTTATGACATTAACGCATTTAATACAACTGTTTTACATACTGACGAGAATACTCCAAGTTGGTTTGACCCATTCGCTTACATAGAAATGTCTAACACCGACTCCTGGGCTGATCTAGTGGAGTGGAGTTTACCACTATTCAACGATGCTATATCGACCGATAAAGAAATAAAGCTGATTGCTAAAAATATTCGTTCAGAAACAAATGATAGTCAATTACAACTCGCCAAAGCTCTTCAGTATGTACAGAATAACATTCGATACTTTGGTGTTGAGCTCGGCACAAATTCACATGCACCTTCGATAGCCAGTGAAACTCTTGAGCGTAGGTACGGCGACTGTAAAGATAAAACAGTGCTACTGATTTCAATACTTAAAGAGTTAAATATTGAGTCATATCCAGCCCTCATCAATACCGAAGCAGCCCATACTTTAGCGGATCGTCTTCCAAACGCTAAAGCTTTTGATCATGTGATAGCAAAAGCAGTTATTAATGATGTAGTTTACTGGCTCGATCCAACTCGAAAAAATCAAGATGGACCACTTAGTTCCATTTATCAACCAAACTATACTCTTGCTTTACCGGTTCAACGAGGTGCTCAGGCGCTCGAATCAATAGAAGTCACAAATTCAGAAACATACCAAACCATTATCGAAAGCTTTGAGATCCCCGAGCAATATCAAGGAAGTATCAATTATCGCATAAAAACTCTTTATTCCGGATACAATGCTGAAAGACAAAAATCTAATTTATCATCTCGAAGCCTCGGTAAGGTGAGAGAAGATTTTTTAAAGTTCTATCAAGAATACTATCCCGATATTACGGTAATTAACGATACTCAATTCTCTCTGAATGAAAACGGACAGCTCACATCTGAAGAGACTTATTCAATAGATAATTTCTGGGAAGTGAGTAAAGAAGAAGATAAAGCTTATGCTTGGTTTTATGCTAACGCTATTTCAACACTTTTGTACGAAAAGTCAGACCGTAATCGAAAAGACCCGCTATTTTTGGGCTTGCCGTTAGATCGAAAGCAAACTATCTATGTTAATTTTCCTGATGACAACTGGGAGTTTGAAAGCGAACAAACCACAATTGAAAACTCTTACTTTCTGTTCAACTACTCAGTAAGTTATGAGAATCAACAATTGAAACTAGAGTATCATCTAAAACATAAGCTCAATTATGTTAAACCCGAAAACTTAGAGGCTTACTTTAAAGATCTCAATAAAGTGAGAGAGCATAATTCTTTTGCAATTTACCGAAAGCTAAATACTAAACCTAGCACTGATAATCATCTATTAACAGATTCTGATGATGGCAATGAACAAGTCTCTCAACAAGATGATTATCTATTATGGCTTGGTATTTTTCTATCCATAATCGCAGCATGGACGATCCTGTATTTATTGGTATTTGTGCTTTGGCTAGTCGATTCCCAAAAAAATCCTCATACTGAAAATGATAAATTTTATCCTATATCGATTTTCAAGCTGATCAGCATGCACATTCTTACTTTCGGATTTTATACGCTGTTTTGGTATTATAAAAATTGGGAGTATATCCGAGACCATTTACAACCCAATATTTCACCTGCAGCACGTGCTTTTTTTAATTTAATTTGGCTTTACCCTTTGACAAAATATCTGTCGAGCCAAAGTGATGGAAAGACAAACATTCTTATAACTCCAGTGGCTGCCACCATAACGTTCGCATACATCTTTATATGGTTTGGCGGGACTTATTTGACAGGCTCGCGTATGTTAGCGTCTTGCCTATTAGTCTTTCCAATAATTCCATTGGCATACGTGATTTTGAAACTTAACTCGGATAATAATGAGTCTATTAGATTTAATTCTCGCTGGTTGCCTCGTCACTTTATTTTGGTGATAGCGAGCACTCCAGCAATCCTGATGTCGTTTGGAAGTGACTTCGGGCTTCTCCCAAGTGATAGAGTCATACCAGGAACAAAGTTATTATCACATGATGTGCGATACTTTAAGCGTCAAGGGATCATAAAGCCAGGACAAACAATAAGGTATTTTTACAGTGATGCAATGTTATTTTTGAGAGATGATGGTAATGGCTTTACAGATAAGCAGGTGTTTTCGTATTGGCGAGAAGACGATAAACTAAATATTGAAACAGCTCTATTTGAAGAAATAGCTGATTTAGAGGTTAAATACTCAGATAATAATCTCGAAAATACTATCGTTACCGTAAAGCGCAAGAATGGAACCGAATTTCTTCTCTTTGTTTCAAGAGAAAAAAGACTTGATAAAATATTCGTAAATGAGCTTAGAAAGCTCTGGGAAGCGACTAAAGACATACAAGAGACAAGCTAATATCTATTGGATGACTTTATACTTAGCGACCTTTACAAAAATAAAGTTTCAGAGTATAAATCGGCCTATGATTATCGTATCTAAATCAAAGGCCTCCAGCGCAATATTCGCCAGTCGCAATGGCTGCAAGAGTGTATTGGTCTGAATCCATCTACTAGCCTATATTGTTAGTGCGCTTACTTGCGCACTTTTCTAAAAACTATTCCTTTAAATACAATAAGTTAGCTAATTTATCTCCATAGGATTCTATGTTATGAGCAATGATAACCAAAATTCAAGCGAACGTTTTGATTCGAAAAAAGCCCCTGAACCGGTTGGTTTGTACCCGCACGCGAGACGGGTTGGCAATTTGTTATTTTTATCGGGGGTAGGGCCTCGACAACGCGGCAGTAAAGATATTCCCGGTGTTACCTTAGACGAACATGGCAACATTGTTGAATACGATATCGAAGCTCAATGTCGCAGCGTTTTTGATAATGTTCGCTGGATTTTAGAAGAGTCGGGATCCAGCTGGGAAAACCTGGTCGACGTTCAAGTATTTTTAACAAACATGAAAGCCGACTTTAAAAAGTACAACAAAATTTATGCGGAGTACTTTAATACAAATCAACCATGTCGCACCACGGTCGAAATAAACGCTCTGCCCACACCGATCGCAATCGAACTTAAATGCATTGCTACTATCGGTAATGACTACAGTTACTAGGAGGCTACGATGAGTGCACCCATGCAAGTGCTCAATTTCCAAAAATGGATTGATGAGAATAGAGACAAACTTAAACCGCCCGTTTGTAATAAAGAAGTTTACCGTCAAGGCGATATGATAATTATGGTAGTTGGTGGTCCCAACGGACGAAAAGATTTCCATTATAACGAAGGACCTGAGTTTTTTTATCAACTTGAAGGCGAGATGTTGTTGCGTACACAGCAAGACAATAAGGTTGTTGACTACCCCATAAAGAAAGGCGAAATATTTTTGTTACCTCCGAAGGTGCCACATTCGCCAGTACGTTTTGAGAAGTCAATTGGGTTGGTTATCGAACAAGTTCGCCGTCCAGAAGAAACCGATGGACTTATGTGGTTTTGTGAAAACTGTAATCACAAGTTATACGAAGAATACTTTCCACTCAAAGATATCGAGAATGACTTTGGCGCTGTTTTTAATCGTTTTCTAAATTCGGAAGAACTGCGTACCTGTGATAAATGTGGAACCGTAATGCCGCACAACAAGTTCGATTTTGAAACAACAGGAAAATAATTAATGTTGGTGTATGAACTGAATTATCACCAGTATCGAGTTTTATCCGATGCGCCGATTTCAATCGCGATTGAGCAAACCTTCGATGAACATCAGCCGAATCATTTCGGAGCGGACAAAGCAAAAGCAAGTGTATTAAAATCGGGGAGTTTTGTCGGAGATACTCGCCAAGGTGGCAGTTGCAATGTAACTGAAATAACCATTACCCCTCATTGTAATGGCACGCATACAGAATCACTATCGCATATTACTGACCAACTTATACCCGTTGGCAATCTGGCGAAAGAGTTATTGCCAGCAACCTTAATTACGGTTATGGCTGAGACGGGAGAAGTAACAGTCGACAACTATAAACCTGCCTTAGAACCAAGCGATAAAGTCATCAGCAAAGCTATTTTGGTTCAGGAGTTGTCAAGCATCGATAACGCCATGTTAAAAGCACTTGTTATTCGTACTCTTCCAAATCCTTCAGAGAAAAAACACTATGTTTACGGCGATTCGTTGCATCCCCCTTTCTTCACAATGGAAGCAATCGAATACCTCAATCAAAAAGGCGTTGAACACTTAATTGTTGATGTTCCATCCATCGACAAAATGTATGACGAGGGTTTACTAACCAATCATCATATTTTCTGGAATGTAAAAGAAGCAACCCATGAATTAGCCGATAACAGTTGGATTCGAAAAACCATCACAGAGCTCTCATTTATTAACAACGAAGTGAGCGATGGTCATTATCTAATTAGTTTGAATATTGCACCCTTTCATTTAGATGCGGCTCCCAGTCGCCCAGTTTTATATCCTTTGGAGTTAATTAAATGAACCAAAGTATTACTCAATTTGAATTTGAAAAATCATTGGAATTTGCACAACGACTTGATGCGAGCGACCCAATAAGAAATATGCGTGATGAATTTCATATTCCCAAACATAATAACGAAGAAAAAGATGAAATTTATTTTTGTGGAAACTCGTTAGGTCTTCAGCCTAAGTTGACGCAAGAATATTTACATTACGAGTTATCTCAATGGCAAAAGCTTGGCGTGAAAGGTCACTTTTCGGGTGATTTTCCCTGGATGCCTTACCATGAATTTTTAACTCACGGCTTTGCAGATTTAGTTGGCGCAAAACCCTCAGAAGTCGTTGCGATGAACTCTTTAACCGCCAACCTTCATTTTATGATGGTGAGTTTTTATCGACCAACCGGAAAGCGGTTTAAAATTCTTATCGAAGATCACGCGTTCCCATCTGATCACTACGCTGTAGAATCACAAATCAAGTTTCATGGTTTTGATCCCAAAGAAGCCATGATCCTGATAAAACCCAGAGATGGCGAAGAGACTTTCAGAACAGAAGATATTTTACAAACGATCGAACAGCACGGTGATGAATTAGCTTTAATACTACTACCAGGAGTTCAGTACTACACTGGACAGGTTTTCGATATGCAAGCAATCACAGAGAAAGGACATGAGGTTGGCTGTAAAGTTGGGTTCGATCTAGCCCACGCAGCAGGAAACATCACAATGGAGCTAAACAAATGGGGGCCTGACTTTGCTTGTTGGTGTAACTATAAATACTTAAATTCTGGTGCAGGCTCTGTCGCGGGATGCTTTGTTCATGAGCGTCATCACAGTAATAAAAATCTGCCTCGATTTGCTGGATGGTGGGGCCATAATAAAGAAACTCGTTTTAAAATGGACAATCAATTTGACCCGATTGATAGTGTCGAAGGGTGGCAACTATCAAACCCACCAATACTTTCTTTAGCCGCAATTCGAGCGTCACTCGACACAGTAAAAAAAGCTGGTGGTATTAAAGTTCTTAGAGAGAAATCACTTAAGCTAACCGCTTTCTTACGTTTTTTACTGAAGCAAGAACTTGGTGATGACATTCATATTCTCACACCAGAAGAAGATGAGGCTCATGGAGCACAATTAAGTCTAACCGTTAATACCCATGGCCTTGATGGAAAAGCCGTCTTTAACCGAATCGAAAATGCGGGTGTTACCGGCGACTGGCGATACCCGAATGTTATTCGAGTTGCCCCTGTTCCTTTGTACAACACTTTCGAAGACTGTTATCGCTTTGTGCAAATTTTAAAGGAAAGTTTACAAACTGATGAACAAACGGCCAGCTAAAAGGATAAATCGCTATGACTGATAAACACATCACTTTAATTGGTGCGGGCTTAGTGGGAAGTTTGACTGCCGTTTTTCTGGCGAAGCGTGGCTTCACCGTAGACGTTTACGAGCGCCGGCCTGACATGCGTAAAGAAAATATTTCCGCGGGCCGCTCGATCAATTTAGCATTAGCAAACCGTGGCATTCATCCGCTAGAAAAAGCCGGACTCATGGATGATGTATGGCCAATGCTAACGACGATGAAAGGTCGAATGATCCATGATAAGACTGGACAATGTCATTTACAGCCTTATGGCCAAAGACCTGAAGAAGTCATTTATTCTGTGCCGAGAGCAGACTTAAATAAACTGTGCATGACTGCAGCAGAGCAACATGGCAACGTCACCATCCACTTTAATCATAAATGTAATCGAGTAGATTTTGAAAACAATACAGTCGAATTAGAAGACACGTTAACTAACACTGTTTTTGAGAAGCCTTTTACTCGAATTATCGGCACAGATGGCAGTGCATCTTCAGTGCGAGAGGCCATTCATGAACGCACATCCAGTCACAATTTTGTTGAGCCATTAGGGCATGGGTATAAAGAGTTAACCATTCCTCGCGGTCAACAAAATAAATTTCAAATCGAAGAGCAAGCATTGCACATTTGGCCTCGTGGTGGCTTCATGGTGATTGCATTACCCAATAAAGACGGTAGCTTTACGGTAACTCTTTTTATGCCCAATGAAGGGCCTGTCAGTTTTTCTGAAATTAATAACGAGCAAAAACTAAAAGACTTTTTCGCCCAAGAATTTCCAGATGCGTTGCCTCTTCTCCCTAATTTGGTCGAGGAATATTTTGAAAACCCGACAGGCAACCTTGCTACTGTTCGATGTAAGCCATGGCATTATCAAGACAAAGCGATCATTATTGGCGACGCAGCACATGCCATAGTACCGTTTCACGGTCAGGGAATGAACTGTGGATTTGAGGATGCTTGGGAACTGACGCAACAAATTGATCAACATGGAGATGAGTGGATAAGAATATTCAGCAATACCGATAGTCAACGATATACCAATGGCAATGCAATCGCTGACATGGCGATCGAGAATTACATCGAAATGCGCGACTCAGTAAATGATCCTGTATTTCGTTTAAAAAAAGAACTGTCATTTGAACTTGAAAAACGTTGGCCAACGCTATTTATTCCGCGTTACTCGATGGTTATGTTTCATCGACTACCCTATTCGGAAGCTCAGGCTCGCGGGAAAATTCAACAAGAAATATTAAGTCAATTGGTTGAAGACAAGACACAAGTTGAACAAGTCGATTTTAAACTTGCTGAAAAACTCATACACGATAAGCTATCAGAATTTGTTTTTACTCATTAAATAAGCAAGGATTGAAGCGAATATGTTGCTGCAAAAACTCGGTAAAGTATTACTGTGGGTCGCTGGTATATTGATCATCATTATTTCAGTACCGGTGATTATTTTTTGGCAACCCGATCAATCACTCGCAGAATTAAAACCCAAGTGGATCAACGAGCAGTCTGAATTTATCGATCTCGGCGGTATGCAAGTTCATATTAGAGACGAAGGCAACCCAGAGTCAGATCATACGCTAGTGTTAATTCATGGTACTGGCGCGTCTCTTCATACTTGGGAAGCCTGGGTCGAAGAGCTTGCGAGTTCATATCGAGTGATCAGTTTGGATTTGCCAGGATATGGTTTAACGGGACCGCATCCAGAGCACGATTATCGAGGTGAAAAATACGCTGATATTATTGCCCAACTCATCAAACAAAGAAATGCCAGCAATGTTGTCTTAGCAGGTAATTCATTGGGGGGATACATAGCTTGGGTCACCGCGACGTTACACCCAGAAAGAATAAACGGCTTGGTCTTAATTGACTCCAGCGGCATGCCCTCAAAAGCAAAGTCGGTACCAGTCGGATTTAAGCTTGCCAGACTGCCAGGATTTAACTTTCTCTTAGAAAATGTATTACCTCGTAGAGTCATACGTTCCAGTTTAGAAAATGTTTACGGTGATCCTGATAAAGTGACCGACCAACTTGTCGATCGTTACTTTGATATGGCAACACGAGAAGGTAATCGCAATGCAATACGACAACCGCGTAAGCGCTCTCAGATAGAAGATTTAAGAACTAAGTTATCAAACCTCTCGGTCCCCTGCTTAATTCAATGGGGAGAAAAAGATCAGTTGATACCAGTAGAGGCGGCCTACAAATTTAAAGAATTGATGCCGCACTGCGAACTCGTTACTTATCCTGAGCTTGGACATGTTCCCCATGAAGAAGATCCAGCAGAAACGCTTACTGCACTAAAAACATTTATCGAAAGTTTAAAAACAAATTAAAGAACAGGAACTAATTTTTGTTTTAGCTTTTTAATTAACTTTTCTTTTTCGTCTTGCGGATATGCTTTCGGAGGATGAGCTCCCCAAACTGGACCTGGCCAGGCAATGTCTTCTTTAAAACGAGCGACCACATGGACATGTAATTGCCTGACAATGTTTCCGAGTGCGCCTATGTTTAATTTGTCAGGATTGAAAATTTGTTTGAGAGCCTTCGAGGTTTCGGCCACTTCATCCCAAAGGTTATGTTGCTGTTCTCGAGTAAGTTCATAGACTTCTTCAATATCAGACACTTTTGGTACTAAAATTAGCCAAGGGTACTGTTTATCATTCATTAGGAGCAGCTGACAGAAATGCAGCTCCGTTACCAAATCGCAATCCTTACTCAATTTTTCATCAAGGCGAAACATTGTTTTACTCCCTTATATGATTTAGCGCCAGTAGAATGCTCTGTAACTGTATTAATTTACCCAGTTACTTTAATATTTGCAATTAGTTACAGCACTTTTTAATTTGAACAAATCGAGAAACCTTCAGGTACAAATCCATTAACAAAGGGCTCACAGTCGCCGAACCAGCCACTCTTTGCAGTGACAATTCCTCTCGGTTGAACGAGTTCTAAAGGCTTTTGCTCTGTCGACTTCATAAAATCAGACCATACTTGCATTGCACCACTGCTACCAGTTAAATTCATTGGCTGATTATCATCTAAGCCTAGCCAAGCAACTGCAACATATTGTTGACTAAACCCTGCAAACCAACTGTCTTTTAAATCGTCCGTTGTTCCCGTTTTTCCCGCAAGGGCTAAATTGCCAAGCTGTTGACCTAATCCTTTAGCAGTACCCTCTACTACAACTTTTTGTAAGGTACGATTCACAAGATAAACCGATTCTGGCGACACAGCCTGATGAGCGGTTACAGCGTATCGGTTTAGTAATTTACCATTAGAATCGACAACGCTATGGATAATAGAAGACTCAACTCTCAGTCCGTTTGATGCGAGAACTTGATAAAGTTTAAGCAGTTCATAAGGAGACATCTCTTGTGCCCCTAGCGCTAAAGACGGAAATGCTTTTAGCTCTCGCTTAAAACCACTTTCATAAAGCAACTCAACAATATTTTCAATACCAACCGACATTGCAAGACGTGCTGTCGACAAGTTGTAAGAGTGAACAAGCGCTTCTTCAAGACGAACCTCTCCATGTTGCTCACCGTCATAGTTTTTTGGTTGCCATAGCGATCCATCCGTCGCTGTCAGGGAAAAACTTTGATCTTTTAATTCTGTTTGCAAAGAAAACCGCTGGGCACGTTGTAATGCTGCGAGATACACAAAAGGCTTGATGGCAGATCCCGTTTGTCGATACGCATCGATGGCTCGATTAAAACCATCGTACTTAGGATTTTTATCGCCGACGATTGCCAAAATATTCCCGGACAACCGATCACTAACGATCAGAGCTCCTTGTAAATCTTCCGGTACCGATGGATAACTTTTTGTAAACCAGCTTACTCGCTGCGCCAAGGCTTGCTCAGCTGCGATTTGAATATTTGGATCGATAGATGTAAAGACCGATAAATCGTCATGGTTTAGTTGGTCTAAAGAATAATGTTGCTGTAATTGTCGACGTACCATACTAATAGCAGCAGGCATACTCGAATTTACACTTTGACCTTTTGCAACAACTTGCAGAGAACGTTTTTTTGCTGCCGCTAATTGTTCCGAGGTGATTTTTCCAAATTCTGCTAATTGCTCAAGAATGAGGTCACGACGCTCAAGTGCTCTATTGGGATGACGCCTTGGCTCATAAAATGAAGGGCCGCGAACCAGAGCAACTAATGTTACTGTTTGCGCCAAATTCAATTGAGTTAAATCTTGGTCAAAATAAAAACGACTAGCTTTCGCAAAGCCGTGTATTGCACGGCCGCCATCTTGTCCAAGATAGACCTCATTGATATAAGCTTCGAGAATTTCTGGTTTGCTGTAACGTTGCTCTAGAATCAATGCCATTACAGCTTCTCGAGCTTTTCTCCACAGAGTACGTTCGTTATTCAGAAAATAATTTTTTACCAACTGTTGAGTTAAGGTACTGCCTCCTTGAGTAATTTTGCCACTCGATACATTCTGTCCCAATGCCCTTGCGATACCTTTAGCGGATATACCAATATGCTCAAAAAATTCTCTATCTTCAGAAATAATTAGAGCATCAATTAAATAGTGAGGAACCTTATCGATGGCAATAAGCTCACGGTCTTCTGAAACGAGGGGGTTAATACGATCAATAAAAACAGGTTCTAGGCGAAAAGGAGAATAAGTTCCATCTCCGGACAGCAGTCTAATTTTTTCAATTACATTTTGTCGTAAAGTTAGACTTACTTTTCGAGCTGGTTCGAAGTGGTCGGGAAATTGAAAGCCGCGTAAATAAATAATGTAATCATTATTGTAACGTTCGTATTGTCCTGGTTGAGTGGCTTTGACCGAAATCCGATAGTTCAGTAATTTTAACTCCATCAACAACTGACGATGGTTAATCGACTCTCCTTCTAATAAGCTAAGAGGTCTCGCATAAACTTTAGCAGGAACTAACCAGCGATTAGTCGCAAATTTTTCTTCAATTTCAGCATCGCTGTAAATAACAAGACCAATCAGTGCAACCACTAACAAAATGAAGGTACGAACAATTAACTTTCGCCAACTAAACTTATGATTCTCTGTATTTTTTGAGCTTTTATTTAAAGGCTTATTATTCTTTTTCTTACCTTCATTTTTATTCGATTTCTTAGTCATTTTTTTCTTATCTTGTTTTTTATCTTGGCTTTATTGTCTTGAAACTGTAACTTGTTGTTCAAATCTTAGCTATAATTATACTTTTCGTACTATCTTGCTCAGATATCATTGAGAGTGTATTAGTTCATATTTAATTTACACAGCTTATTTATTATGAAACTTAGTTCTAGAGGTCAGCACCGACTGTTTTTTGCCATTGATATAGATGACTCTACTCGCCAATCTTTAGATGCGTGGAGTCAAAGTATCAACTTGAACGGCCGTCGAGTGCCATCAGATAATTATCATATCACACTACAGTTTTTAGGGAATATTTCAAATCATCAAGTGTTTGATGTGATAGACACTATTGAACAGCCTAATTTTTCTCCATTTCATATTACTTTCTCAAACACGGGCTATTATCCTAAAAATGAAATTTTATTTTTAGATGTCGAAGAAGGAAAAGAGCAAATATCGTCAATAGCAAAATACATCAACCGTTCATTGCAAAATCTAAATTTTATTAAGCGAGAAAAAAGGAATTTTCATCCTCATCTCACAATCGCCAGAGAGGCAAAACCACCGGTCGATTTTAATTGCGACGCCCCGATAAGAATGCTCGTGAAGTTTATTAGTTTGATGGAATCAATAACGATTAAGTCCGGTGTATATTATGAAACCGTTGAGCAGTGGCCTATTTTTCAGTTATCAGAAAAAGACATCATGTTAGGACTTAAACCAGACGAATAGAGAGCGGAGTTTTAAATTATCGATTCTGAGAATATTGTTTTTCTAATTATCTAATAAAAAAAGGGAGCCACGTGCTCCCTTTTTTTTATTTTGGAAAAGACGTTCCGTCTACATTCCTGGCATACCTTGCATTGGCTGACCGTTAATTAAAGGTTGTCCATTTTCAAACGCAGCATTTACTCGCAAGGTTCCGTTATCTTTTACAACATAATTAATTTGAGAATACTGCTCGATCATTGGACCTAAACCTTTATTGTTGAAAAAGGCTTCCGGACCTTCCGCTTCAAATTTAGCAGAAGTAGCCATCATTAAACTCATTGGATTTGAAGCGTCAACTTTACTTTGATCAACAACAACATCCATTTGGGCCTTTATCGCACCATCGGGTGTTACGATTTGCGTATCTTTCATCTGGAAAGAAGGCCCCTTTTGAACCAGCTGCATTAGTGTATTCATCATTTGCATTTGATAAGCAGATACATCCATGCCTTCAAGTGCAGCAGCTTGCATCTTCTGAGTTTGCTCCATAAACTGCTCGAGTACAGCTAAGTCCAAGCCTTTAAAATATAACTTAATAGCATTATCGGTATACTTTTCGCCCATCGCGTTTAGTGACGCTATCGACATTTCAAATGATGCATCTAGAGCATCTTTCTGCTCACCTGCTAATGCGCTATCAAATTTAGCCTTCATATCGTCAATTTGCATAAAATTATAATCTTCACGATAAGAAATTGAATCAACCGAATAGCTACCGCCACCTTGATAAAGAGCTGTGCCTGCAAGCATGTTTCCAGAAATCAACTGTTGATCAAAATCCATTTTCACGCCACTGATCGATAAGCCATTTTCGTCACCTTCCTTAAAAGTAATACCAGGCCAGTTAAGACCCCCGACGACTTCTTTAAACGACATATCAGTATCAACGTGCATTTCACCTTCCGAAACATTAAGCTCACCACCATCTTTACTAAATGCTAAACCTTTAAAATAAACATCACCTTCTATTGCACCTGAAAAACCAGAAAAGAAATGAATATCAAACAAGTTATCAACATCGATATCTGATGGAAATTCAGATTTTAATTCATCCGAAAAAACTAATTCTGTGTTTAAAAAATACCAACCAATCTTAAGCCCTTCTTCAGTAAACAGTATTGGACCATAAGACTGACTTTGATTAAGAGTTACTATCGTTTCCTGACTCATTTCATCTTTCAACGCAATGTTTGCACTAGAACTGAAAAGGCCACCTGATTCGTCAACCAGGCTGGCAGAAACACCTGGCAATTTATTTAACTCTGAAATCTCTTGCGCAAAGACTCCCTGCGAATTGCTTTTCACAAAAAATAAAACGCCAATATAAGCGACAATTAAAACCACAACTCCAATGATAAGTTTTTTCATATTGTTTCCTTGATACTTAACCCAAATTTAAAATAATAATATTTGTATCTGACTTTCTTATTTAAATTGATGAGACTATCGATAGTCATGAAAATCAACAATTTCTTACAGACGATTTATTCTTCTAGCATTACTCTGGCGATAGTTCTTATACCTTTCCCGGTTCCGCCAGCGGATAAATAACCCGATTCTGAACCATTCATGCAGGCCGCAAGATCAAAATGAGCCCAACGACATCCCTTGCCGACAAAGCGTGATAAAAATCCAGCGGCATTGCTCGCACCACCAGGTCCACCACCTTTAACAGGCCGGCTATTTGCTGTATCAGCATAATTTGACGGAGTCGCAGCAGCATGAAAAGGTTCTAATGGAAGGTTCCAATGTTTTTCATTTTCCCGCTTTGAACAGTTTAAAATGGTTTCCACTAAATGACTGTCAAATGAAAACACTGCGTTATAGTGTTCTCCGAGCGCAGTAACTGCAGCGCCCGTTAAAGTTGCTGCGTCGATAATTAATTCTGCTCCACTTTCGCTCGCCAGTATTAGGCCATCAGCCAACACCAAGCGGCCTTCCGCATCAGTATTTAAAATTTCAACACTAGTACCGTTTCGGTAAGTCAAAATATCACCAAGCTTGTAGGCATGGCCACTTATAAGATTTTCAGCACAACAAAGGTACAATTTGACTCTTTGTTTCAAACCATTCGCAATGGCCAGACCCAGCGCGCCAGCGACTGTCGCTGCTCCACCCATATCAGCTTTCATATGCAACATGGATTCGCTCGCTTTAATCGAGTAACCACCGCTATCGAAAGTAATTCCTTTTCCTACCAAAGCCACTTTTGGCGGCGCATCCCCCCAGCCATCTGGCGTATAGTCCAACTCTAAAAGTGCAGGTTCGCGATCGCTGCCTCGACCAACGCCATGAATCCCGACCAATCCCTCATCAACCAGTTGTTGACCGGATAAAATTTTATAATTCACGTTTCCGGGAGCAAAGCTTGCGATAAACTCTGCGGTGTCTCTGGCGAGCACCATCGGAGACATTTCTTCGGGTGTACGGTTTACCTGTTCACGCGTCCAGTAACTGCTCTTAATCAATGCTTCAAGTTGAAGCTGTTGTTCTTGAGGCAGTTCGGCGTAGCTAACCTCCGGTATAAATTTAGGTGAATAGACACCTTGAGCGAAAGCAAATTGACGCTCCATATCCCATCCATCACCAACCAGTTCAAAGGCTTTAAAGCTCAAGGCTAATAACTGCCGACAGGATGTTTGGATTGACTCAAGTTGAAGATAATTCGCTAAGTGTAACGTTGCTGTATCACCATTAAATGAAATCGGTGATTTTTCCGACCATACACCTTCTGCAGGTTTTTCCAGTATTTGCACCTTCAAGGCTGAGCTCATCTTAACTCCTCGTAGACTAAGCGATAATTATTTCAATAAAGTTCAAGAAAACAGACTAGCAAGAACCCTGACACTAGGCAAAGCTATTGTCAGGGTGTCTTTAAAATATCTTTAAATTGGGAAGTTGCGTAATCTTAGGCACTGAACATTTGTCAGCTTTCAATATGAAAGGCCACTTTAGAACATATGGCCAAGCTTGCCATGTTTGGTCGATAAATATTTTTCGTTGTGCGGATTTTTACCATATTTCATTGGCACTCGCTCGACAACGGTAATGCCGGCCTGTTCTAACGCAGCAACTTTGCGTGGATTATTCGTCATTAATTTTATATTAGTGACGCCAAGTGCTTTGAGTGTGAGCCCGGCGAGTGAAAAGTCTCGTGCATCAGCGGCAAAACCTAATTTTTCATTTGCCTCAACGGTGTCTAAGCCCTGATCTTGTAGCGCATAAGCTTTAATTTTATTGACCAACCCAATGCCTCGACCTTCCTGGCGAAGGTATAACAGCACGCCGCGGCCTGCTTCAGCTATCTTTTGCAAAGCCGCTTCCAGTTGCGGTCCACAGTCACATCGAGCGCTAAAAAGTGCATCTCCAGTTAAGCATTCAGAATGAACTCTAACCAGCACAGGCTCAGCTCCATCTAGCGATCCCATGGTCAAGGCGACGTGCTCTTTTTGACTCGCGTTATCCTCAAGCGCATGAATTTGAAACTCACCCCACTTGGTGGGCAATTTAGCCGAAGCAGCTTCAATGAATGACATATTTTTTCCAATTAAATAAGGCGCTCTTCTCGACGGTTAAATAAAGCTCAATAGTGGTCTTTACTCTTTATTTGTCGTTCTAGACACCAAAACGCAAGCGACTAAGGGAAGCACTCCTTTAAAGCACGCTAAACAGCGGTTTAAATCGCTCATTACTACGAATACACCTAGTTTACATCATCGGCGCAGAAAGCTGAATTCTAAGACTCGATTACTCTCGTGCAGATTTTCGATGAAATTCGACTACTAATTGCCAAAATGCATCCCAATCATTAGGCACTGAGTCGTGATCGCCCTGCTCCAGTACTAACTGGCAATTAGGATTGGCGCTTGCCAATGCCCTTGCATGGCTGACAGGAATTACATCGTCCTGATAGCCATGAAACACCAAAGTAGGAAATTTTGCCTGCTTTAGTTTAGAAAGAGTATCCAAAGGATCTCGCACCAACCAACCAGGAATACCTTTTCGTTTAAAAAACGGCTTAACGCTAGTAAATGTCGACATCAAAATGAGGGTGCTTAGCTCTCGCCTGCCAATCAACTGACTGATGACACCGCCCCCCATTGAACGTCCTACCCCAATAATTGCATCTGCGTTTACCTCAGTTTTTTTCTCGAGAAAGTCGTACGCCGCAGTAACCACGTCGGTTAATGTCGCTTCATGACAGTCGCCTTCACTATCACCATATCCGGGATATTCAACCAATAAACAGTGGACTCCACGGTTAGTAAGCCCTTTCATCCGTTCATGCCAACTGTCAATGATGCCCAGTTGGCCGTGCAACACTATCGCGGCAGGTAATGGTCGCTCACTTTCACTCGGAGCCGACAATAAATGCGCCTCGGTTTTCCCCCAATCATGTGATAACCAAACAGTTTCAAACGCTTCGCCCTCGGAGCCATCTACAATACTTAAGCGCTGAACCTTGTGAGCTGGAAACAATTGCCTGCGTTGGCGCACGAAAGCTAACGTCCAGTAAATAACTATTAATACGCCAAAAGCCAGAAAACTACTTAATATCCAGAATAAACTACTCAAACTAATGACCTGTCGCTGTTGGGCTACTTAATTAACGCGTATTATGCGAAACAAATATCGATACGCCAAACAAAAGAAAGTCTGCAACGATTAACGTTTGCAGATATCTTTTGCAAAAGCATGCAACCGACTCAAGCAAAAATTACTCCGAGAACATTAATGACAGATGAAGTATTAGTTGGCCCAATTTGTCGCCGACAAGAAGTAACAGAGGTTCCAAAGGTATTTGCCGCTGAAGAAATCGCTAGAACTGGCGTCATAGTGGTGGAAAAAAATAACACAGTACGCGCTTTTGAAAACGTCTGCCCTCACGCGTTTGCACGATTGGATTTCGCCAACACACCAGTTGCTGCGTTAGATGGTTATCATATTTTGTGTAACGTTCACGGCGCCCAGTTCGATCCTGTAAGTGGAGTGTGTACGCTCGGTCCATGCGTTGGCGCCAAACTAACCTCTTTAAAAGTAAAAGAAGTTGAGCACGACATTTACATTGTAAAACGCGATGTTTAAATCGACCAACTGAATACTGTAAATCGACTATCTGCACATCAACTACCGAAATGCACCGTTTAATAACAAAGTGCTTTAACCCAAATAAATTTAATCACTCACTTTGATCGACAATAATGGAAACAATTTATGAACTTTGAGCCTCCACTGGAAACGGCAACTCTAGTTAAGCGCTATAAACGTTTTTTGGCAGACGTGACCTTAAGTAATGGCGAAGCTCTTACAGTACATTGCCCAAATACCGGCTCAATGAAAAACTGCTGGGAACCAGGTTGGAAGGTTTATCTCCAAGACTCGAATAATCCCAAACGTAAATATCGCTACACCTGGATAATGGCTGAAAATCCTCAAGGTGAACGAATTGGTGTGAATACTCACTTAGCTAATAGCTTAGTAGAGGAGGCATTGAGCAAAGGTGTGATTAAAGAGCTGGCGAACTATGAGCAACTGCGCCGCGAGGTGAAATATGGCAATGAAAACAGTCGCATTGATTTTTTATTAGACACCAAACATTTACCTTGGTACGTCGAAGTAAAAAGTGTCACGTTAAAAGATTCCGTGGAATCAAATCAGTCTGCCCAAGGTTATTTTCCGGACGCAGTGAGCACTAGAGGCCAAAAACATCTAAGAGAGTTAATCCAACTCCAAAAAAGTGGTCAAGCACGAGCAGCGTTGTTGTTTTGTGTGCAGCACTCGGGTATTAACCAGGTTTCTGCTGCGGCACACATTGATCCAGATTACGCTACACTGTTAGATGAAGCCAAGCAGGCAGGGGTTAAACTGTTAGCTTATCGAGCAGAACTGTCGGATACTGAGATACGTCTAACCGAAGCGGTGCCAGTTATTGTTTAGCAACTTATACTCGCGCACAAAACAATAAATTCTAAGTTAATAATACTTGAACTCTGGCGATTAATCCCCATAATGCGGGTTTCCCTTTTTGAAACGTCCGACACACCTTTGTTTCAAAGGGGTTTGAGTCATTAACGGACAGCGGAATGTTCTGTTACTTTCCTCACTGCCCGACAATGACGATGTTTAAACCTTAGCAGTATCAACTTGAATTAGGCTGGAGCGGTCAATGGCTCGTAAAACTCAAAAAGCAGCGACGTCAACCACATTAGGCAATCTAGGTATCGCACCTTATAAAGAAAAAAAGGGCGAAGAGTATATGAATGCGGAACAAAAAACGCATTTCAGAAATATACTCGAAACTTGGAAAAAACAATTAATGGAAGAAGTCGATCGTACTGTGAACCACATGCAGGACGAAGCAGCAAACTTTCCTGATCCGGTTGACCGAGCAAGTCAGGAAGAAGAATTTAGTTTAGAACTACGCACTCGTGACCGTGAGCGAAAATTATTGAAAAAGATTGGCGGTTCAATCGGCAAAATTGACGATGATGAATACGGATATTGCGAATCTTGCGGTGTTGAAATTGGAATTCGACGACTCGAAGCTCGTCCGACGGCTGACCTTTGCATCGATTGTAAAACACTCGATGAAATCAAAGAAAAACAACTCGGCAAATAAAAATTAAAAGGCGCTAACTAAGGCGCCTTTTTTGATCCGCCATAAATACCAACTTAAATATCAGTGCCAATGTATCGCGGAAGATTCGCCCCCTCACCAACTGGTCAACTTCATTTTGGTTCACTTGTGGCTGCCGTTGCCAGTTACTTAGACGCCAAAGCGCACAGTGGAGAGTGGATGGTCAGGATCGAAGATTTGGATCCGCCGAGAGAAGTCCCAGGCTCTGCAAAAGAAATACTTAACAAACTAGAAGCCTTTTCTCTGTTCTGGGACGGCGACATAATGTGGCAAAGCCAGCGCCATAAGCAATACGACCAGGCACTCAAGCAATTAGCGGAGCTAAAAGCCACCTACCTTTGCGACTGCACTCGTAAAATGATTCAAGAAAGTGGAGGAGTTTATCAAAATTCCTGTCGCGGTCGATTGGCAGAAAGCTTCACTCCAGATCGAGCTGCCGCTATTCGCTTACAAGTGACTGAGCCACTCCACTTTTTTAGCGATCGCCTGCAGGGAAAAGTGATAAATCCTCCCGAGTCTGCAACCGAAGATTTTGTATTACGTCGCCGAGACCAGCTTTACGCTTACCAACTCGCGGTGGTAGTGGACGATATCGAGCAGCAAATAACCCATGTGGTTCGGGGTGCCGATCTTATCGACTCAACTTTCAAGCATTGGCAGCTTTACCAATATTTTGGAGCTCCATTTCCTAGTTACCTGCACATCCCACTGGCGGTAAGCACTGCTGGACAAAAGCTGAGTAAGCAAAATTATGCTCCGGCGATCAATTCAAAGAAGGCGCAACAAGCTCTAATCCAGGCATTTCATTTCCTTGGACTAACGCCTGAAAAGTCGATGGAAACTACTCGATGCAGCGAAATTTTGCAGTGGGGTGTTGAGCACTGGTCGGAAAATTCCATTCCTCCACAACTGTCCCAATCAGTACCAACCGATGATTAATTCAGTGATAGGTTGCTACCAACTTCACGATTACTGCGCCGCTTGCGTTTTACTGGTATGATTCGCCCTCGATTGGCTTAGGCCAACGCAATACAGGCTGACTCCGAAATTTAGAAAAGCTTCGAATTGGTGTAACAATAATAAATTGAAGAACAACTAACGAATGATTCCGACCTTCATTAATAAATGGTTTAGCAAAAAAAGCCGCCCCGAAAACACATCGGGACAATCGGTTGTGCTGTCTCGGGATCAACATCAAGTATCACGCAAGCAGATCAGCAGTAATGCATTAAAAGTGCTTAACCGGCTGCATCGAGCAAACTTTGAAGCTTATCTTGTCGGTGGTGGAGTCAGAGATATTTTACTCGGATTACAGCCCAAAGATTTTGATATTGCAACCAATGCTCGCCCTGAGCAAATCAAACGCTTATTTCGGAATTGTCGGGTGATTGGTCGACGATTTCGTCTCGCACACATTTTGTTTGGCCACGAAATTATAGAGGTTGCGACTTTTCGCGCCAGCCACTCAGAAGAGTCGCCTCACGGACAGCAGCACGAATCCGGTATTTTAGTTCGCGACAATGTGTACGGTTCTCTTGAAGACGATGCGCGTCGACGCGACTTCACAATCAATGCTCTTTATTATTCCAGTTCAGATTTTACTGTTCGCGACTTTACCGGAGGTCTGGAAGATCTCAAAAAGCGCCAACTAAGATTAATTGGAGACCCTACGACTCGTTACGGGGAAGATCCGGTTCGAATGTTAAGGGCTGTAAGACTGGCAACTAAGCTTGAACTCGCGATCGAGCAGAGCACAGCCAAACCAATCGCCAGCCATGCACACCTGTTAAAGAACGTTTCGACCGCTCGCCTCTGGGACGAAAGCCACAAATTACTGCTCGCCGGCTATGCAAAAGCAACCGTTGAAGCATTACGACAATATGGCTTATTCGAATACTTATTTCCTGCCACTGACAAAGCCTTAAAAATAGCGCCGGATGATTCACTAAGCACCTTCATTAATGAAGCTCTCGACAGCACTGACGAGCGTGCGCGGCAGGAAAAACCGATCACTCCGGCGTTCTTGTACGCTGTGTTCTTATGGCAGCCATTACAAACTCGCGCTGAGCAATTATTGGCACAGGGAATGAGCCATAACGACGCTTACCATAAAGCCATGGGACAGGTCATTCAGGAGCAAAACAGTTTTATTAGTATCCCAAAACGTTTTTCAATGGTTATCCGGGATATCTGGTCGTTACAACCCAGACTCGAATACCGAAACCACAAATCATTTAAATTATTGGAGCATCCTAAATTTCGTGCGGCTTACGACTTTTTAGTTCTGCGCTCAAAAGCCGATGAGACTTTAGCATCGAGCGCTACCTGGTGGACCCGTTTTCAAGAAACAGGACCAGAAGGCCAACGCAGCATGACCCAGGCACTCAGTAAGCGCAAAAAACCAAAGAAGCGCCCTGGTGGTCGAAAACGAAATTTTAGAAGTAAACCTAGTAATAAAGACAGCAACCGGCACTCATGAGTGAGCTAGTTTATATCGGACTTGGCAGTAATCTCGGGAATTCAGAGCAACATCTTTTGCTCGCCTTTGAAGCACTGGAAAAACTTTCATTAACGTTATCGTTTAAACGCTCTTCGCTGTACCGTTCTGCGCCTATGGGTCCACAAGACCAAAATGACTACCTAAATGCCGTCGCTGAGTTTAAATGCGATTTGCCGCCTATAGAATTGCTCGATCAATTGCAATCGATTGAGCAACAACACGATCGTAAGCGGCAAGGAGAACGTTGGGGACCCAGAACACTTGATTTGGACTTGCTTTTATATGGTAACAAAGCGATTGACCTGCCGCGTTTGAAAGTGCCACACTACGGACTGAAAGAAAGAAACTTTGTCCTTTTACCATTATTTGAATTGGCCCCCAACCTGGAGCTTCCCGACGGTACTGGTGTAGCGCAACTGCTCGAGAATATTGGCCAACATGGAATAGAGAAGATAGCGTGATCGAAGCCAAAACAACTGAGACCAATACTAAGAAGTTTATTGCAGTTGAAGGCCCAATTGGGGTCGGAAAAACGACTCTGGCGCGAAAGTTAGCCGAATATTACAACGCAGAACTGTTATTAGAAGAAGCTGAAAAAAATCCATTCTTGCCTCGTTTCTATCAAGATCCAAAAGGCGGAGCATTGCCCACCCAATTATTTTTTTTATTCCAGCGCGTGCAGCAACTCAAAGAGCTTAGACAAGGCGATATGTTTATTAACTCTTATGTTTCTGATTTTTTAATGGATAAAGATAAATTATTTGCGCAAGTCACACTGGATAATGATGAAATTAATTTATACCAGCAAGTGTACGACAATCTAACAATAGACACTCCTCAACCAGATTTGGTTATTTACCTGCAAGCGCCAGTTGATGTTCTATTAGAGCGTATTCGAAAGCGAGCAGTCGCACACGAAGCAATCATTCAGAAAGATTACCTACAGAAAATCTCCGATGCTTACATGGAGTTTTTTCACTACTATCAAAACTCTCCATTATTAATTGTTAATGCGTCTGGTATCGACTTGGTTGAAAACTTAAATGACTATCGTCAATTACTTGAAAGAATTAATGAGACCAACAATGGTCGTCATTACTTTAATCCAAAACCAGTCACTATTTAAATCCATTAAAGCCCAGTAGTTGGAATTTAATCATCAGGAACTCAACACAAACGATTATGAAAAAAGTAACTCTGCATACCTTACAACAGCAAAAATTAAATAAAGAACCTTTTGCTGTTTTAACCGCTTACGATGCTACTTTTGCCAAACTCATCGAGAGTGCAGGCGTCGAAGTCATTCTGGTGGGCGACTCACTTGGCAATGTGATCCAAGGCCAAAAGTCGACCGTACCTGTCACTATGGATCATATGTGTTACCACGTTGAAAATGTCGCTCGAGGCGTTAGCACGACACTCATAATTGCCGACATGCCTTACATGAGTTACGCAACTACCGAGCAAACGTTTCACAATGCCGCTCGACTGATGCAAGCCGGTGCTAACATGGTCAAAGTCGAAGGCGGATCCTGGTTAAACGACACCATTGAAGGACTCACACAACGAGGTATTCCTGTTTGCGGGCATTTAGGTTTAACTCCTCAGTCTGTCGATGCTCTCGGCGGATATAAAGTTCAGGGGCGCGACGATGCACAAGCAGAAAAGCTTTTAAACGACGCTAAGTCTTTAGAAAAGTCAGGCGCTTCTTTACTTGTTTTGGAATGCGTTCCTTCAGCATTAGCTAAAAAGGTCTCTGAAGCTTTATCGATTCCTGTGATTGGCATTGGTGCAGGTTCTGATTGCGACGCACAAGTTTTAGTATTGCATGACATGCTAGGTCTAAATGAAGAGTTTCAACCTAAGTTTGTTGAAAACTTTATGGCACTCGCCAAGGGTAATGTAAAAGATGCTATTGAATTATTTGTTAAGCAAGTAAAAGACCGCTCCTTTCCAGCAGAAAAGCACAGCTTTAATTAAATAAAGAATCTCTCATTTATGGAAATTTTTACTGACAAAGACTTGTTGCAAGACTCACTCATAAAACAAAAGCTATCGGGCAAAACTATTGGATTCGTTCCAACTATGGGCAACTTACACGATGGACATTTAAGTTTAGTCGATATTGCTGAGCAAAAATGTGATTTAACAGTTGTCAGTATATTTGTTAATCCTTTGCAGTTTGGACCTAATGAAGACTTTGATGCCTATCCTCGAACATTGGAAGCCGACCAACAAAAACTCGAAGATAAAAATGTCGACTACTTATTTTTACCGACAACAAATACTATTTACCCAAGTGGAATGGAAAAGCACACTAAAGTCGAAGCAATAGATTCATTGACCAATAAGCTGTGTGGTGCAAGTCGACCAGGGCATTTTCTTGGTGTCACCACAGTGGTCAATATTTTATTTAATATCGTTCAACCCGATGTTGCGGTTTTTGGTAAAAAAGACTTTCAACAGTTTATGATCTTAAAACGTATGGCTGACGATTTATGCATGCCAGTGGACGTGATTGGTGCCGATATTTTGCGCGAACCAAATGGCCTTGCCATGAGTTCTCGCAATGGCTACTTATCGGACATAGAGAAAGATCACGCCTCTCATTTGCGTGCTAATATTATTGCTATACAAAAGCAAATCGAAGCGGGCGATTCAAATTACAGCAGTCTTGAAAATCACGCAAAACAGCAACTGACACGTGAAGGATTTAAAGTCGATTACTTTAACATTGTTAATCAATCCACTTTAGAACCAGCGACACCGTCAGATAAGAAGTTACTCATCGCTGCTGCAGCCTGGTTAGGGCAGCCTAGATTAATAGACAATCAAGAAGTTAACTTAATGTAACAAAAGGAAATACCGATGGAGATACTTGTTTTACTGGTGGGTTGGTTTGCCTATGCCTCTGTCTTTATCGGATTTATTAAGTCTTATTTAACCGTTAATAAAATTTGGTCTCGCAAACACGATAAAAATGTTGCAGAAAGTATCTCTGTTTATGCAGCACTTTTAGGGCTGGTCTCTGCTCTACCATTTTTTATAAAGTACCTGATAATCGATCAAGACTATGCCAGTGCGTTACAAACTGGCGTGGGTTTGCTAGTCGGCTCTTTTTTTCTAATGGTTGGCATAGGTTTTTGGACCAAACAAAAAAAAGGACAAGGTTCTTTTTGGCGCAAACTTTTAAATGCCATTAAAAAAGAAAATAACGAGGCAACCGACCTACTAAAAGCATTGGTGAAACCCAAGCATGTGGAAAGAATTAGCAAAATATTTACTCAACTCGTTTTGATAGATGGAAAAATTGATCAAAAAGAACGTGACTTACTCAGCACTTTCCACAAACTCTGGAAGCTTGATGTGAATATTGATGAGATTCAATCGGAAAGTAGCGGTGTCAGCTTTATTCAGTTAAGGGATTCGGTCGTTGATTACCTTGATTATGCGCCCCCTATTGAACAAGCAACTGAAGTAAAAGATTTATTAGAAACGATCGCTAATGTTGATGACCACTTCTCTGAAGATGAACAGTTTATTCTGAAAGAAATTTATGGTGTATTCGACGATTACCTCAATGGCGATGACGATCTTCCAAAATACGAAGTACTGATTGCACCACAGAATCAAGATCAACAAGATATGATCGAACACTTAGTTAAAGCTTTAACAAAACTAACCGACAAAGGCGGTGTTTGTTATAAGGTGGGTGAATATTACTCGCTTGATTATGCGCAAATGATTTGTAAGAAGTATCGGAGCATGAATATCTTTACAGCAATAGAACAAGTCAGTCATTAGAGCATAGGTAAATTAATGTAACCTTGAAGTTCTGGGTATATAAAAGCGTGTTTAATGAGACTCAACTGCACATTATTTTATTCAGTCAAGTCTCTATTTATCTTATCCGTTCAAGATTTAAATACAAAGATAAAAAAATTTAAGGCTGACACATTAAAACTTAACCGTCTTTGTTAATCTGTGCAATTAATTCTTGTAACGTTTTTTCTGACTCTTCATGAGGAACCTGGCAAGTGCCCGCCGCCTGGTGCCCACCACCACCGTACTTCAACATCAGCTCTCCAACATTCGTTTTGGAACTTCGATCAAAAATCGATTTTCCTGTTGCAAATACTGTGTTTTGCTTTTGAAATCCCCACATTACATGGATAGAAATATTACATTGAGGAAAGACAGCATAAATGACAAACCGATTACCCGCGTGAATGACGTCTTCTTCTCTTAAATCAAGCACAACAAGGTTGCCATGGACAGTAGAGCACCTTTCAAGCTGTTCTTTAAAAAGCTTATCTTGTTCATTGTACAACTCAATTCGTTCCACGACATCTGGCAGTTGCATAATTTCGTCAATCGTATGATTCGCGCAGTAGTCAATTAAGTCCATCATTAAATTATAATTAGAAATTCTGAACTCACGAAAACGACCAAGGCCGGTTCGAGCATCCATTAAAAAATTAAGCAGATCCCAGCCTTGTGGATTTAACACTTGCTCTTTATTAAATTGTGCAGAATCCCCTCTGTCACAGGCTTCCATCATTTCTGTCCAGCTCTCTGGAAAAGTATCCAGTCCACCATAATAATCCCATACAACTCTCGCTGCCGACGGCGCCTTCGGATCAATAATGTGATTATCAACTTTCTCATTTCTAATCGTTTCTGATAAATGATGGTCAAAAGCGAGATGAACGCCTGGCACATAGGGCAAATTGGTAGAAATGTCACGATCTGACACTTCAATTTTACCGTCCTGCATATCTTTTGGATGTACAAACTTAATATCATCGATCATGTCCAAATGCTTCAATAAGACGGCACACACGAGTCCATCAAAGTCGCTGCGGGTGATCAGACGGTATTGACTATCAGCCATTTAAAACTCCTCGGGTCTTTAATCTTTTATTTGATGAGAAACAGTATAGTCAACAAATTGAGATTCGACATTGAAAGGCATTGCATTCGCGTGATGGATAATAAGGATGTAACCACGAATATTGGAGCAATCAAATTACAAACCGTAAATTTTAATTTTAAGTGACAGCCTCTCTCAACCTCAGCTCTCAGCCTTAGCACTCGGCCTTAGCACTCGGCCTTAGCCTTCAGGTATCCTATATTGCAATATAGTTTTACTATTTATTTGTGTTTGCTTGACGCATTTAAAAGGGTAAGCCAGTATAAATTCAACGTTACTCGGTCCGCTTATCTCATACCAATCGAGTTATGGAAAAGAACAGCTAAACAAGATATCGACTTATGTAATATCTCGTTAGTTTTCAATTCAATTTTATGGAGGAATATATGAGGTATCTAAGTTATTTTGTTATTTTCAGCCTTTTATTACTGACACTTGGTTGCCAAGAATCCGATACCAGTTCCATTCAAAAGTCCACATCGAACTCGCCACAAACTGAAACGGTCAAGATTGACAATACACAACTTAGTATATTGGACGTTAATACAAAGTCGCTCGGGCAACCCTCAAACTTGCCATTACCTCATACAGAACCCTACTTAGACTACAAAGAAAAACTTGATCGATTTATTCAGAGTCGAGAATACGTTCAACTTGGCTGGATGCACGACAAAGAAGTAAGAGACACAGGTCCATTTTTAGATGGCCAATATTACGGCACGCATCCCGCTGTTTTTATTTATTATTCGCCAGAGGCTATGCAGTGGTTAGCGAATGGACGTACTGGAACTATGCCAGACGGCGCTATGATCATTAAAGAAATGTTCACGCCGCCAGCAGCGATTTACAAAGAACTCAACCTACATTTAGGTGATGCCGAGTATTCAAAGTTACAGCCTGAGTTAATCGGCTCCTGGACAGTGATGATTAAAGATTCTTCCGGCTCACAGGATGGTTGGTATTGGGCATCTGTTTCGAGAGACACTAAGCCATGTCCATCAACGGATACTATTCAAGCAACCGCTGCAGCAAATCCATTTGACGCACAGAGTCGCGACCAGGGATTCGCGTTACCCTGTATGCGCTGTCATGCTTCAGCAAAAATTGAATCAACCTTTATTTCCACTCGCAACATTGCAGGGCTCAGCCCCGACGAAGATCCTCTGCGCTTTTTGAGTGATACATCGTGGCGCAGAGAAGATTATTTAAACACCTCTCCACTTTGTCACTTTCAATCCAAATTTCCGAAAACCTTCTTTTTGCCAAACCATCAGTTACCTTGGTCTGTTCAATCAAAACAAACCGCTGACGGTAGCGATGATTTCCGAACCGAGCATGATAAAGTTTCTCCAAAGTTACAGAAGAAAAAATCAAAAGCAGCAACCGACGATTATATTAATCAAGATTTCATCAATACTTTTGGCAGTTTGTTTAAAACAATACCAGATTCAGCAAAGGCTTTCCCATCACAATGGTTTGATCATATTGTGCAAAACGGCGGAGAGCCTTCAAAGTATATTACATCCGATAATTGCATAGGCTGCCATGGCGGCCTCGCTGGCGATAATTATGCCGTAACAATGTTTGTAAAAACTGGTGAAAAGTATGGTGCGGGTTACGATGTATCAGAATACTCAGAGTGGCGCTGGTCTCCTATGGGACTTGCCGGTCGCGACCCAATTTTCCATGCTCAGCTTGAGTCAGAAATGGCGTATCTGGTACGTGATTCTAAAAATCCAAACTCAGGACTAAAAGGAACATTAGAGGATAATCAAAATGCAATAAGAAATACTTGCTTAAGTTGCCATGGAGCTATGGGACAAAGAACTCTGGCGGCCGATGCAAAAACTAATCCTCATTTGGATGCTAACTTTAAAGTCGACTACTTCTATTTTACTGAACAACTATCGTCGAAAAAACCTCAAACAAAAGAAGAAGCCACCTATCATGAATACGGAGCATTGGCGAGAGACGGTATTAGTTGCATGATTTGCCATCATATAGCTGAACCCTCACAAGATGCAGTCGCCAATTGGAATCCTACAGAAAATAATTGGATAAACAATAAAACTCCAAAAGAACTCGCTTACCTATTGTTCCATAACAATACTGGACATTTCGATACGACTCCCAGTGATGTTGTGCATGGTCCGTATGACGTTAAAACAAAACCAATGGAACACACACTTGCGGTAAAGCCTGAAAAAAATAGCTTTATTCAAGATTCACAATTATGCGGAACGTGCCATACCATAAATTTGCCAAACATCGGGGCAACCGAAAGTGAGTTTCCAGTGTTGGATGCAGCAGAGCAAAACCCTGCTTTAAAGCAATACAGTCACTCGATAGAGCAAGCTACTTTTCTTGAGTGGCAAAACAGTAAATTCGCGCAACCTTCTGGCTTTCAAAGTTGTCAGGATTGTCATATGTCGGGCAGCTTTGAGTCTTTAGATGGCGACATAAAAATCGGCCAGCTGATGACACAAATTGCGACTATTGAAGATTCAAGTTATCCAGAGGTTGATAAAAGCTTACCCAATGAAGAGATTGATATAGCGATTAGAGACGAATACTCTCGCCATACCTTGGTCGGTTTAAATGGTTTTCTTGTCAAAATGTTTGAGCAATTTGAATCGATATTAGGCGTTAGTTTGCAAAATGAAATGACCACACCATCGATTCCCTCTTATCAAGTTGCACTTGAAAGCATGATCCAGAATGCACGAGACAAAACGGTAGATGTGGATCTAAAGCAGTTGTCATTCAACAACCAACAATTAAAACTTCAAGTAACCGTAAACAATAAAACTGGTCATCGATTTCCAAGTGGTGTAGCTTTCCGTCGAGCTTTTATCGAGTTGAAAGTTAATCAAGGTGACAAAGTAATCTGGAGCTCAGGTGCCACTAATGATGCAGGCGTTATTGTTGATATGCAGGGCAACCCTCTGACAACAGAGTTTTTAACAACACCTGACGGTTATCAACCTCATCATCAGATAATTACCAAGGATACGCAGGTACAAATATACGAAGAGTTAACGCAAAACAATGCCGACCAGTTTACGACTAGCTTTGTTCATCGAGTCAATCATATTAAAGATAACCGATTACTACCGGATGGATGGCGGCAATCATCTTTCTTTAAAGATCAGGGCGAGGTGATGCATCAATTTATGCAGGCAACCGATCCGTTAGGAGTCGGTAACGATCCAGATTATCAAGATTCAGGAAATAGTTTTATTGGAAAAGACTCACTGTTGTACCAAATAGACTTAAAAAATATTAATGCCTCTGTGCCGCTAACGGCATCTGCGACATTGTACTTTCAGGCAATTCCACCGTACTGGTTAAAGCAACGATTTGAAGCCGCACCAGATGGCGATGCTACTAAACGACTTTTCTACATTTCTAGCCGACTCGAATTGGAGAACTCTCCGCTACAGCAATGGAAGTTTAAGTTGGTCAGTAAATCTGTTGCAATTAAGTAAAGGTTAACGTTTAGTGATTCTAAATTAAACTATCGCTGACTCAAAAATGAAAGCCTTTGAGTTTACTCCAACGGCTTTCATTTGCTAAATAATTGTTCGAATTAACGATTAACATTATGCGATTAACTTATCTGAATTATCAAGTCCGTGCGCCCGACGAGCTTTTAAACATTCCTCCGTTCCTGCTTCAAAATTTCGACAGGCAGAGGAACGCTTATCATAAATAGTACAAGCAACATAGCTTCCGATAGTTCCATCTAAAGCCACGCATCGCGGCGCGATTGATTTGATTCCTTTCATACAGACCAAAAAAGGATTGACTGT
Source organism: Gammaproteobacteria bacterium (assembly GCA_013373375.1). Taxonomy (GTDB): domain Bacteria; phylum Pseudomonadota; class Gammaproteobacteria; order Enterobacterales; family Kangiellaceae; genus Pleionea. Next base: position 271,995 of record JABXHY010000009.1, read on the forward strand.
TTCAACAAGTTCAGTAGGAACGTAGCCTTGGGGATTAAAATCACACTCGCCATTATAAAAAGATACTCGATAATGTGAACAGCAGGCACCACAACTTTGACAATCTAAGTTAGAAACTTGATCCATCTTATAAAATCGTTTTCAAATCAAAGAACTAAAGACCGAGGATTTTCTCTCAAAATAGCGTGGATAAACAAGGAGATTTATATAAGGTTTATTGAAATATTTTTATCGTGACAATCGATTTCGATGAAGACAAAATATATCAATAAACCCACTAATTTGAAAAATACAATAAAAAAGCCTTTAATTTTTAATCAGCATTATCGAGTCGTTGCCAGCCTTTTTTTGTGAGACAAGAGGATTGATTCGACGCCAGTTGATAACCTTTCTTTAATAACAAAGCAGAAAGAGCAACATTGCTAACCGAATTTTCTTCCATGGCCCTAGTTACTGTGCCAGCGGTTGCCAAAGCCACATCAGCTTTATCAAGTTGATGTGCTGAGTTTCGAGCAAAACAGTCTTGACTGTCGATAATGAGCTGTTGATTATTGCCGTCAACCACACCTAAGTTTGGGTGATAGAAACGAGCATTTTGCGAACTGACACAACCTGTTAAAAATAATGTTACAAGCATGACGCTTTTATTCATCATAATATCTCTTCCTAAATTGAGGTTATCAGCCAACCGCACTGAGTATCACTTATGAAGAACACTATACCAGTTAACACTAGAGTAAGACGTGATAATAATCACTCTAGTAATGCCAACTAAATTCAATTATTAATCATAAAAACCTAGGTCGTCTTAAATGTTTGTTAGACTGACCATTATTAGCTGAAACTAACTCTTTCAAACTTCTTTTCTTTAAATTGCAAAAAGTCGAGTCGTTGGAATTTAAATATCTTTGCTAAAATCACATCTGGAAAGACTTCAACTCGAGTATTGTAATACTCGACTGCATCGTTAAATCCTTCTCTCATCAACGATATTTCATTTTCCAGATCGACAAGCTTATTCATTACGTTAATAACCAGCTGATTACTCTTTAAATCAGGGTATTTCTCTAACAACATTATCGTTTTATTCAAAACCTTTTGTTCATACTGCACCAGCTTTCCGATACGCTTGGGATCATTTTCATTTGCACCAAGATTTTTTCTTAGGCGAGTTATATGAGTCAATAACCGTTTCTCATGCTCCATATGTGTTTTGACCACCTTCTCCAAGTTTGGGATTAAGTCAAAACGTTTTTGCATGGACACTTCAATATTAGAGAAGTTTCGTTGGGCGCGTTGCTTTAAAAATATCAAATCGTTGTAATGCAGAATAAGCATAAAAGAAAACATATACGCAGGTGCTATAAGAGCCGCTATCAAATAGTCGATGGGAGCAAAACTGCCTTGCATCCCCAAGTAAAATAGAGAACCAAACATTAAACAAGCAAACGCCACACACAAGCTCAGCATTCCACCATAGGCTTTGCGATACATCAACGCGTCCTCGGCATAATTTGTAAAGATATAAGGCGTTCCCTTTTCATGGCGAATCTCAAGCTTATCGCCTTTCTCTTGATCAATTAAGGCAGGCCCTAGAAGATATACTTTGTCATTAATTTCAATTAGCTTTTCTGTGTACCTTCTGCTCCCTCTCCTTTCTGTATGCTTGGTTTTGCTTAATACTTCGGCATTCAGTAAATCTACTTTTATTTGTCCCGAGTGATCGTCAACCACAAACTCAGTGTGTGCGGTATCGTCTGTAATAGTCACCCACTTGGCGTCATCTCCGCTCCCTCGGCGCTCTTCAACAATGTATCGATACCAACAGCATGACGAAGACGTCAACGGACTTTTCATCGATTGATAGTCACTCAAGGTTTTAACTCTACCTTTTATTTCCGATAGTCCATAAGCTAACGCAGACAGTTTTGACGTAGGTAAATTCTCAATGTGTCGCTTCATCCTGATAAGTTTAAACGCCCAGAAAGATAAACCGCCGCAAACTAAAAAGCATACCATCATTATCCAGAATGAATAACCACCCGAAGTTTTTGTCGCATGGAAATCTGAAAGTTTTACATCTACAACAGCTTTTAACTCATTAGGAAGGGATTTATATATAGAAGGAATGTTTGTATCAATTAACCAGGCAATTGTATTGTTTGGAAATTGATGAAGTTGAGTTTCAAATTGTCTTTGTAAAAATGCAGTGTCGGTTAACATATCATCTACTTGAGAGTTTCTAAGACGATTATCTTCCAAGTATTCAATTATGTCCCGCCACTGAGTACCATCACTAAATTCCTCTCCGACAGTTTCAAGAATTCGTTTCCGCATTTCCGCTTCACGTTGAATCAACAGGTCACTGGTACCGGAAACATCAAAGTAAATCATACTATACCCTTGATTAACCAAAGGGATGATTGCAGAAAAACTTAAAATCATCAAAAAAGCCAATATTCTATGAATGCCAAGAGTGACCACTAAAGTCAGTGCAGCCAAAGCAAATAATGAAATACCACCACATACTTTTAAAATGACTGCTAAGCCGATGTCTTCTTTTTCCTGATCTTCGGAATATTTGGATAAAAGAGCTGGAAACTGCCCTTCTGTTAAAAAAGAAACTTCCGCAGGCTTCGACAGGTCATCTTGAGGCTCCCTGTAACCGAGTAAGAATAGAGTATCATTAGGTTCAATTCGCCACTCGGTGTAGCGCATATCCCCTTTCGTTGATCGTTGTGAGATCGGCAATGAAAATTGCGTGTCAGAATCAGCAGCAGACCACGCTTTTATTAATACTCGTCCAGATTCATCATACGCGTAAAAATTAATCGCTTTTGAATTTGAGTAGACTGTATTCCAGGAGGTATTGCCATCAGAGTCGACTTCTTCTTCCTCTTGTCGATAATCGTAATAAACACTTGGCGTTTGAAAAAACTCACTGGTAACAAATTTCTGTTTAGGATCAACCGTAACTTTTAGCTTAACCGGACCTGGTAATGAAGAAGCCACTTTGCTAATGGGATAGCGCTCAATTTGATACAGAGATCTTATTTCCTGAACACCCGATTGTGTTAACAACCAGGCGACTATTCCAAATCCAAGCGTTAAAACACCAAATAATAATTTTTGGAAAATACTTCCATGCAGCAACATCGCTTACTCCAGACCTACAACCGCTAATTTTTGTGCATCTACACCAAAGAAGTATCAAAAATAACTCTGAGACACCTCTGAGTCAATTTCAATTAATCCTTGCTGCATTCGGTCAATAAACTCGTGGAGCTTGTCTTGCTTTAATTTGGCTGGCTCAGCACCCAGTAAGTAAGATTTTATCTGCTTTACTTTCTCAGTTGCAGCTTTGTTGTTCGGTAACTCTTCAATCGACTGTTCAACTTGTTCTACGGCGTGAATTAGAGAACGAGGGAAACGAGGTTCAAGTAACAAAAACGAAAGAACATCGTCGCGATTGATTCTCACCCGCACTTTTCTTCGATACATTTGGTAAGCTGTCATCGACTTTAAAACTCCCATCCATTGAATGTTCTTAAAAGTTCGAAGCTCATTATCAACATCAGGTAACAAAGACGCCGAACGTACATCAACTAATCGAGTTGACATGTCGCCGCGCTCTAAATTTCGTCCCATTCGAATAAATGAATAAGCTTCATCATGAGTCATGGTTCCGGCAAGTAAACCCGTAATAGTTTGATGAGCCAAAATTATGTTGGATAAATAACTGTAACGAGTGCTGCGCGTAAATGCATCTGATTTATTGTCGACGACCTGTAAATAAATATTATTTATTTGCTCCCAAGCTTCTCGCGGAATAATCTCTCTCACGGTTCGTGCATTTTCGCGAGCAAAGTACAGCGAATTAATAATGGAGCCTGGATTACTCTGGTCAAGCACCATAAAATTCACAACACTTTTTTCATCCGCTTCTTTATAATTTTGATAGAAGATGTCTCGAAATGAAAGAATATCAATAATCGGCTGCCAACCTAATTTTATATTTTTGGGCAAGTCCAACAGTAAGTGAGAATTTACGTTTATGAGTCTTGCTGTGTTTTCTGCACGCTCCAGGTATCTTGCCAACCAATAAAGATTATTCGCGACTCTCGATAACATGTTAAGACTCCTCCATATCGACAATCCAAGTATCTTTGCTTCCACCACCTTGCGAAGAATTCACCACAGTAGAACCTTCGACAAGTGCCACTCGAGTAAGGCCTCCAGCCGTTACTTTGATGTCTTTACCAGATAGAATAAAAGGTCTTAAGTCAAGATGACGAGGGGCAACTCGATTTCCGACCATAGTTGGTGCAGTAGAAAGAATCAGCATTGGCTGAGCAACATAGTTACGCGGATCTTTTTTTATCAATCGTCGAAATTTTTCATGTTCTTTTGGTTTCGCATGGGGACCGATTAACATCCCGTAACCTCCCGACTCATTGGCCGGCTTGACCACCATATCAGCAATGTTCTCAAGCACGTACTCTCGTTCTTTTTTATTGTTGCACTTATAAGTCGGAACGTTAGGCAATATTGCTTCTTCTCCAAGATAATACTGAATAATTTGAGGGACAAACGCGTAGACAACTTTATCATCGGCAACTCCAGATCCAGGAGCATTAGCCAGTGCGACATTACCCGCTTTCCATGCTCTAATAAGTCCGGGCACACCCAATACAGAATCTGGATTAAAAGCCTCCGGATCAATAAACCAATCGTCGATTCTTCGATAGATAACATCAACTCTCTCTAAGCCTCTAATCGTGCGCATATAAACACAATCATCTTTACCAACGACTAAGTCATCTCCTTGAACTAACTCTGCACCCATCTGTTGTGCTAAGTAGGCATGTTCGAAATAAGCGGAGTTATAAATACCGGGAGTCAGAACAACTATTTCTGGCTCTTCAATTTGACGAGGAGACATTTCAACCAACATGTCATACAACTGAGAGGGGTAATCATCGACCGGCAAAATATTATATTGCTCGAACATTTCAGGTAATACACGCTTCATCACCTGACGATTTTCAAGCATGTAGGAAACACCCGATGGGACCCTTAAGTTATCTTCTAAAACATATATTTGTCCTTCGTTATCACGGACTAAATCAGAACCACAAATATGAGCCCAAATACCATGTGGAGGATGCACTCCGCGACATTCTTCTAGAAAGTTTTTCGATTTTTTTAATAAGCTGGCAGGAAAGACACCATCTTTTATTATTTTTTGATCGTTATATAAATCATCAATAAATAAATTAAGCGCTTTAACTCTTTGCTTTAGTCCTCGCTCAACAACTTCCCACTCTTTCTTATCGATCAATCTCGGCACAAGATCGAATGGCCATGCGCGATCAATGGAGCCTTCTTCTTGATGATAAACCCGGAATGTAATCCCCATAACATGGATGGTACTGTCTGAAGCAGCTTTCAGTCGAGTGAGCTCTTTATCCGTTAGTGATTTTAAGTGCTCACAGAGTTCAAATGAATAGGCCCTTGGTTTTCCAGCCTTTAACATTAGTTCATCATGAAATGGTCCGACTTTGTAGCTTCCCCATCTAATTGCCATTTGATTACCTTTCGTTTTATTCGATTCGATCAAGCAACTGAAAATTTTGTGCGGTCTATTGCACTAATGACTCCTAAGAAACTTAACGACTCAAGTCATTATTAAATTTGTGTATCACCTGATGCACAAACCTCAGTTTATTTAATGACGACAGTGAAATGATAAACGGATAGGCGTCATCCATTCCCATACTGCGATTCAAGCCATTGAGAACACGAGCAAGACCACACCAATGGTTAAACATTTCTGTAAAGCCTTCTTCTATTTGTACGTCATTTTTAAATTCTTTATGCACATATGGATTTGATATTAATTGACTACCAATACTCAACTCTAAATTGTTCGCTGTTTCGAGAGTATCGACCATATGTAAATAATGAGCCCATGTTTCTGCCCAGTCTTCCCATGGATGCATTGATGCATAAGCACTTATCCATGTTTCTTGCCAATTGTTTGCCGGACCATTTTTATAGTAATGGGACAAAGACTCTTGATAGTCTATGCGTTCATCGCCAAATAAAGCTCGAAACTCTGTAATTTTTTCCGTTTCGTTAATCAACCGATCCCAATAATAATGTCCAGACTCGTGCCGTAAATGACCAACCAATGTTCGATAACTCTCTTTCATTTTTTCTCGCATATCGATACGAAAGGCATGGTCTGCTTCTTTTAAATTAATAGTAATTAACCCATTATTATGACCTGTTATTACAAACTCTTTTATGGTTAACTCATTTCCAAAACTGTCTTCAACTAAATCTTCTAAAAAAGCAAATTCAAGTCCTGCTTCAGGATCATCAACTTTGTTTTTTACCGGTAAATTTAACTTAATAACCGAATACAACAGCCGACGCTTCGCTTGTTCTAACAAAAACCACAACCGTAAATTATTGTCTTTGGCAATATCCGGTGTTCGCTGCGTTAATCGACAAGACATGCAATAGTCGGTGTTGTCTTCCAGATCGACCATCCAGTTGCAAACGTCGTTATTTTTGTAATTTTTGCATGGGCGATAACGCTTGTTATCGAAACTTGACAACCATACTTCTTGATCGGTTTCAGTGAACGCACTTAAATACTGCACTCTCGGAATAAAGCCTAACGCAAGGCCACACTTCACACACTTAGTGTTTGGAAAATGCAATTCATTACCGCACTGACATGAAAACGTTAACAATCAACTACTCCAATTTCAAGTTGCAACAGCTAACTCTATTGTATACCTAATTGGGATAAATCTTTAATTATTCACAAGCTTTCTTAAAAGATGTTTCGTAAAACTCTCTGCACATAACCTAAAATAACAAGAGTTCTATTCACAAATATAAAATAAACTTATATAGCAATATACGATAAAACTTTAATTAAAAACGCTTCAAGAGATTCCATATAACGATTATCAATAAAAAGTTGAGATGTTATTGAAATACTTAAAACATTCAAACTAATATTTTACTTAGTCACAATCCAAACCTGTATAAAACTTCGTACCAGTATCAATACAACAATAGTTAAACATCCCGCCTCGCAGTAAATGCCACGCAGTCCTTTGGCTGAGAAGGCAAATGTAAAAAGTTTGTCGTTTATTTAATTATTAAAATAACTCTCTAAAGAGGATCAAAGCTATGTCTCTCGTTAGTAACTATTTAATCTTTCAAAAACGTTTTTTACTGTGCTCACTGTCTCTTCTTATTTTATCAGGATGTATGTCGGGCAATTCTTGGAAAACAGGAGAGTTAACGCCAGAAGTCAAAGCTTTAGCTGAACCCACCCGTAGCCTGGCATCATTCAAGAAGGGCAGCGATGCAATGTGTTATGACCGCGCAAAAGAGCCCTATACGGCAGTGGTAGATACTCATTTTCACCCACGCCCTTTCGGAGGTCCTGCGCTTTCAACACCAGAGTTAATTAATTACTTTGACAGTCTAGGTGTTCGGTTCGTCAATTACTTTGGTATCGGCCAAGTACTCGAACTCGACTCTGGATGTACCTATTATCTCGATTGTAAAGGTGTAGCGGCAAAACCCAGTATTAAAAATGACTTTGTAAATGGAATGGACGCAGTTGCCTTTAAAAGCGACAACCTGCACATCACATTGTCCATGACGTTTATGGATTTAGCGAATCCAGAAGATATAGTGAGTAAAATAAAGCTTTACGACGCAGAGTATCCCGGAATGTTCAAATGGGCAGGCGAAGTTAACCTAATGAAACAAGCTTTGGTTGGCAACCTGCATGAACCAGCGACAAAAGAGGACATCAAAGCTTGGGCTCCTTTTATGAAAATTTTAGCAGAGCGTGGTATCCCCATTACGATTCATTCTGACTTGGGTAACGACGCCAATCCTACTGAATTTTTATACTTAATGGAGTACGTACTTAAGCAATATCCTAAAAATAAAATTGTTTGGGCACACATGGGTTTATCGAAAGAGCTCACTAAAATGGCACCCAATAAACATGTCGAAATTATGGAAGGCTTGCTAAAAAACCATCCTAACCTTTATTTGGATATTTCATGGGATGTACTTTTCAACGCCTATCACAGATGGGGTGGTATTTTTATCGACTTTTTCAACCGAAACCCAACACGCATTTTACCAGGATCGGATTTCGTTGCTGCTGATAACAAAAGTTATGGTATTTACGCAAAAGAATTAGAAATAACAAGTCGTGCATTAAAGTTTTTAAATGATGAGGCCTTTCAAAATATCGCATTAGGCGGCAATTATTTTCGCATTTTAAATTTAAATTATGAAGCTCTAAAAATTTGTAGTGGTTATGTTCCTCCTGTTGCAAAAACTGAAGCAATGTAGGTAATCGCCATGCTTAGACTAAGTAAGGCACGGTTTCGTTGGTCAACTTACTGTGCCGCTTGCCTGATGGTAAGTGCTGCACAGGCAACGAGTGAATCAGTTGAATCAGCTTCTGCCGAAACTATTCAAAAAATTAATCCTTCAAGTGAGAGCTCAAATTCGAATTCAAACCAAGCATCTAACTTTCAGTATGCGAGTAACTATGGAACCACAATAACTGCGAGTTCGGGTTCTCTCTCCGCTTCAGCAGCAGGATTTTTTTCGCAAGATGGCGATTCTGGTCTGGGAGGATGGCGAGCGCCTGATGCAATGTTATTTGTTGGTTTTTATGATTTTGAGCCCAATCAGCAAAGTGATATTGATGCCTTTGAAGTCGAAGATACTGAGCTCACCGACTTTTGGGACGACTCACAATTAATCTTCAAACCTCGGTCTTACTATCTTAACCGTAATCGCGATGAAACAGCTGATAGCAAAGGCTGGGCACTTGGTGGTGAACTTCAATTCAGTTCAGGCTGGTGGAACGATACCGTTCGGTTTAACGCATCGGCTTTCACCTCACAAAAACTCTACGGCCCCGACAATAAAGATGGAACAACATTGTTCAAACCGGGGCCTGAATCCTTTTCAGTTCTTGGCGAGGCAAATGTAACGGTTCGATTTGCCGAAGAGCAAGGGTTGCGCATCGGTCGACAACGCTTTGAGTTACCTTACCTCGGAAGCCACGATATTCGAATGGTGCCTAATACGTTCGAAGCAGTTGCGGTTGGTAAACCGTCAAAAGTTGGATTCGGTTATATGCTTGGTTACGTCGATAGCATCAAACGAAAAAATGATGATGAGTTTATTTCCATGTCAGAAGCGGCTGGAGCTGCGGATACTGACGAAGGCCTTTTATTTGCTGGTGCTCAATATATTATTGATGGTCAAACGACAGTGGCTGGCACCTATCAAAAAACAGAGAACGTTTTTGATACCACTTTTGCCAAAATTGAACACTCCTTCGGTTTGTCTGAAACCAGTGCTTTAAAAGCCTTTTTTCAATACACAGGACAAAGTAGTGTCGGCGATGAACTCATCGGTAATTTCACAACATCAATGATGGCCGGAAAACTCGAATATGTCGTGGGTGATGTAAAGTGGCGTGTCGCGTTAAGCTCCACAGATGAAGAAAGTGGACTGCAAAAACCATTTGGTAACCCATCAAATTATTTGTCGGTAATTGTTGATGATTTTGATCGTGCTGGAGAAGATGCCTGGCTAATTGGCGTGAGTTATAACTTTAAACAAATAGGTCCGGGTGAGCTGAGTATGTTCGCCAATGTGGTCGAAGGTGACACACCAGAAACCGGAATCGCCGCCAGTCCAGATGAAACCGAATACGATATTACTTTTGACTATCGAGTGAAAGAAGGCTGGGCTGATGGCCTTTGGCTTCGCGTGCGAGGTGCCTGGGTCGATCGTGATGAAGATTTTGGCGGCGAAGACTTCTTCGACTTTCGAATTATCGCCAATTACGAAGTGAAAATATTTTAAGTAGCTATTCAGGAATAAAAATATGAATAAATTTAAATTCAAAACAAACTTTGTTAAAAAAGTTCTGCCTGGCTTATTAAGTTTCGCTGCATTGACCTCAAGTCATCATATTAAGGCAGAGGGCAATTCCGAAGGATATGTTCCCGGAAAGGGCTTTAATTTGGTATCAGACGAATTTGGTGAGGTTAACTTCAGCGTTTTTACTTATGCACGTTATCTCAACCAAACAGATTTAGAAGAGTCTTACACTGACTCGTTCGGGAGAACATCAGCAATCGATATTCGAAATGATATTCAGTTTCAGAAAGTCACCTTAAATTTTAAAGGTTGGTTTATGGTCCCCAAGTTAAGCTACCTGTTTTACACTTGGACATCGAATACCAGCCAGGGGGATCCAGCACAAGTGGTCGTAGCTGGTAATTTAGGTTATGCCTTTAGTGATTCTTTCAAGCTTCACGCTGGCATTGGTTCACTACCCAGTACTCGCTCGACCAATTACACTTTCCCAAACTGGCTGAAAAATGATCATCGCACCATTGCCGATGAATATTTCCGAGGCTCTTATACCACTGGCATATGGGCTGCCGGAAAACTAAGCGATACGGTTGAATATCGAGCCATGCTGGGTAATAACTTAAGTCAACTCGGAGTCAATGCCTCCCAGCTGGATGATAAATTTAATACCGTGTCAGCAGCCTTTTGGTGGATGCCAACAACAGGTGAGTATGGACCAGGCAAAGGCTTTGGAGACTACGAGTTTCATGAAGAAATGGCAACCTTGTTTGGGGTTCACATGACCCGCAGTCGTGAAGACGCCCAAGCCCAACCTGGCACCGAAGGGTTTGAAAACTCACAGATTCGTTTATCGGATGGAACTCGAATATTCAGCAGCGACCCATTTGGAACTGGAGGTGATATTCGCAAAGCTTCTTATCAAATGGCTGCGATTAATGGAGGCTTCAAATATAAAGGTTGGTTTCTTGAAGCCGAACTTTATAAACGGTGGGTTGATGACTTTGTAACGACAGGCCCTATTCCTGTCACGGAATTAGAAGATGATGGCTTTCAAATACAAAGCTCTTATATGATCAAGCCGAAAGAACTGGAAGTTTACCTAGGTTACTCGAAAATAAATGGTGAATATGGCGAGCCAACTGATACCAGTGTCGGTATTAATTACTATCCAATGAAAAGAAAACAGATCCGAATCAATGTTCAAGCACTTTATCTTGAAGACTCTCCTGTTGGCTACAGCAGTGTGCCATTTACAGTGGGAGGCAACGGCTGGGTATTCACGACCGATTGGATAGTCACTATTTAAAGTTTGATAAAAATCATTTTTGTAGTTTATTAGTTCCCTGGCAAAAAAAGACTCCTTGAAACAGATTAAATTCTTGTACTGTTTCCGGGAGTCTTTCCCTCTTAATAGGCAGAACTTAACATTTATAGTCCTGAACCAATCATCAATATCGACAGCCGCTTTCGCGGTTCCTTAATGAGTCAGTTTTGACTCTATTACATTAACTAAATTTTCAGAATCATTTGTTCCCAAGTTGATCTTAGTGCCATCATTAAGTTCAAGTTGGACAGCGGTTGTACCCGACACTGTGTACAACCAGCCAGAAGGAATGTATCGAATACCTAATCCATAGTACCATTTTGTATTAATAACTCTTACAGACTTAATATCAGTAATCTTCAGAGTCTTCTTCCAAAAACCGGGACCAAACGACCAATTAATTTCGTTATCAGAAACTTTAATATTTAATGAATGGAATAAAAATGAAACTAGGCCAAGCGTTATAATGGCTGGCCACAAAACATAATCTCGGCTATCAGGTGCTAATACTAAAATAATAACGGCAATACTCACCGTGACGAATAACAGAGCTGTCCCTGTTTGTTTATTTTGATAGTCCACTTGGTAATTTCCTGAGTTAAGATCAATACAGTCGTCAATATCATTGAGTTCTAGACTATATCAAATAAAGAGATGTGCATTCGATGGTATTTTTTACGTTGGGTGTAATATATGATTTCGATGTGAGCTCAAAACTTTTTTCGACCGGGAGTGAACTCACAATAGTCACCCTGACAACCACAGTTTATTAAAGAACACCTAAAATTATTTTATTTAATTAGGTAATGATAGGTCACCATCAACCGTCGTTCGCCGAGAGCAGGCGTTCCCGGGGTGATATTAGCCGACCCCCTCGCTCTTACCGGATATAAACTACGTTGATCCCACACATTATGGGCTTGTAAGCTTAATTCACTTTTATCACTGACTGTCCAATTCATGGAAACACTTCCCCAGCCAAAGCCCGAAACTTCTTCGTTTGTAGCAGGGGCCCACCAACTTCCAGTCACTAAATGTTGATAGCTCGCTATTAGTGAGTCGGATATATTCCAGCGTCCATGGTATCGTATAATAAGCTCGGGAATACCATTTGAGTGTAAATCATTTTCAGTCCCCGCAACTGGCGACTTTTGCCCAAGTTCAAATCCGTTTGCCGATAAAATTTGACTGTTACTAATCGACAAACGATGCTCAAATAGTCGTGAGTAATAACGAGCAGAAAACTCAATTCCGGCGATTTCTAAATCAGCGTCAGCATTAGTAAAATAAAACATTCCACCCCAATCGCCAACCAGATCCGTTCCGACAAAAGTATTGGGCGTACCGTTACGGGTTGATTCTGTAATGATAATATTTTTAAATCGGTTATGGTAAAGCACACTTTCAAAGAACCAGAGATCCGTCAAACTAAAACTCCATCCAAGTTCTGCGCTTTTCAACGTCTCAGGGTTAGTTTTTGATATATTGGTTATCAGATCCCCAGTAGTTGATGATGTCATGCCACTGCTACCAATATCTGAAAACGAAGATTCCGAAAGCAGTCCGTCACGTAAAAAGCCACCTGTGTAATGCACACCTGACGCCCCATGAAACCCTTCTGAAAAAGACACTCTCCATAGTTGATTTGAGTTTTCTGGCCGATATAAAGCACTGACCCGAGGACTAAGATGACTGCCCCACTTTGGATGTTCATCGAGACGAGCACCAAGATTAAAATCCAACTGATGACTTGTTTCTAACTTTAATTCAGAGTACAAAGCTCTCGACCAAAAGCTATCCCTAAATGCCCAAGTATTTTCCGAGTTGTTTTGATTGTTAACATTTGATATTCGATTAACAATAAAATTATCGCCTTGCCAATTCCTTTTCCCTTGTTCAAACTCAGACAATTCAACACCATTCACCCATTGAATTAGGCGTGATGGTTGCCAGTATACTTCTGCGTTAATATGCGTACGTTGTTCACGCGCTCCACCGGTTGTGATGTAAAAACTGTGATCATAAAGCGCATAATCATCTTGTTGCCAATCGATCTCCAAATTGGCTTCCCAACTATTGGACGCGAAAATAGACCAATGAAGACCTATCATTGTCAGACGATTTTCAACCTGGTCTCGATCCTTGGTCCAATTATATAAATGACGTGTTTGTCGGTGATGTTGGACATCGACGGCAATATCATCCATTTGTAGCTGCAGTAGTAAGCGTGACGCGTCAGCTTGGCCATACCGATTACCTCGTTGATAAGGTGTCGAAGGATGATCAGAGTCACTTTCCGAAACTTCGGCGCCCCAACCTCGATTCGCCATTCGTTCTCCCTGCTGAACCTGTCGAGAAGTAAACCAGTTAAGTCGATAGCCATTTAAGAATTCAGAGTTTCCACCAACTGAAAATTGATACAAACCTTGTTGTCCAATACTCGTATTCACTTCTGTATCAGAAAACTTGCGTGTAATAATATTAATAGCGCCCAGCTGTGCACCTTGACCCAGAGTGACACTTCCCGGTCCTCTGACTACCTCAACTCGCTCAATATAATTAAGGTCAATACCATTTAAAATGGCGTCCGCTGGCCCCCAAAACCAATCCGCGTTAACTTTTCGTCCATTAATCAATAATAAGACTTTACTATTATTATCCGGGGCCACACCTCGAAAAGAAGCAATAGTATCATCCTTATCTTCGGCTCTAAAATATCCTGGAACATACAAAGTGAGTAAATCACTTAACGTATTAACGAAAGAACGTTCTATTTCATCACGTTGTATAACCGTAACCGACGCGGGTTGATTTAAGAGCTTTGGTTCGGTGCGAGACGAGACCGAAACCGGCACTTCCAGTAACTCTTCCAAAGACAAGTTAAAGGTATCCTGACCTAGTCCCGCAGGACAGTAAAAGCTAATCACTGAAACAAAAAAACAAAGACAATAACGCGTCACATTACCAACCAGCAGAAAAAATAAGGTACACCTAACGCAAATTGTAGACCATTTTTTGAATTATTATCGCTCAGAATTATAATTAGCACGACGCCTAACGGTAAGTTACTTATTCTGTCCTGTCAGATTGTTGATTATTTAGCCGAAAACCTCTTCATCTCGCCTGTTTTTATTAATCCGATTAATGTCGAAGTCAGTCAGAACATAAACTGTAGGGCTAGCGATTAGCTATAAGTGGTTAGACTTGGCATTATAAAACGCCGATATGAGTTCAGAAAACTCAGATACAGACAGTCCTAACGAAACCTCAGCCAGATTGAAATGAGTATCGCCCTCCCATTTACAAAACATACTGCAATTTTGATTATCGTCACCCTCACCTAATTCAAGTGTAAAAAAATCGAATTTACCCGTATGGTCATCATCGACTTCAGTGAGTGCTTTAGAACTTACAACCGCACAATAAAAACATTCAATATAAGCTTTTGGCTCTGGTAACTGAATGATCATTGTCATGTGCGAGTCAATTGAGCACGGATAAAAGCTAAGTTGCTGCTGAGTAAACACCTCACCATTACCTGGAAGCTGATTGGTTTGCTGAATAACTTGCTCAATAAATTTCTCGCGAACGTCTGAAGCCATGATTTTAAAAAACATTTCCAGATCTTGTTCAGCGGCTTGCCGAAAAGCCTCGTGTCCCAAAAAATAATGTGAGTGTCTTGGCTCGGTTATCGTATTGGTTGTCATAAACAAGTTACTCTTTACTTAAATTTTTCTTACTATAAAATTTTCTTATTATTATTTCTTTACTTAAATTTCGTTACTTCATTTCTTCGTTAAATTAGTTTGCTATAAGTTTAGCTCCGGTAAAACCTGACTATTATGTGTCACTTCTGCTATTAATGGACAGGGCATTTGTAACTCTAATGTTGCTAAGTTTTGCTGATACACATCCATATTAGGTTGAACCTGATTCGCGATCCACCCAACCAACTCGGCTCCTTGATTAATAATAGACTGAGCGGTTAGCAAAGCGTGGTTAATACAACCTAGCTTCATGCCAACCACAAGAATAACTTTAGAATTAACAGCTTTAGGAATGTCAGAAAACGACTCTTCTTTGTTAAGTGGAACTAACCATCCTCCAGCGCCTTCTACAAAAAAAGTATCCACTTTAGAGTAATCGTTGACAACTTTTATTAGATGTTGTCTTACTTGTTCCAAAGTAACTTGAGTATGATTTAATTCTGCCGCGATATGTGGCGCTATAGCCTGAGGAAAACAAAAAGGATTAATTTGTTCGTAATCTAGACTTATTGAACTCGCATCCATTAACTTTAAGGCATCGTCATTTTGCCATTGATTTTTATTTAGCACAGCACCTGCAGCCACAGGTTTTAGACCAACTACTGACTGTCCACGTTGTTGCAAAGTTTGCATAAGTACATTGCAAACATAAGTTTTGCCAACGTCTGTGTCAGTTCCAGTTACAAAGTAAACATCTGACATTTAATAATTCCTTAACCATTGACTCAGATACAATTTATTAGAATGATTGTTGACCTACTGTTAGCACCAACGGCTACAGTGACACTTTGTAGACATCTGAAGTCATCGACTTTTTATTCTCCGTGCCCCACGCCAATCCATATACTGCTTCATAAGTCGCTGGGTAATCACCGCCTTTAGTTTTCATTGCAGAGTATGCATTTTCAAGCGTTTGCCACTTTGAGCGAGTCATTAAACCTCTGGACCGATCATGATTTAAATTATGAGCACCGATTCCTTTTAGATCTTTCATTAATCCTTTTAAGGATTGATATTCAAAGGTCAGTTTTTCCATATCCATGACCGGGTCATAAAGCCCTGAACCAATTAGAAAGTCTCCAACATCGTGCATATCTAAAAAATTATTAACATGCGTATGCTCATCGACTGACGACCATGCTTGTTTAAGTTCAATTAAGGTGTCAGGCCCTAAAGTAGAAAACAGTAGTAAACCACCGGGCTTTAAAATTCGACACAATTCATTAAAGGTATGCTTAGGGTTTACACTCCACTGCACAGCTAAATTCGAAAAAATTAAGTCGACTGATTTATCCGCAAATGGCAGCCAATCCATATCCGCCACCTGATAATCAATTCGGTTAAACCAACCTTGTTGGGATTTTGCCTGCTGAATCATTCCTCCGGCGATATCACAACCAAATACTTTTGATTTCTTATAACGTTGCTTTAGTTGCCGAGTGAAATGTCCTGTTCCACAGCCAACATCAACCACAATTTTTGGTGATACTTTCATAAACGGTAAGCGTTCAATTAAACGGTCACCTATTTCTCTTTGCACAAAAGCGAATTCGTCGTAATGCACTGCTGCCTTAGAAAAACTTGCTGCCACAGACTGTTTATCGAAAGGTGAAAATTCTTGTGTCATATAATTCTATTTCATACCGCTTTTGGATGACGATTTAAAAATTCAATAACCGTGTCTACAAACTCTTTTGCGTGAGAAAGAAACGGAGCATGGCTAGCTTTTCGGAATACGACTTGTTCGCTCTTGGGCATCAAAGCGGCAATTTTTTCTGCTGCTTTTAATGGAACCAGTCCATCGAGTCTACCATAAACTCTTAGAGTGTCGTGATTAATACTGGCTACCTGTGAACGCAAATCAGAATTACGTAAAATACTGAGTCCACCACGCAGTGCTTGCTTTGCCGGTTGGCCGTGAACAAATACCGTTTGCTTTAATCGTTGAATATCTTGCTTTTGTGTTTCACTGCCCATTGTTTGAATTGCCAAAAACTTAATCAATGTGCCTTCATAATCTTCTTCTAACAAGCTTATAAATTTTTCCATAACGTGCACTTCCATAGCAAATGGCCAATCGTCCTGAACTAAAAACTGAGGATTGCTAGCAACAGTAATTAATTTATTCACTCTCTCAGGATTATTCACAGCAATGTGTGAAGCAATTAATCCACCCATCGACCAACCAAGATAATGCGCTTTTTTAGGAGCTACTTTTAAAACTTCTTTCGATAGCAACTCTAGAGTGTAATCTTCATTGGGTAAGGGGCTTCTCCCAAATCCAGGTAAATCAATATTGGTAACACGAAACTGCTCACCTAAGTCTTGGTACAAATGTTCAAATATACCACCGTGAATACCCCATCCATGAAGTAAAACTAAGTCTTCGCCTTCTCCGAATTGTTCAAAATAAGGTTTCATTTATTCATTACTTTATTGTCTTTCTCGTCATGTTTATCCAGTATTTCAGACAAGCTTGAAACGAGGTTTTGAATCATCGTTACACTATGATGAGATGATAACGTAATACGTAACCGGCAAGTATTCTCAGGCACAGTTGGAGGGCGAATCGCTCCCACCAGGAACCCCTGCAACTCCAATTCTTTTGCAACAGACAAACACTTTCTTTCTGTCCCTACGAGCACAGGTTGGATTGCTGTATCCGATGGCATTAATTGAATATTGTAATGAAGCGCGAGCTGTTTAAACTGAACAATGTTATGTCTGAGCTTTTCAGTTCGCTCTGGAGTTTTACGAATAATATTCACAGCTTCGTTGGCCACCTGAGCATTCGCAGGTGGCATCGCTGTTGTGTAAATATAGGGTCGAGCAAACTGTTTAAGAGCATCCGCAACCAATTGACTGCTCGCAACGAAAGCACCGGCAACGCCAAGTGCTTTTCCCATGGTTCCCATCATAATAACATTATCAACCGGCTTAACATTGTAGTGCGCTAAGGTTCCTGAGCCTTCATGTCCCAAAACACCAATGCCATGCGCATCATCAATATAAACTGATGCTTTTTCCTCGGAAGCAATCGACATGAGTTCAGTTAAATTAACCGCATCTCCGTCCATGCTGAAAACACCATCAGATACAATCATCTTACTGTTGAAGTCGCCTTTGAGCTGTTGCAAAAGCGATTGGTAATCACAATGTCGGTAGCGCTTGTTCGCTGCCTGAGACATTAAACCTGCGTCAATTAAAGAGGCATGATTAAGTTTGTCTTGAACAATTAGATCGCCTTTACCCACCAAAGTTGTCAGTACCGCAAGATTCGCCTGATAACCGCTGGAGAATAATGTAATGGCCTCACACTGCAGCCAATCCACCAAGGTTTCTTCTAATGCCTGGTGTGACGCAAGATGTCCACTAATAAGATGAGAGGCGCCACTGCCGCAACCATACTTATCAATCGCTTGATGCATCGCCTTTATCATCAATGGATCATTTGCTAACGATAAGTAATCATTACTACTAAAGTTAACCAGAGATCGACCTAGCCGCGATACTTCAATGCCCTGTGGTGAATCGATCGTGATTTCCTGTCGCCAACGATCTTTTAACCGTTGTTGGTTAAGCCGATCGGTTAAGTGACGAGACAACATTTACATTCCAGAATCGATTGAGCAACGACGCAATCACAAACCAACGATTAACTTGCCGCATTGGTAAACTTTACTTCTGCCATCGGAGTATTAACTTCAGATGCTTGATCAGCCTTCCTTAATTGAATAGCAGCTGACACTCGCTCACTTTCATGGTGATGTTCACTTTCAGAAATGTCACGTCGCTCAGGATTTATTCCAAGTTTTTTGAGTAAGTTTCTATCAGCGTCTTGATCTGGATTCGCCGTCGTTAGTAATTTTTCTCCATAAAAAATAGAGTTGGCTCCTGCCATAAAACACAAAGCTTGCGTTTCTTCGTTCATGTCTTCGCGTCCAGCAGACAACCGAACATAAGACAGCGGCATAATAATTCGCGCGGTCGCAATTGTTCTCACAAACTCTATTGGGTCGAGTTGTTCGACGTCTTGCAAAGGCGTACCTTCTACCGCGACAAGCATATTAATAGGTACACTTTGCGGATGTTCCGGCATATTCGCCAGTTCCATCAACAGTCCGTAGCGATCGTTTTGTTGCTCACCCATTCCAACGATTCCACCACTGCAGACGTTTATACCGGCATCTCTTACATGCTGTAATGTATTGAGTCGGTCTTGATAGGTACGAGTTGTGATTATTTTGTCGTAATAGTCTTGTGAGGTATCAAGATTATGATTGTAATAATCCAGGCCTGCATCTTTAAGTTGTTCAGCTTGATCGCCATCTAACATTCCTAAGGTAACACAAGTCTCAAGGCCTAACGCTTTAACGCTTCGAATCATCTCCAATACGACAGGAAGATCTTTTTCTCGCGGTGAACGCCAGGCTGCGCCCATGCAGAACCTTGTTGCTCCAGTTTCTTTTGCCCGCTGTGCATTAGCAACCACTTCTTCAATCGCCATTAACTGTTCTTTCGAGAGTCCAGTATTGTAATGACCACTTTGTGGACAGTAAGCGCAATCTTCAGGACAGGCGCCTGTTTTAATGCTTAAAAGAGTCGAGGTTTGAACTTCGTTAGGATTAAAAAAACGCCGATGGATTAGTTGGGCATAAAACAGTAAATCATTGAAGGGTAGAGAAAAAATCTGTTTTACTTGGTCGATAGTCCAGTCATGCTTGAGTTCTGGGTTTTGCGCGTATTTTATAATATCCATTATTCTGGCTACTTGAAGACTCGGAAGGCAGCCAGTTTAACTAACAAGGTATTAATATCAATCCAACTCGCCACATCAGTTTACAATCGTATATTTTTCAACCAAGCCTCTACTTCAACTTTTAAAATTAGTTAAGCGGTTTATGACAAAACAGTGCTTAATGAAAAATAGACTAATAAACTACTGAAACCGATGATGGTCAGTTTTACCCCATTCTTTAGATGCCTTTGCTGCCACAAAATACACAACAACATCGAAGAGAAAAATGTCGTGGCGGCCAATAAGAGTAATATAAACACCAGCAACAATTGGATTAGATTGCCATTGCCTTCAGCGCCACCGGAAATCCACCAATAAGTAATTCCTTGATAAATTAACCCAAGGATCACCAGTATCATGAGTAGAATTGCGGTGATGTTTCCCAGGCGTTTAATAAATGATTCCATACCAAATAAGTAATAACTCTTTGTTGTGATTGCAGGATAGACTACTCAGTCGAATAAGGAACAACAAGTTTTGTGTTCTTTTTGCGTGAGTTTTTGATTACTATTAAGACTGGATAACGAAAAAATCTCAATGGAATGACGTTTAATTTATCTGCTCGCTGTGCTTTTTGCCAGTACCCAATTGATTCGACCGACGATACCGATCCGCCTGAAAAATATCATTCAACAACGGAAGTGGCCTCCTTTCATAAGAAAGATTCGACACCTTGGGTGTGCACTTATTGCGAGCCTGAGCTACCCAGATTAGATTGCGTATGCGCTACCTGCGGACAGGATCTTCCAACCAACGCAGCTTTGGAAAAATGTGGAGCCTGTTTAACAATGGCCCCGGCGATTGATCAACTAATTGCCGCGTTCGATTATGACTTTCCGATCAATCAATGGCTGCCTCAATTAAAGTTTAACCGTCATACCGCATTAGCTCATTGGTTCGGCAAAATGCTGGCACAAGTCGCGCATGCACAATTGGTCAGCCCGCCAGATATCATCATTCCGGTTCCTTTGCACCCTAAGCGACTGCGCAGCAGAGGTTACAACCAGGCCGAATTAATTGCCCGAGCATTGCTCAAGCACTTGCCTCAGTCATCCTCAATAATGCTCGACACTCATTCTTGTCGACGGGCTATTTACACTCAGGCGCAATCCGGTCTGTCATTAAAACAACGACAACACAATATAAAGGCAGCGTTTGAATCAGCACAGTTGCAAGAATTGCACGTCGCAATTGTTGACGATGTTTATACCAGCGGCAGTACGGTGAATGCTCTGGCAAAAAGCTTGAAACATGCAGGTGCAAGCCGAGTAACTGCCCTGGTTGCTGCACACGCCGCTTTAAAATAGCCCATCCACTATGTTCGGTCGTACTAATGACTAATTTATTTCTGAAGTGTCCGTCATCATTAACTGGATGAGTCAGATTCTGCTACCATAGCGTCAGTTTTTAATAGAGAGAATACGAGTGGATCAAAAAGACCGCTACAAGCATATTTGGGCGCTAGCTTTACCAATCATTGGTGGCATGATGTCGCAAAATATTCTCAATTTAGTTGATGCAGGGATGGTCGGACAGCTAGGCACCGCTCAACTAGCAGCGGTAGGATTAGCGAGCTTTATTAATTTTGTGGCAGCAGCAGCCTTTATGGGATTGTCAGCCGGGGTACAAGCAATGGTCTCTCGGAGAATGGGCGAAGGTAAAACCAACGAAGCTGCCAATCCTCTCAATGGTGCTATCGTCACTATATTAGTCGTTGCTACACCAGTCGCTATAGCTCTAATAATGGCCGCTGAGCATATCGTTGAGTGGCTCAACGATGATCCAGAAGTTGTTCAATACGGTACCGAATACTTACAGGTAAGACTCGCCGCGATAATGTTTGTGGGTATGAACTTTTGTTACCGAGGTTACTGGAGCGCGATAAAACGCACCGGTTTTTACCTTCGAACATTACTGATAATGCACTCCCTCAATATAGTGCTGAACTACCTGCTCATTTTTGGCAATTTTGGATTTCCCGAAATGGGGGTTATGGGAGCAGGACTGGGAACAGCAATCTCAATGGCAGGCGGCACTTTAATTTATACCTATCTTGCATTAAGACACACTCGACAATTCGGTTTTGGCTTGCATTTGCCTAAAAAAGAAACCTTGATGACGGTGGTGCGTATTTCAATTCCTTCCTCAGCCCAACAATTATTTTTCGCTCTTGGATTTACCACTCTTTTCTGGATTGTCGGGCAAGTGGGGACTAATGAGCTGGCGGCAGCCAATGTTCTGACCAACATTACACTAGTTGCAATTTTGCCCTGTATTGCGTTTGGAATTTCCTCCGCGACTTTAGTTGGTCACGCTCTGGGTAAAAAAGATCCGGAGGACGCTCATCGCTGGGCTTGGGAAACCGTTCGAATTGCAATGCTGGTTGTCTTTTTAATTGGACTGCCAATGCTGCTAGTACCGGAATTACTTTTGTCAGTATTTTTACAAGAGCCAGAGGCATTGAAAATTGCAATTACTCCATTGCGGTTAGTTGGTGTTGGGATTTTAATTGATGCGTTAGGCCTTGTATTAATGAACTCATTACAAGGTGCAGGTGCGACAAAAACAACGCTCACCGTTTCGTTAGTCATGCAGTGGTTTTTATTTTTACCCATTGCCTATTTAACGGGGCCAGTGCTTGGTCTTGGACTTACCGCAATTTGGTTAATGCAATTTGTTTATCGAGGTTTGCAAGCGGGCATTTACGTTTGGCTGTGGAACAAACGTGATTGGGCCAGTATTAAACTTTAAGCATCACGAATATACTTTGGAGATTTGCTCGCTCATGTCGCAAGACGATTTACAAAATGATTTTTATCAACTTGATCCGGACACCATTCTTGATGCGCTCGACAGTATTAACTTATATGTTGAAGCGGCGTTGCTGCCACTAAACAGTTACGAAAATAGAGTTTACCAAGTCAGAGACGAACACCAGAAAAAATACGTTGTAAAATTTTATCGACCCGCTCGATGGACCGATGAGCAAATTCTTGAAGAACACCAATTCTGTCATGAAATGGAACAAGCTGAAATTCCAGTCGTTGCACCGCTTCAGTTTGATGGAAAAACCTTACTCAATTATCAGCAATTTCGGTTTGCTGTTTTCCCTAATCGTGGTGGGCGACACCCTAACCTGGACGATCACGACACTCTCACCTGGTTAGGTCGCTTTATAGCAAGAATTCACACCGTTGGTGAAACATCTGCCTATCAACATCGATTGACCATTTCACCTGAAGCTTACGCACAACAAAGTTATCAGTTTTTGCAAGATAACCATTTTATTCCCGCGGAACTGCGGGTATCAATGGACAGCGTTTGCCTGCCATTAGTGGAGCAATGTTTAAAAAGTTTCCATCGTTTTAGCGACATTGCACAACTGCGTATTCATGGTGATTGTCACCCTTCTAATGTAATGTGGACACCCGATGGACCTCATTTTGTTGATTTAGATGACAGCCGAATGGGACCCGCAGTTCAGGATATCTGGATGTTACTGACTGGCGATGAACAAGAAAAAATTCAACAACAAAACGCGCTATTGGAAGGCTATGAAGAATTTAGAGAATTTGATGACCGAGAACTGATGTTAGTCGAAGCCCTTCGCGGCATGAGGATGTTGCACTATATGGGATGGCTGGCGCAGCGTTGGGACGACCCCAGCTTTCAACATAATTTTCCCTGGTTTAACACACCACGCTACTGGGAAGAACAGCTGCTTAATCTGAAAGAGCAACTCGGCACCTTACAAAACCAACCCACCAGTCAATTGTGGCAATGATTATTTTTTATTGTGGGTGCCATCGCAGATTGGCGCATTACCGGTAGCTTTGCACCCGCAAAAATACACCGTCCGAGTTTGAGATGCTTCATAAGACACGGGAGTAATGCCGGTTCCCTTATGGCTTCCATCGCAAAAGGGTTGGTTTTTACTCCGACCGCAAGCACACCAAAAGTAAGTTTTATCTTTTTCAACCTCAAACGCATACGGCGCATTATTGGCAGGAATTCGCTCTGACATAGCTTCGCCTTTTAACAGTCAACTCACGCAACCATTTCGAACAATCGAAAATAATGATTATTCATAATAGTCGCTGTAAGGGCTAATTCCTATAAAAGAATCCTGTCGATTAACGAATCCGTCGATAAAAATTTTTTTAGATAAAAACCAGGAGGAAAATCAAATCACAAAAAAGCCCCACCGAAGTGAGGCAAACACAGTAGACACATTGCAGTTCTTATTATTTTGAATCTTACGACGAGTGTCTCTTAACTAATGAAGAGTCTCTCTTAACTAATTTCCGTTGGTCGAGGTCACTCGAGCAAATTCCGGATAGGCTTCTAAACCGCAATCAACTTTATCCAATCCAACGTACTCTTCTTCTTCGGTTACACGAAGACCCATCACAGCTTTGATAATGAACCAAGTAACAAAAGAAGCGACGAATACCCAGGCGAAAATAACGAGCAAACCAATTAACTGAGTGACAAACGATACACCATCACCATGATTAGTTAGCGGCACAGCTAATACGCCAAAAATACCCACAGTTCCGTGAACGGAGATAGCTCCAACAGGATCATCGATTTTTAATTTATCTAATAGGCTTACCGACACAGAAGCAATTATGCCACCGACAGCTCCTATCAAGGTCGCTATTGCAGGCGTAGGCGTTAGGGGCTCTGCGGTGATGGCCACTAAGCCTGCCAATGCACCATTGAGAATTAAGGTTAAGTCTGCTTTCTTAAATAAAATTTTGGTGTATAAAAATACTGCGATAACACCACCGGCGGCTGCAGCATTTGTATTCACAAAAATTCGCGATACTGCATTAGCATCATCGACATTAGATAGTGCTAATTGAGAACCACCATTAAATCCAAACCAACCTAGCCATAAAATAAAAGTACCAAGTGTCGCCAGTGGTAAATTGGCACCAGGAATACCTTTGGCATTGCCTTTGGCATCGTACTTCCCTTTACGAGGTCCAAGTAAAATAACGCCAGCTAAAGCCGCTGATGCACCGGCCATATGCACAATCGCTGAGCCAGCGAAGTCTTGGAATCCCATCGCATGGAGGAAACCTTCACCCCATTTCCAGTAACCTTCAACAGGATAAATAAAGCCCGTTAAAACAACACAGAAAATAAGAAACGCGGTAAGCTTCATTCGCTCTGCAACAGCACCAGAAACAATCGACATAGCGGTTGCTACAAACACAACTTGAAAGAAAAAGTCAGAATATAGGGAGTGACTCGCTTCACCAGCGTTAACTTTATCAACACCATTTTCGGTTCCTAACAAGGCACCAAAACTTGGTAACCAACCGCCCTCTGGGCTACCATACATGATCGCGTAACCAAACAATAAATACATAGTGCAGGCAATAGCAAACAGCGCTACGTTTTTAGTAAGAATTTCAGTTGTATTTTTTGATCGGACTAAACCAGCTTCCAACATTGCGAAACCAGCTGCCATCCACATTACTAAGGCCCCAGATACTAAAAAATAAAAGGTATCTAACGCGTATTTTAATTCGCTCATTATTATTATCTCCCCAACCCTAAATTGCTTCTTCGCCAACTTCACCTGTACGAATGCGGACCACATTTTCTAAGTTATAAACAAAAACTTTACCGTCACCGATTTTCCCAGTTTTTGAATGTTCTAATATGGTTTCTACTATTTCATCGACCTTATCATCCGGTACAGCAACTTCTATTTTTACTTTTGGAAGAAAGTCGACTGTATATTCTGCACCGCGATACAGCTCAGTGTGTCCACGTTGACGACCGAAGCCTTTTACTTCGGTTACCGTTAAACCCGATATTCCAGCATCATTTAATGCCACACGAACGTTATCGAGCTTGAACGGCTTGACGATTGCCGCCACTAATTTCATAACTGTCCCCTCATTTTTTTACATTGTTTTTGGTTAACAGGCTTGGGTGTTGCAGGGGACGTGCCAACTTTTAAATTAGCAACGCTTTCGCACAAAATAGGTCCATTAAACGCAACTAAATATAAAAACTGCACTCTAATCGTGCACATATACATCCTTCATATTTATAAGGGATCAATAAAGTGCAATGAAACAAAACTTTTATTTTGTGGCATAATGCACGCCCTTCTCAGTCATCTGGAGCTGATTTGTCTATGACCAACATAGTTTTTGCGGGATTTGGAAAACTTGCTCGTTCGCTTGCATCACAATTCGATAGTGCAGAAATTAATTTATGGGGAATTGCTCGAACACCATTGAGCATTAATGGTATCAAAACCATAATGGGGGATCTTAGTTTACCTTTAGATGACCAACTGACCGCTACTGATCGACAACAACTTGATCAAATAGACTATGTAATTGTTACTCTATCGCCTGATGAAATTTCCGACGACAGTTATCAAAAAACTTATTGGCAAAGTGCAAAAAACATCACTCATTTTTTTTCTAAAACCAGTAAAAAACCTATCATTATTTACATTTCTTCGACACGAGTCTACGCCGAAAACGATGGTGAATGGGTAAGTGAAGCAACTCAAGTTACTGCTAACAACAAAAAATCCGAATCGTTAATTGCAGCAGAAAATGAAATTTTGGCGCACAACACGAAAAATATCATTGTGAGGTTTTCTGGTATTTATGGTGGAGAACGTCAATATTTAATGAAAAAAGTAGAAGCCGGAATAAAAGTTCAAAAGCGTCCAGCTCAATACACTAATCGAATTCATCAAGAAGATTGTGTCGGCATCATTTGTTTTTTAATTAAAATGTTAGAGCAAGGTGAATCTCTTGATTCAATTTACATTGGTACTGACGATGATCCAGCAACACTTTTAGACGTTACAAACCACATAGCAAAAGAATTTGGCTACCCAAAACCCACCGTTATCATTAATGATGATGATCTAGCCCCAAAAGGCAAACGTTGCAAAAACGATAAAATAAAATCTCTTGGATATAACTTTAAATATCCGAGTTATAAAAACGGTTATCGAAACAGGTAAATTAACTATTATTTAAATTTCTATACTTTTAAGCTAACTCAAAGCTTAGTGTATCTCGTAAAATTGTGTACTAAGTTTACGAAAGCGACGATAATTTTAGAATGGTTTCCTAAGGCCAAGAAAGTTTTCGGAAACTACGGTACATCGCTAATTGCTTTAAGTAGTTTAACTAATAAATTTTTTATCTGTTTTTTTTCAACCACAGTTAATTTTTCAATTAGCTTTGAGCATAGTTGATAGCGGCTTGTAGTGATTTCATCGATCAACTGCTTGCCCTTCGAAGTCAATGCGAGCTGCTTTGATCGGCGATCATTAATATCATTCCAACGACTTACCAAGCCACGCTTAATCAAACGGTTTGCCAGAGATGTCAGCGCGCCAGATGTTATCAACATTTCATCTAATAGCTGTTTCGGTGTTGCTGCAAAAGGCTTTCCCTTTCGTCTTAAACATGCCAGTAAATCATGTTCGCTCGTGATCAGGTCAAAGGGCTTTAGTGCATGCTCACCAATAGTGATTAGCTTTAATCCGGCACCTGTCAGTAGCCCAATTAATGCGGCATCTTCCACAGGAAGCTCCGGTCGTTGCAGCTTCCACTCCTGCTCCATCGACAATAGCTTTTCAGGATCCATGTTCATTTTATTCACAGCTAACACCTTCTTCTATGGATAGCCTTTCGGTTGCAAATTCGGCACCACCCATTGCAAAAATTGAAAAGGAAACTGCAATATTTCCTTCCCATTTTATTTTTAGATAATCCATTGCGGTTGGATCACTGTACAAAATATCACGAGACTCAAAAAATAGCCGTTCAGGTTTTGGAGAGTTAGATTTGGGAGAGCCTGGTTTAGAAATATCAACTAAAATCAGTCCCTCTTTATCGCAGGTTAATTTAAATACCTGGCCATTGACCTTCAAGCGATACTCACCAATTAATTGCATGGCAATGTCCGTTTGAAACGCGATTGACTTTCGTTGAACAAGACGGGGAATTGAAACTCTGTTTCCCGCAAGCATCTGCTTTAGGTCCTGTATAACCTGTGTGATTGGAACTGATGCCAAGTTACTCAACATAACGACACTTTTACCTGTTTGATTTCGATAAACAAAGCTTCGATAACCACGTTTGGCACCAGCATGCTCGATAACGCCATCTTTAGAAAAAGCGGCAGGATCAATCTGTTCAAGAAACTTCATCATATCGCTTGCAGTTGAAAAAACATCCCCTGAAGGAAATCGCTCAAACTCAGAAAACTCAGCTTCTATCCACTTTTCTTCCTTTTGATAAATTCCTTTTGCACGCAAAGGATGTGACTTAGCTTCTTTAGCATTTAGAGTCGCACTCATCCCCAGCGGCTGATAAACCTTGTCGCGATAAACTTCGATCGCAGGCTTCTTATATAGCTCTGCCAAAGCTATATCAGCCATTAAATAACCAAAGTTAGAATAATGATATTCGGCTCCAGGCTCGTGAAGTAATTGTTGTCTTACAATCAATTGCTTTAGCTGAGCCTCGTCATAACGGATTTGGTCAAAATCGAATTGCTCCCCTCTGGGTAGTCCAGATTGATGCTGAAGTAGCATTTCCAGTGTCCATTTTGGATTCAATCCATGCATCTTCACCCATTGCACGATGGGTCGAGTAGCCAGCTGAGAATTATTGCTCCCTTGATAGACCAGATATTGAGTGAACAACTTTCTTACTGACGCAATATGAAACAAGCTCCTTTCTTCAATTTGTCCCCACTTCGGTAAGTCAACTCCATGGTACGCTTTATACAAAATAACTCCATCAGCATCTTTGACCAGAAGAACTCCGTTGAACTGGTTGATTAATGCTAATTCTCTAAAATACTCGTCAATACTAGAGGTCGTTTCAGCAAACGATGAAGCGCAAATCAAACTAAATAAAAACCCATGAATCCATTTCATGTTCAATACCACATTTCTTTACATGAAGATATAATCTAAAATAACTTTATCTTCATGTAAAGATATTTTCATTCTCGAAAATATTACTCACCATGCTCCATCGCACCTGAGTTTTTGCAGAAAGCGAAATTGTTTCTCTAAAAACAACGTGGGGATTACACGCCTTAAAGACGAGCCAAATAGATGAAGTAAGTATTTACTTATTGTTAATATCCGAACATCTTTGGTATATAGCAGAAGATAATGAGATCCGAGCTGCGGACATTTGTCTGATTAAGCGTCTTGCCTTTTCTTTTTCCTTACCGCTATCGTATTGCATAAAGTCGGTATATTGGGCGCGAGTTCCTATTGACGCCAAATAAGCCGAGTGAGCTTCACCCAGCGATACCAGCTTTTTCGAAGGAGTAACCAATTCATTCACCCGATTACGGACTGCTTCACAAAATAGTGGCAATGATTCCTCAATAAAGCCTTCTAGTTCTGATAAACGCTTTTCAACCAGTTCATACGCTTCATTAAATTTGAGCCTACCTTCAAGCCATCGCTTAAACACCATTTCTGATGCATTAAATATTTGCTGCGATTTTCTCCAAGCGTTGAGGTAGGCGGAGAATTCTTGCTGTGAAACAAAGTGACGACTCGCTCGCTCTGGCTCACCTTGAGCTTTTGGAACATCGTCTTTAATCGGCTCAACCGCACTAGCCACCGTTATTTCAGGCGGTTTAGATATAAACTTTATTGCGATAAAAACAATAAAGCCAAAAAATAGAATGAGCCCCAGAACAATAATCGATATGAACTGCCAAAATTCAGAGTAGGTAAGATATGTTGCTTCCATCGAGATCTTTTAAATACAGTTATTAAACTAATGTTAGTTCAACAACTGGTTAAGGCAAATGCTTAACTTACCAGTTTGAAGCCTATAAAAATTGCGACTAAATCAAAACTTTAAGAATTGGGAATTTATTTACGCCAAAAAACAAGCGCATGGTGAAGACTTCTCCCCCTTTAAACTTTCGTTCAAAACTCTTTGGATTAATTCGAGCACAATCACCAAGAATAGCCAGAATATCGCCTTGCTTTAGAATCCTAAAGCCACTGGAGGTATTTTTGATGGTTGCCAAAATATATCGTTCGCCGTCTTCTGAGCTCATAGCGCTGTAATCAATGAACTCAAAATCATTTTCATCGGGATAAATATTATCGTCATTCTCACAATAGACTTTTGCATTTTTATAAGGAAGGTCTTCAAACTTTAGAGCCTGGTTGTTATCAGCAGAAAAACCAAAACTTGATACAACTACAAGTGTAAAACTCAAAAGAACTTTTATTTTACTGTTAAATGATCGATGCAGAACCATGTACGCTCCCTTTTTTTCCATCTTAATTATCTAATCTCAATTATTTAATCTCAATAAAGTCGAATCTTAATAATATCTATTCTCAAGACTATCATCTTTAAATATCGTCGTAATTCGGTATCTTAATTTTTCAAATATACTGATTATTTCAGATAAACCTGAACGCTCGCTTAACTAAATGGTTATTTAGTTAAGCGAGGTCATTCAATCGAATTTTATTAACCTAGGAGATCTTAACGTAGAAGATCTTAACGTAAGATATCTTAACGTAAGAAATCACTCAGAATGGTCAAAAGGAAGGTTACCATTCAGCCAAACATCTTCCACCCAGTGCCAGACGGACTCCCATTCATCTTCTAAAAACTCACCATCTTGCCAGTACTTCACTTCGCCGGTTTCACAAACACCAAAATAATTGCCGTTAAATTCACATATCGGTATGTACTCTCTCGGCAATCCTTCATTCCAGGCATTAGCAGCGACTTCTGGTAAATAAGTATTCAAATTAGGATCGGTAGCTGTAACTGGCTCCAGACTACCAAAAACAACGTCACTGACTGTTAATAAAAACTCTTTAAATTCTTTAGGTAATCCAATCAGTATTTGCTCTTCTATTTCGACCAGCTGGTCTAGCTCTGGTAACTCAACAGAACCGAACCTATCCTCATTTCTTTCACGTAATTCATCGACAATGTCGTTCATTCTTTTACGCCTTATTACCAGTTAAAATTACTATTTCGAGATATCATTAAGATAAAGTTTTTTCTGCAATATATTTCGGACTGCTGACTTAATTTGTTGTTCAACTTCTTTTTTGCCATTAAGGGCAAACTCGATATTAAGTTGTTTGATAGTTTTTTTCTGCCAGCATTTTGCAATTAGCAAAGCCATATCTTTTGCTAGAAGAACATCATGTTCCTGCTGATTTTCATACCGCCGATTTATACAATATTGTTCAATTGCACTATCTAACAATTCTAAAACAATCAAACTAGCATCTTCCAACGACTGATGATTGAGGGAAAATCGCTGCAAATTATCAAGATGACTTTGATTTAATTTTCGTAGTTGCTTTTTAACAAACTCTTTTTCACACCAGAACAATCGTAAAACATCCGCAGAAACTGTTTGATAACAGCCCGAAGATAAATGTCTCGTGCGCTCATAAAACTCATCAATTAATTGATTTATCTTCTCTTCAGTCTGGATTGCGTAAACCATTAAACAGCTGTGACATCCCGACACTCTATCCAACGAGAGACCTAGCCGAATAGGTTGAAATCGATTCCTAAGCCAAAATGTCAAAACGTCTTGAGTAACAGCGTAAGTGGTCGATAAGAAACTAACGTCTGCAGCAGAGGCTTGTTCTTTCAATTGCGATAATAACTTAGAACCCAAACCTTTCGATTGATATTCAGGTGCCACCGCGATTCTCTGAACTCGCCAACTAATTAATGTTGCTAACTCAGGCTGTTGACAATGAAACGCTAAGGATTGTGCGACCAAATGCCCACGTAAACGCCTTTCACCATGAGCAATTTGACTCAATACAGGATTGCGCAAGCCGCCTTCTTGTAAAACCAAAATAACCGCAACGACCTGCTCGCTCTTGTTTTTTAAGACACCCAGGTAGCGGCTAGGGTGCTCAAGCAGCTGCCTAAAGTCATCTGGAGTAGTCTGATAGTGTGCATCAACGAGTAATTGAAAAGAATCGATTAAAATATCATCTTTGACTTCTTGATCAGGTGAAAACCAGTCGAAACTCAAATTCGCCACTTCTACTGAACCATTGTTAATAATTGAATCTGGTTTTGATTGTGGTTTTAATATAAATAAATTATTTATCCATTGCTCTAATGGGTCACCATTCGCCCATCGTATTGGTTGCTTCAGTTCAAGTATTTTTGCCTGAGGTGCATGATTTAATAACGATGGTAAAAATCGATATGTAAAGCCTCTGCCCGTTCCCTCGTAACCGTGTACCGTTGAGGTAAACACGATTCGATTATAATGAGTCACTAAAGTTTCAAGTTGATGCACAGGAATAGCCGCAGCTTCATCAACTATTAATCCATCATACGAAAAACCATTACTCTGAAGTAACTCAATCACCTGATCCATAGGTACAAACGTAAGTCGATCAATGCATTCTGCGTACACACCTTGCTCAAACCACTCGAAAACTTGCTTAACCGCTGTTCGAGAAAAGGCGGTAATACAAAACATTTTATCCGAACGAGAAACAAGGTCAGCGATAGCCATACCAAGTGCGGAACTTTTTCCTCTCCCACGATCCGCCAATAATGCCAAGTGCCTTTTAGCGTGCCCAGTAAATACTCGCTTTATCGCTTCAATTGCACCTTGCTGTTCAACCGTATTCAACTTAAATGTTGATGAAGGTGAGTCGATCAAAAATGGATTGGGAGATACTAATTCTTTTTCAAGAGCTGTCTCGAGCTGCTGTGTGACAGTGTCTTTGTTGGTATAACTTATGGTGAGGTGTATACATTCTTGTGCTTCAAAGAAATCACCCACTCGATTTAAAAATCGACTCTCCGTAATAAGATTTTCACCAAATAACCTTTGCTGCTCAGGTTGAGCTGATGTCGACCAACGTGACTGCTCTGGCACCAAAATTAGCAGAATTCCGCCAGCTTTAAGTGTTCCTGATAATGCAGCGACAGCATTTGCGGAAAAATCATAACTACCATCCACAATAATAAAATTAAGTTCTCGCCCTAACCACTCTCGGTAACCAGTGCTTTCAATTACGCATAACTCAGACCAGTCACCTGAACTCACAACAAGACCACTTTCTTTTTCAAAAGCACTTGTTAGCCAATTAGCAATCTCGTATTTGAAAGATTGGGTAAATTGATAGCACTCATCTTGCGCCTGGCATAAATAGGAAGGACAGCGAACCGCAACTGGCAACCGAAATCCTTTCTCTTGCAATGCCGAACTCAGTTTTTTTAGGTTTGAAGATGAACTCAAATCATCACAATAATGTTAGTTGCTCTCGAACAACAATGTTACCTAATTTTTGGCTAAGCAGCTAATGTTTCGGCAGTTCTTCTAATGCCGTAATTTAAATTTAATGCGTTGTCGCTATTTAAAGGTTAGCTAAAAATGATATTAGAGAGACACAGTCGAGGTTTTATAGTCGGTATACTATGCATATTAAATCGTAATGGCCTACAATACGGTCTTCAAACGAATATTCAAACCGGTTAAATTACAGAGTGATTAAGGATGACCAACACTGTTGAAGTAATACAAGCAACACTTGACCATATCGAGCAGCTAGCTCCAATGTTTAATGAGTATCGCCAATTTTATAAACAACCCGATAATTTGAATGGTTGCAAAGAGTTTTTGACAGCTCGGATTGAACGGCAAGAGTCGGTTGCTTTTATTGCGTTTGTCGATGGGGCCCCTTCTGGGTTTATTCATTTGTACCCTGGCTTCTCCTCTGTCTATATGAAACCACTATGGACTATGAATGATCTCTATGTACGCTCAAGTGCCAGACGTCAAGGAGTGGGCTTTGCTTTACTCGATCAAGCTAAAGCTATGGCCTTAGAGACAGGCGCTATCTTGGTTAAGTTATCGACAGAGCAACGCAATATAGCCGCGCAAAAAGTTTATGAATCAAAAGGGTATAAAAAGGATACAACTTTTCTTCACTACATTTTGCCACTCAAAGAAAATCTTTAAGCAAAAAAATGGCACCTATTGGTGCCAAAGTATTGTATCGAGAGGTCGTTAATTAGTTAAAGCAGCTAAGAGGATAGCTTAGAGTCTATTTTCTCGATTTCTTTCAAAGCATGTTGCATCAGTGCATTCAACACATCCGCATTTTCAAGCTGTTGGGCTCGTTCTTCTGAATCCGCAGGCAGTCCACTTTTGAAATCTTGTTTAATTGCTTCAACTCTTTCTTGAAGTGTTTGCCTTTGTCGCAATAGTTTTTCTCGTTCGCTGCTCATAGTCAATGCTCTTGTTTAAATCTTCAATACAAAGTGAGTCCAACAGAAGCTCACTTTCGCTTTAGTGTAAAGATTTAATCAGATCTGCCATTGACTCAGATCAACTCGGTATTACTTATGCACTCTAAGATTATGTCAGTTGCATAGCCGACTTTATGCCTTTAACCGCTTGCTTTATGCGATGTTCGTTTTCGATAAGTGCTATACGAACATACTCGTCCCCGTATTCACCAAATCCAATGCCAGGAGACACAGCTACTTTAGCTTCTTTTAATAACCATTTCGCAAACTCCAAGGATCCCATAGCACGATACGGCTCTGGAATTTTCGCCCAGACAAACATAGTCGCTTTTGGCTTTTCGACCGCCCATCCAATCCTATTTAAGCCTTCACAAAGTGCATCTCGGCGACGCTTGTAGCGTTGGCGAATTTCTTCAACGCAATCTTGAGGTCCTTCGAGAGCTTGAATAGCCGCAACCTGCATTGGTGTAAATATCCCATAGTCCAGGTAAGACTTGAGTCGTGCAAGCGCGTGAATTAACGTTGGGTTTCCGCAGCAAAATCCTAACCTCCAGCCTGGCATGTTGTAACTTTTGGATAATGAATAAAATTCGACCGCAACATCTTTGGCGCCCTCGACCTGTAATATTGACGGTGCCTTATAACCGTCAAACACTATGTCGGCATAGGCGAGATCTTGCACCACCCAGATCTCATGTTGTTTCGCTAATGCAACGACTCGTTCAAAAAAACTGATATCAACAGTGTCCGTAGTGGGGTTTGCAGGAAAGTTGAGCAGCAACATTTTCGGCTTAGGCCAGGTCATTCGTAGCGTTTTCTCAACATCGTTAAAAAACTGCTCTCGCTCAATCGCTGGAACATGAAGGATTTCAGCTCCCGCAATCACAAAGCCATACGGATGAATCGGGTATGCTGGGTTGGGCACAATCACAGAGTCACCCCGCTCCATAGTTGCTAGCGCCAGATGCGCCAGACCCTCTTTAGAACCTATGGTGACAATGGCCTCAGTTTCAAAATCAAGTTCAACCTGGTAATTTCTTTGGTACCAGTTACAAATAGCTTTCCGCAAACGCGGGATCCCTTTTGATTGCGAATAACGATGCGTTCGCGGATCTTGAGTTGCCTCTATCATTTTATCGACAATGTGCTGCGGCGTTGGCTGATCAGGGTTGCCCATACTAAAATCGATAATATCTTCGCCACGCGCTCGAGCCGCCTGCTTGAGCTCTCCTACGACATTGAAGACATAAGGCGGTAAACGTTTAATTCGCCCGAATTCTCGCTCCATACTGGACTCCTAATATTTTTAATATCGAATTCTTATTAAAACGACCTTCTAACTAAGTATTACTGACCTATGAACGTATTGAAAATAGCCATTTGTTACTAGACCTTCATATTTATTTTGAACGTTTAGTATTTATTAAGTCTTTGTTCAGTTTACTTTTCCTAAACTGTGCTTAACAGTGAATAGGAGGACTTATTTATGAAACTATCAGCTTTAGTAGCAAGTTCAGCACTTGCTCTGATGTTGGTTCAACCAACGGTTGAAGCACGAGACAATGGTGATCGTGGCAACCGAGCCAGCAGCAGTCATCAACAGCACAGCCGACAGCATAATCGACAACAGCGTCGTAGCGAACATCGCTCTCAACGACAAAACAGCCGTGTTGAAAGCAATCGACGAGATTCCAGCTACCGCGACTCTAGCCGACTCAATGCAAGCGAGCGAGATAGCCACGTTCGAGATCAGCGCAGCGAAAGACATCAAAATAGAGTTGGAGAACCTGATCGACAGGTAACGCAAAGAGATAATAGTCGTCAAGACAATCGCGCCCACCGTGATCGTAAAGATTCAAAGGTAAGGCATGAGCGTCATTCTCGAAAACACGATGCGAAGCATCGCGAGTCGAATCGACGTCATGGAAATCATTCGGAAAAGCGAAAACATCGAAGTGAATGGAGACAATCGCACCAAACTGGTTTGCAGAAAAAGTATCGACACTACGATCGACATCGCAATGGCTGGCATCGTGACCACTACAAACATTGGCGAAAAAAATACCGTCACGCAAGCCACTACCATAACTATTACCGAAATGGTTACTACTATCGCCCTTATCATGGGCACTATGTAAGAGTTCACACGCACTATCCGGTATGGGTTTACGATTATTACTACGACTATTTGGATGCCCACTATCACAACCACTTATGCCCACACTGGCACTTTAAAGTGGACTGGGAAGACGTAGCGTTTGGTGTGATTCTTGGTGCTCTACTGGTTGATTAATCAACCAGAGAGCCAGTTAAAAATAAACAACGGTTTTTCATAGGTAGTCCCCAACCCCTTGGCCGAGCCAACATTGAGTTACTCTCCATCAAAGCCGGCCTTTTTTATTCTCTAACCATGATGAGTTCACTTTCTCATCATGGTTACTTTCGAATACGGTCGCTCTCAAACTCAGCAATGAGTCAAAAACGTAACAACCAAGACGCGTATGAGAGCGACCGTGCTAAATTTCATCATCTGAATAAGAATAGAAAAGTTGGACGTGTAAGTTCTAGTTAAAACGCTCGCTAAAATTAACTGTTTTGTATCAGGACGGTTTATTTACTTGTTAATTTGATTACCAGTTTAACGATTAGTACAGTAAACCCAGCTAATATAAGTGCTTGCGCGAGTATCATACTTCCTGATTTATAGTCGATACAGCTATCAATAGCCTCGATAAAATTACTGGCAATATAAAACTCACACTTTTCACTTTTACTATTAAAATATGCTTCTAAAAAATGAAGAGAAATTCCAATTTTAATAACAAAAATAGAGTAGCTATAAGCACGCTTTTGATTTGAAAGCTTAATCGAATAATAGATTGCTACAATCACCGTTAAGATATTAACAACCCATATCATTTTAATTATTCCTGCTCAGCCTATCTAGAAGTCACTTCGAAGGAAGCTTTTTCGATCAACTGCTCGCCTGAATACTTTTGTGCACTAAGTTCCTTTCCATCCATAGCTAAAACAAATTTATAGGCGCCATTTTCTTCTTGGCTAAAAAAACTGCCATCAATATTCATAGAAAAATAGTTACCTTCAAAGCCTTTCCATTTCAATTTTACGCCTTTCGATAAATCAAAAGTATTCATTATCGCAGTATTCGAGTAACCATATTCGATATCCCCAAACTCATAAACTTTCCCATCAGCATCTAATGTAACATCATAAATATTACTAGCACTATAATTACTGAACATAAGATCATTTTCCCAACCACTGCAACTGGTCAGCACCAACACGAAGGTTGAAACAAGAAGAGTCTTATAAAGAGCTTGGAATGTGGGAATTTGCTGTTTCATTTTTTGAATCTCATTCTTTTCAAAGCCTAAGTCAGATTATTCAAATAGAGTAAAGCCACACATTAAACATCTTTCATACTCACTTCCAAGTATATTGTGTATGACTCACTCGGTCGTAAAGATCATCTATTAGCTTCTGAGCTATATGAGTATCAAGGAAACGAACGGACACTAAATGACGGCCTAAATCTAATCCGGCAACATCAACCGCTACATTTGCCATATTATTACGACGATCAAAAAAGCCTTGATTAAACTCAACCGATTGAATTTTAGTAAGCGGTACGATAGTTCGATGTTTTATAAGCCAACCACTCTCGTAAATTAATGCATTAGATGTCCAACCATAACGCATATTAGCCACTGTCTTTTTTGAATAGAGAATAATAAGTGGTACCAGCGCGGCTAAACTGAAAGTCCACCAATGAAATTGAAACGCCAAAGGAACGCTAACCAACAGTAAAACTAAACAGTAAATACGGGTCAGTCTTCGCCAGGCTCGTTGCGCGACAGGTTGCCATTGTTTCACCTCATAATCGATGCTCGGTTGAAGCTGCATACAAAACTCATCAACTTTGCTTCGCTCAATAATCGGAGCAACCCATCTGAATACTTTTTTCTGTTCACCTTGAGATGAATTTGCGTTTCCTCCAGCCGTCGCAACTCGAATAGCAGCACGTTCAAAGTATCGATGTAAAATATTCTCTGACATTGATATCAATTGAATTCTCTGTTGCGGGACTGTTGCGTGTATTTGCGTAATAAGTCCGTAAGAAGCTGCGAGTTTATCGCTATGATTAATTAACTTGAAGCCATAGTATGTAACTACCATAAAGATAATTGATAGCGTTCGTATAAAAATAACAAACGCGATAACACCAAACAATATTCCTGCAAAAATGCCAAGTGGATGACTAAAGTCAATATCCACAGAGTCAAACCAAGGGTTAATATAGTCTTCCAATCGTTCAAAAAATTTATCCAGAGTCCTCGTTTGCCCTAGAATACCAAACGCAAATGCAACGACAACCATTCCTTTGTTAGAAATCAAACCCGCTTTAACCAGCTCAATTAAAGGCAGTTGAAGTAGTTCTTTTTGCTGTGAATTATCTTTTATAAAAGAACTGCTTTCTTCAACAGAACCCTTCTCATCAAAAAAACCGCTTGTTTGATCGTTTTGAGAAATTGATTCTTTATCGTCATTAGATGATTCGGCAGCCGCTTTTGCCGAGAGTATTTTTGCTCTAATTTGCTCGACTGCACTCAAAGAAATAACTCGCATCACAGCCTCAGCTTTTCCTCCACTCGCAGATTCGAGCTCAAGCTGTGCAACACCGAGTATTCGATGCAAAGGATTTCGAGATAGATTTAAATTTTGGATTCGCTCATACTTAACATGACGAACATTTTTTACAAATACGCCTTCCTTGATAACAATTTCATTTTCTTCGAGTGAATAACGATAAACCCAATATTGAATTATCGCGAAGCCAACTGCAGGTATTACAAAAAAAGTTCCTATAAACTCAAAGTTATCACCACCTCCTGCAAAAATGGCAATGAGAATAGGAATGAAAAAGCTTTTAACAAACTCTATTACAATGAACAACCACGACATTGGATGAAGCCGTAAACCCTCCGTCAATGAATCATTTTTAGAACCTGATGCCATTGGCACTCTCTTTGGGTTTACAGATTCATCATTCATTCTCGAAGAAGAGCCAAGGTTATTTTCTTGTGGTGATTTTTCCAAAGTATCTACCCTTCCATGAATTTCAGAGCTGTCGTCGCTTACTTGCTTGTTCATACCGCATCATGTTGCTCTTGATTTAGCAGCTTATCTCGAACATCAACAGCGGTACCGAAAGCAATGCCAGTTAAGTTAACCGATGCATTCATAGTTCCAGCAGTATGTATTACTAGCTCTGCGATTGAGTAGTTTCGTTGAATGGGCCCTTGGGTAACATCAATGTGCTGAACACGGCTTCTCGGTACAGCGTATTGTTTTCGAAAAATAATGCCTTGGTAAATAAATAGGCCCTGATCGTCAAAGCGCCATCGCGTTCTTAAAAACTTTAATTTCGGATAAGCAAACACAAGCCAATAGAAGAATCCGATTAGCCCTATGATCTCCAAAGCTATCCACCACCACTCAGGCCAAATCGCTTTTGAAATTAAGAAAATTATCTGGCCAATCATTAAGGCAACAAAAATGACAGCAAAAACAATTGCTTCAGAAATTTTAAAATAGGGTAACGCGCCGGGAGCAAGTGGCAATGTTGGCTTTTGTCCAGCTTCAAAAACGGTATGTTTTTCATCCACAATGGTGTGATGTTGAGCACCGACCGTATCAGATCCACTCCAGCTTGCAGCAACAAATTCATTATCAACAACATTAGAACTTTCAGCAGAGTTATCTACCGTTTCAGCTTCTGTAATTGAAGACTCTTTACCGCCAGTCATATTGCTTATCCTATTCTACCGTTGATGTCGTCAACTGTGACTTTAAAGTGTTATAAAAACTTGTGCCTTTTATCCTATCAGTCTGTCTTGTAACACATTTATTACTGTGCGCGTCACAATTTACAACACACAGCTCTTTCGGTCATATCTAACTAAGCCATAGCTCAATTTTCAGACAACTAGCCAATTGGCGAGCCCGGAGGAAGCTTTGGCTCTTTAAATTGCACACGAACGTCGTCAGGATTTTCAAGCATCGTCTCAATCACCTTTAAATAGCCATAACGAGTATCCGATATACGCGTTCTTCCGATCGCTTGCTTTAACCACTGTTCCAGCTTTGCTAACTCAGATTGAACAACTGCATTAGTTTCCACAGCACTTATAGTTCCTTTCGATAATTGCAATAACCGGCTAATGTAACTCTGCGCCACTCTCATCTGAATTAATTGTTCTGCTCTATCGGAGTAAATTGGTTTAATTATCGAGCCCGTTAATTCATTTAAAAGTTGAGCAGCGGAAAGATTATCACTGACGCTTTGCTGTGCCAGACGTGTTAAACGTTGTTCATTCAATAAATAATTTAAAGTGTGAGCTGCAGCCGCCTGTGCAATTGAATAAGGATCTAAGGTTAACCCAGTATTACTCTCAAAACTTTCTCGAGTTTGTTGATAGCCATAAGCTTTGGGTGGTATCTGTTGAATAATAGAATCATCCAGCTTTAAAAATTGGGGTGATAAAGTTTTAATCAATTGGCTTAAAGCTGCTTGCTGTTGATTTTTATCGACCGATTTTAAAACGAGAGAACTTTCACCTTTAACAGCATAATTATAATCAAG
The DNA here is from genome assembly GCA_013373375.1 of Gammaproteobacteria bacterium. Taxonomy (GTDB): domain Bacteria; phylum Pseudomonadota; class Gammaproteobacteria; order Enterobacterales; family Kangiellaceae; genus Pleionea. Next base: position 312,814 of record JABXHY010000009.1, read on the forward strand.
CCCACCAATTAATTTCGCAACCGCTTCCACTTGATAGCGATGTAAGTTGTAAACTAAAACCAGTCTCTCTTGCAGTTCTGAATACGGTGTGCCATCGGGTATTACGTGTGCCGAGAAGTTAGTTAAAGCGTGCTCACGCAACTCGAGCAGACGAGTTAACTCTTCTACAGCATCACTGCCATTGTCCCAAAGATGAGCAGTGGGATGAGCACCACCTACAGGTCTGGCATCACTGTCACTGATAAAGCTTAAACCAAGTTGTTTGTTTTCAGCGATAACGGATGCTAAACCTTCTAATTCTTCACTTTCTGTAAAATCACTGTAAGCGTATTTGATGACCTGCTTATCCCATTGTCCAATATTCACTGAGTAAGCATTTTTTAAGCTTACTTTATTTTCGTTTAACTTAAACTTTGGATGCGGATAGTCCATCACTGAGGCATCACCTTGTGCACTTGAAGCGAAGTTATGCGCAATACCCAAAGTATGTCCCACTTCGTGCGCAGCCAACTGACGAATGCGCGCAAGTGCCATTTCGGTTTCTAAACTAATGTCGTCGCCATTGGCAAAAGGTGCCGTGAGTCCTTGTGCAATTAATAAATCTTGGCGAACACGTAACGATCCTAAGGTGACATGCCCTTTTAATATCTCGAAGGTTCTTGGATCAGTTACCGAACTGCCATAACTCCAGCCACGAGTTGCCCGATGCACCCATAAGATAACGTTATACCGTATGTCCATTGGATCAATAGTGTCGGGTAAAAGTTTCACCTGAAAAGCATCTTTGTAGCCTGCAGCTTCAAATGCCTGGTTCCACCATGAAGCACCCTCAACTAAAGCCGAACGAATAGGTTCCGGAGCTCCTGCGTCCACATAATAAACAATTGGTTCGTAGGCGGGACTTAAAGTGTCTGTTGATGGCTTTCGTTTTAATCGATGTCGAGGAATAAATCGTTGAGTGGTCGATTGATTCAAAGGAGCACTAACATCTTCAAAGCCTTGTGCCCACATTCCTGACATAGGGTGAAAACGCCTAGGAGTATAACCAGGTTCAGGTAACGCAATTAATGATACTCTTTGACGCAGTGTAAAACGATCTGAGTCAGGAGCAACGCTGCGCAAATACTCACCTGCTTTATCACCCTCAAAGGTTAGCACCGCTTGAATTTCGGTATTCTTGGGAAATGATTTTTGAACATCTAAGTCTAAGCTAGACAACGAACTTGATAATCGAAAGTTACCTTGTTTGGTTTGTTCGATTCGATTTGCAACGCCCATCCAGTCTCGAGTAGCCAAAGATGTTACATCAATTAAAGTTGCATCGCCTTCACTGGCTTGAATCTCAAAGTTCGCAAGCCGTGATTCTGCAAACGCTTCTTTTACCGCTTGTTGTGCAGCCTTTGATTGATCGGATGATCGATATTGAGTATTTTTTTCCACTAAAAAGATCGTATCTCCGACTCGGTGCCAGTAAACCAAACGAGAGCCGCCCTGTAGACCTCTGTCCAATCCAATATCATTCGAGCCAAGTCCATAAGGTAAGCTGGTTGCAAAAATAAAGTCTTCTGAAAAGGATTCGATCTTTAAATAAGATTTTGCAGTTTTGTCATCAACATAAAGATCGAAAAACCCTGGGATCAAGCGCATCGACTTTGTAAATTGAGTAATTGATTTTGCGCTTAACGCTGGCGCAAAAAGAGCACTTATCATTAAAGAAGACAAAAGCAATGCCAATCGTATGGAAGCATTCAACTTAATACAAGTCATAAAATTCACCACCCCAAAAAAAGGAAAATTTATTTTTATTTAATTTACTTTTCAGATCGATACGCGTTCGCGAAGTACAAACTGTTACTGAACATTTTTGCGGTTCCCCACCAAAAGGCGCGGAAATTCATGTTGTCGGCATAATAAATAATGCCGCCACGTCCTTTTCTAACGGCAACTATATTCGAAGTATTCGCCAATAATGCCTGGTTATCTTTTGATACATAACCTGAATATAAAGGTGTTTCGTTATAACGCCCGACAGTTGCAAAAACTTCTTCACTTTTAACTCTAAAAACGTCCGTGCCACGACGAAATACCGGCAGTGTTTTACGCTCCAGACCAAATGCCAATGGATGAGAAGTATCAATATCAGCTTTTAAAATCGCACCACCGATGAGTTGCTTAGCACGGTAGTCATCTCTCTGTGCGTAAGTGAGCGTGGTTTCATTATTACTATCTGGAGTAACTTTTTCGATTGGAGACCAATCTTGTTCTGCTAACCAACGACCTGCTGTTCTATTAACAACGAGTTGGCCACCTTCTTTAATCCACTGAAAAAGTTTTTCATTTAATGAGTGACTGAAATTATAACTGCCAGCGACCATGTACAAATGGGTATACTTATGGAGTGAAATGCTCGCTAATTGCTCTTTGGTAATACGAACTAAAGGAACTTCCAGTCTTTGGTCGAAAAAATGCCACACCTCACCAGCATCATAAGGCCTTACATCGTCTCCGACTAATAATAATGGCCGTGGCTTTTCAATGCTTTCCATTGAAGGACTTCCCAAATCAATTCCAGACTCGGCCAGTCCTGACACTATTTGCTCCGCAGAAACTTTTGTGTCATTTAAAATATCACCCAATAACTGGGCGAGCTGCTCACGCTCATAAGCTTGTGATCCAATCGTTAAAACAATACTACCTTGCTCAACTTTAACCTTCCCGCTTAAGCCAACAAAAGTTGCGGGTTTAGTTGCCACTTTTAAACGAATGCCTTTGTTTAGCAACTTTCCTGTTAACTGTGCGGTTTTAAAATCGCGCCAATCAAAAACCAAAGCCACTGCTTTTTTATCTAATACAAAAATCTGCTCCGACAAAGCTCTCGGTTCAGATTTGCCTAAAAAACGCGCTGAGTAATCACCACCGTCTAATGCTGCAAAATCCAAATTATACGCAAGTGCTAATGTCCAGGATGATACATCGTAAAATGTTTCATCTTTAAAGCTGGTTTCTGTTTCAAATAAAGTACGAATTAAACGGAATTGAGCTTGCTTAGTCGGCACTATGTAAGCTTCGCTTGCTTTATAATTACGACCTTTAACGGTGATATCTTTACTGAGCTGGTAGTACCTAACATTATGAAGTTGCAGTAAATCTAAAAACGAGTTTAATCGAGTAATATCACCGTCGGCATCAAATACATAACCTTTTATTTCTGCATCGTCAGCCTGTTCAATTGCACTGGAATAAAAACTCTTTTGGTAATCCATTAAGGCTGACTTCTCTGCATTTACTGCTTTTAAAGTAGAAAAGGATGCAGTTAATTGGTTACGTACTGCGAAAGGGAAAGTGACAACGCCATTATCAGAATCTTGTCGATGACCTCGAGCACTTGCCTGCTCAAATAAAATACCAATTGACCCGTTAATGTCTGGATAGGTTGAGCCCTTCCCATAGTAAAAATCATCAAAGCCTTCTTTCGAATAATAACTCGAACCAATTCCATCTAAAGCGTCGCCATGGAACTCTGCGATTCTTGCTGTTAAATCAAAGTTCTTTTCTGGAGTTTTAGGATTTTGTCGACTGGGTACACCTGGTTGAAAAAAGTAGGTACTGTTGGTGCCCATTTCGTGAAAGTCGGTTAGCACTAAGGGCTTCCAAGCTTGAAAAGCTTTTATTCTGGCTTTTGACTCAGGGTGTTGTACCAATAACCAATCGCGATTGAGATCAAACCAATAATGGTTAGTCCTTCCGTTTGGCCACTGTTCGTTGTGTTCAAGATCGTTTGGATCGGCAATGGCACTAGCACTTTTATTTGAGTTAACCCACTGCGCAAACCGTGCGATTCCATCTGGATTGATCATGGGATCGAGAAGAACAACAGAGTTTGCAAGAAACTCTTCAACTTTCGGTCCCTGAGCAGCGGCCAGGTAATAAGCAAATAATACCGCAGCATTCGCTCCTGATGCCTCATTACCATGTACGCTGTACCCCATCCAAACAACCGCGGGATCATTTATCGTCCGTTGATTAAAGTCTGCATTTCGCTGCTTAATTTCAGCAAGTCGTTTTATATTATTTTGATCCGAAAACGACACCAGCAATAAAGGTCTTTTCTCATAAGTTCTACCAATCTCTTCCACCCAAACTCTGTTTGAGGTTTTCGCGAGTGTGTACATGTATTCAGCAATTTGCTCTGGCCGAACATGCCACTCACCCACTTGATAGCCAAGTACTGACTTAGGCGTAGGAACATTTGCATCGAACTTAATGTCATCATCAAACGTCGCACCGGTACCAAAGTAATAATCGAGATCGACATCGAGAGCAACTGGGTCGTTTGCACTGGCAATAACATTTATCGAAGTAAGTAGTACAAAAAGTATGGCTTTAATCGGTTTCATAATTTCCAGAGTGAAATGGTTATATTCATGGGGCAAGAGCGTTGTTATATCAAAATCTGGAAGACTTCGCATTATAGAAACCACAGTCAAACTATGTGTATTTAACAAATATTAACCACTATCCCACTATGCGGCTTCGCCAATCTCTTTGAAAATTGTTAAAATGTCACCATATTATCGACTCATGTTTAATAACGACTGATTTTTATGATTGAAATTACACAGGCTGCACAAGAACATTTCCGAAAACTCTTGTCCCAGCAAGATGGCGACACCGTTAATATTCGAGTGTTTGTGGTTAATCCGGGAACGCCTCAAGCTGAGTGCGGTGTGTCTTACTGCCCGCAAGACGCCATTGAAGAAACCGACGTACAGTATCCATTTGAAGGTTTTTCAGCCTATGTGGACAAAGATTCGGATCCTTATCTGGACGAAGCGTCAATTGATTATCAAACCGATAAAATGGGTGGACAACTCACTCTAAAAGCGCCCAACGCCAAAGTTCGCAAAGTGTCAGACGACGCACCAGTAGAAGATCGACTTACCTACGTTATTGAAGCTGAGATTAATCCGCAGTTAGCCAATCATGGCGGTAAAGTGACTTTAATGGAGTTCACCAAAGATGGTTACGCCGTATTACAATTCGGTGGTGGGTGCCAAGGATGTGGTATGGTCGATGTTACGCTAAAAGAAGGCATCGAAAAAACACTACTAGAAAAAATTCCTGAGTGTAAAGGTGTAAAAGATGTCACCGAGCACGCTGAAGGGGACAATCCTTACTATTAAAAGGACTGTTATCCGACACAAAAAGCGCGACTTTATCACTCGCGCTTTTTTTATGTCTTCAAATGTTGTCTTACAGACTATATTGAATCTATTGTTAGTATATTGAATCGATCGTTAGCTGTCTTTTTTGCTTTTGAACCTCATTGACTCTAGTCTTTCTCAAAAACAAATAAGCTCAAAAGCCAACAAGACTTATTTATTAAGAACTTTTTTAAGTGCCTCTTCCAGTTCAGTGTATTCAAACCAGAAGCCCGACTCTTTTAAACGCTTTGGAATAACATTTTGTCCGGTTAATAATAAGTCGCTCATTTCTCCTAACATTGTTTTTAAGACAAAAGCAGGCACTGGAAATATAACCGGACGGTTCAAGACATTCCCCAATGTTTTTGAAAACTCATCATTCGAGACCGGATTAGGAGCGGTGAAGTTGAATGCGCCTGAACATTCATTATGTTCAATCAAATGCAATATCCCATTCACCATATCGTCAATGTGGATCCAGCTCATCATTTGCTGCCCATTTCCCAATCGTCCGCCCAGGCCAAGCTTAAAAGGCAATAGCATTTTTGATAGAAATCCACCGTTAGGTGCCACGACTAGCCCAGTACGCAATAAACAAACTCGGCTAAATGATTCTGCTTCGAGCGCTGCCGCTTCCCATTCATGGCATAATTGATGCGTAAACTCGTCATGTGGCTTTGAACTTTCGTCTATTTTCTTTTTACCCTGGCGCCCATAAAAGCCAACTGCCGAACCAGAAATGAAAACTTCAGGCGCTTGCCGTAACTCAGACATCCAGCTGACAAGTTGTTTTGTTAAGGCCACGCGAGAATCCATCAGTGTTTTTTTTCGTGACTTTGACCAACGCTTGTCAGCAATTGGTGCACCAGCAAGATTAATTACCACATCGGGCATAAAATCATTGGCATCTTCTAACGATTCAACCAACGAAACTGACTTGGGCAATTTTTTCGCTGCTTTATCGGCATTACGAGTTAAACCGGAAACTGTACAATTTTGTTTTAGTAAAGCCTGCACCAAAGACTGACCAATTAAACCAGTAATACCGGTGATAAATACTTTCATGACAAAAGGGTCCTAATTTTTATTTCTTATTGAGGTAATACGCCAGTAAAGAAAAGCCAGATAAGCGGGTAACGCAATGACGATGCCGACACCCATAATAACACTGCCTAAATAAAATAAAATTTGTGACTCAAACGAAGCGGCCACATAAACCAAAAGTACGCCAACAAAAAAAATCCCAATGGCCACGTACAATTGTTTCATCCTTTTTTCTGGCTGTGAAACAAATCGTTTAAGCCAATTAAAATTCATTAAAATTTCTCTTTTAACCTTTCTTTAAAACTCATTCACTAATTGACTCTAAGTCGACCCGACAATCCCGATACTATACGTTTAAAATCCGTGAGGCATTCTGGTGACAATGCTTTATTTGATCCTGCCATATCGGCGTATAAAAAAGCTCTCACTTCGCCATTGTAAGACAACGAATTCAATAAAAAAAACGTTATATCACTCGTTTGAATTTGTACCGGTTGCTGCTCCCAGTATTTCGCGTGACGTCGCTTTTCAAACATTAAGAAAGCTTGCTTGTCGATAAATTTTTTCCAGCTCATGACTTTCATCAAATCCGCTTTTATTTCAAATTTTTCGTGTTCTTTTTGCTTGCCTCGAGTAACGAGACTTTTAGCAAAAGTTCGAGCAGGATTAAGAGCAAGAAAAGACACTCTTTCTAAAGGTGTCTGCTCGACCAACATGTCCAGCGTTTCGATAATGGCTTGCTTTGCTGAACGAAATTTCTCCGGATGATCCACTAGTTTCCGATAATGAGACATCACCTGAGCTCGTTGGCTTGTTGAGTAAGGCGCGTATTCAGGAGGTTTCGCTCGTTCCTTTGCGAGTCGTGCTTGTTCTTCTGCCTGTGCTCGTTGCTGTTGTTGCTTTAATTTAACTTGCGCTTTATTTGCCAAGTAATCGGGATATGGAGCCGCTGATGTTTGACAGACTAAACTGGTAAAAGGTGGAAACTGTGCGAACTCAATTGGCGAGTCGACAACTTTCATTAAACTTTTTAATACAGCTTGCTCAATAACTTTGACCGGCTGATGACAGTGAATAGCTGCGATATCAAACCAACGACCGCGATTTCTTAACCAAGGTGAGCAACAAGCCTGCGCCAGTCGATTCGCAATAATCGGCGTCATTTCTGCCGCGCCTAGTTGCAAACGTAATTCGCGACTGCAGTCTTCCAGCCTGAGGTCCTTTTGCCGAAACAAAGCCACCGCCGATAGCACTTGCCGTACTACACCAACCAAGTTGAACCTGGCTATTCGAGCGTTAAGGTTAGGTAAGTAAAACTGTTCACTGATCAACGACTGTAAATCGCTGTATTTAAAATCGAACAATAACTCGGTAACAGCATCTGTATTGAATGGTCGACGATAAAACATACGCCTGAGTTGCCAGCTACGTCTAGGATGAATCCAGTACATCATCCACTCCGTAGCACGGGCAAATAAACTGCTCGCAATAATTTCTTTGTTACTGGTTGATTTAAATTCCGCGAGATTCTTGGCAATTTCGCAAGCAAATACACTTTCCGCGATGACCTGCTTATATTCTGGCGAGAGCTCTTCCGAAGATTTGGGCAATTGCTTTATTAGCTCTTTAAGCCCTTCAGTTCCAATCATGCTTAAAGCATGCTCAAAACCATGAATTTCTCCAGTTCGACCAACCTGACGTTCACCTGCAAGCTTTTGAACATACAGCCCCAACACAGGGTCAAAAGCAGCAAACCGGACAATGTCGCCGGTCGCAGAGTCAGGATCACTTAATACCGACTGCAGCTCGGTCATGTCTGAAACTATCGGTAACTGAAATGCTTCAAGTTTTTTTATAAGTTCTGGAGCCTGGTAGTTTCCTTCAGTCGCCATTAATTTTCTCTATGAACTGTTTATTATCGCATTTATCAATTGTTGCTAATGGTTCGACACTTGAGCCGAAGTTTCGATAAACTATAGCTAAAACAAATACTTTTTGCTGCTGAATCTGATGAGCCAAACCTGTTTATTATGCGAAAGTCATAACTCCCATCATTATTTTCGAGATAAAAAACGAGACTATTTTCAATGCAACCAATGTTATTTGGTATTTGTTCCGCCCGAACAGCATTTAACATCGGAGCAAGAAAAGGCCGAATACGACAAGCACCAAAACTCGCTGGACGATCAGGGCTACCTGACATTTCTAGCTCGAACAATGGATCCGCTCACTGACTTAATTCCTCCCCCAGCCACAGGAATGGATTATGGCTGTGGTCCTGCACCAGCGCTGGCTAATGCAATGAATTACCGAGGTTACTCGATGTCAACCTACGATCCTTATTACTTCCCAGACACCTCTGTGCTTTCGAAGCAGTACGATTTTATCACCTGCACAGAGGTTATCGAGCACATCGCCAAGCCAATGGAAGCATTAAGGTCCTTGAGTGGCTGTCTTAAACCTAATGGTGTATTGGCTATTATGACAAAGCGAGTTATCGATCAAGATCGCTTCGCAAATTGGCATTATAAAAATGACCCTACTCACATTGCATTCTACTCAGACCAAACCTTTTTATTCATCGCAGAGCAGTTCACATTCGACTTAACGTTTATCAGTGCAGATGTCATCTTCTTAAAATCTTGAGAACCTCAATATTAGGGTCTAAGCTTGTAAAGCAATAATTCATTTTTGAGATAGTCTCAAAAAGATGCTTTTATTGATGCTTTTAACCCCCTCATTCGACTGAACACGTTACTAAGGTCCTGGCACTTAACTCGGCCGGGGTTTCTTCAGTCAAAACAAAAGTATGAAGAAGCAGGATTAATCACAACTGGAGCGAGTTATGTTGCGAATTAAACGCCGAGTTCTTTCAATTTCTTCCATCTTACCCATTTTAATATTAAGCGGCTGTAGCAGTGAGTTTTTAAGAGCTATGGACGATGCTCTTGTCGCTCAGGGAGGGCAAGGTACTTGCCGATACGAAGCACCCAAACGAACCATTAACGGTAGCGGATATACCTTTACCTACGGTGGTTACTGTAATTATTGGGAAGGCGAATTGAATAATTACAGCCAGTACACCATTCGATGCACCGGTAAAGGCTATAACGGTCGAGCAGTCAGTTCTGTTACGGCAAGGCCCGGTGTTAATACCGATACTCGCACCATGGGCAGCATGCAAAGTACAGGCGGTGGACTATCGGTTGAATGCAACCGATGGGCTCGCTCTGAATATGTCGCCAAAAGTTCGAAAGGTTTGGTTCTGTACGAAAAAATGGTATCCGGAAAACTCTACAATCGGGTTAAAAATGATTCACGATTTGAGCGCGAGTGCTTTATAAAGCGACCTAAGTCGACAGGTTATATTTTAAAAGAAAGAGTTCAACCTTATGGTGTTACTGGCTGGCGATCTGTTGCTGGCGAATTTAACTATGGGTGCCGAAGGGTTTAAAACAAAACCACAAAGATGAAACCCGATAGTGCGAATGCTATCGGGTTATTGTTAATCAGTTAGTTGAATTAACGTTTGTCCTCTCAGGTCCAGTAGCGTTACAGTAGTCATTATTTAAATTACGACTTTTAAAAATTACGCTTATTAAAAGCGCTATTAAGTAAAAGCTTCTCGAGTATAAGAACCGCACTCGAAACAGTTTTTTACTTCGAGATTGAAATGAGAGGACTGAATGTCATCATTTAACAATAAAATAGTTGTCATTTCTGGCGGGACACGCGGCATAGGTTTAGCTTGTGCAAAAGCCTTTGCCGCTCGCGACGCTTCGGTTGTTATGCTGTACCGACACAATCAAGCTGCGGCAACTCAAGCACTCGATGCGGTTAAAATTGTCTCCTCAAGTAATTCATCACAGCATCAAATTATTCAATGCGACATTGCGGACGCGCAACAAGTCGAGCAGGCGATTGAATCCGTTATAAAAACATATTCGCGAATTGATGTATTAGTTAATAACGCAGGCATTGGAGATTATCATCCAATAGAATCCACGTCTTACCAACAATGGCAAGACGTCTGGGCAAACACAATCAATACCAATCTAATTGGATGCGCCAACCTTAGTTTTTGTTGTGCGAAACACATGATGCAAGAAGGGACCGGTCAAATTGTTTCTATCTCTTCGCGAGGGGCTTTTCGTGGCGAGCCCGACAAGCCTGCGTATGGAGCAAGCAAAGCTGGAGTAAACGCTTTAAATCAATCTCTTGCAGTAAAGTTAGCACCTTATGGAATTTTTGTTGGTGTTGTGGCGCCGGGTTTTGTAGAAACAGAATTAACCGCAGCGAAATTGTCGGGAGAAGAAGGTAAAGCCATCCGAAAACAAAGTCCGTTAAACAGAGTTGCAACGCCAGAAGATGTTGCGAATGCGGTTTTGTATTTAGCGAGCGATACCTCTAACTTCTCAACTGGCACAATATTAGACGTCAATGGCGCTTCGTACTTAAGAAGTTAGGTTAGGAAATACACAAACTTATTAACGATAATCTTAAAGTAGACGATTTAACAAAAAACCATCTATATGCAAACGCCAGATTCCGTCACTTACTCGAGTGCAGTTTTCCTCACTCTCAAATAGTATCTGTCGATTTCTGTTTTTTAAACGAATGTCGATCGACTCCAAGTTTTCAGCTATTATTTGCTGTACTTGAGAAATGTTTATCTGGTTTATATCGTCGTCAGATTCATAAACGCAAATCACACGCAACGAGTCGGGAAAAGTATTGAAGTTGACATGATGCGTTAACCAACAAAAGCCTTTACTCGAATCGAGCAATGTTTCACAAGCCGCAGTTAACTGCTGCACTAAGGCTTTTTCAATTTTTTTATGAGTTTTCTTCATAACTACTGCTTTTACTTTTGCATAAAAAAACAGCGAGCCTGGAAAGGACTCGCCGCTTTTCGTTGGGGGAGAAAAATAAAGCGTATTTAGAAACTGTAAGTCCATCCAGCACTAAATGATGACGCTTCAATGCCGTCTTTATCAAATAGCTCAACGAACTCAACATTAATAGCATGCTGTCTTTCAATCGCAATATCAACACCAAAACCATACGACAGGTCATTAAAAGCTTCAAAGCCACCACCATCAAATCCAAACTCGGTACTTGAATAACCCAATATACCGTATGGAGTAAACATTTGATCGAGCTTTAGTCGATAAACGCCATAAACGCCAAGCGAGCTATCAATGCTAACGCCTTCATCATCACCAACACCAAAACCTAAGCGGGTTTCAAGACCAATATTGTCATTAAACATATGACCGTATTTCGCTTCAATAGCACTTGGTTCAATTGCCGGGCCACCTGCATCTACTTCAATCATTTTGTAGCTAACGCCAACATAATCACCAGCAAAAGCAGTTGCAGATATTAAAGATGCCAAAGAAAGTCCAATTATTTTTTTATTCATGTTTTACTCCGTTTTCGTTTAAGTTAAAACAAGGTCAACATAGCGGATATTAAAAACCGGTCAACGCTTAAAACATAACAATGTGATGCAATTAAAAGTAAAAGTGGGAACTGGTTCAACTTTATGATTATTAGAACTTACCAGACTCTTTTGCTAATACAGTCGTTTCATTTAATTTGTGTAATATTACCAAAAACCATCTACAAAACTCTTTAAATCATCGCTATAAATTTTCATTCAATTGATTAAGTGCTTTTGCTCCAACTCTTGCCGCTCCTTCTCTAATCTTTTATTCAATCGATTACTAATATGATTAAAATAATTGCTGCAGCTTTCTTGACTTACTAATCCCATACTTGACGATAGCCTTTCATGCATCATACTAGCCGATGGGTGCGGAGTAATTATTAATTCGCAATTTATTTGTTTCAGTTTTTCGATACTCCCTCTAAAGTTATTAATATACTCAGGGTGATCTGAAAAATAATAATCATCTCGACTAATTGCAGAAAGACTGTCCGCATAAACGATCATACTACAAAAATCATTCTCACAAGATTGCCATTGCCAACTTAATGCGCCAGGTGTATGTCCGGGTGTTGCAATCGCAGTAATTTTTAAATCACTAAAAATCACAACATCACCGTCATTTATAATGCGATTAACTTTTGCAGATGGAAAAGGCTGATGCATTCCGGCTTGAGGATCTTGCTCCGATGAAATTCCACTTTCCAAAACGGGAGCAGCAGCATTTGACGCGTAAAGCAGTGCTCCACTTTGCTTTTGAATCTCAGCCAATCCGGCAACATGATCAAAATGCTCATGACTGTGAAGGAGAACTTTTACATCCTCAACTAAGAATCCAAGAGTTTGAATGTTTGAAATTACAGTGTCAGCACCTTTTTCTGTTCCACCATCGATTAGTATATGCCCCTCTTCACTGGTTATTAATACAGCGGCAATGCCGCAGGTTCCGACATAGTAAGTATTACCCAATATACGAAACGGTGGTCCAGCTTTGTCCCAGTCATCCCATCGCTCACAGTTTATTGACCAATTTTTCTGTGATTGTTCTGTTGACTGACTTGACTTGGGAAAGACTGAGCATGCTACTAAGAGCGAACTTAAATACATCCCGACAAATAGCCCACAAGTATTATTACATAGCGCAAATTTAAACATAAATTATTTATCTGGTTTTAGTTTTGTTTAAGACATTAAAAATGTTCAAATAAAAATACGTCTTCAGTCAATTAGTAGATAACAAAACACTCCCATTTACTTCTAGCATTTTTATTTACATCTCTATTTCAATATCATCAAATTCTATATTGACCTCTACATTAGGATAAGCATTAACCTTTATCGGCACTTCACCTTCCCACGGGTAAGGAGCACTCTCTTTATGTTTCGGTCTCAAAGGATAAAATTTCAAATCATTCAATATTTCAGAAATATTCTTAAATGACGTACCCTCCATTAATGGAAAACTCTCTTTTATAGTCAATACGTTTCCTTTCTCATCCAGCTCGAGCTTCACTTTTAACTTAAGTACATTATCTTCAGAATAATCAAAATACTTCTTTGATATGTATACTTTTCCATCAGGCTTATCTCTAACTATCCAAACGTTATCTAGATCATTATCTAGCCATAACTCTGTTACAATAAAACCTCTCTCTTCATTTACAGATGATTTAACAGGGCTTAATCCAAATGAACAACCTTCGAATTGAAAAGACTCATAGCTTAGACAAGGTACTATATTGTAAGTAATAAAGTCATCAGAGTTGAGAAATATGGTTATAGTGTCACTTAAGTATTTAACTGAACCTTCATAAACATATTTTTTCCTTAAGTCTTCGCTATCATTTTCTTCGTATTCATCAAATATATAGCTTAGGATTGCAACCTCATCCTTCAATGTTAGAGTCAAAGAAAATCCATGTTCCATTGCAGCAGCATACTTAACTGTTGGCCTTACCAAAGATAATGTTTCTTTTCGATATTTATCATTTGGCCATAATGTTAGAGTTTTATCGCCAGTATAGTAAGTACCTAATAGTTTATCCTCAGGAACAGTCTGATCAGCAATGCCTATAAACTTTTCATCGTTGACAAAATAAATGATGATATTGTCTTTTATTGAAACATCATTTACAGCATGTATCTCTAATATATAATCAACTAAATCTATTGCCTCAGCTTTAGAGATTAATGATATAGTGTCACAAACGATATAGATTTCATCTAAAAGGCGTTCACTCTTCTCTGCTTTATTACAATAAAGTGAGGCATACGTACATTTTGAGAGAAGAAGAAAAGCTAAAATTATAATTTTCTTAAACATATATAATATCAGTGATTCTTATATTAGTGGATATTCCAACTTTATTTCTTATTAAAGGGTCCGAAACATTCTTTAAGTGCCATATCTAAACAAAAGCTAATTCTTTTTGGTCTATCATCCATTACAATATAAAGATCTACTACACTCCCTACCATAACTGAAGAATCGCCTTGGCAATCAGGTTTTCCATTATCAAATATAACTTCATCTCTAACCAAATAAACGTTAGGTTTTCCATCAAATTTTTCTATTTGAAATTTTGCTCTTACTATTTCGTCTGCTGCAGTAACATGACGAATACCGTCACGACTATACGTATAAGTTTCTGTGCATGCTTCATTTTGATAAACCCAAGTTCCCAATATAGGGTGACCAATTGAAATTTGCTCTTTAGCTTGTAACGAGGAGCTTAGAAAGCAAGCCAATATTATTGGGAAGCAGCGCAGTAAAATTTCCAATTATTAATATCCTTTAGTAAAAATGTTACTGAGTTAATCTGGCTTTATATCATTATTTAATGATATACAATGCCCTTAACCTAACTGAAACCATACAGCTAATCATAGTCATTATAGCATTACTTACTTAGTAGACTGATAATAAATGCTAACGCAATTATTGCAATAATAAGGCAAGACAACCCGATCAAACCAGCTGCATCGCTATTCTCTTCAATCTTACCTCGGAATACTTTTTTCACGACAGTGTTCCCGAAAAATTTAACTAACCATAAGACCAATTCCATGTTGAAAACCATCCGTACTCTACTAGCTATAATAAATCAGCATCATTATATTAAAGGCATCAAATAGAATGAAAGCGATTTTAACGACCTTGTTTAGCCTGCTCACCAACAATACCAACTAAAAACAAGACTCTAGAAGGCCTATTCGACACATTAATATGTTTACTAATATTAATAGATTGATTTGGTTCTAACACGAATTCTATCCTTTCGCTACCAACCAGCAACATTGTTACACCTCCTTTTCCATACGATTTTTGTTTCAGTGCATTCACTCTCAAATAAACGATATTTTTAGTTTCTTCGACATTCATAACATGAACAGAAAACTCACACCTAGCGATGGTGCACGAATAAGACTGTTCTTTTATAACGATTGGATTAGAATATTTTAGATATATAAAATAAGCGATTAGCAATAAAAATAAGATTATCGCTAAATATAACACCGGCCCAAAACTTGATTCTTGAGAATTTTTTGTCATACGCCTCATATTAATATAGCTACTTGTCAATTAATTTAGTTCTTTAATATTCTAAAATTTGATTATTCAAAAGGATTTTCCATTTATTAAGTCCAAAGAACTTTCAATTTATTACATTCGTAAAAAAGGCCTCTTAAGAGGCCTTCTCAATTTTAATCATAACGTTCAATTAGCCTTAGTTGTAAGTGTTAAACCTCTCGAGTTATAAAAACCATATAAGTCAATGTACCAACGCCCAGCTTGTGGACTGGAAAAAGTACAGGTTTCGTTATTACCGTATTTTGCAGGTCGGCAATCATAGTCACTCCATGAAGAAGCACTGCCAAAATTGATATACATATCAACCTCACCGTCACCGCCCGAAATAGAAAATTGAAGTTGAGAGTATCCGGATGGTAGCTCGAAAACGTAACGTTTCCATGTACGCTCCTGAACATTGATGTTTCTCAAAATAGAATTTATCGGCTGATTTCCTCCATTTCCACCGCCGTCACCATTTTCGTAACTCGCGCGTAAGCTAACATTATTGTATTCCCTCCAGCCACGAATCATTACGTGATATGTGCCGCTGGCTTGTGAAAAACGACACGTTTCCTGGTTGCCATTCAAGTAAGGTCGGCAGTCAAAATTGCTTGTTGTCGGTTTTTGGCCACGTCGCACGAATAGATCGGCATCACCAGATCCTCCTGAAGTTGTAATCACCAAGTTTCGAGAACCATTCGGAACATTGATAGTAAAGAGTTTTTCGCTTCCGGTATTACCACTCACTGATACCGGAACACCATTCACCAGCTCACTTTCATTATTGCCCCCACCATTACCATCGTCGATATCGACGAAATTTTTTATCCAATTAACGTAGCTTAAGGTTCGAGTAAATGCCGTCGCACCTCGGCAACTTCTTCCCCAGCTTACTGTACCCATACTGTAAAAAGTGCCATTTTTTTGTGCGACAAATGGACCACCACTGTCGCCATTACAAGCAGAAGTATTATTTGGTCCTCCACCACAAATAACGGTTCCATTGATTGAAGGAGATAATTGTTGTTGGCATTGCTGAGTCGATAATACGGGCAAATTAACTTCGAGTAAGACATTACTTGCTGGTCCACCATTATAGGTTCGCCCCCAGCCCGAAACTGTTAGATATCTGCCAGGAGCTGCCAGCTCATTTTGAATCGCTTGAGTCGGAAGTTTTGCTCTTTTTAAATTTGCCGCGGCAGGCGTTGCTAATTTTAACAGTCCAATATCGTAACCGTTTGCAATACCACCTCCACCGCCCCAGTTTGGATGACGAATAATTTGAGTCACTCTATGAGTTGTACCTCCACTATTGCGGTAATGAGCTCCCAACCGAACCGTTAACGTATTCGTGTTCGCATTATCGAGACAATGAGCGGCAGTTATTACCCAGAAGTCCTCTATCAAAGTACCGCCACATCCTTGTTGACCATTAAATAACAACATGGCTTGATAACTTCGACTGCCGGGCGTGACTTCAGACCCGCCAACGATATTAGGTATAACGACTGGCTCTTTTTCCTCTTCAAACTCAGCAAATAACTTA
Source organism: Gammaproteobacteria bacterium (assembly GCA_013373375.1). Lineage (GTDB taxonomy): Bacteria > Pseudomonadota > Gammaproteobacteria > Enterobacterales > Kangiellaceae > Pleionea. The sequence continues at coordinate 329,634 of JABXHY010000009.1, forward strand.
GAGCTAAACAGCATGAATAACGAAATCAGTACTGTATGAAAGATGACGGCTTTATAGATATGAGAAAATAAAATTGTACGCATTGGAATGCTCTCCTCACTAACAAGGTTAGTGTCGATGTATTGTTGAGATTCCGACCAAGGCTAAGTGTATCTATTGTCTATTTTTTTTATACGAAGCAATTCAATAGTAACTATTAGTCTAGTTCGACAGGTTCGCAACTAAGGTCGATGACAATATTGAGATTTTTTTAGAAGATGTTTTTATAAATAAATATGATGATGACTTCTTTCTTTTTTTCAAAATAGACATTGCAATTTTGAGAACAAATGGTCCTTCTTTTATTCATTGTATATAGCAGCAATGTTTAGATATCTATGATAGAGTTATCGAGAAATTGAGATTTATAAAAAATGAATTAATTGAATGAAAAATCAAATCGTTGTATCTTTTATTGTGCTTTCAGCTATAGCCAGTTTATTTCCCGCTAATACAATAGCACTCGATCAAGTAAGTTTACCTAAGAAAATCGCACTCACACTTGACGATTCGCCTCGATCAGCGAATGGATACTTCGATGGCGAAACTCGTTCAAAGAAGCTAATTCAATTACTAGACGATAAAGAGGTTTCTCAGGTGGCTTTTTTCTCCGTTAGCAGCCGACTCGATGACGAAGGTTCAGAGCGATTAATGCGTTATGCGAAAGCCGGTCATATTATCGCCAATCACACTCATACACATCCCGACTTTAATAAACTCACTCTTGACGAATATAAACAAGATTTCCTTAAGGCTCATCACAGTTTAAAAGATTATCCTAACTTCAAACCATGGTTTCGCTTTCCATACTTAAGAGAAGGAGATACTCGAGAAAAAATAGACAGCATGAGAAACTTACTCAAAAAAATGGACTACACCAACGTCTATATCACACAAAATAATTATGACTGGTATCTAGAGAGCCTATTTCAGAAAGCTGTAAAGTCTGGTCAGAAATTTCAAATCGATAATATTAAAGAGTTATATGTTGATTTAATGATGCAAAGTATTCGCTATTACGACGACATGGCAATTCAACATTTAAATCGCTCACCAAAACATATTCTTTTGCTACACGAAATGGATATTACGGCTCTTTTTTTAGGCGATCTTATCGACCAACTCAGAGCGGAAGGATGGCAAATAATTAGTCCAGAAGAAGCACTTGAAGATCCAATCGCTAAAATAGAAACTAAAAGTATTTTCAAGTTCAATCCAGGAAGAATAGGAGAAATCGCTAAAGATAATGATCAAAAAAAAGGCTTATGGCACAGTTCTCTTGAAGAGAACTTTATCGAACAACAGTTTCAAGAGCGAGTTTTAAAGATCAAAGAAGATAAATCAGTAAATACCAATTAATTAGAGTTCATTTTACCTCATCAACAGTAAAGAGCAGATTTTGCTCTCCCAATAAAACATTACGTTTTATTATGCAATCGCATTACTTTAATTTTGGGACATAATTTTTTCAGCAAGAATCGCTTATAAATCACTGAGAGGGAAGAGCGCGAGGACAAAGAGGCCTCGCGCTATTAGTTTGAAACTATTGACCTTAAGGAGAGGTAACAGGGTCTTCGTCTGACAGGCAATTACAAGATGATTTCTCCTCACAAATAATGGTTATTCCATCGTCTTGAAGCTCACATACCTGCACTGGTTCACCAATTACAAATAAAGAATCACAATCATCATGATTATTCAAATGAGCATCGAGAGCATTTCGATTTATGTCGATTACAAACGAAACAGGAACCTCGTCCTGTAAATCATAATCGAACGAGGAACCATTGTGGCACAGCATAACTTTCCCTTGTTTCTTACCAGGATTATCCCCTCCTGGTTTATTGGGAGAATTAGGATTTTGCAATGATGATACCGGAGCCATTACAAGTAATGCTGATAATAAGAAAATAATATGTTTTAACATGATTGCCTCTATCTATAAGTTTACGGTTGATGAAACATGTTAATTTCTACTCTAGCGTGATGCATTGATTTATCAATCCAGTGGTAAAATAAAGGTAAACTAATTAAAAATATATCGCGGTAATGCAAAGATTCATAAGTAAGAGTTAACATTGACACGATCTTATTTATTTTAAATTGAAATAAAGTACTGTTGAGTGTGAACTGAATTTTTTATCTCAAAAGCAAAGTCTTATTTCAATACTGCATTTAGATTTTTTCTTTAATAGGATTAAACTATAACGTTTAGTGTTTTTAATATTTTTGCCTGTTCTAAATCCTTATTCGTCTAAATTCAATGCTAGACTGGTCAGACACCCCAGAAAAAACAGGTGATTCCAAACATTAGAATATATACTGATTACTTAGGGGTTTTAGTAAGCATTTGTCTTAACCTCCATTCATCAACCCTCTGCTCAATAAGGATATTGATTATGAAAACTTTCAAATTACTCTCTATGTTTGCCTTGTCTCTTTTGCTACATGGCTGCTTTCTAAGATCGGAATTTAATATTGTTTCTGGCCCCATAAATTCAGACTTAGATTTAACTGGAACACCCGACGGTGATTATGTCGCACCAGAACAACACGTCGCAATAATTCATGATGGTAGTTTCCAAGCAATTAGAATCGGCGAGACAGGACCGGGTGCTGCAGATTTTGTTACCGGGAACAGACCACATAATTTGAGTGCTGAGCAACCTAATTATGCTATCAGGTTTTCAGCTCGAAAGGACTTCTCGGGTTCATTTAACCCAAGTGTCATAGTTTCCTTTCTCGATGAAGAAGGTTACGAAGCCGGTCGATTTACCCTGGTCGGCAATTCTTATCCTGTGGATTCGCAAAACCCGGTGTCGTTAGTTTCCTGGAATACCTATTACATAGAACTGAATATGAACACGTCGACTTGGAAGTATTGGATCAGTTCGGTTACAGGAGTATACGAATCACCAGAATTAGCTTTTATCGATCGACGATTTGATATGCTCGATCGTATGCGTGTGGATATATTGTGTGATGTTCCAGATGCTTCTATCGGCTGCAAAAATAATTTCGCGAATGTGTTTTTTGACTTGGATTATTTAAGTATCTTTCCATCCGACGCAGCGTTCACACCAATTTTCTAATAGGAAAGCTGAGAGAGTCTCAATAACACAGTTAAAGAAACTAAAAAAACCACCACATGAAACACGAGAATGTCATGTGGTGGTTGTATTCCTTAACTAAATCATTTCCTTAATAAATTGATCATCTGAATAGAATTATTGAAACAATTTATAAATCAATAATAATTGGTCGAGGTGGTTGACCCAAATCTCGATAATCTCCACTGTATATTCGCACTAATCCTCCGGATAACCAGCCACCAATTAGTTTTGAACCAAAAAGTGGACCGGGTGAAGGATTTATATTATTGAGGGGGCCTTGAGCGTAGCCAGGAAGAAAGCCATCCGATCCATCTACATCTAACACTTTTGTCCAAGAAATATTTTCATTTAAGGTAATCCCATCGCATCTAAAATCGTCTGACGTATAACTACTTCTCCATATCCAAGAAGTATTGCCATTGGTGGCCGTTAACATTAGAGAACAGCTGGGCTTCTCAGAGATATTTGGAATAAAAAATGTCTCTTGCATAAAAAGTTTTGTCGGAACAAATCCATTTGGACTATTCGGAACGTTACGTAAACGTCTAAAAGATCCCGAGCTCAACTTCTTTAGCCAAACTCCGCGACCTGAAGAAGCGGAAATCCACGAACCGGAATGTCGAGTACTACCAGTTGCAAAAGTGGTAATTGTGCGGTTATTGTCAATTGCATAGCTTCGAGAATTAGTCGGTGTGCCTATTTTAATCGCTTTCCGATCATTAGATAATGCTATGAATTTTCCATTGTATAATTCGATCTTCGAATCTGGATAGTATTCACTAAATCCGGAGCAAGTCGGTGCAGCATTAAAGTTACCACTCGTATTGCTGACCCACTCGCACAATTGCCCAAACCTATTGATTGCTCCAACACGAATTTTATTTCCAGATACCCTATGAGCTTTAACATCAGAGTGCTCATAGCTAGGAATAAACCACCAGCTGCCACCCGTTGGCAACATTTGAATATTAGATGCATTTCCATTGTTCAATTTTATTGTTGCAACTTTCTTATCTTTTATAAAAAATACTCGCTCGACATTTCTACTTTCATTGAAAGCATCAGTTCCGCCGGTCACACCGCTGTAAGCATAGTTTCGCCAAGTTCCCGAACCCGTATCGTGAGCTGCTAAAGCCCCCCACATACTGCGAGTCCAAACACGAGGATAAAGTACTTGGTCTTTATCGGGAAAGCTTGCCGACATAGCATCAGCACTGACAGCGAATGATGATGTTGAAGCTAAAGACGTCGTCAATACCGCTGCAATCGGTAAGACATAACTTTTTAAAAACTTAATTTTGATACCCATAATAAATCTCCGTTTGAGTAGAATATAATTCCAAGACGCCCGTTCTAAATTGAGTGCCAAATAATTAACAAGTTCAGTACTGAATATATTTTGAGCAATCTTAGAAACAACGGAGAGAGTTATATTGCGAGCACCAGCAGTGAGTCAATCCGTCAACAACCTATGCTGAGATGGTTGCATAACAATCCTGAATTAGATTTTTTTTATTACATTCAATGAAATAGCATTGATTAACTTGGTCAATAAGGTCAGTTGTAAAATAAAAAATGAAACTATTAGTCAAAGAATTGGAATTTATGAAAAAGTTAATATTACCGTATTGTGATAATCAGTTTTAAATTTCGATTTCCTGATAATCTACTTTAGGTATTTTTCGTCAATGAAAAAGTAAATTTATTCTTTTATCCATCTCAATTATTTAATATTTTTTATCTTAGAATTATTAAATAGGTCTTAATTTATAACTCAAATTCCATACAAAAATTAACTTATGAATTTTTCATACAAACTAATCTGAGCTCCGATGAGATTATAAATTATTTTCGGTAATTTTAACAAAATATTTTTTACATTATTTTTTTCTAAGCACGTTTACTTCGTTGAACATACCTATTTTTTTTGTACTCATTCTGGTTATTTAAAAAATAATTATCTTCAAATAACTTCCCAATATCCCCCCATAGGGGGATCCCCTTCAAAAATTTGTCTCTTTATAATTCTCTTAAGTTTTTTACGTTCCCAACGTGAGCGATCTGTAAAAGCTAGTGCTGTAGAAATCCTTATTCAAGATTTCTTTCTACCTATATCAACACTCACCTTGATTCTATAAATCAGTAAGAGGTTTAATTTATGAAGAAACTAATGGGCAAGCAGCGATTAGCTCTTGTTGTTTTAATATCAACGAGCCTATGGATAACAAACTCTGTTAAAGCAGGAACTATATCAAATGACAGTGATGGAGATGGCCTTAGTGATAGTCAAGAGATACAGCTAGGCCTTGATCCGAATTATCCCGATAGTGATATGGACGGGATATCAGACTACTATGAAGTATATCCCAATGAAGTTCGCAGTATGTCGAACGCTAATAGTCTTAACAATAATACATTTGACTCTGAAACAAATGCTCTATCAGAAACGAGCGTTGACTCGGATGGAGATGGAGTAAGTAACTTTTTAGAGCGTTATGGCTATTTTTATTTATCTGAAGACGGACAATTCGATACTCCCAATCGTGTCATTAAAAGTAGTCAATGGAATGAGCTAAAAAATAGCGAAGCACCACCCGGCGATAAGTATCAAGCTAACAGTCCTTTTGAATTGGCTATGGATACGTTGTTAGACAAAAATATTGCATTCATAGATCCTAATAATTACGGTTACTATAAAATTACAAGGTTGCCCCATGTTAAAGCATATATTTCCGAAGCTTTTTCCAATGCATATGGCAGTAATGACCAATTAATTAGTGGTAAGACTAACGATCATGGATCTCCAGCGAACATTCTCAAGCAACTGATGATACTTGCTCAATTTGAAAGCACCGACAGGAAAATTTATTTTACTGACGAAAACAACTACAGTACCGACTGGGATCCCTATGGCGATGGCGCCGAAGTATCTAAAGTAAACATTCCCTTAGTTCAAGCGCCCGCTGATCACCCATTGGTCTCTGCTTACCCAGTGATAAGTGCCAGAATAACAAGTATTGGTACTGTGCTAATGCTGAACAAGGTCGATGAAGAAGGAGGACAAATCGAACGAACGTTTCAAACCGAAACTGAGAATGGATTTGAAATGACCCATGGTTGGGAAATAAGTCATACTTTAGAAGTGGGTAATATGTTGATTTTTCCAGAGGTCAACGCGTCTGTCACACATAGCGTTCATGGAAACTACACCGTTTCTAATATTAAAAGGAACAGTCAAGCCTCTAGTTGGTCGAACAATTACAGTCAATTAAAAGAATGGAAAGCCAATTGTGTTGCGAAATTTATCCCAAGTATACAAATAGAAAACACCGGTACTGCGAATGCTTATGATATAAAGCCAATCTTCAATATTTACTTTAATAGTAAAGAACCGGTTTTCAGTTACAGGCCTGGATTGTTTTCAAAGGATTTTGCATTATTTGACTTAGCGATTGGCGCAAAAAAAGATTTGGCTATTCCACTAGAAGGAGAAGCAGAAATCTGTTTAACCGAAAGCCAATTGCGCTACCTAAATGGAGGTGGAAGTGTTCGCATCGAAACTTATTTGCAAGATGCAAAGCTGGCCTATTGGAATAGTGATGCAAAAAGAATCGAAACAGAAGGCAGTTGGAACTCATACATGGATCTTGCCGACCAGACCAGTACCCGCCTGGTTATATCAACAAAAGACTCACCTAACCATCAATCGTATCTAGTTCATGCTGGTAAACATGAACATACATCTTTGAACCTCACGCAGGCGCTTGATTTGGTGTTTACTGATATAAAACCCTGTGATGGTACAAAAACTTTAATGTGTTCCGAAGATGGAAAAACAAAGTACCATGAACGCACCGAGATTGGTTTTATGATTCGTGGTGGTAATGATGATGATGTTGAAAAGCTTAAAGGGGAAAAGCTGGATCTCCAAGCGGCGCTTCAATTGCCACTAGCCGCCACGTGGCAATATCACTTTGAAATACCCACACTTGACACACCTAAAGTAATTAACTCTTTTATAGAGCTCGATAATAAACAATACTCTGTAAAAGTTATGGCTTCAGACACCTTTGGTTTAGTTCGGCCAAATGACGAATCGAATTTACCGAAAACAAGTTTCTGTTATTCTGAAGAAGATTGTCATGTCATGGATGTATTTGCCCATAATAATGACAATACAACGTTAGTATACGAATTTAAGCTCAACGGCGACTACCAATTTACAAATAGTGAATTTGTAAAAATCAATAACACTCGAAATATGTCAACTACCGTCGACATGAGCGATTTGCTCGCGAGCAGTAATCCGTCGTTTGTTCCTGTTCAGTGGGTCGAAAAATCACTCGAATTAGGTGTGGTATTAAATAAGAATAAAAAAATAGTTAAAGGCGACTTTAATGGTGATGGCATAGAAGATTTTTTCTATGACACAGGTAGTGACCGTGGAAGCGCAGCGCTATATCTTTCACAAAGCAATGGTAAGTTTAAAAAGAAAACCACTAGTTTTGGTAATTATTACCTTAAGCATTATAGAGTTCTGAGCGGAGATTTTAATGGTAATGGAGTTGATGAGCTATTAATCCAAACAACAAAAGAAAACATATGGGATCTTAGAGATATATTTAAATGCGTAGATGTAGCTAACGATATTCGATGCGAATACGTTTATGATCCTCGTTCTCCGGACAAAGGCTTATATTTAGAAAATCATTTTATCAAAATTGCTGACTTCAATGGAGACGGAAAAAGTGATTTTATCGTCCAGCCTAAAAACATCAATAGCTTTTCCGAAAATGATAAAACCAAGTCGGAGATCTATCTAGCGAATGCCTCCGGAGACGGTGGTTTTTCAACGCAAAAGATAAGCATTGATACTGGCAAAAATTATTGGAACAATTTTTTAAAAAGAGCCAGAATCCTCATAGGTGACTTTGATGGAGACCAAAAGCAAGATTTTATTCGCATCAGTGAAGGTGAAACTTTAGGCTGGGTAATGAGTGGAACATCGGTTGTTTTTGAAGAAGTTTCGTATTTGTCGGTTGAGTTATGTACCTTCGAAGATAATATTGCAGAGTGTACTTCGGTACCGAGCGTTAAAGAATTAGTTTCAAACTCTGAAATCTTAATTACCGCAACTTTTAGTGTTGGTGATTTTAATGGCGATGGCATCGACGATTTTATCTGGCAAGATAAAAAACCATCGGTAGGACCAAGAGTTGGAAAAGTTAATGTATTTTTAGGCACAGGCGATAGCGATAACCCTTTTATGCGGCAAGACAATCCGGAGCTTAATATCGCTCAGAACGGAAATGCATTAACTGCCGACAAGAAACGCTTACACATTGCCGATTTTAATGGTGACGGTGCAGATGACTTTATCGCACACTCAAGCCGTGAAGGCGAAGAATCAGAATTATACATTGCGACAAGAAAAGGAAATTTTGTCAAAAAGCAGTTGTCGGATTTCTATTTACTCGCAAGTAGCGAATCAAAACTCGTAGCAGGAGACTTTAACGGTGATAAATTAGGCGACTTACTTGAGGTTACCAATAACGAGGCCACCTTCTACCACCCTTTACCAATTATAGAAGAGGAAAAACGCGTTCGCATAAGGCCCTCTCATAGTCAAAACGCCTATTATTACAGCGATAGACCCGATATCTGCGGTTATTTGACATACATTCAAAATCCCCTATGCCTCATTTATGATGATGCAGTACAGGATGAAAATACAAGTGCACAGCCAATTGATGCGAATAGTATTTTTACATTTTATCGTTATAAAACAGGGGAGATAGCCCTGAAAAATAGCAAAGGTAAGTTCTGTGGTCCGGGTGTCTATAATGATTTGGAACAACCTTATTTAGACTGCCGTTACAATAAACCAAACGACAAAGTGTTACTCTGGGAAGAGTGGTTTTCGGAAGATTCTGGCGAAAGAATCTTAAAAACGTATTCTGATAGGACGCTTTCCGGTTCTTATACAAATATCACAACTTTATTTCATCAAGATGATATTTCACCTCTTATCTTTGAGGAAGTTGACTAACCATTCGTGTTAGCAGTAACAGGACAGAGGTGGGAAATACCCACCTCTTCTCTTTTGTTATTAATTGAACTCATGAATAAACCAAGTTTTCCTTGATCATAATGCGAATACTTTTTCTCGACTCGCCTAAATTCTATTACACACTTTTGTGTTTTCCGCGCCATTGTTTCTGCACTGTCGTAATAAAGAGTGTTCATGCAAGTAGAGTCCATGACCTTAAACGACACTTTAAGAGTCAGTAGGTTGCCAGTTCGACTCCTTTTACTTAAGGGCAGTTCAGAAACTGTGATATTAAAAGATAACATTAAAGCCAACTGTCACCAGATTAAAATTTAGTAAGCCAGGGTTAGCGTTCTCGGCATTTGCTAGTCCGATGTCTGCGCCACTTTGATATTGCTCGGCACTAACCGTAATGCTCCAATTTTTAAAAGACTTATTAAGCATTAATCCGTACGTAATAGCCCCATACTCAGAAAGACGGTAATCCGTTGAATGAAATTGATCATCTCGCGCCTGCTCATAAAACACTTCATAAAAGTAAGCGGACGACTGATCGTAAAGTCGAATAGAAGGCACCAATTGCAAACTATCAATAAAATTTTGGCACCAGAAAAATAGTATTCGTCGAATAGCAAACGAACCAAAGCATAGTTTGCAGAAATAAACTTGGAGACATTAAGGGTTTTACCCTATTCTATATTTGAAATAATTGAATAGTAATTACCGATTACTCAGAAAACATCAATTTATAAAACACATCAGTATAGCATCTGCTTAAAATGTATGGCAGAAAGAATTCAATGCTTAAATGGCTTCCGGATAGTAATACTCTAATACAACATAGCGAGCTTCTTTTCCTATTCTTGGAAAAAACAGCGAGAAAGCTTTACTACTATCTTCTGGAGATACGAAATTATAAGTTGCTAAGTCTTCTTTTGAATTATCTTCCATAATGACCGAATCGACGATGCTTTCAGAATAGTCATATCCAGTTGCTTTTTGTATAGCTTCAGCAAAACGATTCTCTGCCTGTAAAATATTTTTTCCAAAAAACTTGATGCTTACATCAAGAATACAGCTGTCACTGGCATCCGGTGATAAACCAAAATCGAAGCCGTCTTCTTCATGAATCAACACTCCTTCAATTTCATCATCATGTTTCCAACCACCGTCATCCATTGACTGCTTAACAGCTTCAACTGAAGATTTTTCAAAACAATGCTTTATAAATAACTTTATGTAGGTGTCGGTAATCTCGCCTGACGTTTCTGCCTGTACGCAGTGAGTTACTAACGACAATTCTAGAACAATGGCGAGTAATAACATTTTCCGTAAGATATTCATTATTTGAACGTTCCGTAAAATACAAAATGGTAGCTCAAGCAACAAAGAGATATGACTCTTTTATTACAGCTTCTTGGAGAAAATTGTCGATATAATATTTAAACTTTTAGAACAATACTGAATAGTAAGTCTCATTTCGTGCATACAAATATAAAGGTGTTTGTGGTTGTCTATACATAGTTGAACAGTAACCTTGGTTAAAGACTATAGATTGCCTTAACACCGGCCCAACTTTCCTCAACTAAGGTGTCATAACTTTGCTGGTTAATGGGTGTGGTTTTACTCAAATGTCCTGTTATTGATAGGTTTGATTTTGTCCAGGAAAATCTCAAACCGGCCTGATAATGATCCAGTCCATTATGACCTGTACGAATATAGTCTTTATTCAATCCCACAAATAAATAAGGTGAGACTAAAAAGTCATTGATTGATTTTTGATAAAGTACTTCAGCAACTGAATAGATACCAGAGCTTTGATGGCCGAATGTTGTCGTGAATGTCCCCAGTAAACCATCACCTTGACCAATATGAACCGTAGCACCTAATTCGTGGTCGTCACTAATCGAGCCTTTAAATGATAAGTAAGTGTACATTATTTCAACACTTACACTAGAGTCGAGCTCAAATGCTTTAGCAAGTGAAGCACTGCTTTCACTTAATTTATTATCTTCTGACTCACCATGCCAAACAATAGCCTTAATATCATCTGCTTGAGTTTCGAAACCAATCGTATTCATAGACTGTCCAGCAAAATTATCTCGGCCTTCACTGATATAAAGCTCTTCATAGCCGAGTTTAAATGATTGTGTTGTCGCATTAGCCGACGGAAAATATAAAAAGAGGAAACATATGAACAATAATGGTTTCATGAAAGCCCGTTGTCTGGATGTGAGTAACTTAAATATAATCGAGTGTAATAAATCGAGAAAAATATGATAGCTATTCTCAAGCTTATACGAATGACTTCGGAAAATGGATAATAAAGATAGCATTGAAACCCATAATATTAAACGCACTAATCAAAATCCCACTCAAATACTACCCGATACTTTGTTTAATCTATGTGATTCAAAAAGGGCCGTACAGAGCAAAATTATTACGCAGAATAACGCGTTCTTTTATCAAGTAAATATCTAAAAAACCTTCACCCGCATCGAAACAAGTCAATTGGTTACATTTCACCCCAATGACAATATTAAATATTCATATAAGCGAGTAATGTAACTAACATCTTTCCGCGCAATGTCAGTAGAGAGTATCGGCTAAGGAAGCTTTCCTCTTTTTAATTATTTTTTACTAGGGAACTGATGATCAAATTATATTATCGAAATCAGAATCCACCTGATTTCGATAATATTTAATAATCACTAAAAATCAGGAATATCAAAAATATTAGCACTCAACCATGGATTTTCAGCAGTAAACATATAAATTTGATTATTATATGGATCGACTTCTATCGCAGGGTTTTGAGTAGACATCGATGCGGAGCGCCACTCGCCAGTACCACCATTCCATGCACTCACTCGTGTTTTGGTCACATAGTCGCTGGTATGTGCCTGAAGTAAAATATTGTTTCCCATAGATAATACAGGCCCATGAGAACTATATAAGTTTTCATTCGCGATTAGTTGCGCACTTGAACCGGTTACTCCGCCTATTTTGTAATGTTGACTACTGAATCTCTCTGACGTTCTTGCAGTACTGGCTTGCACAATCAATATTCCGTTAGCATTAGTAACACCAATCTCTGATACAACTCGCCAACCAGGATCACTCGCAAATTCTTTACTGGCATTCAATAACGGACTCCATTTACCGGTCGCATCAGGCGTTAGTTCTTGTGACCAGGTATTCCCGTTATCAACGCTTACTCTTACAATAAGTCTTCCAAACTGAGAAAGATAACTCGGAGTATTATTTCGAGTGTTAGACATTGGTAGCCCAGGAAAGACAGGGAAAATAGGGGGCAAAGATGCACGTTGAGTTTGCTTTGAGTTACCAAATAAGCTGTACGCCAATACCCACACATTATCTCCAAAGTATTTAATTGTTGGTGTTTCAGCTGAATGAGACGCGGGAAGATTGACCTTACTCCACTTTTTCCCTAAATCATTACTGCTCAATAAACGTATCTGATAATTGTAGTCATCGCCATCAGGAACTGTATCCCCCATAGCGTCGACGTATGCCATCATTGTTGTATTTCCATTAGCAGAAACCGACACTCCTCTTGCACTGCTGTTCCACAGCACAGAGCCATCTTTAAAGCCACTTGCTTCATTACCATAAATGGTCTTTAAAAATCCCCATACAGGAATTGTGTAAGCTGCAACAAAATTACTTCCCGTTTTAGCGACGCCCATTGGTTGCGTTGTTGTAAAAAATTTATCCATGTCCAGCAATTCAAGTACGCGCCAACTGTATCCGTAGTCCATTGATTTTTTGACATGAATTTGTGTAGTGCCGATTCGATGACCATAAAGTTTTTGAAGTCGATTGATATCATCGTTCCAAGGACCAAAACGTTGTGACCACATTGCATATCCATCGGTCGACATCACAGAGTAACGAGTAACCTTTGTTGACGTATGACTTTTTAGGCCAAGCGCATGCCCGAGTTCGTGAACTAAAACATAATGCGCACCAACTTGATCATCCGCTCTTGAAGTAGACCAACCAAAGTGCCAGTTGATTCTTTCCCCTCCATTACAGCCTACTCCTGATTTATCGCTCCCCTGTTCTCGATAAAACGTTATGGATGCACCCCTTCCTTTTGCTGAACTTGCCGTTGCTACAGCCGTATTTTGCTCTTCGCCAGAAAAAGAAATGCATCGCTTCATGCGCAATACAATCTCCGAACCGCTCTTTGGGGAGTCCTGACCGTCTCTCCGACCTTTCCATTGCATTTGAACATTAGCCCCACCTATCTCATTCCACCTCTTGATCGCAGCTCTCGATAGATAACTGAATGACTCAAATTGACTCGCAGGTATACCTTGGTTAATAAAGCTTTGCCAATCAACATATACATAAATCGCTCGATTATTCTCAAAGTAAGCAACGTCATTTTGCCAATGTTCATTAGCTTGTGCCGCCTGCGAAAATAAAAGCCATGTGACTATAATCAAAAATGATTTTACAATTATTTTTCTGGAGTTTGTTAACGTATTCATCATCAGCCTCTTAGCCTTCGCTTTACTTGGACTACAAGTTAAAAACAGTTCGTATTATGTGCTCTAGCTATTTTGGACAGAATTACAAAAGCGCAGTTTCGAAAAATAATCACTAACCCCGAATAGCTAAATTAACTATTCATTCTTCTAGACTTTTGCTCAATGGTAGTTTTACAGCAATTGTACATTTAAAATTACATAAAACCTTACCCTTTATCGTCAGTTGGAACTTTTGAAAAACAAAGAACATTAAAATTGGTATTTTTCGCTAACTAACATTTCAATCCGATTCTAGTTTGAGTCAGACGGAAAAACATCATGGCATACCTAACGAATAATCGGCAGATCAGTGGGCACGATCCTTTAGTCGTCGAGAACTATGATGTCCCTACCGGTAAACATGCTAGAGGCCCGACAATTTAAGGTCTTCAAGCCAATGTTTTTTGACTAGCCTACTAACTGAGGAAATCGAATTGTGTTACGTTCGCTGAGCAGTTATAGGAAGAACTTTATAAAATAGGTGCTACGTTTCAATATCTCTAAAGAAATAATTGGGACTTACTTCAATCAATTAACCTTGCCGAATAATCGAATACAGTCATAATTAACTAGGTCGGCTCAATCCTGACTAAAGTATTAACGAACCTATGCGATGAGGTGAAAACTAATGAGTAAATTTTGGATTATATTGTTTATTATTCTATCATTTTCAAATACCATTCTTGCAGAATCGATTATGAAAGCTGCTAAAAATGGCAACTTAGAAACTGTAAAAGAGCTTATCGAAAAAGGCACTTCACCAAATGAGCTCGATCCGGATGACTGGCGAGAGACACCTCCTCTACTCGCAGCGATTAAAAACAAACACTCCGAAGTGGCAAAATATCTGATTGAGCGTGGTGCCGACAGTAAGGTTGTTGATGCCTCTGGAAAAAACGCGTTAACTCACGCTGCGCAGGTTGGTGCAACAGATTTAATCGAAATTTTGGTAAAGAATGGTGCAGATATTGAAATAATCCCTGGTGATGGAACCAAAAGAACACCTCTTGTTTGGGCCGTACTCAAAGAGCAAGAAGCTACGGCTATCGAACTCATTAAAAATGGTGCGAAAACCGATGTCGAATGGGTGCATCCAACTAAAAACACAACTCACAAGTTAATCGATACAGTGAAAGAAAAAGGACTTAATAACTTACTTAAGCATTTTTAAAATAATAATTTATTGAAAGAAACCATAAGACTCGAAGCCCGATAGCACTTTTAACTAGAATAGTAGAAATTATGAATACATTTATAGCGATATTTCTAAACCAGTTTTATTGTGCCTCGAGACTTTTAGGCCAAGCGCCATATTGCTTTGCTTAAATTATGTGATTCAAAAAAGCCAATAAAGAGAAAAACATTATCACGAAAAATACCTGCACCAGATCAAGTAAGACAAGAGGATGTTTGTTCTTTATAAGATGTAACACAATTTGATAGTCCATTTTACCCTCAGAAGACTGCAATCTTGTTAATACGTACTTGTACAATTCTTCAGGATCAAAAGCAGCGTAATAGCGAATACTTCCGATATGAACAGCGGCTTTACCAATCACAATATAACGATTTGAATAGATTATCTCTCTCCTTTGTCCTGCGGCCACATTGCCAAAACCATCATCAATAATAATTTGGTCATTTTCTATGCCAATTTTTGACTTTGAGTATCTGAAATACTGATAAAGAAATAAACTCAATATTAAAAACACGCTGATTGATAGCAAGCTGAGCGGCAACTCCCAATCTTTTAAAGACAAATTAACGGATAAGGTTATATAAAAGCAAAAAATCAATATTAATAGGATACCGATAAGTTTAAGGTAAATATTTTTACGATATCGGTTCTCTAACCAATAAACCCCTTCACCACTTGGATATTCAATAGGCGTTGGATCGATAGGATGTAAGTCATAGGCGGTTTTCCTTCTCCGATTAAAGATTTGATTTAGTTCTGCTCTCTCCAACACAAATGCCACCGTGAATCCAACAACTAAAACCAAACCGAAAAATACTAAATATCGTACTTTTAAAGCTTCAAAGCTGAGGTATTGTTCTTTTTTTTCTTCTAATAACACTGAAATTGACTCGTCTATATTGAACTCTAATCGAGTACCATATTCATTAAACTGTGCAATTTTGAAGTCTTCTTGTCCAGAGACCCATATCTTTTCCTCAAAATAAACCAAGTCACCTGGATCATTTAAGTCGTATAACTCTATTTTCCGTCTGTCTTGCCAACTATCGTCAAACCGATAGATTCGATTTCCGATCTTTCTATTAGCAAAAACAACCCACCACTCACTTTTAGTTCTTGCGATATGAATGGGTCGATTGTAATTGCGTGAGATATTTACATCGTTCTCTTCTTTAATAGTGGATGGTTCATTAAGGTCGCTTATCAGTATATTACTGCGCCCTGTATTAGCAATCACAAGGTCATTGCCACTTACTAATACTTCCCTTGGATATTTTAAGTTCGTGTTTAGCGAGGCAATTTGATTACCATTTTCATCGAGTATACGTAAACTATCGGAAGCACTGTCAGCTAAATAAATAGAGTTACTCGCTTTATTAATCACCACTCTAAATATTCTATTGGGAGTAAGCATTGAAATTTCTAATCGTTCGCAATTTTCCTTTGCAATACTACAGCGATAAAAACCATCACTTTTATAGTCTGTCTTAATTACTGCAGATTGTTTAAGCTCGGTCGAGAAAAGACTATTAAGAAATGAAGTGTCCTGATTTTTATGATAAATCAAAAGGTCGCCATTGGAGTAAAAATCAAAATCACCATATGCAATGATTGAAAAGTCATCTAAGTCAATAATCGAGTTAACTTTACCCACCTGATTTAGATTAAATACTTTATTATCAAATAAAAGAGCAAGATAGTTACCATTTACCTTAAAGTATGAAGGAAGATCAACTCTCAATCGCTCGCCGTTTGCCCAAAAATATCCACTAAGAGTATACATCGATATTAATACGACAATGCTTCCGACTGCGATTTTCAGACTCTTTTGATTCATTCCGTTCACCAACCAACAATTTGCCACTAAACTATAGCTATTCTCATCAGAATCACAAATCTAAGTCAACAACGTCATCCTTTCCACTGCGTCCAATCCCTCTAAAAAATATCGAAATTATTTTGAATGGGATATCCAGAACAACATCTAGAATTTCAACCACTGGATCAAGATAATCATATTGTCCTTTTAGGTCTTTAGGTTTTATATAGTGCGTACAAATCAAACTTAATAAGCTTGCAACTAATACAAGGAAATCAAATCCGTTAATGATAAGGTCTAGTATTAAAAACACTCCAAATAAAAAAGCCAATATAGCCAAAATCATTCTTACTTCTTTCATAAACACCACCTTATTAATCTGATTACGGTATCATGACAAGGCCGCATGTTTGACACTTGTAAGCTGTCGTCGATGTATTGTTTGGCAATATAACTGAATCTTTACCATCCACGCCCTGGAATACTAAATCTTTGTGAGAGAAACCCCACATTATGAAACCCCAAAAGCTTGTTTTAGTGAAACATAATCCAATTTCCATCTCATATTCGCACTTCGGACAGAACGTAGGCTTCGGCTTTATAATCAAGTCATCAAGTTCCTCATTCGACAAGCAACTGACATCTATAGCTTCGCTTTCTACGCTGTTAAGCCTCACAGAGCGATAAGAATCATGAAACCTTAGAGCAGCCGTTTTAAGTTCCTCAATTGACTCATATCGACCTGAAGGGTCAGCAGTTATAACAACATGATTATCAATAAAATCGATTTTGTATCTCACTAATTAAGTACCTCACTTAAGCTCCATAAATCGAAAGGAATATAGATTAACAACCTAGTCTATAAGCGGGCTGTATTTATTACTCACTATTTTTAGAAAAGATATAAATTGTAATAGAGCTTTGATACAAAAGTATCAGGTAATGATTTTATAACTGGCAGACAAGAAATATATTGCACTTATATCAATATGTTTATGAACGGTTAAAACAGGGGATTTAAAAAGGGCTATTACCACATCCTGTAGCTCTAGCCCCGAGAGGTGAGTAGAGAAAACAATCAAACAATTGAAAAGCTTAACTTTCTTTTTTGATATTAGGTAAGCTAGCACCTTCTTTTGCTAGATATATAACTGATAATCCTTCTCCGGCATCGTGATGCACAAATGTGTCCATCCCTAATACGTTATTTAAGTTTTTAAGCGCAGCATAATGGTCTCTATTAAGCTGAGTATCAAATCGAATACTCAAAGCGCAAATCGAATCACGACAGTCGGTTGATGATAAAGTCAAATCTTCAAATCCTGGAAATAAATTTTGCATATCTGAAAATTTACTTCTTAAATCTTCAGCCCATGCAGAATCATCACCTTGCAACGACATTTCCTCTAATACCAGTTTCGCTCTTTCGCTACGCTGACGTGCAAAATAAGCTTGAACCTTTTTCGGATTGCCAGATTTTACAAACTGCTGAATATCTTCTGGATCTTGCACATCGTCTAAATCATCTGAGTTTTTATCAGAAGTTGCAGCTTCAACGACTTCTTTATTCTTTTCAGTATCGATTATCTTTTTAGAATAATTTTCATTTAAATTACTTTCTGTGAATTCAGTGGACTGCAAATCATTACTTTCAATTCTCTTTTTGTTACTGTCGTTACTATCGATAACCGTCCATAAAAAGGCGCTCAAAACTACGAGCGCCGTTCCAGTTACGATAGTAGTGCGATTAACAGTCATAATGGGAAATTTTCGAAAAATCTCATAAAGTAAGTAAAAGTTTACATAGATTAGCTTGAGTTATGTACATTCTAGATATTTAATTCGAGACGCTTGATTCTAAATATTTGTTTATCGACCACCATGATGATCTGATGCTCGCGCTATATCTCATCTTGTTACATTTCATTACATTTGTAATACACATTATTCAAACCAATTGACCATAATCTCCGTCCAAAAGCTCGTTTAACTAAAATAATAGGAATTATTAATGCATTTGGGGAGACTTTTCTTAAGCAGTATTATTATACTCAGCGGCTTTGGAGCCAGTGCAATAAGTGAGAAAACCACTTACGACATGCCAAGAGTAACAAAGGCGCCAAAAATTGACGGACATTTGAGCGAAGGTGAATGGAAGCAAGCAAAACAAGTAAAACTACACCTCGAAACCTATCCTGCTGAAAATTTACCGGCTCCGGTCGAAACTACCGCTTATATGATGGAAGACGGCGAGTATATTTACTTTGCATTTGATGCCAAAGATAACGAACCAGACAATATTAGAGCTTACTTTCGCGATCGTGATCAGATTTTTCAAGACGATTTTGTTGGCGTAATTTTCGATCCATTTAACGCTGATCGCAGAGCTTTTGAATTTTTCGTTAATCCACTAGGAGCGCAAGGCGATCTTACCCGAGACGATACTCGAAACAATGAAGATTCCTCATGGAATACCTTATGGGAAAGTGCTGGGCAGATGAAACCTGATGGCTATCAAGTTGAAATAGCAGTTCCCTATCGAAGTATCCGATTTCCTTCTGGTTTAGCCAAACAGCAATGGGGGATTCAATTTCTGCGCATTTATCCACGCGAAGCCAGAAAAATCTTATCTGACTCACCAAATGACCGAGACTTGAGTTGTTCTATTTGTCAGTACCATAAAGTAGAGGGCTTCCAAAACTTAACCTCTTCTGATCATTTTGAATTAACGCCAACGCTAACTTTGTCTCAAGAAGAAACTCGCGATCCAATAACAACGAATGATTGGGATTCAGAAAATAATAGTGAAGTAGGTTTGGATGCACGATGGGCGATAAGCGAAGATTGGATCGCTAATGCAACAATTAATCCTGATTTTTCTCAAGTCGAAGCAGATGCGGCGCAGTTAAACGTGAACACAACGTTTGCTTTATTCTTTCAGGAAGCAAGGCCATTCTTTCTTGAGGGGCAAGATTACTTTCAGTCACATAACAATTTAGTTCACACGCGAAGCATTGCAGAGCCGGACTATGGAAGCAAAGTTACCGGAAAAACCAATGGTACAACTTATGCTTTCCTAGGTGCACATGATAGCCAAACCTCGTTCATTTTACCGGGAGCATTTGGCTCCGATTTGGCGGTACTCGATGATACTGAATCAAGTGTGTTTATTGGTCGTGTTCAAAACGAATTTGGCAACAAAAGTAATATTGGATTAACTTTGACCCATCGATCTGCCGATGATTATTTAAATCAAGTGGCAGCGGTTGATTCAACGTATTACTTTAATGAAAGTAATTATGTGAAAGCACAGTGGATGCATTCGACCAGTGAAAATCCAGAGTCGATCGTCACAGAATTTTCGGTAGACCCGGTTTATTCGGATGATGCTTTAACGGTCAACTACCGACATCGTAAAAGAGATTACACCATTTATATTGACTATCTGGACTTTGGCGAAGATTTTCGCGCAGACCTAGGTTTTATATCGCGCGTTAATTTTCGTAAACTGGTCGTAGGCGGTGAACATCGATGGTTTAATGAAGATAAGAAAAGTCCTTGGACACGATGGTTTGTCTCAGGTGATGTTGATCGTACTGAAGATCAACAAGGCCGAAAATTAGAAGAAGAAGTTGAAGCCTATTTTGGTATAAACGGTCCAAAGGAATTTTTCATCCGAACTGGCTTGCTAACTCGTGAACAGCTTTATAATGATGTTTACTTTTCTGAAAACTCCTTTAGCACCTGGTTTGAATTTCGACCTTATAAAGATCTTTGGCTCGGTCATTTCCTAAGAGTTGGCGACCAAATTGATTTTAACAATACTCGGCTAGGTGAGATTAAGTTATTTGAGCCACAAATCAAATGGCAAGTCGGTCAACACTTCACTATTCGTTATGACGGGCTAATCTATGATCTTAAAGTCGACGCAGATGATGATCCAAACCAATTCGCTGGAGAACACTACAAAGCGAATATCGCTAATCTGAGGCTAACCTATCAATTTGACTTACGATCAAAACTTCGTTTTACCAACCAATACAGTCAAGTTAAGTATGAGTCGACAAACGAAACCGACAAAACATTAGGTTGGCAATTACTCTTCTCATACAAAGTTAATCCGCAAAGTTTATTCTTTCTAGGATATTCTAGCTATGGCTTTGAAGAGTCTCCGCTGGATGAAATTACTGAGTCTCAGAAGACTTTGTTTGCAAAGTTCAGTTACGTGTTGCAAAGCTAGATTTAAAAATTCCGTTCATAAAAACATTGAGCAATGTAAGCTTCTCCCCAACTAGAGCCGTTAATTCTACTCGATTTATCGGCTCTAACTTAATTAACTCTAATAATGTTATAAGTTTTTTATCTGCTGTAAAACCCAACTAACAGCTAGAGACTTTGCTTCTCCTGAACCGTTATTAATAAGTATGATATTAAAATAGTTTTTACTCGGTACGATTGCTGCGACTGATATGAAGGTTCCTGTCCCTCCAATATGGAAACTCGTCTGATGTCCTTCTATTTCAGAAACGCCCCACCCCATGGCACTTCCCGTTTCTTGATATGGCTTGTGTAGCATTTGGACCTTTTTCGACGATAAGATTGAAGAGTCTTTACCCGTTAATCCACATAAATGAAATTTTAAGTACTTCGAGTAATCATTTATCGACATCGAAATATTACCGGCTGCTTCCAGATACTCGGGAATTGCAGGCTCATTTAACTCATACGGTTTGAGTCCTCCATCAGTGTAATGACCAATTGCATCAATCTCGCTTTGCCCGTCACCAAGCGATGCCTCTATATCGAGAGGACCGAATAAAGACGTATTAATTACTGAGTACCAAGGTTTATGCAGTGTTTCATTTAGAATTTGACCCGCCACAACATATCCAGCATTACTGTACAGCATAGTGCCTATTTTTGACTCATCGGCTTTCGTCATTACAAACGTCGCAAAGTACTTAGCTTTATTCTTCGTGTTGTGAGGAATATCGACTTGATTCAGCTCTTTACCCGAGGAAAAAGCAGGCAATCCACTGGTATGAGTTAAATAGTTTTCTAGAGTCGCTTTATAATCACCATATTGCGCTTTATTTATAACAATTTGCTTATTCTGCTCTGCCACCGCTGCTGCAGTCGCGAGAATCGACTTACTATTCGACCCAAGGTTGAACTTAGACTCTTGAGTCACTTTTATTGCAGTACCTAATTTTATAACCCCAGATACAGCGCTATAACTTGAGTCACAAGATCCCGTTGCCAAAGCAATACCTGGAATTTGATCTGACTCAGCTAGGCCATTAGCATCCAATTGCAAAGCCGATTGATCTTCGCTTAAGCAAATTGATGAATAAATCATTAATGCTGTTAATAGTAATATTTGCGCTTTAGTTGACATGTTTTGTTCTCTAAAGAAAAGGTCTTAAATTTTAGCATAGCAAGATATTTCAGGACGGCGAAGAATGTAACATTCCTTAATTCGATACACCGATTATAATTATCTGCTTTATTTTAGGCCCGGTAGAACAATAATATTGCCATTGTTAATTAGCTCGGTCACTCGCATCTTTTTAAACAGACTGTATTCTTTAGAATTGTACCAACTATTAACTGCCTCAGAGTTTGGGAATTTCGATATTACGGTCCAATTCCCTGACCATTCGCCCTCTAGCACCTCACCACTCTGAGTCGCAACTAGAATTTCCGCTCCTGCTTTAATGAGTTGCTGAGTAACGGGCCTTCCATACTTTTTCATATAGTCTTGATAGTCTTTAATGTCGATTTGCGCCACAAGATAAACTGCACCAGATTTTTCGTTGTTCGCTTCCGAATACACTGATGACGAGCAGACTAATATTATTAGACACAAAAAACCTGATAACTGTATTCTTGTATATGCCATTTTTTCAATTCCCAGTTGGTTAGTTTATTATGATTATTTAAGACCTTTATAAGCGGCTTAGCATGCTTCGACTCTACACTCGCTTCATTTTTTTGATTGAAAGCAATTCTAACGCATAACTATTCGAACTCTCAGCTGTATCAGCTACAACCAAGAGAGAGTTAATCAAAATTAAGGAAAGAACAATACCGCGCGAGTACTCAGAGACTAGTTTGAACATAGCGCATTAACCAGCGGTAAATACTCTTTCATTGGAGTTAGCCCTACTGATGCACGTCGTTCGTCGACTTTCTCAGGCTCTATCATTGGTAATGGTTCCCAACTGTTTTCCCCCTTACAAGCTCCTTGTGTTCCGTACTTTTGTAATGCTCTTTTACTAGGATCAAAGTACGATGAAGCAACGCGATCATAGAGATAAGCATAGCTTGAGGGATTGGTTTCTTTCTTGGGTAACAACTTTTCTAATAGAGCAAGAACTGATTTCTGAAAATCGATATCGTGATCTGCGTGTTGAACAATAAGCCATGCATGATTTTCGGCTTCCTTCCCAAATTTTGAGATAACAGGCCAACCATGAATTTCTATTATTCGCTTCATATCGCGCGTGTTAGCTTCATCAATCTCTTTGTAAAAAACTTGAAACTTTTCCTTATATTCCTTTGCTTCAGAATCACTAAAACCTTTATCGGCAGTCGACATAGACTCCATTCTCATTAACTGATCAATTTCAACCATATGAGCCAGTTTCTTTTTAATCCAATCTACATCTTTCCAGTCGCCATTATCATCGAACTGTGATTCCTTTTGCTTCAGGGTCTTTTCAAATTTGGATATTGCGGTGTTAACTTTAGATTGTTCTTCGATGGATTGTTCTGCGATGGGTTCTTTTTCAATTGAGTTTTCTGCTGCTAGCTCTTCTGCTGTAAGCTCTTTTGTAGACAATGCTGAACTCCATATAAAAAGTCCGCATACTATTCCACCCAAGTTCCTTATTCTAGACATAATCAATTCTTTTCCAATAGTTTATTATTGTTAATAGAGATCTTGCAATGCTTGTATCAGGCACTATACAAGCAGACATAATTAAACAAGATAAGTTCCATTTCAATAAAAAACGTTGTGCTATTTGTTTTGACTCGGAAAAGGTTAGAGTAAAAGTATTCTATTTGATTGGCTTGTTCTCTTAATTCATCAATCATGGTGTGCGAAGTATGCACTAGACTCGTTCACTTTAATTATTTGACTTAAACTAATTCGATAGGATTTTTCCTTTCACGTTCATTAACCAGCTTGTGTATTTGTTGACTCGTTAACATTTTTTTCTGCCTCAATAATAGAAGACCTTAACTCATCTGCTTTAACCGGTCTACACATGTAGTAGCCTTGGGCCAAATCGCAGTTTAAGTCAGCCAGTTGGTCAAAGGTTTCTAAATCTTCTACGCCCTCTGCCACCACGTATAAGTCCATCGAGTGGCTCATTTCAATGATCGTTTTTACTATTTTCTTGTCATCTTCATTTTCTTTAAAATTAGTAACAAAGGCACGGTCGATTTTTAGCTCTTCAACCGGAAGCTTTTTTAGGTACGTTAAGGAAGAATAGCCTGTACCAAAATCGTCGATGGAAAGGCGAAAGCCAAGCTTGACTAAGTTATTGAGAACTTGTAATGACTCTTGGACATTTTCCATTATGGAAGACTCGGTAATTTCTAAAATCATTTGTTTTCTATCTGCTTCGTCTGGGACAATCGCCGCAACTTTGTCACAAAACTGAACATCACGAAGGTCACGCGTCGAGATATTGATTGAAAAGTTTAACAATATCCCGCTAGACTTTAAGCTAATGAAAGTTTTATAAGCTTGCGCTAAGACCCAGTAGGTCAATTCAGTGATCAACCCTGTTTTTTCTGCACTGGGAATAAATTCATCAGGTGGTATAAAGCCATATTCAGGATGAATCCAGCGAATTAGGCACTCGACGCCCACAACACGCCGAGACTTTAAGTCCAGCTGAGGCTGATAATTCAGAGTTAATAAATCATTATTGATGGCGCGTCTTAACTCACTGGTGAGTATTAAACGTCTTTCACTATTGGCTTCTATTTGTGGCTGGTACATAGCAAAATTTTTGGACGCTCGTTCGGCAAACTCAATGGCAATGTTTAACGCCTTATGCAATTCAGAATACTTTTCTCCATGTTCCGGATAGCAAGCCATTCCTACAAATGGCTGTAAATCAATATTCATATTTTGATATTTTACTTCACTGGGAATATTTGAAAATTGTTTTTTAAAGCCATGGCTATCAATATCTTCTTTTGAACAACTCAAGATAAATGCAAAGTGACTGAAGTCGATTTGTGCAGCATAAAACTGACCTTTCTCATTCAACTCTAAGGTATTTTGAATCGATGAAGATTCTAAGTAGTCGTTTAAATCTTTGGCGTACAGTTCAACAATAGCGTCGCCATTTTTATGGCCCAGTGTCTTGTTCACCTCTTTGATTTCTGAAAGGTGTAACATGCACAGCGTAAATGGCGTGTTTTCAATAAGCTTCTGTATGACTTTTTCCTTAAACAGGACTTTGTTCGGAAAACCGGTTAAGTCATTATGAGTGCCAATGTAAAGCATTTCCTGTTTGGTTTCTTCGACTTTAACCAGTGCATCCCTTTCTGCGACCATGGCGTAGTACTTTTGAGCTTTCTCCTGATTTATTCGGTCCGTCAGAGCAAACGAAAATACAATAACTTCGACCATTAGCCCGAGTACCACACCCTCTTGCGTTAAAAGTGTGGAAGGAATAATTTTAAGTTGATCTAAGGAATACAGCAGCAATCCGGCTAAAGCACTGGAATGAGCAATTAAATAAAATTTTGCTTTGCGACGTTCGACACCAAGCATTAACACACCAGCAAGCAAGTAAACTAAGCTACTGGGTAACATACTTGCGGTAACGACCCGACCAAAATAGATGGATGTTGTCGCTGCTAATAAAGCAATTAATCCCCAATAAATGCTCATTGATTTAAGGAGCCAATCAAACTTAGGAAAACGTGTCCTAACCTCTAAAAATTCTCGAGTAAACTGGATAAAGCAAACCATAGCCAAACTAAAGGAGAACTGTAGAATCCCATCATTTAATTTGGGCATACTTGGCCAAAAAAATTCAAATCCGTGTCCAGATAAGCTCACCGCACTCAAATAAGAAGTCAAAACAAATAGTGTATAGGTAAGGTAGATTCTTTCTTTAAGAGAGATAAACAAAAACAAGCTGTAAAAATTGATAAAGAGTAAACCGCTCAAGAATGTGCCAAAGTAAAAGTCACTCTCAGCGAGATGACGGTGAAATGATTGGTAATCCCATAGTCTTAAAGGCGCTTTTAAGGATCCACCCTTGAGTTTTACGTTCAAATAAAAAGTAGTGGTTTCTCCATGAGGCAATGAAATCGGAAATACCGGATGTCGAAAAGATACTGGTCGCTGAGAAAAGGAGTGCTTAAAGCCCAAGTCCAGATCCTGAACATTTCCTTCGTGATCCCGATATACCAAACGCGCCACGTTTAAAATAGGGTAACCTACTTCCAAGTATTTCCTGACCATAGAAATTTGATTTTCTTGCGCCGGACTCATGGAAGAGGGAGCTTCAAATTTCAATTGGAACCGCATCCAGATCCCTTCTGAATGATAACCGAAGTGAGCTCTATCATTAGGCAAAGGCTCGAACACTTGGTCCATTGCTTCTAAGTCGCTCAGGTTGTAATGGTTGTTACCGTCCCTTAAGTATTGCGCATGCGTATGGATGGATAAAGGGTAGTCCTCGTCACCAGCAACAACGAGTGGGCTAGCCTGGCATGTCAAAGACCAGGCTTGTGTGAACAGAACCGCAAGCGCGGCGAGACAGTATTTAGGTAGCATGCTCTAGTTATAGTATATTACTCTAAATATTTCCTATTAAATTCTGTCTATCGCTTTGATTTTAGTGAGAAAATCGTTTTGATTTTAATAAGAAAAGTGCTTAGCTTCTTTCTGACGTTACTCAATACACCGTATTAGTCCGATCATTCTTGTATCGTCTGCTCAAATATTGTTGGCACCAATCAATAAATCATCGGCTTTTATAAGGTTTAAGATTTAGGGTATTAATACTTTGGATATTAAAGCTTAGAAGTACAGAATTTACGGATTTGTCAGGTTTTCAACTGGTTAGCCTATTGTTTTGAATTTTTTATATCTCGAGTTTGAGTTAGGCTGTTTAGTAGAAGTTTAAAAAGGGAGGTTTCAATAGGAAGATTTATTAACAGAGTTTTAATAAGAAAGTTGATCAACAGACTGTTCTACAGTCGTGAATAAAACAGATTTATTTAACAATCTGCTGATCATTCTTTTAAATGCCAGTTAAGCTTTTATTCGACGAATTATTGGCGTAAAAAAGCGGTGAATCTTTAAGTGCATATTTTGTCGGAAAGTTAATTTGTTTTGATTGCGCTTACTAAAATACTCAACACACGGTCTCCATAAGTATGACCAAATGATTGGGTTAACTAACTTTCCACCCAGTACACTAGTAATCACATCCCCTTTCAGGCATCGATGCTGTAAATTGCCATATCGTTCAATGGTGTAATTGTAGTTGGTTTCTTTAAAGCCACAGTTTAGGTAAAGCGGCGCAAGTTTGTCATCTGTGCCACAAATGACGGTCGTTCGATTTTTTTCTAAGCAGAACACACCCATTTCCCGAAACAACCCGGCAATCAGGTCTCCACCACGGTACTCAGAGTGTGTGCATAATTTGGTTATTTCTACGACTTCTTCCCGTTTCGGTATAACATCATCGATACGACAGTTAAGATCTTCTTCTATTTCTAGTAGTTGATTTTCATTAGGTGTAATAAGTAGAACGCAAGCAATAACGCTACCATGGTGTTTGGCAATGAAAATGTTGTCCCAGTGATCGTGTTTGGAAATGACTTTCGACGGGTCTGTCGCATTGATCTTTTGCGCTTGTCCATAAGAGTAGAGCCTAAGCGCCAAAACTTCTTCGTATTCTTGCTGTGTTTCAACGGTTTTAAAGGTGACTGCTTCACTGATAGCTCGAGTTTTTAAACCTTCTTTATAAAGAGCTTTTGCCGTCGCATCGGCATTAAATTGGAGTAGGTATTGTGCAAGCGCTGCAAAAAAGGATTTGCTCTTTGTTTTATACTTTACACCAATGACCAGTTGAACTTCTCCATCGACTTCTCGACGGCGAACATGTACTACAGTTAGGTTCAGTTTAAACGGACCAATTGTAGGCAATTGCATGGATGTCTTGAGTTGCTGTCCAGGTTCTATGCCTTCATTTCTTAAGCTGGTCACCAACGTCCATCCGCTTTTCGAAACTTCTAAGGCGCGAAAAAACAGTTTGCTGCTCAGTGCGATAGGCGATTCGCATACACCTGTGGGCTGGTATTTGCTATTACACTTCCATCGTCGACTGGTACGAAAATCGTTTACTCCTCTTACCGCGAAAGGCGTTTGAGTTTGCTGAATGCTGAGAATCCAGCCATTTTGGCTGTCAACTTTCGACTTAATAAAGCCATGAACGATGCTTTCTTTGCCATCTATCGGAAAAGTCGCAGTAATCTGGCTACCGACGGATAAGTGGGTGTCCTCATTAACCTCTACACTGAAATTTAATGCAGAATAAGCAATAACTTTTCCTGACTCGCTTGGATGAGCCTTATCTTGGAAGTCGATAACACAGCTCAGCTGGGGATTTGTTTTCGGGGGTGTAACATGTACGAGAGAAACAGCGTTCATTTAAATACTTCCTTCACAAACATTGTATAAAAATCGGAGTTTTATTCCTAACTGATAGAGGCCCAAGACATCTCTTATCGCGATATGCGTTATTCTATATTTAAACGGGTGTTTAAAAACGTAATTTAGTCTCATTTTTTATGGGAATAATCACGTTTTTGTCGTTACCAGGGCGAGTTTCGTCTTGGAAAGAAGGAAGAGCCGGAAGAGCCGGAAGTTAAATATAGAAAAGGAGTGTTTCAATCAGAAAATTATGTTTAGCTCTCTTAGATAAAGCCCATAGATAGAGCGCTTTACTGATGTAAACAAATTTGCTTGCGCCCCGCTCTCTTTGCTCTATACAGAGCTTCGTCTGCCCGCTTTATAAAGTTTTTAACGGAATCATTTTGATGATATTGGGCTAAGCCACCACTGCACGTAATATGTATGTATCGTTCGGCTTCCTTATTAAAAATAGATAAATTTCGAACTTCATCGAATAGTCGATTAGCGATCTTATCTCCTTCTTCGAGCGTTGTTTCAATCATTATTAAAGCAAACTCTTCACCGCCATAGCGACATAAAACATCTTGCTCTCGTAAGTATTTAGAAAAGGTTTCAGCAAAGGACTTAAGTACTTCATCACCAAAAACATGGCCATAGGTGTCATTGATCTTTTTAAAATGATCTAAGTCGATCATTAATAGACACAAAGGTTTTTTAAACCGCACGGCTCTGCCAAGCTCGTCACTTACCTTTTCGATAAAAGCTTGTTTATTTAATAGCTTAGTTAATGCATCTCGACGTGCTTGTTCTTTAAATCGATCTTTGGAATTACGAACATAATGTAGAGTATGTTCCAGTGTTTCTTTGAGCTCTAGTAGTTTCAGTTGCTTCCTGTGCAGTAGAAATAAAAACCACGATAATAAAAACCAACAACCGATTACGACCCCAATAAAAGCGAACTCTCTTGCGCTGGAATAGGCATTGAAAAAAGCTTGATTTGGAATTAGCTTAATTTGCCAGTTTTGCGATAAGAGTGTTAATGACCCCGTTGCTATCGTAGATGAATCAGCCAGTTCTATTTCTATAGAACTATCAATGTCTGTCGGGGTATCAACTATTTCGATTTTAAGATTACTTTGCTTCAATGACGTAATAATTTCGCTAAAGGCATTATTGATGCTATAGACACCCGCTATATAGCCAATAATTCTCTTTTGCTTATCATATAAATCTGTTGGTGTTATCCCGCCACTATAAACAGGGAGTGTAATTGCATACCCTAGTTTATTTGACGATTGGGTATCTGAAGTGACTAAGTCAAATAGTCCAGAGAGTTGTGCATTACCCGTGTCTCGTGCTGACCACTTTGACTCCATTCGTTCGACTGACCAGGCGAGATCCAGCCCACGTGTATTAGTATCACTCGACTTTGACACCATAAATAATACAGGAACATGCTCTTCGCGAACGGCTGCTTGACGTGGCTCTCCCTTATCATCAGGTTCCCAGAGGCGAAAGTTAGGATAAAACGAACTGCGTATGTTTTCCTCAAATGACGTTCGATCTTCTTTTCTCACAATAGGTTGCCATTCGAGAATATCCCATTCTGGTCTTTCACCTATCTTACGCATTGCGTAATTCTCAAAGGACGTGGGTGTTAGCGTTGTTGTCAATGAAACAAAAGAAGCTATCGCTCGCAGATCTTCGAGCTGTTTTTGAACCTGGTTATTGATTGTGACTATAGAGTCTGAAAGCTCATGTTCCAGGTCCTTTGCTATCTCTAACTGTTGGTTATTTTCTATCGAGTGATAAGCAAATAAGGAGAGACTGATAAAAATAATCGCTAAAACAGCGTTTTGAAGCAATAAAGGTTTCAAAGTCTTATTTTTTATTGAATTGTCTTAGTGCTAAGAATAGCAGAAATATTGTTGTAAATAATGCCTTTATCATTTAATTAGTGACCTGATCCATTTATTTTTTCGGACTCTAATTATTCAGCAATTGTTTCAAAATAAATTACAGCCGACGGAACTACTCGCGTCGGCTGTTAGTGCTCTAGTTATCTAACTTAAATAACTCCGCATCAATTTTTTTATTGAAAGTCAGTTCCGCCTGCAACTCAAAGAGTTCCTGTCCGTCCTGTTGTGGTAAACGCACATTTAAACTTACAGGAAGTTGAGTATTAGAATTCACCCAAACACGAATTTGTGTGCCCTGATCTTCAATCAAAAAACCTTGCGCCAGACTGCCTTTAATTTCTTTAGTTTCAATCTCGGTCACTTTACTGGGGTCGGCATTAATCAAGGTGTGATACCAACCTAAAGGATCTTCTTCTTGCTTTAAATTGTCAGTACTACCAGGTTCAAACGGGTATGGCACTGTCATGTTTTGAGCAGGAAAAGAAATTTGTCCCTTGCCATTGGCTAAATCCAGAATGTTAATTGAAGCCGCTTCTGACGCATGACCAGCTGGCAATGTTTCTACCCTAAGTTTATCAGGATGCTGATAATAAACCTTGATGTCCATCGTGTGATTACCGGAGATTGTCATTCTGCCGTTGTAAATCATGCTGGTGATGGTTTTTAGTTTGGTCACCATATCAGCGTAAAGCGGTGTTAAAGCTAAACTAGATTCTTTTCTGAAACGCTCAATGCATCCAATTTCACCAGCTAGCTCAGCGCAACATGTAACACCAAAGCCATTTATCGATAGCAATCTTTGTCCTATTTCTGAGTGTTCTAGTTTCTTGAGTATTTCATTGTCGAGCGCTTTAATCATCTTTCGCAGTTCGATAATGCGAGTTACGTCCTGTTTGATCATCGGTGACATGAAAGATATATCGTCACTGAACATCGCCGTTTTTTGCCACTTAAGGATCACCTCAACATACTTTTGACCAACCTGGCTAATGTTCAAAAGTGTTTTTTTACTTTTTCTGGCAAGTTGTTTTAAGTCGTTAGCTGAGGCTAAAAAGTTTAGGAACCAAACGTTCTTAACGTCATTCGTTATTTCAACAAGACCAGGACATAATGCCCTTAAGTCTGACTGTAACGTGTTGATATAGCTGACTCTTTCATTGACCAAGCGCCTTCTTCTGCGAGTCAATCGTTTAAGCTCTTGATTTACTTGTGGAATAGCATGTACTTCTTGCAATACATTTTTGGCGAGAGGCAACGTTTGCTGCAACTGAAAAAGCTCAAGTCCTTTTCTGGAGTCTATAGAGTCGGTTTTTGCAGCACCAGGAAAGATTTCTTTAAAGCGAGCAAGCTTTAAATTATTGATATTAAGCAGTCGATACTCTTTAGCTTGGATCAACCTGTCTAATGGACGAGCGTGACCGTTGTAGCCTTCCATTGCAACAGAAACCGATCCATTACTTTGCGTTTTATACTCCTCTATTTTATCAAATAAATCAGCAAAACCTGCATTATCATGATTGATTTCAAAGCGCCCGAGAAACCTTCCATCAGCAAGGCCAACTGAAATATCGTGTTGATAGCAACCAACATCAATGCTAACGTGAAGTTCTTGGGGGTTGAATTGATTCATGACGATCTCTTTGATTAGATTGAAATTACATCCATCAAATCTCGTCTACTCACAGAGTCACGATCGTAAAGATTGACATCATCCCGGTAGATTTTGGATGGATGATGTAGGTGACAAGAGCGGCATTTTAAGACCGAGTTAATCTTTCGATAACGGACCCCTTTAGCCACACTCTTGTCATAACTGAGTGTAGTTAATATTCGCTACTCATCAACTACTAATTTCAATGGTAGAGCCCTTATCGCATTTTCTAAAAGGATAAATATGGATAATGTAGAAAACTGGCAAATTGCTCCAGATAGCATAATAAATAACTACACAGAGTACACCGACTGCAAAGATATTTTTCAAGGCGTTTGTAATGAACTGGGCAGGTACTTTAAGGAAAAGGGCTTTCGATATGCCAAGTCGGGCCCTCGTATTTCAGGAACAGTCGGCGATATAAAAGTTAGAATTGGTTTATCTACAACACGCACAAATAGACAGGGCGAAAGTGTGGGGCTAGCAATCTCTCCATTGTTTTCCTCTATAAAAATGGAAAAGTCTTTTGGCGAAGAAAGCGCTTATATTTGGGGATACCCAGAGGTGTACTATAGATTCACCAAATGTGCTCCCCGTTGTGATGTGATCGTAAGAAGGCTATTTGCGCCTGATATCGAAAGAAGTGATGCTTATTATAAAAATCAATTAATAATCAGTAATAATATCAATGTATGGGGAATTGACGAGACTAAGCTTGTTCGCCTAATCGACTTTATTAACGTCAATGTGATAGATGTTATGAGCACATTACAAGATGAAGCCAGGCTTAGAAAGTATTTGCTGGAGCTCGATAACTTTACCAAGTCAAGAATAAAAAATGATGAATCTAGCATTTGTCACTACCTATCGACTCAGTTCCCAGAGCTCTACAAAGACTTTAAATCTCTCGATTTTGATGATGCCAGTTTATGAGCAAAATTAAAGTAACGATATGGCGAGACAGTGTTTGCATGGCAGATGATGTGAACGCTCCTCACCAAGAAGTGTTTGAACTACCCTCCTCAGCTACGTTAGGCGATCTGTTCTCACATCTTAAAAGAATTGATTACGGATACTCTGGATTTTACAAAGGCTGGAGTTTATTGATTAATGGTAAAGAAATCCCAAGTACTTCTGAATTGTCTATTACCTTAAACGACATTGATAACTCAAGGTCATTAAATATTTTCTTTAAAAGACACTAAGATGCACAGGGGTCAAGCCGGTTGAGTATAGTTTAAACTTCTGAGAACATCAGGAAATCGGAATGGCACAGGGGTCAAGCCGGTTGAATGTAGTTTAAAATACTGAGAACATCAGGAAATCGACTCTGACCCTAATTATTAAAAACTACTTCGACTTTATAAACTATGTAGTGCAAGATCTGAAGATCTTTCCTTTTTTATTCTAATCCTCATTATTGATAATTTGGCACTTCAATCTTTTCTAGCTTATCGATATAAGCATTTAAAAAATCGGCTTTAGTAGCGCTTTTTAACTTAAGCCCTTTTAGCTGTCGAATTAATTTTTCTTTGAGTTCAACTATTTCCTGAAATTTTAAGTCTTCTGTGAATCCATTAAAGATTAAGTCTTGTGAACGAAGCCATCGCTTTTGAGAATAAGGATTTCGACTAAACCATTCAATAAAAAACATAGGATGATGAAGCATCAACTCTGTAATTGTCGTTCCTCGACTTACACAAGCTCCACCATCGCACATCTCCCAACTGACCAAATAAGTTATTATTGCTCGTCCGGCTTCTAGCCTGTCACTCGACATCGCTCTCACTTTAAGTGTTTTGTCATACGCGATGTCACGATATACCACGTCTCCTAAACCCTCATCTTCACGCAGAGGAAAATTGTTCGCCTGTAAACACTGGCTCGCAATCAGCACAGCTAAGAAAAATAAGCTTTGATATTTTTTCATGAACTTTTCTCGTTCAACTAAACTTCGAACCTTATACAAGGCTGAAAATCTTTGTTGTCTTCGGCAGGGTAACCTTTAGGGTTACAAAGCACTCTCGTATCGTTAATTTTATGAAGTGGGCAAAGGGGTAAAGCCGATTGAATATATTTTAAACTCCTGTGAAGTTCAGGAATTCCACTCTGACCCTAATTATTTGAAATTACATCCATCAAATCTCGTCTACTCACAGAGTCACGATC